>NZ_JAVDSR010000011.1:0-159256 GCF_031455455.1 Stenotrophomonas sp. 1337 | reverse complement strand
GCGGTGTGGGTTGGCAGGACCGTTGGCGCCATGGATGGCGCCATCGAGCCCCCAAGGACGGGTTTACGGCGTGTCCTGCCAACCCACACCGCTCCGCCACCCCACGGAACCCCAGCTGTTGCTGTTGCTTCGGCTGTTGCCGTTGAGGTTGCCGGCCAGCGGCCGGCACTACTGCTTCGGCAGGTGCAGGGCGCAGCCCTGCCGAACCCCCTTTACCCCCGCGGTCGGCCGCGCGAGGGCACCAGTGCGAAGGTATCCACCGCCAGCTTCTCGGCATGGTTCAACCACGCGCGGATTTCCAGATCATCCACTTCGTGGTCGAGCCCGAATGACACGTTGATCTTGCCATCGGCATCAGGCTGCACCCACTGCTGGGCCAGCACCACCTTGCGCTGCGAGGACACCGCTTCGATCCAGAAACCGCGATCCGGGCGCGTGCTCGCCACCAGCTGCAGCATGTACTGGCCGGCGCGGGTACGGCGGCCCTTCTGCGTGATCATGTGTGCCTGACGCACGCTGGGGCGGGGGCCCTGGAAGGCATCCAGGGGTGCATCCACGTCGATGCCGTTGCGCAGCTGGCCGTCGCGGTACAGCTTGATGCCGTTGTCGCGGTTCACCAGCAGCGCGCACCAGTCGCCGTCGGCCGAGCCATCCTCGAACGCGGTGCAGCGATCAACGTAGGCGAGCGTGTTGTCCGGGTCGGCATCGTCGAACTGGCGCGAGGTGTTTTCCAGGTACACCGATTTCAGGTCCCAGTCCTTGTCGTATTCCAGCAGCACCGGCGGCTGCACGTGCTGCAGGCCCACCACCACCTGGTCGTCGCCGTCGATCTTCAGCTGCCGCGTCGGCTCACCCAGCCACAGCGAGCGGGCGAAGGCCAGGTACTGCGGATAGTCGCGGCCGCCATCGCGGCGTGCCGCGGCGCTGGCACTCGGCGCGCGCTTGTCGTCCAGCAGCGAACGGCCAAAGCCCATCGTCTGCAGGTTCGGATCGAGCAGGCTGAGCAGGGTGGCCCCGGAATCCAGGGTCGAGCCGTCTTCAGCGGCCAGCTGGCGCGGGGTGACGCCATCACCGAGGAACAACAGCAGGTTCTCCCGCTTCTGCGTGGTCAGGATATGGCTGAGGTCATTGGGCATGGCCAGGTGATCGGAGGCGATCACGATCAACGTGTCCTTGCCGTACGGGCTGGCCTGGATGCGTTCGACCAGCTGCGAGATCAGGCGGTCGGTGCACTTGAGCGCATTGAGCATGCCGATGTTGCCGTACTGGCTCTGGTAGCGCTCGCCCTTGCAGGCCACCGGCAGGTGCCCGGCCGGGTGGTGCGTGTCCATGGTCAGCGTGGTCAGCATGAACGGCGCATCCTGTCGCGACAGCTGCTCGAAGCGCTGGTAGGCGGTGTCCAGCAGCACGTCGTCATGCACGCCCCACGCCGAGTAGTGGATACGGCCGATCTTCTTCTGCTGCTTGAACCACGCAAGGTCATGCACTTCATCGAAGCCGTGGCTGGCCAGGAACTGGCCCTTGCCGGCGAACTGGCCGTTGGCACCGCCCAGGTAATGGTTGGTGTAGCCCTGCTGCTTGAGGTAATCGCCCAGGCACACGGCCTTGGGCAGGAAGCTGCCCATGCGGTCCATGCTGTTCTCATCACCCTGCGAGGTGGTCAGCGGCACGCCGCACATCGACGACACCAGGCCGGCGATGGTCCAGCCACCGCCTTCGGCCGAGGCCAGGCCGCGTACATCCAGCGACCTGGCCGCCAAGCGGTTGAGATTGGGCATCAGGCCGGGAAACACGGCCTCATCCAGATAGGTGCGCTCCAGGCTCTCGCCGTAGATCCAGACGATGTTGCGTGGGCGCTGCAGGGCCTGCGTGGGCACCTGGTATTCGGGGGCGATACGGGCGAAATCCACCGGGCGCAGCTGCTGGTACAGGCGTTGGCCATCGCGGGCCAGTGGGCTGATCATGATCGTGGCCACCCACAGCGCGGCGAAACCGGCAAACCACGCACCACCGGCCGTGGGGCGGCGCCAACGCTTCACCCGCGTAGCGAACAGCGGCAGCAGCGACACGGCGGCCAGCACGCTGAAGCCGGCGATATAGCCCTTGAAGTCGGCGACACCGACGCCTTCCATGTCCGCACCCAGGTGGTACAGGGTGGCGGCGTTGAGTCCGTCACCGGACAGCTTGTCGATCAGCCACCAGGCACTGAGCGCCAGCAGCAACAGCGAGAACAAGCCTGCTTTCCACCACACCCACTTTGCGGACGCGAGGAACAACCAGGACAGCAGCAACAGCGACAGCAGCAGAATCCAGAGCATAGGCAGCTTCGGCAGTGACGGGGTGGCGATGGACGTCGTACCGACGCGTGTCCATCCGACCGGCGCTGCTGCAAGCACATCTGCATGACAGGCCGATGACCCGATAGTGCATGCACGAACCTGACTGAAATGTTTGTTGAAATCGTGCGCGCGATATCACGCTGCGAACGTAAATCGAGCGTGAAAACTCACGCTCGATTGCATTAAAAACCTGCATGAATGCACTGTTTTCGCTGATCCACGTCGAGCGTGGATGCGACACTATCGATGCCCGCGTTCCTCGCGCGAACGCGCACGGCGATCGAACAACAATGCGCTGGTCACGATGCCCAGCCCAAGCACCACGCCGATCAGCAACAGCACCAGTGCGATGGCGGGATAGCCCAGCACATGCCAGCCGGTGTCGATCTTCATCATCATTGCCGCCGCCATGATCAACGCGGCGCTGATGATGCCGGCGGCCACGCGGTTGGCGATCTTCTGCAGGTTCTCCATCAGCCGCGATTCTTCCAGCCCGGTCACCTTCATCTGCAGGCGGTTCTCGGCCAGCAGCGCCATGATGTCCGACAGCTTGCGCGGCCCGTCGCGCAGCAGTTGCTGCAGCTCCATCGCCTCGCTGGCCAGGTTGGCGGCCGACAGCGATTTTTTCAGGCGCGCGCGCATCACGTGCTGCAGCTGGCGTTCGACGATGCGGCGCGTGTCCAGATCCGGTGCCAGCAGGCGGCATACGGTTTCCAGGTTGAGCAGTGCCTTGCCCAGCAGGCTCAGCTCCGGCGGCGTACGCAATCCGGACGAGGTAGCGATGCGCACCATGTCCAGCACCACGCGCCCTTCGGAGAAATTCGCGCTGGCGGCATAGCGTGCGATCAGCTGACCGGTCTCGCGCAGGTAGCGCTCCTCATCGAATGCCTCCAGCCGCGTGCTGATGCTGATCAGGTCGTCGGCCACTTCCTCGCCGCGGCCATCGACGGCGGCAAACAGGATCTTCAGCAGGCGCTCGCGCAGCCGCGGCGGCATGTGCGCGACCATGCCCAGGTCGAAGATGGCCAAGCGCCCATCAGGCATCACCCGCAGGTTGCCGGGGTGCGGGTCGGCGTGGATTTCGCCGTGCACGAAGATCTGGTCCAGATAGCCGCGGATCAGCGCCGCCGCCAGCGGGTCCATCGCCTGTTCGGTGCGGCGCACATCGGGAATGGCATCCACGCGCACGCCGGTGGCCAGTTCCATGGTCAGCACGCGATGGCTGCTGTAGTCCCACAGCGGCTGCGGAATCCACAGGCGTCGGAACGGCTTCAGGTGCCGGCCGAAGCGCGACAGGTTCTCGGCCTCGGCGTGGTAGTCCAGCTCCTGCATCAGCGTTTTGGCGAATTCGTTGAGCCAGTCGCGCAGGCGCACGCGGCGACCGATCTGGGTCAGATGGTCGGCGGCCAGGGCGAAGCTGCGCAGCACCTCCAGATCCGAACGCAGCTGCGCGGCTACCTCGGGCTTCTGCACTTTCACCGCTACCTCGCGGCCGTCATGCAGTACCGCGCGGTGCACCTGGGCGATCGACGCGCAGCCCAGCGGTTGTGGGTCGAATGCGGCGAACAGCTTGTTCACCGGCGCCCCCAGCTCCTGCTCGACGATGGCGTGGATGCGTTCGACCGGAATCGGCGCCACCTTCTCCTGCATGCGCTCCAGCGCGGTGGCGAACTCCACCGGCACCATGTCCGGGCGGGTCGACAGCATCTGCCCGAGCTTGACGAAGGTGGGCCCCAGCGCTTCCAGGTCGCTGACGAACTGCTCCGGATTGCCGTCCGGTGGCACGTCGGTGTGGCTGCCGGCAGCGTCCAGGTTCATGCCGGAGAACACGCCGGAATGGCGGTAGCGCATCAGCAGGCGCAGGATCTGGCTGCGCCGGTTCATGCCCCTGATCAGCGGCGGATTGCCTGTGGCGGTGGACGGATTGCTCAAACGACACTCCTCGAAGACGACGACCCGATGTCCGTGATCCCGCCGTCGGCGGGACCGGATTACGCTTCCAGTGTCCCTGCCGCCCGGTGGGCGCGCGGTGAACCCGCTACCGCAGGTGGCGCCGGATCGGTCAGAATCCGCTCATTCCCTTTACTGGATCCCCCATGGCCGGTGCCAGCCTGTTTGCCCTGCTTGACGATATCGCCTCCCTGCTCGACGACGTCTCGGTGCTGACCAAGGTCGCCGCCAAGAAGACCGCCGGCGTGCTGGGCGACGACCTGGCGCTGAACGCGCAGCAGGTAACCGGCGTCAACGCCAACCGTGAATTGCCGGTGGTGTGGGCGGTGGCCAAGGGCTCGCTGGTGAACAAGGTGATCCTGGTGCCGGCGGCGCTGGCGATCAGCGCGCTGGAAGCCTGGCTGCACAGCCGCGGCTGGAACGTGCCGCTGATCGTGCCGCTGATGATGATCGGCGGCGCCTTCCTGTGCTTCGAGGGCGTGGAGAAGCTGGCGCACCGGTTCCTGCATTCGGCCGATGAGGACGCCGAACACCAGGCCGAGCGGCGCAAGGCGCTGGCCGATGCGCAGGTGGACATGGTCGCGTGGGAAAAGGACAAGGTGAAGGGCGCCATCCGCACCGACTTCATCCTCTCGGCCGAAATCATCGTGCTGTCGCTGGGCGTGGTTGCCACGGCGTCGTTCATCAACCAGGTCAGCACCCTGGTGGTGATCGCGCTGGCGATGACCGTGTTCGTCTACGGGCTGGTCGCCGGCATCGTCAAGCTGGACGACCTGGGCCTGTACCTGTCGCGCAAGGGCGCGGCGCTGGCGGCAGTCGGCCGTGGCCTGCTGGTGTCGGCACCGTGGCTGATGAAGTTCCTGTCGGTGGCCGGTACCGCAGCGATGTTCCTGGTTGGTGGCGGCATCCTGGTGCACAACGTGCCGGCGCTGCACCACGCGGTGCAGGCGCTGGGCGGCGAAGGCCAGTGGGGCTGGCTGGTCAACGCGCTGGGCAACATGGTGGTCGGCATCATCGCCGGTGCCATCGTGCTGGCGGCGGTGACCGGGTTCCAGAAGCTGCGCGGCAAGTAAGCGCGGCCCGCTGCCCGGAAGAGGCCGACCTTGGTCGGCGGTTTGTTGTCCGCGCGTGCCAACCAAGGTTGGCAGCTACCCAGCGGTTTCCGGCGCCTTGCCCGGTAGAGGCCGACCTTGGTCGGCGGTTTGTTGCCCGCACGTGCCAACCAAGGTTGGCACCTACCCAGCGGTTTTTGGCGAGAGGCCGACCTTGGTCGGCGGTTTGTTGCCCGCACGTGCCAACCAAGGTTGGCACCTACCCAGCGGTTTCCGGCGCCTTGCCCGGTAGAGGCCGACCTTGGTCGGCGGTTTGTTGTCCGCGCGTGCCAACCAAGGTTGGCACCTACCCAGCGGTTTCCGGCGCCTTGCCCGGTAGAGGCCGACCTTGGTCGGCGGTTTTGTTCCCGCAAGCACCAACCAAGGTTGGCACCCACCCGCGAGCTAGCCCGCGTGTACCCGGTTCTTGCCTTGGCGCTTGGCCGCGTACAGCGCGTCATCGGCGCGCCGCAGCAGCGTATCGGCATCGTCTCCCGGCTGCCATTGCGCCAGGCCCGCGCTGAAATGCACGGGGATGCGCCGCTCCTGCAGGGTCAGCACGCGATGCGCCAGTGAGCGCTGCAGCCGCTGCACCGTGGCCATGCTGTCCGCGCCGGGGGTTTCGGGAAGCACCAGCACGAACTCGTCGCCGCCCAGCCGGGCGATGCCATCAGTGGCACGCAGCAGCAGGCGGCACACCGCCACCAAGTGCTGCAGCAGCGCGTCGCCGCCGGCATGGCCGTGTTCGTCGTTGGTCTGGTGGAAATCATCCAGGTCGATCACCGCCAGTCCGAGCGGCGAGTGGTTGCGTGCGGCGCGGGCCAGCTCGCGCTGCAGCAGTTCATCCAGGCCACGCCGGTTCAGGGCCTGGGTCAACGGATCGATACGCGCCAGATCGCCGGCCGCGCGCAGATCCTGTTCCAGCTGGTTGATGCGCTGTTCGGCGCGTTCCACTTCCTGCCGCGCGCTGGCCAGGTGATCGCGCGCCTGCGCCGCCTGTTGCTGCACTTTGCCGGTGTCCTGCATCACTTCCTGCAGCAGGTGGTTGAGGTCGGCGATGCTGCGCGCCTCGCGCAACTGCAGCGCGTAGCTGCCGATGCGGTCGTGGTATTCACCGGTGCTGGCAGCCATGCCATCCATGCGCTCGATGAACTCGCCCATCAAGCTACGCATGGCCGCTTTCGAATCGTCGATTCCCTGCCGCAGCAGGCCCTGCTTGTAGATCACCTCGCGCAGCTCGGCGCGGGTGCGCTCGACCGATTCGGCTTCCAGCGGCCCGGCCAGCAACTGGCGCACGGCCGCGATCTGGCCCTGCAGCCAACTGCGGTCATCCAGCAGCTCGCTGACGTTCTCCAGCAGCAGGGCGAACAACTCAAGCAACAACGCCTGCTGTTCCTGCCAGCTTTCGGCGCGCACGCCGATCTGGTGGCCCAGCTCGCGCGCGCCCTGTTCGATCGGTTCCAGTGCCGCGCCCGGTTGCCATTGGCGCAGGCGTACGGCCAGGGCCTGCGCCTGCTCGCGCAGGTCGGGATCGTGCTGCAGCAGCGCGACCACCGCGCCGCCCAGCAGCAACCGCAGCTGCTCGGACAGGCGCAGGCTGTCGGGCTGGCCATCGGGCGAGTGCTGGTCGATGGTGCGGATGTATTTATCGATCAGCTGCCGCATCGCCCGGCCATAGCGCGGCCAGTCGGCACTGGCCTGCGCCGATTGCAGGCGATCACCCATGTCGCCCAGCTCACCCGGCAGGGTGGCCATGCCATTGGCGAAGGCGGCCAGCAGCGGCTCGGGGGCATCGGCCCCGGCAAACAGCTGCTGCAACGCCACGCTGCTACCGCCCTGCAGTACCACCCGATCGCCGCGCCCGTCATCGACCACCGCGCGCACGCGCGCAGGCGGCCCGATGGCGGTGCCGGGGGCAGGGCGGGGGTCGGGCTGGTCCGTCATGGAACGCATCCTGGGATGGCAGGGGGGCTGGTCACAGCATATCGGCGCAACCGGCGGTGGCTTGAACCGATAGGATGGGTGACAGGATGCCGCAGTGGAGGTGGGTATGCGTGTGATGTTGCTGGGGGCGACGGGACTGGTCGGAGGCCACGCCCTGTCGCAGCTGCTGGCCGACCCCCGCTGCAGCGCCGTGGTCGCGCCCAGCCGTCGCCCGCTGGCTGCGCCGCACGGGAAACTGCACAACCCGGTGCTCGACTTCGCCCGGCTGCCCGATGCGCCGGACTGGGCCCGGGTGGACGCGGTGATCTGCGCCCTGGGCAGCACCATCGCCCAGGCCGGCAGCCGCGAGGCGTTCCATCGCATCGACCACGACTATCCGCTGGCCTTCGCCCGCCTGGCCCTTGCGCAGGGTGCCCAGGCCTTCGCGCTGAACTCGGCCGCAGGCGCCAACCCGCGTTCGTCGATCTTCTACAGCCGGGTCAAAGGCGAGCTGGAGCGCGACCTGCGCGCGCTGGGTTTCCCGTCGCTGACGCTGGTGCGGCCGGGGCTGATCGGCGGTGAGCGGCAGGAGGTCCGCCGTGGCGAACACTTCGCGCTGCAGGTGCTGGGTGTGCTGGGGCCGATGTTGCCACGTGCTTGGCGGATCAATCCGGCACCGGAGATTGCACACGTGCTGGTGGATGCGGCGCTGGCGGCAAAGCCGGGCGAGCACGTGGTGCCGTCGCGCGATCTGGTCGGCTGATGTCCCGCGCGCTGCGCCTGAACCAGCTGCTGCAGGTGCTGCGCCGCCATCGCCGGCCGGTGGCCGGGCAGGCGCTGGCCGAAGAACTGGGCATCAGCCTGCGTACGCTGTACCGCGATATTGAAACGCTGCGCGAGCAGGGCGCCGATCTGCGCGGGGAAGCCGGTGTCGGCTACCAGCTGGAACCGGGCGATGTGCTGCCGCCGCTGACCTTGCCACCGGCCGAGATCGACGCGCTGGTGCTTGGCCTGCGCTGGGTGGCGGCACGCACCGAGCCGGCCCTGGCCGAGGCCGCGCGTGATGCCCTGGCGCGCATTGCGCATGTGCTGCCGGCGGCGCGACGCGATGCGCTGCGTGACAGCGGCCTGCGGGTGGGGCCATCGCGAACGACGGCCAAGGTACCCCCGGCGCGGCTGCAGGCCGTACGCGAAGCGGTGGGCACGCAGCAGCGGCTGCAGTTCGCCTATGAAGATGCGCAGGGCCGGCGTACCGAGCGCGTGGTCTGGCCGTTCGCACTGGGGTACTTCGATGAAGTGCCGATGCTGGCGGCGTGGTGCGAGGGCCGCGAAGACTTCCGTCATTTCCGCTTGGATCGCATTCGCCATGTGCGTGCGTTGGAAGAGCACTACCTGGTGCCACGCGCGACCTTGTTGCGGCGCTGGCAGAAGGCGCAGGGCATCGCTCCGGACTGGCTGGACCGTTCGTGACGAGGTCGAGCTTGCTCGACCGCTTCTGGTCGTTGCTCTGGCTTTGGTAGGTGTCGAGCTTGCTCGACGCTCTTGCTCTTCGCGGAGAGCAGTCGAGCAAGCTCGACATCTACCAAAGCGGAAGCAGCAGTCGAGCAAGCTCGACATCTACCAAAGCCAGAGCAAAGGCAGTCGAGCCTGCTCGACACTGCTGACAGGATCTGTCAGCAGGGCAGGGCCACCATGACCGCTCCCAACCACGGAGCTTTCCCATGTTCAAGCCAAGCACCCTGCTGCAGTACGTGCGCGACGTTGCCACCAGCGCCACCTTCTACAGCGGCATCCTCGGCACGGCACCGGTCGAACAGTCACCCGGCTTTGCCCTGTTCCTGCTCGGCGATGGCGCCGCACTCGGCCTGTGGCAGCGCGATGACGTGCAGCCGCCGGTGGATGCGGAGGGCGGTGCAGCCGAGCTGGCGATGGTGGTGGCCAATCCTGATGAAGTGCGGCAGTTGCACGATGCCTGGCGCGCACTCGGTGTGCAGATCGCCCAGGCGCCGGTAACGCTGGAATTCGGGCACACCTTCGTCGGTGTCGACCCCGATGGCCACCGCCTGCGTGTCTACAGCCGCGCCGAGGGCATGGTCGCGCGCGATTGATCCAGGAATTTCGTATAGCAGAGCCCAAGCTCGGCTTGTTTCATGCCTTCATCCACGCATGGCGTGGATCTACTGAAAAGCAGCCGAGCATGGCTGGGCGACATAGTGGAGCAGGCACAAAAAAACGCCGGGCAATGCCCGGCGTTTTTCAACTCATGTGCCAACCAAGGTTGGCACCTACCGGTCAGCTGGCCAGCGCCAGATCGTCCATCATCGCGCGCAGGAAGCGGGCCGCTTCACCGCCGGTGGCGGCGCGGTGGTCGAAGGTCACCGACAGCGGAATGACCTTGTGCGCTTCCACGCCGCCCATCACCGGGGTCATCTGGTGGCGGGCACGGCCGGCACCGACGATGGCCACGCACGGCGGCACCACGACCGGGGTCGCGTAGCGGCCGGCGAACATGCCGAAGTTGGACAGCGAGATGGTGTAGCCGCTCAGCTCCGAGGCCGCGATCGAACGCGCTTCCACCTGCTCGCGCAGACGGTTCACGCCTTCGCGGATGCCACGGGCGTCGAGCATGTCGGCGTTGCGCAGGGCCGGCACGAACAGGCCGTCGTCGGTATCCACGGCGATGCCGATGTCCACCTGCGCGTGCAGTGTGCGGGTCAGCGCTTCACCGTCGAACCAGGCGTTCATCGCCGGCACCTTCTGCGCGGCGACCACGATCGAGCGCACCAGGCGCGCGGTGACGTCGTTGCCCGGCAACCAGGCGTGGATGTCGGCGTCGTCGTTCAGCGTGGTCGGCACGACCTTGCTGTGCGCATCGGCCATGACGCGGGCCATGTTGCGGCGCACGCCCTTCAGCGGTTCCGGCTGGCCCTTGGCGACCACGCCCGGCGGCTGGGTGCGCATCGGCTTGCCGGCAGCAGACAGCGGGGTGCGTGCGTCGGACTGTACCGGTGCGGTCACCTGGGCCGGCGCCGGTGCGGCGGCCGCCGGTGCAGCAACCGCTGCCGGAGCCGCGCCGATCTTCGCGCTGCCGTCGGCGGCGGCCTGTTTGACGTCGGCCATGGTCACCGCGCCATCGGCGCCGGTGGCACGTACGCGGCTCAGGTCCACGCCCAGCTTGCGCGCGGTGGCCCGCACCGCCGGCACGGCCTTGACGCCGCCCACGGCCAGCGCCTGTTCGGCATGCACAGCGTTGGAGCTCTGCATCGCGCCGACCACGGTGCCGGCGTCATCACGCTCGGCGGTAGCCGGCTTGGCTTCTTCAGCGGCCACCGGGGCGGCTGCGGTCGGCAGCGGCGGCGGCGTCGGTGCTGCCGCAGCAGCCGGAGCGGCATGGCCGTGGCTGTGGCCGGTGTCCTGGCCGTCAGCACGCTGCGGCAGGTTCGGGTCCAGCGCGAAGCTGGCCAGCACAGCGCCGGTCGTGATGATGTCGCCGGCAGCGCCGGACAGCTTCAGCACCGTGCCGGAGAACGGCGAGGGCACTTCGACGACGGCCTTGGCGGTCTCCATCGAGACCAGCGGCTCGTCCAGCTTGATCACATCGCCTTCCTTGACGAACCACTCGACGATGGTCGCGTCCGGCAGGCCTTCGCCCAGGTCGGGCAGGTTGAAGTTCTTGGTCTGGCTCATTTGCAGTTCTCTTCCAGCAGTTCCAGTTCGCGGGCAGGCAACCAGCCCGTCGCGCCATTGGCGCGCTCGGACCACCACCACCCGCCGTGTTCGTGATGAAGCTTGACCATCTCGCCGTTCTCCACATCCAGCTCGCGGGCGTCGTAGTCGCGCAGGGCTTCGGCGCGACCATCGTCCAACAGCTGCAACCACGCTACCGGTGCCCATCCGGCGCGCCCATCGCTGGTGCGCACCCAGGCAAACGCCGGCCATTCCTCGTCACGTACACCTACTTCGACGATCTGGCCGGTGCGGAACCGGAGCGGGTTGGGATACTGGCTGCGGTAAGCCCCGAGAAGGCGGGCCCGCATGTCAGCCTGCCGCCACCGCGCGCTTGGCCGCCGCCACGATCCGCTCCACGCTCGGCAGATACTTCATCTCCAGGCGGAACAGCGGAATGTGGGTGTCGTAACCGGTGACGCGCTCGACCGGAGCCAGCAGGTCGTAGATCGATTCCTCGGCCAGGCGTGCGGCGATTTCCGCGCCGAAGCCCGCGGTCTTCGGGGCCTCCTGCACGATCACGCAGCGGCCGGTCTTGGCCACCGACTCGGCGATGGTGGCAAAGTCCAGCGGACGCAGCGTAGCCACGTCGATGACTTCGGCACTGATGCCTTCGCCGGCCAGCTTGTCGGCCGCTTCCAGCGCTTCCTTCACCTGCGCACCCCAGGTCACCAGGGTCACGTCGGTGCCATCGCGCAGCACGAAGCACACGTCCAGCGGCAGGGCTTCGCCGTCGTTGACGACCACTTCCTTGTACTGGCGGTAGATGCGCTTGGGCTCCATGTAGATCACCGGATCCGGCTCGCGGATCGCGGCCAGCAGCAGGCCATAGGCGCGCTGCGGCGAGGACGGCAGCACCACGCGCAGGCCCGGCACGTTGGTGAAGATCGCTTCGTTGGCCTCGCTGTGGTGCTCCGGCGCACGGATGCCGCCACCCCACGGCACGCGCAGCACCATCGGGCAGTGCAGGCGGCCACGGGTGCGGTAACGCAGGCGCGCGGCGTGGCAGATGATGTGGTCGACCATCGGGTACATGAAGCCATCGAACTGCGCTTCGGCCACCGGCTTCATGCCCTGTGCGGCCAGGCCGATGGTGAGGCCGGCGATGGTGGTTTCATCCAGCGGGGTGTCGAGGATGCGGTCGGCGCCGAAGCGCTGCTGCAGGCCGGCGGTGGCGCGGAACACGCCGCCGTTGACGCCCACGTCTTCGCCCAGCACCAGCACCGACTTGTCGTGCTCCAGCTCCCAGGCCAGCGCCTGGGTGATGGCTTCGATGAGGGTGATCGGGGTGTCGGTCATGTTCTGTTCTCCGCGCGCGACGGCAGCGCTGTCGGCGGCGTTGGTATGCGCGCTGGACGCGCCGTTCTTGATCTCATCCATGGCGCTGCTCCAGGGCGATCGCCTGGGCACGCTGGGCCAGCAGGTCCTGCGGCGGGTCGGCATAGAGGAAATCGAACATCGCCTCGACCGGCTGCACCGGCGTGTTGAGGTACAGGTTCACTTCCTCGTCCACGCGCTTGCCGCACTCGGCGGTCCAGGCAGCTTCTTCTTCCTCGCTCCAGACACCGGCGTTGGTCAGGTACTTGCGCAGGCGCAGCATCGGCTCGCGCTGCCAGGCATCCTTCACTTCGGCGTCGTCGCGGTAGCGACGGGCGTCATCGGCGGTGGTGTGGTCGGACAGGCGATAGGTCATCAGCTCCAGCACGGTGCCGCCGTCGCCGGCCAGCGCACGCTCGCGCGCCTGCAGCATGGCGGCCATCACCGCGATCAGGTCGTTGCCGTCCACCTGCAGGCAGTGCAGGCCGCCGGCCAGGCCCTTCTGTGCCAGCGTCTCGGCACCGGTCTGCGCCGAACGCGGGACCGAGATGGCCCAGCCGTTGTTGACGATGCACAGGATCAGCGGCAGCTTGTAGGCACCGGCCGAATTCAGGGCCGCGTAGAAGTCGGTCTTGGAACTGCCACCGTCGCCGCATACGGCCACCGCGATCTGCGGTTCCTTGTTGAGCTTGAACTTCAGCGCAGCGCCTGCGGCGTGCAGGCACTGGGTGGAAATCGGCACGCAGAACGGGAAGTCCTTGGCGGCATTGCCGCCGTAGTCGTTGCCGCGCTCGTCGCCGCCCCAGTACATCAGCACGTCGTGCGGGCGCACGCCACGCATGAACATCGCGCCGTACTCGCGGTAGGACGGTGCGAACACGTCGTCCTTCTGCATCGAGGCGCCGATGCCCACATGCGCAGCTTCGTGGCCGAGGCATGCGGCGTAGGTGCCCAGCTTGCCGGTGCGCTGCAGCGCGATCGACTTGCCGTCGAACACGCGCACGAACAGCATCTGCTTGAACATCGGCAGCAACGCGCGTGGGTCGCGCAGGGCTTCGGGCAGGTCATCGCGGACGAGCGTGCCGTCCGTGTCCAGATACTGCAGGTATTCGATCTTGAACTCAGCGGCAACCGTCATTGCGTACTGCACCTTCGACAGAGAAGTTACAAATGATATGAATCGCCATGTTAAGGAATGCGTACGAAAAAGCCGTCCTGCGGCGCAGCACGGCCCACCGGCCTTTGTACCCCCTTCCGGGCGCATGATGCCAATAACTTCAACGTATTCAGCCATTGCTGCAAAGCATCACAAGCGACGCTGGGCTGAGCGCCAGTAGAACGGCGCAAACGGTTCCACGCGCAACCACCGTTCCACAGGCCTACCGCACGCCCCGGTACGGTCATCACGGCTGCCAGCGCGGCGGCAACGCGCTACCCTTGCCGCCCCCGATCTGGTCCCGCCCATGTCCGTCGACAACAACCAACGCGATCTCGAAGCCGGTATCCACACCGATCTGCAGGGGCGGCTGACCTACGGCGGCTACCTGCGGCTGGACCAGCTGCTCAGCGCGCAGCAGCCGCTGTCCAACCCGCCGCATCACGACGAGATGCTCTTCATCATCCAGCACCAGACCTCCGAGCTGTGGTTGAAGCTGCTGGGCCACGAGCTGGGTGCGGCGATCGGCTTCCTGCAGCGCGATGAGGTCTGGCAGTGCCGCAAGGTGCTGGCGCGCAGCAAGCAGGTGCTGCGCCAGCTGACCGAGCAGTGGTCGGTGCTGGAAACGCTCACCCCGTCCGAGTACATGGGCTTCCGCGACGTGCTGGGTCCGTCCTCGGGCTTCCAGTCGCTGCAGTACCGCTACATCGAGTTCCTGCTGGGCAACAAGAACGCGCAGATGCTGCAGGTGTTCGAGCACGACACGGCCGGGCAGGCGCAGCTGCGCACCGTGCTGGAGGCGCCGAGCCTGTACGAGGAATTCCTGAAGTACCTGGCCCGCTTCGGCCACGCCGTGCCGGCGGTGTACGAGGCGCACGACTGGACCCAGCCACACGTGGCCGACGACAGCCTGCAGCCGGTCTTCGAACGCATCTACCAGGACACCGACCGCTACTGGCGCGAGTACGCGCTGTGCGAGGACCTGGTGGACCTGGAAACGGCTTTCCAGTTGTGGCGGTTCCGCCACATGCGCACGGTGATGCGGGTGATCGGCTTCAAGCGCGGCACCGGCGGCTCGTCCGGCGTGGGCTTCCTGGCCAAGGCGCTGGAACTGACCTTCTTCCCTGAATTGTTCCAGGTACGCACCACCCTGCAGGCCGCGCCCCCGCCGGATCTGGCCTGATCCCCATTCAGCTTGGCCGCCCGCGGCTGGCTGAATCGTTTCAGATGCAAGTTCAGCGAGCAGGCTGCGACCTGCCTCAAACGGCGTGTATTTGACGTGAACGCCAGAAGTCGGTGATCCTCGCGCGTTGCTTCACCGCACATCGGACGTGCCTCCATCCACCGAACCAGGAATTCCGCATGAGCGTAAACGCCACTGCGAACACCCCAGAGCCGGCGCTGCCGGACTTCAACACCACGATGGGCCACCCGCGCCCGTTGTGGATGCTGTTCATGACCGAGTTCTGGGAGCGCTTTGCGTTCTACGGCATCCGCTGGGCGTTGGTGCTGTACATCGTTGCCCAGTTCTACAACGGCAATGCCGCCGGTGAAGGCGACGCCAGCCGCATCTACGGCGCCTACCTGGCGCTGGTGTACGCCGCAGCCATCTTCGGCGGTTACGTGGCCGACCGCGTGCTGGGGTACCAGCGATCGATCCTGACCGGCGCGATCATCATGGCCGTCGGGCTGTTCATGATCTCGCTGCCGCAGGAGCACATCTTCAAGCTCGGCCTGGCCACGATCATCGTCGGCAACGGTCTGTTCAAGCCCAACATCTCGACCATGGTCGGCAAGCTGTACGGCCTGAAGGACGAACGCCGCGACTCGGGCTTCACCATCTTCTACATGGGCATCAACATCGGCGCGATGATCGCTCCGGTGCTGACCGAGTACCTGGCCCGCAAGGTCTTCGGCACCTCGGAAATGCCGTCCTACAAGGTCGTGTTCATCGCTTCCGGCGTGGGCATGCTGATCTCGCTGGTGTGGTTCTACATCGGTCGTGCCGGCCTGAAGGGCATCGGCGCACCGCCGGCCGGTGCCGAAGGCTTCGGCCGCATCGTCATGGTGCTGGTCGGTTCGCTGTTCGCCATTCCGGTGGCCTACTTCCTGCTCGCCACCGGCGCCACCGCGCTGGCCTGGATCCTCGGCGTGATGTTTGCCGCGCTGGCCGTGCTGCTGCTGGTGGAAGGCATCCGCGAGGGCAAGGTGCAGCGCGACCGCGTGATCGCCATGCTGATCATCTTCGCCTTCAACGTCATGTTCTGGATGTTCTTCGAACAGGCCGGCAGCTCCTTCACCTTCCTGGCCGAGAACATCGTCAACCGCCAGCTGGGTGATTGGACCTTCCCGACCGCGTGGTTCCAGTCGGTCAACTCGGTGGCGATCATCACCCTGGCGCCGATCATCGCCTGGATCTGGGTGGCCCTGGGCCGCGCCAATCCGTCCATCCCGCGCAAGTTCGGCCTCGGCCTGCTGTTCAACGGCGCGGCCTTCGCCCTGCTGATGTTCGCCCTGTCGACCATGGTCGTGGACGGCAAGATCCCGTTCTGGACCCTGTTCATGGTCTACGTCATCCAGTCGGTCGGTGAGCTGTGCCTGTCGCCGATCGGCCTGTCGATGGTGACCAAGCTGGCTCCGGTGCGCCTGGTCGGTTTCGGCATGGGCGGCTGGTTCCTGTCCACCGGCATCGGCAACAACCTGTCGGGCATCTTCGCCGGTGCGGTCAGCGGTGAAGGCGGCATGACGGTCGAATCGGCCCTGAAGGGGTATACCTTCGGCTTCTGGGCCTTGATCGGTTCGGGTGTGGTCCTGTTCCTGGTCGCGCCGCTGATCAACAAGCTGATGCATGGCGTGAAGTAATGAGAGGGTAGTGGGCATGCGTACATCGTTCGGTGGTGCAGTGGTGGCAGTGGTGTGTGCGGCGCTGATCGGCGCCTGTTCGCAGCCTCAACCTCCCGCGGCCCCCGAGCCCACGCAGCCCCTCGACACCCGCCCCACCGAGCCACCGGTCGCTGACCCCAGCGAACCGGTGGCCTCGGGCAACACCCCGGCGGCGGCCGACATCGCCGCCATTGCCGGGCTTGGCGCGCAGTTCGACCCCGCCCGCAATCCCGTTGCCGACCTGGAAACGGCCAAGGTCGAGGCCCAGCGCGGCAACAAGCGCATCATCCTGGAAGTGGGCAACGCCGCGTGCGAGCCCTGCCATGCGCTGGATGAAGCCGTGGAAGGCAATGGCGATCTGCGCCGCTTCCGTGATGCCCACTACGTGTGGGTGAAGGTCAACGACAGCGCCGAGAACCCGAACGCGGCGTTCCTCGGCCAGTTCCCGCCGCTCGAAGGCGAGCACCCGCACCTGCTGGTGATCGATGCCGACGGCACCCTGCTGGCGCCGCAGCCCAGCGAAGCAATGCGCAAGGGCAATGCCGTGCAGACCGCACGCGTGATGGCGTTCCTCAAGCAGTGGGCGCCTGACCGGTAGCGCTGGACAGTGCCCGGCGGCCCACGGTGCGCTGCCCGGCCATCCACGCGTGGCGTGGATCTACAGATCATTACCCTTCGGCCGTTAATGGCAAGGACCTCACTGCGCCACCCGGCGCGACCGGAGCGCCCATGCACAGCGACCACGCCGAACGCCTGCCCGAACCTGCCAGCCCGTTGGCCGAAGGAGAGGCACCCGATGGCGTGAGCCTGCCTGCGCAGGAAGCCCTGCTGGATGACGCCGGCACCGGCGAAGACACGCTGGAGTTGGCACCGCCGCGGCATCGGCTGCCGCAGATCGCCCTGCCCGACAACGTGGTGCTGAAAGGCGCGGTGCAGAAGCTGGTGGAACAGAAGGCGCGGCTGGATCGACTCGCCGCCGAAGGACAGCTGGCCGGCCTGCTGCCGCCGGAATGGCACGGCAACGGCGTGCGTGCGATCGACCTGTCCAGTTTCGTGCAGGGCGTGCTGCCGTTCCTGCAGCCCGCTGAGCGTGGTGAAACCGCACCGGCCCGCCTTCCGGTGCGCCATGTACTGGGCGACGACAGCCGCTGGGGCCTGGTCGATGTGCCCGAACCGAAGTCACTGGCCTGGTACCTGGCCAGTGATGACCGCGCCAACGCGGGCAGCAAGGATGTCGCCGAGGCCTATCTGGTCGGCGCGCTTGGCCTGGCCTGGATGCAGGAAGGGCGTAGCCGTCCCGGCTTCCTGCGTGCGATGGAGCAGGACAGCCTGGCGGCCCGGGTGACCATGCTGGGCTACCCGCCGCCGAGCGAGCTGGCGTTGTACAGCGTGACCGCACACGGCCAGCCGCAGATCTGGTGTGTGCATGGGCGGCGCAGGCTGCGCCCGCTGGTGGCGCCATGGCTGAGCGTGCCGCTGCTGACCGCCTATGGCGTGCCCGCACCGGTGGCGTGGCCGGGCAGCTTCCCGCCCGTCGAGGCCGTGGCCGAGGCGATTGCCGCCGCGCGTCCAGGCAAGCTGCTGCCGGAGGTGGATCTGGGCAGAGTGGTGGCGAAGATCGCCGAAGATGCCTCGTCCGAAGCGTGGCAGCCGGTCAGCCTGCTGCAGCTCAACACCTGGTCACCGCGCTGGCCGTTCTTCCTGGGCACCTTCGTCGGCCTGCCGTCGCTGCTGCTGGTCACTGCCGCACTGGCGTTGCCCGGGGCGGTTGAAGCGGCCACTGTTGCTGCCTCGCTGGGCTTTGCCGGTGGCGCCATCGGCGCGCTTGCCGTGCCGTGGATCCATGCGCGGCGCAAGCATCTGAGCTGATCGAGTGGGTCATCCACGCATGGCGTGGATCTGTCGATCCTTGCTGAGTGGAGGCTAGGGATCGATGTCTTCAGCAGTGAGTTCCATGCGTTGCCGGGCACGCTCGGTGGCGGCCTGCAGTCGTTGCTTGAGGACTTCCCGGGAGGGAAGGGAGGTCAGGTACTCCGCCACATGGATGCCTGAGCGGTCCAGCTCCAGCAACTCGATCTGGCCTGCCTTCTTGCCTGTGCAAAGGATGATGCCCAGCGGCGCCTCTTCCCCTTCCTCTCGTTCATAACGATCCAGCCAACGCAGATAGAGCTCCATCTGGCCCTTGTACGCTGGCTTGAAGTCACCGATCTTCAATTCGACGGCCACCAGCCTGCGCAGGCGGCGGTTGTAGAACAACAGGTCGAGATGGAAGTCATCGTCGTCGATCTGGATGCGTTTCTGGCGGGCGACGAAACTGAAGCCTGCCCCGAGTTCAAGCAGGAACCCCTGCATTTCACGCAGGATGGCGCCTTCCAGTTCCTGTTCGTCCCAGCAGTCCTTCAACCCGAGAAAATCCAGTACGTACGGGTCGCGCAGGACCAGGCCCGGGGAGAGCTGCTGGTTCCTGCGCAACGCCGACAGCTCATTGGCGATTGTCTGTTCGGGCTGGCTGGAGAGTGCTGTGCGTTCGTACAGCATCGAATCGATGCGCTGGCGCAACATGCGGACACTCCAGCCCTCCGTGCTGGCCATCTGGGCGTAGAAGTCGCGTTTGAGTGGATCAGACAGCGGAATCAGCGCGATGAAATGGGTCCAGCTCAATTGTCGTAGCAGTGATACGACAATCTGCTCGTCGGCAAATGCGATGGAGAACTGCACCATCCTGCGCAGGCTCTTTTCACCGAACGAGCCGCCGAACTCGGTAGACAGCGTTCTTGCGATGCGCTTGAACAGGACCTCCCCATAGCGTGCCCGATGTCCACCCATCTGATCGACATGGATGCGACGTCCTATACGCCAGTAAAGCAGCGTCAGTTCGGCATTGACGGTCCTGACCATTCCGGCGCGGGCCGTGGATATCAGTGTCCGGATATCAGCCAGCAGGTCGTTGGTATGCGGCAGGGTGGGGCGCGGTGTGTCATCCATGAGGTGCTTTCCATCAGGGTCAGGGCTCGGCAATCACCCGCAACGCACTGGCATAGCCCTTGGCGAGACTGGTCAGGTCAAGCAGCCGGTTCAACGACAGCAGCAGGCCTGGCTGGCAGGCCTTCAGGCGATGATGCTCAAGCCAGGCCTCGGTGACGGTTTCCAATGTGGCCAAGGCCTCATCGATGCGCTGCAGGTCGGCATCGCGGTCGATGGGCCCGGTGGTGGGGTGATGGGGGCGTGTCATGGCGAAGCTCCGTAGCGGGCCGCCGGGAAGGCGGCAGGCGGTGCGTGGTTGAAAGACCGCTCAAACGCGAAAACGGTGGGCACCAGGCCCCACGCACCGCCCGCCATAGGGCAGACCCGGCTGCAGAATGGCGCCCACCGTAAGATGGGCACCATGGGTGCAGCGTCGTTACGCGTTTGAGTGACGGGCTTTCAACCCCGGCAGCGGAGCGCCGCTGCGTTCCCACCCTCAGGCCTGTGCAGCCCGCCGTCCAATAGGCAATGCCACTCGATACGCGAATGTCGATACAGCCGCTCCGTCGGTCATGACTCTACCGGCCCGATGCCGAAACATCAGGTGGTAAACGCGACACGTTGAGTCGAACCCGGCCGAAAGACCGTTCGTCGGCGGGCCATGAACACCGCGCGTTGCACGTCATCAATGGCCTGCGCCGGATCCCTCACAGCGCAGCCCGCGACATCATCCACGCGTGGCGTGGATCCAAGTGTCGACCAAGGTCGACACCTACCAAGGGCGGCGAGGGCGCCGCCCCGAAGGGATCAGACCCCTTCGCCCATCCGCTCCAGGCCATCGCCGGCCAGGCGCAGGATCAGCTTCTCCAGCACCTGCTCCTCTTCCTCGCTCAGCACCGACATCAGCTTGCGGGTGATCTCGATCACCATCGGCGCGATCGTTTCGTATACCTCGAACCCCGCCGCCGACAGCGCCAACACCGAACGGCGGCGGTCATCGCCATGCGTCTCACGCTTGATGAAACCGCGCTCCAGCAGGCGGGCCACCGCGCGGCTGACCGCGACCTTGTCCATCGCCGTGCGGTCGGAGACCTCGCTGGCCGACGACCCGGGGTACAGCGCCAGGATGGTGATCACCCGCCACTCCGGAATGGCCAGGCCATAGCGGTCGCCGTACAGCTTGGCGATGTTGCCGCTGACCCGGTTGGACAGCACGCTCAGCCGGTACGGCAGGAACTGTTCCAGGTCGAGCAGGACGTGGGAGGCACGCAGGCGGGTGGAAACGGGATCGGCGGGGCTCATGTTGCGGTGCACCTTGCTGGTGGTTTCAAGTGTAACTATAAGTGTTGGGTCCGTACCCTGCATTCTCGCCGGGTCCAACCCCGCCCGCACCTGGTTTGTGCCGATGCGGCACCGATTCGGAGCCACGCCATGAATACCGCAGTCCCGTCCGCCTCGCATCCCAACCCCGGCATGCAGGTCACCACCTTCGAAAACCCGATGGGCATCGACGGCTTCGAGTTCGTCGAATTCGCCGCACCGGCCGGCCGTGGTGCCGAGCTGCACGAGTACTTCCGCAAGATGGGCTTCAGCGCGGTGCTCAAGCACAAGCAGCGTCCGATTACCGTCTATCGCCAGGGCGACGTCAACTTCCTGGTCAATGAAGACCCCGATTCGTTCGCCGCCGACTTCGCTGAAAAGCACGGCCCGTGCGCCTGCGGCTTCGCCATCCGCTTCAAGAAGCCGGGCGCGGAGGTCTACCAGACCGCGCTGGGCAATGGCGCCGAAGCCATCGCCTTCAAGCCGGAGAGCAAGGCGGTCAACGCCCCGGTCATCAAGGGCATCGGTGACTGCATGCTGTACCTGGTGGACCGCTACGGCGATGCCGGCAGCATCTTCGATGGCGACTACGAGCTGATCGCCGGCGCCGAGCTGCGCCCGAAGGGCTTCGGCCTGACCTTCATCGACCACCTGACCCACAACCTGTACTTCGGCAACATGCAGCAGTGGTCGGACTATTACGAGCGCCTGTTCAACTTCCGCGAGATCCGCTACTTCGACATCAAGGGCCTGAAGACCGGCCTGGTGTCCAAGGCGATGACCGCGCCGGATGGCATCGTGCGCATTCCGCTGAACGAATCGTCCGACCCGAAGAGCCAGATCAACGAGTACCTGGACGCGTACAAGGGCGAGGGCATCCAGCACATCGCCTGCTTCACCGAGAACATCTACGAAACGGTCGAAGCCATGCGCGCGCAGGGCGTGGACTTCCTCGACACGCCGGAGACCTACTTCGATGTGATCGACCAGCGCGTGCCCAACCACGGTGAGGACGTCGCCCGCCTGGCGAAGAACAAGATCCTGATCGACGCCGACCCGGAAACCCACCAGCGCAAGCTGCTGCAGATCTTCACCCAGAACTGCATCGGCCCGATCTTCTTCGAGATCATCCAGCGCAAGGGCAACGAAGGCTTCGGCGAAGGCAACTTCACCGCGCTGTTCGAGAGCATCGAACGCGACCAGATCCGCCGCGGCGTGCTGTAAGGTTTCCACAACGGCACCTTCTCCACCGGTAGCGCCGGGCCATGCCCGGCGGCTTTCCCCAGGCTTCCAGGAACCCCCATGTCTCCCTCCATCACCGCCCGCGGCTACCAGTCCGGTTTCGGCAACGAGTTCGCCAGCGAGGCCGTGCCCGGTGCGCTGCCCGTCGGCCAGAACTCGCCGCAGAAGGTGGCCCATGGCCTGTATGCCGAGCAGCTGACCGGTACCGCATTCACCGCACCGCGCGGCAGCAATCGCCGCAGCTGGCTGTACCGGATCCGTCCGGCGGTTACCCACGGTGAGTTCACTCCCTTTGCGCAATCGCAGCTGCAGTGCGATTTCAGTGCGCAGCCGGCTTCGCCTAACCAGCTGCGCTGGAGCCCGCTGCCGCTTCCGGAACTGCCCACCGATTTCGTCGAAGGCCTGTACACGATGGGCGGCAACGGCTCGCCCGACGCGCATGCCGGTGTCGGCATCCATCTGTACGCGGCCAACCGTGACATGGTCGGCCGCTACTTCTACGACGCCGACGGCGAACTGCTGATCGTGCCGCAGCTGGGCAGCCTGCGCCTGCTGACCGAGCTGGGCGTGATCGAGATCGAACCGCAGCAGATCGCGGTGATTCCGCGCGGCGTGCGCTTCCGCGTCGAGCTGCCGGATGGCCCGAGCCGCGGCTACATCTGCGAGAACTTCGGCGCACTGCTGAAGCTGCCCGACCTGGGCCCGATCGGTTCCAACGGCCTGGCCAATCCGCGCGATTTCGAGACTCCGCATGCCGCGTTCGAAGACGTCGACGGCGATTTCGAACTGATTGCCAAGTTCGACGGCCGCCTGTGGCGTGCGCCGATCAATCATTCGCCGCTGGACGTGGTCGCCTGGCACGGCAACTACGCGCCGTACCGCTATGATCTGCGCCGCTTCAACACCATCGGCTCGATCAGCCACGACCACCCGGATCCGTCGATCTTCCTGGTGCTGCACTCGCCCAGCGACACCCCGGGCACCAGCAACATGGACTTTGCGATCTTCCCGCCGCGCTGGCTGGTGGCGCAGAACACGTTCCGCCCGCCGTGGTTCCACCGCAATATCGCCAGCGAGTTCATGGGCCTGGTGCATGGTGCCTACGACGCCAAGGCCGAAGGCTTCGTGCCGGGCGGTGCGTCGCTGCACAACTGCATGAGCGGCCACGGTCCGGATGCCCCGACCTTCGACAAAGCCTCCAATGCGGACCTGTCCAAGCCGGATGTGATCAAGGACACCATGGCCTTCATGTTCGAGACCCGTGGGGTGATCCGCCCGACCGCGCAGGCGCTGGCAGCAAGCCACCGGCAGGGCGATTACCAGCAGTGCTGGAACGGCCTGCGCAACAATTTCCGTTGATCGTCTGCATCCACGCATGGCGTGGATCTACCGGGAATCACGATACCGTATCCACGCATGGCGTGGATCTACCGGAAAGCGCGATACCGTATCCACGCATGGCGTGGATCTACCGGGAAGCGCGATCCCGTATCCACGCATGGCGTGGATCTACCGGAAAGCGCGATACCGCATCCAGGCATGGCGTGGATCTACCGGAAAGCGCGATACCGCATCCACGCATGGCGTGGATCTACCGGAAAGCGCGATATCGCGTGCACGCGTGACGTGGATCCATCCGGGCACGTGATGTAGTAGATCCACGCCATGCGTGGATGCTGTTCGCCGGTTCAGGCAATGGCCGCGAACGCACTGCAATGCTCCACCGGCAGCGCCTCCATCAGCCGCTGCCGCACGCGCTGGCAGTACCCTTCCGAGGTCAGCGCCGGCAGTACCTGCAGCGCCGATTGCATCACCCGCAGCACCTCGCCTTCGGCACGCGCCTGCTGCAGGTCGCGGAACAGCGCCGCTGCGTTGGGATGCCGCTGCATCTCCAGGATTCCCAGCACATAGATGCGCGCGGCGACCAACGAGCGGCGGCGCTCGACCGGCGCAGAAGCGGCAGTGACTGACGGCGCCAGCGGAGCCGCCATCGCAACCGGCGCAGGTGGCGTGGAGGCGGGTGCGTCCGCAGCGGTCACCAGGTAGCCGCCCTGGATCAGCTGGATCACCATCGCTGCCGCGTCCTGCCCAAGCAGTGCGGTCAGCTCGGCGATGCTGCGCTGGCCATCACACAGGATCAGCAGGCGTCGCTGGCGCATGTCCAGCGGTGCGCGGTGGGCCTGCAGCGCGGTTCGGGCGAGGTCGGTCTTGCGCGGTTGCATGGGGAGGACAGCCAAGTCGGTGCTCGCCCAGCCTGAATGAGGGCGATGAAACCGGGATGACAATGCAGCGCCTGCACGCCGGCTGCGGTAGCGTGCACCCACCCTGTGCCAAGGATCCGCACCGATGAAGCATCTCCCGATGGCCGGCCTGCTGCTGTTGTCGTTGGCCGCCTGCAACCGTAGTCCCGACACCGCCGCACCGGCAGCGCCGCCCGCGGCCACCGCACCGGCGAAGGATGCCTCCGTTCCCGCCGACGCCGATCTGGCCACCGCTTCGCCGGTGGATCCGCGCAGCGACAGCCCGGCACGCCTGGATGGCTTCGGCGGCGCCACGCTGGGCGCAGGCATCGCCGAGGTGCGCAGTGGCTTCGGCACCCCCTTGCAGGGTCTGGGTACCGACGCCACGGGCAAGCCGCTGCCTGCCGACGATGCCAATGAAGGCTGCTACTTCCTGCGCCCGCAGGGGGCCGAAGACCCGCGCCTGATGTTCGAGGCGCGCAAGCTGGTCCGCTACGATGTACGCAGCCCGTCCATCGTCGCTCCCGGTGGCGGCCGGGTCGGCATGACCCTGGGCGAGCTGCAGGTGCTCTATCCCGAGCGCGCCGACGTCGGTCCTGACAAGTACGACGACAAGGCCCAGCACCTGCGCGTGCGCCCGGCGCAGGACGGAGCGGCGATCATCGATTTCGCCCTCGGCGCTGACGGCAAGGTCGGCGCCTGGCGGGTCGGCAGGACCCCGCAGGTGGACTACGCCGAAGGCTGCGGCTGATCGGCCATCCTCGGCTCACCCGCCGCGGGTGGGCCGAGCGTAGAATCGCGCCACGACCGCTGGGGAGCGCCCGATGATCGCTATTGCCATTGCCTGGTTCCTGCTCGGCCTGCTGTTGCTGGCCCTGGGTGGGGACTCCATCGTCAAAGCCGTGTCCGGCCTGGCGCAGCGTTTCGGCGCCAGTGCATTCACCGCAGGCCTGCTGTTGCTGGGTATCACCACCTCGCTGCCGGAGCTGGCGGTCAACGCCCGCGCGCTGGTGGTGGGCCAGCCGGAGCTGGCCTTGGGCAATGCCGTCGGCAGCAGCGTGGTCAACCTCGGCCTGACCCTGGCGGTGGCCGCGATGGTCTCGCCGTTGCTGCTGCGCGCGCGCCTGCAGGCCGTGCTGTGGTGGGGGCTGCTGGCCGCGGGCCTGCTGCTGATCGTGTTCGGACTCGATGGCCGCCTGCTGCGCTGGGAGGCCGGCGTGCTGGTGGCCGGGTTCGTGGTGGTGCAGTTGCTGCTGCTGCGTCGCGGGCGCCATGAGAGCGCCGAGGTACAGGCGATCATTGCCGAGTCGGCCCTGAGCCGCACCAGCCTGCCGTTGAACGTGCTGCGCCTGCTGGTTGCCGCACTGGCGTTGTATTGGGGCGCGCGCCTGGTGGTCGGTGCCGCCGCTGATTTCGGCGCCGCGCTGGGCTGGACGCCGCTGCTGGTGGGTCTGCTGCCGGTGGCGATCGGCACTGCGTTGCCGGAGGTGGCGGCCGCGGTCGCGGCAGCACGCCGTGGTCACGGCGACATGGTGCTGGGCCACGTGCTCGGCTCCAGCGTGGTCAACCTGATGCTGGTGATCGGTGCGATGGGGCTGCTGCAGCCGCTGGCGTTGCCGGCCTCGTTCGTGCGCCTGGAACTGCCGGCGGTGCTGGCCTTCGCACTGGTGCTGTACCCGATGCTGCGCGGCGACCTGCGCATCAGCCGCATCGAAGGTGCGGTGCTGCTGGGCGCGTTCGTGGCCTGGCTGGGGCTGGAAATCGCGCTGGTCACACCGGTCTGAGGTAGTGCCGGCCGCTGGCCGGCAACCTCGGCGAACTCGCAGCCAGGCATGGCCTGGCTCTACTGGCGGTTATCCGGGGTCGTGCCGACCAACGGTCGGCACCCACCGTCAACGCGCGGTGGTTTCCTCTTCCCGCTCCGGTTCCGGCGGGGGCAGCTGCTCGTCTTCGGCACGCTCGTTGCCCGGCAGGCTGGGGCGCGTTTCCATCAGCAGCGACAGTGCGGCCTTGGCCATCAGGTGCGCGCTGATCGGTGCGGTGATGAACAGGAACACGGTGATCAGCAGCTCGCGCGGCTGCGGGTCCTGGCCCAGGAAGATGTGGTAGCACACCGAGCACACCAGCACGCAGCCCACGCCCAGCGTGCTGGCCTTGGTCGGTGCGTGCAGGCGCTTGAAGAAGGTGGACAGCTTCACCAGGCCCAGTGCGCCGACCAGGATGAAGAAGCAGCCGAACAGCAGCAGGATCGACAGCGCGATCTGGATGAAGGTGATCATTCGACGATGTCCCGGCGCAACACGAACTTGCTCAGCACCACGGTGCTGCCGAAGCCGAGCATGGCGATGATCAGTGCCGCCTCGAAGTAGATCGCCGAATTGAGGTACATGCCGAACAGCATCAACTCGGCGATGGCGGTCACCGACAGCGTATCCAGTGCAAGGATGCGGTCGGGCACGGTCGGCCCGCGCAGCAGGCGCCAGGTGGCCAGCAGCATGGCCAGGCCGACCACGTGCATGCACACCACCAGGGTGGTCTGGATGATCTGGAATCCAGTCATGGGAAGATCTCCATCAACGGGGCTTCATAACGGCGCTTGATCGTGTCGATCAGCTCCTGCGGGTCTTCCAGGTGCAGCACGTGCACCAGCAGGAATTTGCGGTCGTCGCTGAGGGCGGCCGACACCGTGCCGGGGGTCAGGGTGATCATGCTGGTCAGCGCGGCGATGCCGTGGATGTTGGCGATGTCCAGCGGCAGCCAGATGAAACCAGGGTGGATGTTCTTTTCCGGGCCCAGCACCTGGATGGCCACGCGGATGTTGGACATCAGGATGTCCCACAGGGTCACGAACAGCAGCTTCGGCAGCGGCCGCAGGGTGCCGATGCGGGCGAACTCGCGGTCCAGGCGCGCGGCGAACAGCGGAATGACCACGCCCAGCAGCAGGCCCAGCAGGAACTGGCCGAGCGTGAAGCTGTCGGACATCAACAGCCAGAACACCACCACCATCACGCTCAGCGCGGGCGAGGGCAGCAGGCGGCGGATCGGGGAACGCTTGGCGGTCATGGCTGGCGGATCTCCGGCGTGGTCGCGCGCAGCTGCTGCACGTAGTCGCCCGGCTGCAGCAGCTGGGTGGCGATGGCGTCGGTGTGCTGCATCAGCGGGGCAGCGAACAAGGTCATGCCGATGCCGTACGCCAGCAGGATGCAGGCCGCAAACAGCTCCACACGGCGCAGTGGTGCCTTGCGCGGTGGCGGTGCATCGGGATCGGGCAGCGGCACGCGCCAGAACAGGCGGATGCCGCCGCGGGTCAGGCCCATGATGACCAGCAGGCTGCTGACCAGCACTGCGGTCCACACCGCGCCGGTGTACTGCGCCGGCATGCCGGCCAACAGCGCGGCCTTGGCCAGGAAGCCGGACAGCGGCGGCAGGCCGGCCACCGACACCGCCGCAATCAGGAACAGCACGGCCGGGGTCTCCTTGCCGGGCATCGGTGCGATCACTTCCTTGCGGTCGCTGGCGCCGCCACGGCGGCGTCGGATCAGGTCGGCGACCAGGAACAGTGCGGCGGCGACGAAGCTGCTGTGCGGCAGGTAGTACAGACCGGCCGACAGCACCTCAGGCGTGCCCACCGAGAAGGCGATGAACAACGTGGCCGCCGAGACGATGACCAGATACGAAATCAGCACTCGCAGGCGCGCGGCGGCCAACGCGCCCAGGCCACCCAGCACCAGCGTCGCTACGCCGGCCCACAGCAGCCAGTCGCGGCCGTAGCCGGCCATCGCCCCCGCATCCTCGCCGAACCACAGCATCTGGATGCGCAGCACGGCATACAGGCCCACCTTGGTCATGATCGCGAACAGCGCCGCCACCGCCGCCGGCGCACGCGCATACGATTCGGGCAACCACAGGTACAGCGGCATCAGCGCGGCCTTGGCACAGAACACCAGCAGCAACAGGCCCATGGTCGCCTTCACCAGGGTCAGCTGCGCAGGCGGCACTTCGGCGATGCGCTGCGACAGCTCGGCCATGTTCAATGAACCCAGCGAGGCGTACAGCAGGCCCAGTGCGATCAGGAACAGGGTCGAGGCGGTGACGTTGAACACCACGTAGTGCAGGCCGATGCGCATGCGCAGGCCACGGCCGCCACTGAGCAGCAGGCCGTAAGAGGCGATCAGCATCACCTCGAAGAACACGAACAGGTTGAAGATGTCGCCGGTCAGGAAGGCGCCGTTGAGGCCGACCAGCTGGAACTGGAACAGCGCATGGAAGTGCGGCGCGCGCCGGTCCCAACCCGAACACGCATGCAGCAGGCAGGGGATGGCCAGCAGCAGGGTGGTCAGCAGCATCCACGCCGACAGCCGGTCGGCCACCAGTGCGATGCCCAGGCGCGACGGCCAGTCACCCAGCAGGTACACGCGGATGTCGCCGCCAGCGGTGTCGGCGAACAACAGGCCGACCACCACCGCCAGCGCGCCCAGCGCGGTCCACGCCACGGCGCGTTGCACCTTCGGCCCATAGCGGCGGTGTTCGACGAACAGCGACAGCGCAGCGCCGAGCAGCGGTACCAGGATCGGCAGGATCACCAGATGATTCATGCGCGGTCCTCGCCCCGGCGCGGCGGTGCATCGTCGTCCGGCTCGTGCGCGTCCACGTGGTCACTGTGGTTGTCGCTGCGGCTGCGCATGGCCAGCACGATGCTGACGGCGGTCATCGCAAAGGCAATGACGATGGCGGTCAGCACCAGCGCCTGTGGCAGCGGATCGGTGTAGTTGCCCAGGTGGCTCTCCACGCCTTCCTGCAGCACCGGCGCCTTGCCCTGCACCACGCGGCCGCCGGCGAAGATCAGCAGGTTGGTGGCGTAGGACAGGAAGGTCATGCCGAGGATCACATCGAAGCTGCGCGCGCGCAGCAGCAGGTAGATGCCGATGGCGGTCAGCACGCCGATCGCAGAGGCCAGGGCCAGTTCCATCAGTGCATCTCCCCCGTTCGTGCCGAGCGGCGTTGCAGGTCGATCTCGCCCTTGCGCGCGGTGCGCGTCCGCGAGGGTTTGACGGTGGCCATCATCGACAGCATCAGCATCGCGCCACCGAACACCACCAGGTACACGCCGATATCAAAACCAATCGCGCTGGCCAGCGGTACATCGCCGATCAACGGCAGGTGCAGGTCCAGGTGGCCGCTGGTCAGGAACGGCACGCCGAACAGCATCGACGCGGCGCCACTGAGGATGGCGATCAGCAGGCCGGTACCGATGCAGCGGATGTAGTCGAAGCCGAAGCGTGACTCCACCGAGGCGGTGCCCTGGATCACGTACTGGATCAGCAGCGGCACTGCCAGCACCAGGCCGGCGATGAAGCCGCCGCCCGGCGCGTTGTGGCCGCGCAGGAACAGGAAGATGGAGACCGTCAGGGTCAGCGGGAACATGATCTGGGCCAGATCGGCCGGCACCGGCAGCTTGATCGGCGGACCGGGCATGATCTGCTCCGGCGCCATCCGCGTGCGACGCAGCAGCGCATGCACGACCAGTGCGGCAATGCCGAACACGGTGATCTCGCCGAAGGTATCGAAGCCGCGGAAGTCGACCAGGATCACGTTGACCACGTTCTGGCCGTACGCCTCGGGCAGGGCGCGGGCAAGCAGCTCGCCGGCCATGGTGTTCGGCGGCAGGGTCATCGCGCTGTAGGCCAGCGCGCCCAGGCCGGCACCGGCCACGATCGCGATCAGCGCATCACGGCGCTTGCGCCAGCGCGGCCGCTCCGGGCCGGACTGTGCCGGCAGGTAGTTCATGCCCAGCAGCATCAGCACCAGGGTCACCATTTCCACCAGCAGCTGGGTCAGCGCCAGGTCCGGTGCGGACAGGAACACGAAGGTCAGCGCCACCATCAGGCCGACGCCGCCGACCAGCAGCACGGCCAGCAGGCGCTGCTTGTACATGCGCAGGGTCGCCACCGCGCAGGACATCATCACCAGCCACAATGCCCAGCCCAGCAGCGGTATCGGCTGCGGTCTGGTCCATTCCGGCGAGGCCGGGTTGGCGATGTAGGGCGCGGCGGCGACCACGATCGCCACCAGCACCAGGCCCAGCAGCATGCGCTGCAGGCTGCCGTTGGCGATGCCGGCGGTCAACCGCTGCGCACCGGCCGACAGCAGGTCCAGCTGGTGGTGGAAGACGTTGCGTCCCGGCGTGGTGTTGGTTACCGCGTGCAGATCGATCAGCTTGCGCAGGCCGAAGTAGAGGGCCACGCCACCGACCACGCCAGCGGCGCTCATCGCCAGCGGCAGGTTGAAGCCATGCCAGATCGACAGGTTGTACTCGGGCATCGCGCTGCCGAGGATCGAGGCGGCTGCCGCGTGCAATACCGGGGCCACGGTCACGGCCGGGGCGATACCCACCGCCACGCAGATCACCACCAGGATCTCCACCGGCACCTTCATCCAGCGCGGCGGCTCATGCGGCACGCGGTCCAGGCCATGCGGGCCCTTGCCGAAGAACGTGTCGTGCACGAAGCGCAGGCTGTAGGCCACGCCGAACACACCGGCCAGCAGTGCGGCGATCGACACCGCCGTGCGCATGGTGTCGGTGCCGCCCGCCGAGAGCGCTTCGGCGAACAGCATTTCCTTGGACAGGAAGCCGTTGAGCAGCGGGATGCCGGCCATCGCCAGCGAGGCGATGATCGCCAGCGCACTGGTGAACGGCATCAGCCTGCGCAGGCCACCCAGCTTGCGCATGTCACGGGTGCCGGTCTCGTGGTCGATGATGCCGGCGGCCATGAACAGCGAGGCCTTGAAGGTGGCGTGGTTGATGATGTGGAACACGCCGGCGACCACCGCCATCGGCGTGGACAGGCCGAACAGCAGGGTGATCAGGCCCAGGTGCGAGATCGTCGAATAGGCCAGCAGGCCCTTCAGGTCATGCTGGAAGATCGCGTTCCAGGCACCGATCAGCAGGGTGATCGCACCGATGCCGCTGACCGTGTAGAAGAACAGATCGCTGCCGGCCAATGCCGGATGCAGGCGCGCCAGCAGAAACACACCGGCCTTCACCATGGTGGCCGAGTGCAGGTAGGCCGACACCGGGGTGGGCGCGGCCATCGCATGCGGCAGCCAGAAGTGGAACGGGAACTGCGCGCTCTTGGTGAAGATGCCCGCCAGCACCAGGAACAGGGCGTAGGGGTACAGCGCGCTGGCGCGGATCTGCTCGCCGGCGGCCAGCACCACGTCCAGGTCGAAGCTGCCGACGATGCGGCCGATCAGCAGCACGCCGGCCAGCAGCGCCAAGCCGCCGCCGCCGGTGATCACCAGCGCCATCCGCGCGCCCTCGCGCGCGTCCTGGCGGTGCGACCAGAAACCGATCAGCAGGAACGAGCTGATGCTGGTCATTTCCCAGAAGACCATCAGCAGCAACAGGTTGCCCGACAGCACCATGCCCAGCATGGCGCCCATGAACAGCAACAGGTAGGTATAGAAGCGGTGCGCGTTGTCCTGGCTGCTGAGGTAATAGCGCGCATACAGCACCACCAGCGCGCCGATGCCCAGCACCAGCCCCGCGAACATCCAGGCCAGGCCATCCAGGCGCAGGGTGAAGTCCAGGCCGATCTGCGGCAGCCACGGCACCATCGTGCGCACCACCTGGCCATCAAGCACCGATGGGGTCAGCCAGGCGAGGATCGCCAGCCCGCCCAACGGCGCCAGCGCCGCCAGCCAGGCAGCAGTCGAGCGCGAACTACGGGGGAAGGCTGCGACAGCCACTGCCATGAGGAACGGCAGGGCCAGCAGCAGGGGCAGGCTGGGGAGCATGCAGGGAATCCATGATTCACGAGCAGGTCAGGGAGCATAACAGGCTGCCAAATGTCGCCGAAACCCATTGAACAGCGATCAATTGCATGTAACGTGCGCTGATTCATTTTTTCTGCGATGCAGCATGCCGCGCGGATGACCCATCAGGACCCGGTGGGCAGGTCCACCCTACGCCCACGCAGGGACAGCGCAGCCCCTGTCGCACAGGGACCGCCACCGCTGGGCGGGGCAAGGTGAGGAGGTCACCGCGGCAGGCTGGCAGGCGCGCCGTGCAGTGTCGGTGACGGGATCTGCCCGTTCAGGAAACGAAGGCGTCGACGCGGCGACGCTGGTCAGTAGCGCCAGTCGAGCTTGCGATAGGCCTTGGCCATCACCCACGCCGGGCCGATCAGCAGGTAGGTCAGGTCGGTCAGGAAGCTGGGCTTGCGGCCTTCGAACTTGTGGCCGATGAACTGCGCGATCCAGGCGACGACGAATACGCCGATGGCCAGCGAGCGCAGGTTGTGCAGGCCGATTTCCGCTTCCAGCAGTCGGCACAGGCAGCCGAACACGAAGAACTGGATGAGCATGCCGATGCCCAGCGGACGCGACAGCTTGTTGTAGAAGCACCACGCGCTGAACATCGCGAACGCCGACCAGATGCCGTACTGGAACCAGGTGATCAGCGGCGGCACGCACCACAGCAGGGCCACCACCGACCACAGGATCGCCGGCACCGCCACCACGTGGATGCGCTGGTTGACCACATTGCGGTGGTCGTCGGAGTAGCTGGCGAAATAGCGGTCGATCGGACGCGCAAGCTGGGTGCTGGTCTGCATGTGGCCAGCATACCCCGGCCGGGGCTGGCAGTAGAGCCAGGCCATGCCTGGCTGGATGTTCGCGGGGTTGCCGGCCAGCGGCCGGCACTACCAACCGTCAGTAGAGCCAGGCCATGCCTGGCTGCAGGTTCGCCGAGGTTGCCGCCCAGCGGCCTGCATTACCAACCGCCAGTAGAGCCAGGCCATGCCTGGCGGCAGGTTCGCGGGGTTGCCGGCCAGCGGCCGGCACTACCAACCGTCAGTAGAGCCAGGCCATGCCTGGCTGCAGTTTCGCCGGGGTTGCCGGCCAGCGGCCGGCACTACCAACCGCCAGTAGAGCCAGGCCATGCCTGGCTGCAGGTTCGCGGGGTTGCCGGCCAGCGACCGGCACTGCCAACCGCCAGTAGAGCCAGGCCGTGCCTGGCTGCAGGTTCGCGGGGTTGCCAGCCAGCGACCGGCACTGCCAACCTCCAGTAGAGCCAGGCCACGCCTGGCTGCAGGTTCGCCGAGGTTGCCGGCCAGCGGCCGGCACTACCAACCGGCAGTAGAGCCAGGCCATGCCTGGCTGCAGGTTCGCCGGGGTTGCCGGCCAGCGGCCGGCACTACCGCACTCAGAACGCCCCCGCCACGCGGGCCGGGGGCGCAGGGGAATCAGTCGACGCTGATCCCGGCCAGGCGCTGCAGCGCCTCGGCGTACTTGGCGCGGGTGCGCTCGATGATCTCCGCCGGGATGCTCGGGCCCGGGGCGGTCTTGCCCCAGTCCAGCGTCTCCAGGTAGTCACGCACGAACTGCTTGTCGTAGCTCGGCGGGCTGGTGCCCACTTCGTACTCGTCGGCAGGCCAATAGCGCGAGGAATCCGGCGTCAGCATCTCGTCCATGATGTACAGGCGACCGTCGGCGTCGGTACCGAACTCGAACTTGGTGTCGGCCAGGATGATGCCGTGCTCGCGTGCGTAATCGGCCGCGAACTTGTAGATGCGCAGCGTCGCGTCGCGCACCCGCTCGGCCATTTCCGCACCGACCGTCTTCACCATCGCGTCGAAGTCGATGTTCTCGTCATGGTCGCCAACGGCGGCCTTGGTCGAGGGGGTGAAGATCGGCTCGGGCAGCTGCTCGGCCTGGCGCAGGCCGTCGGGCAGCTCGATGCCGCTGACCTTGCCGGTGCGCTGGTAGTCCTTCCAGCCGCTGCCGATCAGGTAGCCACGGGCGATAGCTTCCACCGGTACCGGCTTCAGCTTGCGGGTGACCACCGCGCGCTTGGCGTACAGGGCCGCGTCCACGCCATCGGGCAGCACGCTGGCCACATCAATGCCGGTCAGGTGGTTGGGCATCAGGTGCGCGGTCTTGGCGAACCAGAAGTTGGACACCTGGCAGAGCATCTCGCCCTTGCCCGGGATCGGGTCGGGCAGGACCACATCGAACGCCGACAGGCGATCGGTGGCGACCATCAAGAGGTAGTCCCCCGGTGGGGTACCGGCCGGCAGTCGCTCGCGCGGGATATCGAACACATCACGCACCTTGCCGCGGTGGCGCAAGGGCAGGCCGGGGAGATCGGATTGCAACAGCGTGGTTGGCACGGGCACTCCTGGGGCTTCGTCGAGACGGCTGCCCAGGGGACCCGGCGGGCCCGCAACTGGTCAGCGGGCGGCCTAGTGTAAAGCGGTCCGGGCCCGCTGTGACGTAAAATGAGCGTCCATTTCGTCGGCCGACCCCGGAGCGCCATGCGCTGGTACGGAAAACTGCTCGGATTCATCGCCGGCGCCCTGCTGTTCCGGCCCAATCCGCTGTTCGGCGCGGTGGTCGGCCTGTTGCTGGGGCATGCCTTCGACAGCGACTGGTTCCGCCTGAACAAGGAGAACCCGTACCGCGAGCTGGGGCTGACCTCCGAGGCCACGGATGCCGAGGTCGAGCGCGCCTACCGCAAGCTGATCTCCCAGTACCACCCCGACAAGCTGGGCGGCGCCGCCCCCGAGCTGCAGCAGCAGGCCGAGCAGAAGTCGCGGCGCATCAACGCCGCCTACGACCGCATCAAGACCCTGCGCAAGCGCTGACCCCATTGCCCCGCCTGCGGGCGGGAGACCCCTTTCCCCGTTCCGAAGGCCCCGGCCATGTCCAACTGCCTCATCGCTCCTTCCATCCTCTCGGCCAACTTCGCCCGCCTGGGCGAGGAAGTCGACAACGTCCTGGCCGCAGGTGCGGACTGGGTCCATTTCGATGTGATGGACAACCACTACGTGCCCAACCTGACCATCGGCCCGATGGTCTGCCAGGCGCTGCGCAAGCACGGCGTCACCGCGCCGATCGACGTGCACCTGATGGTCGAGCCGGTCGACCGCATCATCCCGGACTTCGCCGAGGCCGGTGCCACCTACATCAGCTTCCACCCGGAGGCCAGCCGCCACGTGCACCGCACCATCCAGCTGATCCGCTCGCTGGGCTGCAAGCCGGGCATCGTGCTCAACCCGGCCACCCCGGTGGACATCCTCGACTGGGTGCTGGACGACCTCGACCTGGTGCTGCTGATGTCGGTCAACCCGGGCTTCGGCGGCCAGGCCTTCATTCCGTCGGCCTTGGACAAGCTGCGCGTGGTGCGCCAGAAGATCGATGCCAGCGGCCGTGACATCCGCCTGGAGATCGATGGTGGCGTGAAGGCCGACAACATCGGCGAGATCGCCGCCGCTGGCGCCGACACGTTCGTCGCCGGCTCGGCCATCTTCAACGCCAAGACCAGCTACCAGGACGTGATCGCGCAGATGCGTGCCAACGTCGCTGCAGCGCGCTGACAAAAAGGGGACGGAGGGGATTAAGCTCGTTCAATTCCCTCCGTTCCCTCTTCGCCCATGGCACTGTTGAACATCCGCCCGGCCACCGTCGCCGACGCCGGCCTGATCCTTCGGTTCATCCGCGAACTGGCGATCTACGAGAAGGCCGAGCAGTCGGTGCAGACCGACGAGATCGGCATCGCCGAAAGCCTGTTCGGCGCCGACGCCACCGCCCGCGCGCTGGTCTGCGAGGCCAACGGTGAAGCCATCGGCTACGCGGTGTATTTCTACAACTATTCCACTTGGCTGGGGCGCAAGGGCATCTACCTGGAAGACCTGTACGTGAGCCCGGGAAAACGCGGCTCCGGCGCGGGCAAAGCGCTGCTGAAGTACATCGCCCGCCAGGCGGTAGCTGAAGGTTGTGGTCGCTTCGAATGGTCAGTGCTGGACTGGAACACGCCGGCCATCGAGTTCTACACCGCAGCCGGCGCCAGACCGCAGGACGAGTGGACGGTGTACCGGTTGGAAGGTGAGGCGCTGAAGGCATTCGCCGGGTAGGCCGTGTCCTGGTGACTGGTGTGCCGATGAAATACGCCATTGCCGCACTCCGCCAGCGGCTGCCGGCCTCGATTGCTGTCTGCAGGCAGGCGCTGGAGGCTGCCGGCGGTGACCTGTCACAGGCGCACGCCTTGGTGGTTGATCAGCTCGTGGCCGATTACGGGCACCGCACAGGGTTGGGGGTCGCCGAGGCCGCCATCGAGCTGCAGGCCGCTGGCCATGACGTGGAACGCGCCATGATGCTTTGGCGTCGCCGCCACCCATCGCCGCCGCCGCGGCCATTCGCGGCGCTTGAAAAGGGATGGGCACTGGCAGCGGAGCTGGCTTCGGCGGACACCGGGTTGCGCTGTTTCGCCCATGTCATCTCTGGCGAACAAGACACCTACGAGCTGCGCATGATCACCCATGCCGCACGCTTCACCGAGACCGCCTATGGCTTCGACTACGACTACGCCATGCAGGACGCGCAGACCAGGGTGGAACGCAGGTTCGTGACCGGAATTCCGGCGCTCAACCTTCTGTTGCAGGAGTACGCAATTGATGAAGCGATGTTGTGCAGCATCGATGCCTTCGACAGCTGCCTCCTGCACAGTCCCATCGAGGCTTACCTGTAAGCCGATATGCAGCGCCGCGCAGCAAAAAAAAGCCACGCCAAACGCTGGCGTGGCCTTGCTGCATGCGTGGGAGGCTGATCCTGCCTCCATCCGTCGTCCCTGCTATGGCCTTCCATTCTCCCGGTGGCCGATGACACCTGCATGACATGCCGCGCGGGCGAGCCCAGCGCCCTGACCTGAACGGTGGCCGCCGCCTTTCACTGGCCCCGAACGCGCGGTTGCTAGCCTGTGCCGCCCTTCCCTGGAAGCACCGCATGAGCACCCCCCGCTGGCGCCTGATCCTCAACGGCAAGTCCGCAGGCAACGATGACCTGCGCGAGGCCGTGGGCCACTGGCGCGAACGCGGCGTGCAGCTGGAAGTGCGGGTGACCTGGGAAGACGGTGATGCCGAGCGCTATGTCGCCGAGGCCATCGACCACGGCGTGGACGTGATCGTGGCGGCCGGCGGCGACGGCACGCTCAGCGCGGTGGCCGAGACGCTGGCCCATCGCGACGAGCCGGCTGAGGCGCTGCCTTCGCTGGCGCTGGTGCCGATGGGCACCGCCAACGATTTCGCCACCGCTGCCGGCATTCCGGTGGAGCCGCAGGAGGCCTTCGCACTGGTTGCCAGCGGCCACCCACGCCCCATGGACCTGCTGCGCGTCGATGCCGACGGCAAGCCATGGTGGTGCGCAAACCTCGCCAGCGGAGGCTTCGGTACCCAGGTCACGGTGGAAACCGATGCCGGCTTGAAGAAGATGCTCGGCGGACTGGCCTATGTCATCACCGGTATCGCCAAGCTCGGCCGCATCGAACCCATCACCGCACGCCTGAGCGGGCCGGACTTCCAGTGGGAAGGTGGGTTCATCGCGCTGGGTATCGGCAACGGCCGTCAGGCCGGTGGCGGCCAGCAGCTGTGCCCCCAGGCACTGATCGATGACGGCCTGCTGGACGTCACCGTGGTGCCGGAACTGGAGGGTGAAGTCGCAGCCACCCTTGGACAGATGCTGACCGGCGGCAAGGAGGCGGCGCTGGAACGTGTCGCCACGCGCGCGCAGCTGCCGTGGCTGCAGATCGACGCACCGCAGCCGTTGACGCTGAACCTGGATGGCGAACCGGTGCAGGCACGCCGCTTCCGCATTGACTGCGTGGCGGGCAGGGTGCGGATGCATCTGCCGGATGACTGCGTGCTGCTTTCCGGCAGCTGAGACAGGAATCAGAGCAGCGGAATGTCTTCTTCCTTGCTCGGGAATTTGAAGGCCTCGCGCTTCCTGCGGATGTGTTCGGGCATCGGCGGGCGGGGGATGTTGCGCTCAGCCAGCCATTGCTGGCATTTCTTCTGCCACGGCAGGTTGTCCGGCGTGGTGATTTCCCAGTAGATGTCCTCGACCATCTTCTGCCGGCCAGGCTGGCTGGACCCTTCCGGCTTTGCAATCGCTGGATCAGCACCATGTTCCAGTAGCCAGTAAGCGTAGTCGAAGCCGCCTCGCGTCGTGTACCAGCTCAGGACCGTGTCATCGCCCAGGTCCAGGCTTGATTCATTGATGTTGGCCCCGTTCTCAATCAGTACCTGGATGTTCTTCCACTGATTTCCGCTGAGGAATGCCTGCAGCAGTAGAGTCTCGTTGGCTGAGTTGCGGGTGTTGGGGTCTCCGCCATGCTTCAGGAGCAGCTCCAGGAAGCGAGGGTCGTCCATCTTTGCCGCGTAGACCATCGCATTGTTGTAACCAAGCCTGCGCCCGTCCACCGTCTTGTATACGCGTGCATTCGGATCTGCGCCGTTGTCCAGAAGTGCACGTAGCCCATCAAGATTCTTCGCCAGGAGGGGCCACGCCACCAAGGGGATGCCAGCATCGCGAGCGAAGACCTTGTCGGGATCGACGCCTTCGTCCTTTACCAGGCGCGTGATCTTGTCGGCATCCCCTTGCTCGCTGGCAACGGCCAGCTCAAGCGCCTTGCCCTTGAAGTAGTCGCTGGCACCATGCGTTGACTGTGGCGTGCAGCCCGGAATCAGAAACAGCGCTGCTGCCAGAAGGGCGGGATACGCAATGATGCGACGCAGGTGAACGTCCATGTCAGAGCTCCTTACAGCAGCGGAATGTCTTCTTCCTTGCTCGGGAATTTGAAGGCCTCGCGCTTCCTGCGGATGTGGTCGGGCATCGGCGGGCGGGGGATGTTGCGCTCAGCCAGCCATTGCTGGCATTTCTTCTGCCACGGCAGGTTGTCCGGCGTGGTGATTTCCCAGTAAATGTCTTCGACCATCAATTGCCGAGCCGTCCTGCCAGAGTTCTGGGGCACGCGCTCGGATATGGTCGGGTCTGCGCCATGCTCCAGCAACCAGTAGGCGTAGTCGAATCCGCCTCTTCCCGTGTACCAGCTCAGCACGGTGTCATCCCCCAGGCCGCGGTTCGATTCGTTGATGTTGGCTCCGTTCTCAATCAGTACCTGGATGTTCTTCCACTGGTTTCCACTGACGAAAGCCTGAAACAGCAGGGTTTCATTGGCCGAGTTCCGGGTGTTGGGGTCTCCGCCGTGTCTCAGCAGAAGCTCAATGAACCGGGAATCGTCCATCTTGGCGGCATAGACCATTGCATTGTTGTAGCCAAGCTTGCGTCCATCTACTGTCTTGTATGCGCGTGCGTTTGGATTTGCGCCGTTGTCCAGAAGTGCACGTAGCCCATCAAGATTCTTCGCCCGAAGGGGCCACGCCACCAAGGGGATGCCAGCATCCCGAGCGAAGACCTTGTCTGGATCGACGCCTTCGTCCTTTATCAGGTGCCGAATGGTGTCCGAATCGCCATTCTCGGTTGATATCGCAAGCTCAAGGTTTTTCCCGTCGAAGTACTGCTCGGCGCCATGGCTTGACGGCAGGGCGCACCCACTTACAGATAGAAGTGTGACGAAAAGCGCCGTTATTGGGAGTCGCTTCACATTCTCGATAATATGAATGGGCATGCCGATTCTTTGATGCTGCATCAGATGATGCTCAAGCCGTGACATTAGCAAATGGTTCTGGTAATCGATAAGTGTCGCGGCGCAAATGCGCCTACCAGGTGAATGGAGCTTGCCATGACGGATTCCGACATTGAGGCGCGGGCCCGCGCAATCCAGGAACAGCGTGAACTTGTCGAGCGGCTGCGTGCCAGTGGCCACGGTGAAGAAGCAGATCGCTTGCAGGAGACGTACCACGCGCGGGAGATGTCCGGACTCGCCTCCGATGTGTATCAATCAGCCAAGCATGCTGGCGAGCCGCCTTTGGGGTGGACGCGTGCAAGCACGGATCCTGCAGCACTGCGCGCGGCAGGGATCGACCTGGCGGACGATGCAATCCGGAAGCTGCTGCAGCCACCTGAGTCCGGATTCCGTGCCGAAATCTACATCCCGGACAAGCGCGTCTTTGGCGAGGATGCGAAACCTGTCGTGGTCTACAAGGGATCTACGGGTGAGATTGTTGACCCTCTGGCGCCCGATGGAAAACGTGAATCCGGCGGCGAGGATTTCCTCAACAACGGCCAGCAGGGCATCGGCATGCGCAGCGATTACTACGATCGCGCGATGGAACTTGCCGTAGCCATGAACAGACGCCTGCCCGGTGGCTTCGAAATCGCCGGTCACTCCCTCGGTGGCGGCATGGCGTCCGCCGCGTCCGCAGTCACCGGCGCACGTGCCACCACGTTCAACGCCGCCGGCCTGCATCCGGCTACCCCGGCGCGTTTCGCCAAGGACAACGGCCTGCCGACCTTCGATACGCAGCAGACCGTGCACACCTACCAGACCACCGGTGAAGTGCTGAACGATGTGCAGAACGGCATGCACCGCCTGAGCGAGCAGCAGCGTCGTGGCTACGGCGTGCTTGCCAACGAGCTGGGCATGGTGCTGAAGGATCCGGCCATGCAGAAGGTCGTCGGTGAAAAGCTGCGCGAGATGCTGCCCCCGGGGGCGCAGACCTCCGCTGCACAGTTCATCGAACAACTGGCGAGCCAGCCGGGCCAGCAGGCGCTGCGCGATATTCCGCTCGCGGCAGGGCGCCTGGAATTGTTGCTTGAGCCCAAGACCCGCGATGCGCAAGGGGCGCTCGTCGATCGCCCGCACGTGGCGCCGCCCAGCCAGGTGGCGGAACTGGCGGGGCCGTTGTCCACTGTGCTGCACGCCACGGCCTACGGCATGCGTAGCGGTCGGCTGGCCGGCGAGCAGGTCGAGCGGGCGGGCGCTGCCACTGCCCAGGTGCTGGACAGAACGGGCGATGGCGTCGAGCGCGTGCTGAAGACCGAGGGCATGGTCATCGGCCAGGTAGTGAACATGGGCTCGGCCAGCCTGCAGTTGGGTACCCGGGCGACGAGCACGGTGGTTGCTTCGGGGCGCGAACTGACCGGAAGCATCGAATCCACCCTGCACCGCGTCGAATCGCAGACCCGCTCCCATGGCCTGTCCGCACTATCGTGGGTCGCTGACCGGGTGGGCGCGGACAACGTCGCCGGCAGGCTTGCCAAGCAGGCCGAAGACGTCCGTGACCACGGCGAGCAACATGCGCAGCATGCGACGAAACAGGCCCTTGCCGATGCAGCAGGCACGCGCGCGGCGGGCGAGCGCGTTGCCGCCGCCATCAACTACGACGGCCAATGGGTCGCTGGCAAGCTGCAGAACGGGTTCGCCACCGCCGGCGCCCATGTTGACCGCGGCTATGACCTGGTGGCCTCCCATGTGAAGGGCATTACCGACAAGGCGCCGATCACCCTGTCCGCGGTAGGTGGTGCTGCGGTGGGCATCGGGGCTGCCGCTGCGACCCACTTGCCGACCGGCAACCTGGTGTTGGACGCAGCGAAGCTCCACAACCTCGACAAGTCCGAACGCGTCATCCGCGGAATGATGCCGGCCTTCAGTGAGGCGACCGCCCGCCATGGCATGGATCCGACGGTCATCCCCAGCCTGGACTCGGAACTGATCAAGCAGGAGGCCGCCGCCCGGAAACTGGTCGAGCGGCCCCCGCACGTCCAGGCTGCCGCCGAAAGCCGGCAGGCCAGCCGTGCCGCCGAACCCTCGGCGCAGGCGATCGGCATCGATCATCCCTCCCATGCCGGCAACCCCCTGTTTGTGGGTGCCCAGACCGGGGTCCACGCGCTGGACCGCGCCCACAACCGGGTGCCTGACCTGCAGAGCGACCAGCTCGCCGGCGCACTGGCCGTGCAGGCCAGGCGCGAGGGGCTGGAGTCCATTTCCCACGTGGTGCTCAGCGACGACCACAGCCGCGCCTTCGCGGTGGATACGCCCGACCTGAACGCCGCGCACCGTCGACATGCCCACGTCGAAGTGGCGGCGGGCATGGCCCAGCCGTTGAGCGCGAGCACCGCCCAGATGGACGCGATCAATGCCACTCGCGAGCAGGCGCAGGGGGTGTCGCTGGCCCAGCAGCAGGTGCACGAGACCCAGGAACAGGCACGGCGGATGGGCTAGGGCGGCGCAAACCGCCCGTCGCCAAAGGGTTTCCCTGCGGCCAAAGCTGCGATACAGTCATTGCGTGTCCAGCCTGACGACCCCGCATACCCTTTCTTCCGCACGCCGTTGGTGGCGATGGTGGCCTGTTGCCGTCGTCCGTCCCCATAACGCTGTGTCCCGGAAGGAAAGTCGTCTTGATCTCGCACGCTCAGTTTCAGCAGCAGGCCGCTGAAGGCCACACCCATATTCCCGTTGTCCGCGAAGTGCTGTCCGACCTGGACACGCCGCTTTCGGTCTATCTGAAGCTCGCCGACGGCCCCAATACCTACCTGTTTGAATCCGTCGAAGGCGGCGAGCGCTTTGGTCGTTACTCGATCATTGGCCTGCCGGCACGTCGCTTGTACGCCTTCCACGGCCACACCCTGACGGTGCGCGAGGACGGCCAGGTGGTGGAAACCCGCGAGGTGGCCGATCCGTTTGCCGAGGTCGAGGCGCTGCGCAGTGCTCACTCGGTGCCGAAGCTGGAAGGCCTGCCGGGCTTCACCGGTGGCTTGGTCGGCTGGTTCGGGTTCGAGTGCATCGGCTACATCGAGCCGCGCCTGGCATCGCCGGCCGGCCGCGACGAACTGGGCACCCCGGACATCCTGCTGCTGCACTCCGATGAGCTGGCGGTGTTCGACAACCTGAAGGGCCGGCTGTACCTGATCGTGCATGCCGATCCGCGCCAAGCGGGCGCCTTTGAACAGGCCCAAGCGCGCCTGGACGCATTGGCGGCCAAGCTGCGCGCGCCGGGTGCCGGCTATCCGGCACCACTCACCAGCGACGTGCTGGACGAGTCCGATTTCGTTTCCGGTTTCACCCGCGAAGGCTTCGTCGATGCGGTCCAGCGCAGCAAGGAGTACATCCGTGCCGGCGACATCTTCCAGGTGGTGCTCAGCCAGCGCCTGAGCGTGCCGTTCAAGGCGCGCCCGGTGGATGTGTATCGCGCGCTGCGTGCACTGAATCCGTCGCCGTACATGTATTTCCTCGATGTCGGCGACCTGCAGGTGGTCGGCTCCTCGCCGGAAATCCTGGTGCGTCTGCAACATACCCATGAAGGCGTGGGTGAAGTGACCGTGCGCCCGATCGCCGGCACCCGCCCGCGCGGCGCCACGCCGGAACTGGACCAGGCGCTGGAAGTCGAGCTGCTGGCCGATCCGAAGGAACGCGCCGAGCACTTGATGCTGATCGACCTGGGCCGCAACGACGCCGGCCGCGTGTCCAAAGCCGGTACCGTGGAAGTGGGCGAGCAGTTCGTGATCGAACGCTACAGCCACGTCATGCACATCGTCAGCGAAGTGACCGGGCAGCTGCAGCCGGGCCTGAGCTACGCCGACGTGCTGCGCGCCACCTTCCCGGCCGGTACGGTCAGCGGCGCGCCGAAGATCCGCGCGCTGGAAGTGATCCGCGAACTGGAACCGATCAAGCGCAATGTCTACGCCGGCAGCATCGGTTACATCGGCTGGCACGGCGATGCCGATACCGCGATCGCGATCCGCACCGCCGTGATCAAGGATGGCCGCCTGTACGTGCAGGCCGGCGCCGGCATCGTCTACGACTCGGACCCGGACAAGGAATGGGACGAGACGATGAACAAGGGCCGCGCGCTGTTCCGTGCCGTCGCCCAGGCCGCCAAGGGCCTGTGAGTTTCCCCGTGCTGTGGCCTGCGCCGCAGCACCCCTCGCTGTTTCCATTCAAGACAAGGAGTACCGCATGAAGCTGCTGAGCGCATTGCTGTGGTCGTCGCTGCTGGCCACGATGGCCCCGTCTGCCTGGGCGCAGGCCAACACCATTCCCTCGCAGCCGCACCTGCTGGTGAAGGGCGAGGCGCGCCGTCTGGTGATGCCCGACCGGTTCGGCCTGCAATTGAACATCGAAGAGACCGATATGGATGCCGATGCCGCGCGTCGCCGCGTGCAGGACAACGTCGCCCGCGTGCTGGCGCTGTTCAAGCAGCAAAAAGCGGTGGACGGCAGCGTGCGCGCGGACAACCTGCGCATCGGCCCCGCCACGCGCTATGAGCAGAACCGGCAGGTCTTCATCGGTACGCGCGTGTCACGCCAGCTGCGCGCCAGCTTTGCCAGCGTGAAGGCGATGCAGGATGTGCTGGGTGCGCTGAAGGCCAACGAGAACGTACAGGTCAGCAGCCTGGCCCCGACGTACTCGGGCGAGGTGGCGCTGCGCCGTGAACTCAAGGGCGAGGCCGCAGCCAAGACCCGCGAGTCCGCGCAGGGCCTGGCCAAGGCCTACGGCACCCAGCTGCGCGGTCTGTACAGCATTTCCGATGTGGCGCCGAACTTCGCCTACGGCATCCAGGCAGGCAGCTGGCCCAGCAGCGGCGATCTGGTGACGCCGCCTTCGCCGCCCTCGCCCGAGGCGCCGATGAACAGCATCGAGACCACGGGCTCGCGCCTGCCCGAATCCATCGAAGCCGGCCCCATCACCTACACCGAAAACGTGTACGCCATTTTCCTGATAAGCGACGGAACCTGACCATGTTGTGGATGATCGACAACTACGACAGCTTCACCTACAACCTCGTGCAGTACCTGCAGACGCTGGGTGCCGAGGTGAAGGTGGTGCGCAACGATGCGATGAGCGTGGACGAGATCGCCGCGCAGAAACCCGAGCGCATCGTCATCTCGCCCGGCCCGTGCACGCCCAACGAAGCGGGCGTGTCGCTGGAGCTGATCCGGCGCCTGGGGCCGACCACGCCGATCCTCGGCGTGTGCCTGGGCCACCAGGGTATCGGCCAGGTCTACGGCGGCACGGTCATCCGTGCCGGCAACATCATGCACGGCAAGACCTCGCCGATCCGCCATGAGGGCAAGGGCGTATTCGCCGGCCTGCCGGACGGTTACCAGGCCACCCGCTACCACTCGCTGGTGGTGGACAAGAACAGCCTGCCCGATGCGCTGGAAGTGACTGCGTGGACCGAGAACGAGGATGGCTCGATCGAAGAGATCATGGGCCTGCGCCACCGCCAGTTCCCGGTCGAGGGCGTGCAGTTCCATCCCGAATCTATCCTCACCGAACACGGTCATGCGCTGCTGCGCAATTTCCTGCAGCGCCCGGCTGCCTGATCCAAGGAGTATTCCGATGAGCTTCTCCCCCCAGGAAGCCCTGCAACGCACCATCGAACATCGCGAAATCTTCTTCGACGAAATGGTCGACCTGATGCGGCAGATCATGCGCGGCGACGTCTCGCCGATGATGACCGCCGCCATCCTCACCGGCCTGCGTGTGAAGAAGGAGACCATCGACGAGATCGCCGCCGCGGCGACAGTGATGCGCGAATTCGCGCTGGCCGTGCCGGTCGCCGATACCACCCACCTGGTCGACATCGTCGGCACCGGTGGCGATGGCTCGCATACCTTCAACATCTCCACCTGCGCGATGTTCGTTGCTGCTGCCGCCGGCGCGCGCGTGGCCAAGCATGGCAACCGCAGCGTGTCGTCCAAGTCCGGCAGCGCTGATGCGGTCGAGGCATTGGGCGCAGCGATCGAGCTGCAGCCGGCGCAGGTGGCGGCGGCCATCGAACAGACCGGCATCGGTTTCATGTTCGCGCCGATCCACCATCCGTCGATGAAGGTGGTGGCGCCGGTGCGTCGCGAGATGGGCGTGCGCACCATCTTCAACATCCTCGGGCCGCTGACCAACCCGGCCAGCGCACCGTCGGTGCTGATGGGCGTGTTCCATCCCGACCTGGTGGGCATCCAGGCGCGCGTGCTGCGCGAGCTGGGTACCGAGCGTGCGATGGTGGTCTGGGGCCGCGACAACATGGACGAGATCTCGCTGGGCGCCGGCACCCTGGTGGGTGAGCTGCGCGACGGAAAGGTGCGCGAGTACGAGATCCATCCGGAAGACTTCGGCATCGCCATGTCGGCCAGCCGCAACCTGCGCGTGGACGGCCCGGAGCAATCCATTGCCATGCTGCGCGCGGTGCTCGACAACGAGCCGGGTCCGGCGCTGGACATCGTCGCCCTGAATGCGGGCGCAGCGTTGTACGTGGCCGGCGTAGCCAGCGATATCGGCGACGGCCTGGCCCGTGCCCGCGCGGTCATCGCCGATGGCAGCGCCCGTGCCCGCCTGCAGCAGTATGTCGATACCACCCGCGCGCTGGTTGCCTGAGCGCGCGGTTCAGCCTGACCCACCCGATGGCCGATAATGGTCGTCCTCACCGCCCCAGCACCGACCCGACGACGATGAGCGATATCTTGCAGACGATCCTGGCCCGCAAGGCCGAAGAAGTAGCCCAGCGCCGCGCCCAGCGGCCGCTTGAGGAGCTGCAGGCCGCGCTGGCCGATGCGCCACCGGTGCGCGGTTTCGTGCGCGCGCTGCAGGCCGCGGTGGCCAATGGCGATCCGGCGGTGATTGCCGAAGTGAAGAAGGCCAGCCCGTCCAAGGGCGTGATCCGCCCCGACTTCCGCCCGGCCGACATCGCGGTCAGCTATGAGTTCGGCGGCGCCAGCTGCCTGTCGGTGCTGACCGACGTGGACTTCTTCCGGGGCGCCGACGTCTACCTGCAGCAGGCCCGCGATGCCTGCACGCTGCCGGTGCTGCGCAAGGACTTCGTGATCGACGCCTACCAGGTGGTCGAGGCGCGCGTGCTCGGCGCCGACTGCATCCTGCTGATCGTCGCCGCGCTCGACGATACGCAGCTGGCCACGCTGTCCGAACTGGCGATGTCGCTGGGCATGGACGTGCTGGTGGAAGTGCACGACATCGACGAACTGGAACGTGCACTGCAGGTGCCGGCGCCGATGATCGGCATCAACAACCGCAACCTGCGCACCTTCGAAGTGTCGCTGCAGACCACGCTGGACATGCGCCTGGCCGTGCCGCGCGATCGCCTGCTGGTCACCGAGAGTGGCATTCTCGGCCCGCAGGACGTGGCGCTGATGCGCGATGCCGGCATCCACGCGTTCCTGGTCGGCGAGGCCTTCATGCGCGTGGAAGAGCCGGGTGAGGGTCTGCGTCAGCTATTCTTCGCAGCATGAAAACGCACTATCCAACGCCGCGCGAGGATGCGCCGCTGGTGGTCTTCGACTTCGACCACACCCTGTATGACGGCGATTCGGGTACCCACCTGTTCGCCTCGCTGATCAAGCGCAACCCGCTGCGGATGCTGGCGGCGCTGCTGGTCACCCCGATCGCCGGGCCGATGGTGGCGATGCTGCCGACCCGCCGTGCCGGTATCTCGGTCTATGTCTGGATCGGCAGTTTCGGGCTGCACCGCGCGCGTGAGTTCAACAAGGTGATCGACGCCTACGTGCTGCGCAACGAGGCGCAGATGCGCGCCAAGCTGTTGCCGCAGGCGCTGGAGGTGTTCGCCGCGCATCGTGCCAAGGGCGACCGCGTGGTGGTGGCCACCGGTGCGCCGCCGGAGTTGGCCCGTGCGATCCTGGCCTTTGTCGCTCACCAGGACGTGCCGGTGATCGGCACCGAAGTGGGGCCGCGTCTGGGCGGGGTAGGGCCGACCCGACACTGCCACAACGAAGAGAAGATGCGCATGCTGCGCGAGCGCGGCTACGGCGACATCGACATCGCCTATTCCGACAGCACCGCCGACCTGCCGCTGCTGCTGGCGGCGAAAGCGCCGGTGGTGGTCAACCCGAAGCCGGCCAAGGTGGAATTCTTCCGCCGCGTGCTGCCGGCCGGCACCCGCATCCTCAACTGGGGCTGCGTGGACCGCGGCGGCGACAAGGCGTAATCGATCCCGCCTGCGCGCCGGGCAGGGACCCGGTAGTGCCGGCCGCTGGCCGGCAACCTGGCACGCGTTTCCGGAGTTCATGAGGTTGCCGGCCAGCGGCCGGCACTACCGAAGCCCACGCGGGTAGCGCCGGGCCACGCCCGGCGGGCGGTCAGCGGCCCAGGTACCCGAACAGTGCATGGCCCACCTGGAACAGGCTGATGCCCAGCACCAGCACGCCCACTGCGACCAGCACCCAGCGTTCCTTCACCCGCTTCACCAGCACCGCCGCCACCGGCGCGGCCATCATGCCGCCGATCAACAGGCCGGCGACGATCTGCAGGTGCTGCACCCCCATCGATAGCAGGAACGTGGCCGAAATGGTCAGAGTGACCACGAACTCGGCCGCGTTGACGGTGCCGATGGTGGTCCTGGCCTGGCCACCGCGGGCGAGCAGGGTGGAGGTGGCCACCGGGCCCCAGCCGCCGCCGCCGCTGGCATCGAGCAGGCCAGCGAAGAATCCCAGCACCGGCACCCGGCGGATCTCGCCCTTGGGCATCCAGCGGCCGGCCGCGCGGGCCAGGATGATGATGGCCAGCACCAGCAGGTACAGGTAGATCAGCGGGCGGATCAGGTCGCCAGGGACCTGTGTCAGGACGTACGCGCCGAGTGCACCACCCAGTGCGCCGGGCAGCGCGAGGCGGAAGAACAGGCGTTTGTCGACATTTCCTGCTACCAGATGCGACACACCGGATGCCCCGGTGGTGAACACCTCAGCGGTATGGACGCTGGCGCTGACCTGTGCGGGAGGCAGCCCCATGCTGAGCAGCACCGATGAAGAAACCAGCCCGAATGCCATGCCCAGCGCACCATCGACCAGCTGTGCGCCAAGGCCGATGAGGATGAACCACCAGAATTCGCTGCTCAGTTCCATGGATCGAGCCTAGCGGAAGCGGGTGTGCGGGACATGCGATGGTACGTCGCACGTACGGCGGTCCGCCGGGCATGTCCCGGCGCTCCCGGCGCAGGTCTTGTGGTAGCGCCGGGCCATGCCCGGCGGACACCGGGTGGTCAACGGGTGCCGTACAGCACCACGGTCTTGCCGCGGGCGTGCAGCAGGCCGTCGGTCTGCAGCTTCTTCAGCACCCGGCCGGCCATTTCGCGCGAGCAGCCGACCAGGCGGGCCAGTTCCTGGCGTGAGACGCGCAGCTGGCTGCCCTGCGGATGGCTCATCGACTCCGGCTCCTGCGCCAGATCGTGCAGGGTGCGCACGATACGGTCGGTGACATCCAGGAACGCCAGGCGGCTGGCCTTGCGGCTGGTGTCCAGCAGGCGCTTGGAGATCTGCTGGCCCAGCGCGTACAGCAGGCGCGGGGCATCGGCCGACAGCGGGCCGAGGAACAGCTGATGCAGGCGCTCGTAGCTGATTTCGGCCAGCTCACAGGCGGTGCGGGTGCGCAGGATCACCTCGCGGCGGTCCGACTCCACGAACAGGCCCATCTCGCCGACGAACTCACCGGCGCCGAAATAGCCCAGCACCAGCTCGCGGTCCTCCTCCTCCTCGGCCATGATCGAAACCGAGCCGCTGATGACGTAATACAGGGTTCCCGCCGGGTCACCGGGTCGGAAGACGTCGGTACGGGTGGGATAGCGCCGCCGGTGGCTGTGTGCCAGGAAGCGGTCGATTGTTGCGATGTCCAAGGCCAATGGGCTGCTAGCTAGGCGCACGGTTGACACGATAGGGGCGCTCCCTCTGCGCATGAACGGATTCACGGGGTCGATAGCGGAGCTTAACCAGCGCAATTGTTAAGGGCAAACAGTGTGCCAGAACCTGAGCGTCTTCACGTTCCCCCTGGAGACACTTATGCCGCATAATTCCCCCTTTCCCTTCTTACACAGGAATCGACCGCCGTGGTCAAGCCGTTGCCTCGCCTGAGGTTGCAGGGTTTCAACAACCTCACCAAGGCGCTGAGCTTCAACATCTATGACGTGTGTTACGCGCGCACCGAAGAGGAGCGTCAGCGTTACATTGAATACATCGATGAAGAGTACAACGCCGACAGGCTTACTCAAATCTTGACCGATGTCGCTGAGATCATCGGCGCCAACATCCTCAACGTGGCGCGCCAGGATTACGATCCGCAGGGTGCCTCGGTGACGATCCTGATCTCCGAAGAGCCGGTGATCGACAAGAAGCAGGCCGGCAAGGAGTTGATTTCCGATGCCGTGGTCGCGCACATGGACAAGTCGCACATCACCGTGCACACCTATCCGGAAACGCACCCGCAGGAAGGCATTGCCACCTTCCGCGCCGATATCGACGTGGCTACCTGTGGCGTCATTTCGCCGTTGAAGGCACTGAACTACCTGATCGAGAGCCTGGAATCGGACATCGTGATCATGGACTACCGTGTCCGTGGCTTCACACGTGATGTGAAGGGCAAGAAGCACTACATCGATCACAAGATCAACTCGATCCAGAACTTCCTGGCCAAGAACATCAAGTCGCGTTACGAGATGTTCGACGTCAATGTCTACCAGGAAAACATCTTCCACACGAAGATGCACCTGAAGGACTTCGACCTGGACCAGTACCTGTTCGAGGAAAAGGCCAAGAACATCTCGTTCAAGGAACGCATGAAGATCGAAGCGCTGCTGCGTCGTGAGATCGAAGAGCTGTTCCACGGCCGCAACCTGGCTGAGTAACCCATGTGCGATGCCGGCAGGCATCGCCACCCAGGCGGGACGCCCCGCCCCGTGGAGCCTGCGCTTGGCGCAATCTTCAGTTCCACGGCGATGTACCGACCTACGGCCCGGTGTGAAAACACCGGGCCGTTTCGTTTTTCCCAAAAAGGTAAGGAGCCCCCACCCATGCCCTGGATCTACCTGCTGCTTGCCGGTCTGTTCGAGATCGGATTCGCCCTTGGAATGAAGTACTCCGAAGGTTTCAGCAAACCCGTGCCGACCGCCCTGACGGTGGTGTCGGCGCTGATCAGCCTGTACTTGATGAGCCAGGCGATGAAGAACATTCCGGTCGGCACGGCCTATGCGATCTGGACCGGCATCGGCGCCATGGGCGTGACCGTACTGGGCATCTACCTGTTCAACGACAGCGCGTCGCCGGCACGCTTGGCCTGCGTGGGCCTGATCGTGGCCGGCGTGATCGGCCTGAAGCTGGTGTCACCCAACTAAGCCCTGGTAGTGCCGGCCGCTGGCCGGCAACCTCATGACCTGCGGCGACCCATGCGGGGCTGCCGGCCAGCGGCCGGCACTACCGTCAGGTGGCCTCACAGCCGGTAGGCAATGGTCTTCATCACCCTGGAGGCCAGCGCCATCGCGCCCGGAATCGGGAACGGCAGGCGGCGCGCGCCGGCCTGCTCGGCATGTTCGGCATGCCGGGCCTCGTCTTCCTTCATCACCCGGATGACCGCGCGGCTGCGCAGGTCGCCGGCCGGCAGGTCGACCAGGTGTTCGTCCAGATGGGCTTCCACCTGGCGCTCGGTCTCGACCACGAAGCCCAGGTTCCAGCCGTCGCCGCGCAGCCCGGCCAGGGTGCCGATGGTGTAGCTGCCGGCGTACCAGAGCGGATTGAACAGGCTCGGGCGGCTGTCCAGCTCGCCCAGGCGGGTGGCGCACCAGGCCAGGTGATCGGTCTCTTCCTGGGCCGCTTCCAGCAGATGTTCGCGGGTCGCCGGGTCGCGTGCCACCGCGGCCTGGCCGAAGTACAGGCCCTGGGCGCAGACCTCACCGACATGGTTGATGCGCATCAGCCCGGCCGCGTGGCGACGCTGGGCGCTGTCCATGCCGGGCTCGCCGGTGTCCGTGGCCGGATAGGGGCGGCTGGCCGGCGGGTTGCCGAACACCGTGTCCAGGGCGCGCTGCGCCTCGGTCAGCAGGTGGTCCAGCGGGGTGGTCTGGCGAAGCACGGTCATGGCGGCACGGCGTGGAGCGGGGGAAGCCCGATTCTCGCCCGGCCCCGGTCCCCTGCCAACCCGGGGCAGGGGGCCGGTTGCACCCGCCAGCCAAGCTGCGTACAATGCCGCCCCTTACGCTCCACCTTTCACAACGCGTGGCAGAGTTCCGGCGAGTCCTTCGCCGCAATGAGCCCGACCTAACCAAGAGTTCTTCATGAGCACTTTCACTGCCAAGAACGAGACCGTCCAGCGCGACTGGTACCTCGTCGACGCCGAGGGCAAGACCCTGGGCCGTCTCTGCACCGAGCTGGCCCGCCGTCTGCGTGGCAAGCACAAGCCGGTCTACACCCCGCACGTTGATACCGGCGACTACCTGGTCGTCATCAATGCAGAAAAGATTGTCGTCACCGGCAAGAAGCTGCAGGACAAGATGTATCACCGTTTCACCGGTTACATCGGCAACCTGAAGACCGAATCCCTCGCCCAGGCGCTTGAGCGCCACCCGGAGCGCGTGATCGAGACCGCCGTCAAGGGCATGCTGCCGAAGGGCACGCTGGGTCGCCAGATGTACCGCAAGCTCAAGGTCTACGCCGGCACTGAGCATCCGCACGCCGCACAGCAGCCGCAGGTTCTGGATATCTAATCATGGCTATCACTCAAAACTACGGCACTGGCCGCCGCAAGTCCTCCACCGCTCGCGTGTTCCTGCGCAAGGGTTCGGGCAACATCACCGTCAATGGCCGTCCGCTGGACGAGTTCTTCGGCCGTGAGACCGCTCGCATGATCGTGCGCCAGCCGCTCGAGCTGACCAAGAACACCGAGAGCTTCGACATCCTGGTCACCGCCGCTGGCGGCGGCACCACCGGCCAGGCCGGTGCGATCCGTCTGGGCATCGCCCGTGCTCTGGTCGAGTACGACGAGACCCTGAAGTCCGAGCTGCGCAAGGCTGGCTTCATGACCCGCGACGCCCGCGAAGTCGAACGTAAGAAGGTCGGTCTGCACAAGGCCCGCCGCGCCACCCAGTTCTCCAAGCGCTGATTTACCGCGCCTGGCCGGGCTCCTTCGGGAGCCCGCTGGTTGGAAAAGCAAAAGCCCGGCTTCGGCCGGGCTTTTGTCGTTCTGGGGCTGCGCATTTCCAGGTTGCCGGCTAGCGGCTGGCGATGGGGTGGGGTCAGGGCCTTTTCCTTTGGAAAAGGATCCGACCCCGGATCCCTCTCTGGAGGAGAGCCCCCTTGTTGTTCAAGGGGGTGCGCCGACAGGCGCGGGGATAAGGTGGGATGCGTGACCAAATTAAAAAGAAAAAGGCCTGATCTTTCGATCAGGCCTTTTTCTTTTTAATTTGGCTGCCCCTGATGGATTCGAACCACCGATGCCTGAGTCAGAGTCAGGTGCCTTACCGCTTGGCTAAGGGGCAATGTAACGTGCAACTATTTTCTCACTTTTCACGTTGAAAAACAACTTCAACGTGGTGGCTATGGGTGGACTCGAACCACCGACCCCAGCATTATGAGTGCTGTGCTCTAACCGGCTGAGCTACATAGCCTTGGTGAGCCCGCTATTCTGCTGATGTGTACAAGGACTGTCAACACCTTTGTATCGTGCTTGTGGCCCGACAGACGGCATGGGATAGTCCCAACCAGTAGATTTTCTTAGGAGTCCGCATCGTGATCGATCCGGACGGCTATCGACCGAACGTCGGCATCGTGCTGATGCGGCAGGACGGGCAGGTGTTCTGGGCACGACGTGTGCGCCGGGATGGCTGGCAGTTCCCGCAGGGTGGCATGAACACCGACGAGACGCCTGTCGAGGCCATGTATCGTGAACTGCAGGAAGAGACCGGGCTGTTGCCGGAGCACGTTGAAGTGCTTGGGGCGACACCGGGCTGGCTGCGTTACAAGCTGCCGGCGCGTGCCATCCGCCGCAATGAACGCCAGGTCTGCATCGGCCAGAAGCAGGTCTGGTTCCTGCTGCGCCTGACCGGTGATGAAGCCCACGTCAGCCTGGACCATACCGACTCGCCTGAGTTCGATCATTGGCGCTGGGTCGACTTCTGGTATCCGGTGGAGCATGTGGTGGTGTTCAAGCGTGGCGTCTACGCGCGCGCCCTGCGACATCTGGCGCCGTTGGCCCAGGGGGTGGCGGGGCAGGGCATCAGTGCCATGCCCAAGAGCGCTGCCGAGGCCTGGATGCCAGGCCACGCGGCCGGCCACGACAGGCCCAGGAAGCGCACGCCCATGCGCGGCGGGTACTGGCCGCGGAAAGCAAAGGGTGAACCGGGAGCCGTTTGACGGGCAGGTTGCGCAAAGAGCGGGCCGAACGGTCGCAACGCACGTCTGCCGGGTATTTCCGGCAGGGACTGGCTGTCCGTCTGGCAAGCCTCCCCTGGCTGTTGTTGAGCGTGGTGGTCCTCGGCGGCATCGCATGGATGCCGCTTGCGCTGGGCGTGTGCCTCGCCTTCGCGACCTGTGCGGGTGCGCTGTTCCTGGCGGACTACCTGCTGCGGCTGAGAGCGGCAGGTGGTGGTGTGCAGTGGCTGATCGTCTTCTTCAGTACACCGGTGCTGGCACTTGGGCTGTTGTCCCTGTAGCCGCCTTGTACCGGGTGGATTCGACGGTACTCTGAACCGTATCGAGAATGGTTCAGGTCTCTGATTGACAACCATTCTCGTTTCCATTGGAATAGCGACCAGGCCGCTACTGGCCTGCTGCCCTGGTTCCCGCCCGTGTACGTCTGCATCTGCAACGGTGTTACCGACCACCAGATCCGCGAAGCCGCCAGCCATGGCGTCACGTCGGTGGCCGAGCTGACCATGCGCACCGGATGCGGCGCGACCTGCGGTTCCTGCCTGGACATGGCCGGCGAACTGCTGGCCAAGGCGCGTGCCACCCACGATCTGCCGTTGCCGGTGTTGGGTCTGGCGCAGGTCGCCTGAGTCGTTTCGCGACGCGTTGACGCCGCGCTCTCCTGGTCTTCATTGTTGGCCGCAGTGGCCAATGCGCACGATTCGCGTTCCTTCACGCGCGCGCGCAAGGCGCTACAGTGCCCGCGATTTCAGCGTGCAGGAGCATCCCCATGAAGGGCGACACCAAGGTCATCGAATTCCTCAACAAGGTCCTCTACAACGAGCTGACCGCGATCAACCAGTACTTCCTGCACGCCAAGATGCTCAAGAACTGGGGCATCAAGGAACTGGCCGAACACGAGTACAAGGAATCGATCGAGGAAATGAAGCATGCCGACATGCTTGCCGATCGCATCCTGTTCCTTGAAGGCCTGCCGAACTTCCAGGCGCTGGGCAAGCTGCGCATCGGTGAGAACCCGACCGAGATCCTGCAGTGCGATCTGTCGCTGGAACGCGATGGCGTGGTCACCCTGCGCGAGGCCGTGGCCTATGCCGATTCGGTCGGCGACTACGTCAGCCGCCAGCTGTTCGTGAAGATCCTCGACTCCGAGGAAGAACACATCGATTGGCTGGAAACCCAGCTGGAGCTGATCGAGCGCATCGGTGAGCCGAAGTACCTGCTGAGCAAGCTCGAAGAGTGATTCAACGGGCCTGGTCGGCGAGGTAGCCGGTCAGCGCCACGCGCGCGCGGGCGAACTCCGCCACCAGCAGCGCCACTGCCACGGCAGGGCGCTGCAGGCTGCCACTGCGGGCTTCGAGTTCGATCCGCCGCGCCACCGCTGACAGCGACAGCGCGCCGACGTTGGCGCTGGAGGATTTCAGGCTGTGCGACAGCGCCTGCAGGCGTTCGATGTCGTTGCCCTGCGCCGCCTGCTGCAGCTGCTGCACCAGCTGCGGTGCGTCTTCCAGGAACACCGTTACGATCTGCGCGGCGGCATCGCCGATCACCGCCTGCAGTTCATCCAGCACACTGCGATCAAGCACCGGCTGTGGAATCGGGATCGCGCGCGTTCGTTCATCGTCCAGGCTTTCGCCGTCGGGCACGCCCGGGGTTGCGGCAGGTTGCACGGGTTCCGGCAGCGGTGCATGGCCGCGATCCACGGAAACCCGGCCCCAGCGCTGCAGCAGCGCATGCAGCGCTTCACGCGTGATCGGCTTGGAAAGATAGTCGTCCATGCCCGCCTGCAGGCAGCGTTCGCGATCACCGGCCATGGCGTTGGCGGTCATCGCGATGATCGGCAACCGCGTGCGCCCCGCTTCGGCTTCCTCCCTGCGCCAGCGCTGTGTCGCGCTGTAGCCGTCGAGCACCGGCATCTGGCAATCCATCAGCACCACGTCGATTCCACCTTCGCGCAGCAGTGCGAGGGCCTGCTCGCCGTCGGCGGCATTGCGCACCCGGCACTGGAAGACCCGCAGCAGGTGCTCGGCCACCATCCGGTTGACCGTGTTGTCTTCGACCAGCAGCACATGCAGATCCAGCGGTGGCAGCGCGGCGGCCGGCCTGGCGTCTTCGGCGTTGGCCAGCAGGGCTGCCGGGCGTGCAGTGGCTGTTGGCTGCGCCAGCAGGGCGTGCAGGTCGGCATCGTTGAATGTGCTGTGCAGCTGCTGCTGGCGCGGCCGTGCTGCAACCGGATCATCCTGCAGCCACAGCACCTGCAGTGCGTCGTCGGCACCGCGCTCGGCCAAGGCGCGCTGCAGGGCCACCTCGCCATTGCGGCGGTGGCGCGCGTCGACCAGCAACCATGCCGGTGTGCTCTGGCCCGGGCGTGGTGCTGCGCGCAGGCGTTCCATTGCCTCATCAATGCTGGCCAGCGGCTGCACCTGCAGGCCGTGGTGCGCGGCGATGCGTTCGACGCGTGGCTGCAGCTGTGCATCGGCGGTGTACAGCAGCAGCGCTGCCGGCGAGCGGGCCAGCGCCGGCAGGTCGCCGGGAACCTTCAGCAGCGGTATTTCAAACCAGAAGGTTGCGCCCTGGCCTGGGGTGGAATGCACGCCGATGTCGCCATGCATCAGGTCGGTGATGCGCTTGCAGATGGCCAGGCCCAGGCCGGTGCCACCGTAGATGCGGGTGGTGGACGCGTCGGCCTGGCTGAAGGACTGGAACAGCCGCGCCTGCAGGGCCTCATCGATGCCGATGCCGGTGTCGACCACTTCGAAACGCAGCTGGTGCTGGGCGGGGCCTTCGCCCAGCCGCTGCACGCGCAACTGCACCTGGCCGCGTGCGGTGAACTTGATGGCATTGGCCAGCAGGTTGCCCAGGACCTGGCGCAGGCGCACCGGATCGCCGCGTACCGGCAGGCGCACGGCCGGATCCAGTTGCAGGCTCAACGTCAGGCCCTTGGCTTCGGCGGCGCGCTGCAGCAGCTGCACCACGCCATCGAGCAGTTCGCGCAGGTTGAAGCTGGTGATCTCCAGCTCCAGCGCCTGGGCTTCCAGGCGCGAGTAATCGAGGATGTCATCGACGATGCGCAGCAGCTGCTGCGAGCTGGCCGAGGCGGTGGCCAGCATCTGCCGCTGGTCTTCGCCGAGCGGGCCGCGGGCAATCAGCTCCAGCATCGGCAGGATGCCGTTGAGCGGCGTGCGGATTTCATGGCTCATGGTGGCCAGGAATTCGCCCTTGGCCAGCACGGCTGCTTCTGCAGCCTGCTTGGCCTGCAGCAGCTGATGTTCCAGCTGGCCCTGGCGCTCGGTGGTGCGCCGCAGCTGGTCGCGTTCACTGGTCAGGGTGATGCGTTCGCGCTGCAGTGTCGCCAGCGCGCGATTGCGCGAACGCAATCGCAGGCCCAGTACCAGCAGGGCGACGATGGCCAGCGCCAGTACCGCCAACAGCGCGACCGTCGGTGACACTCAGAGCACCGCGTTGTGGAAGTCGAAGTTCAGGTCGCTGCCGGCCGACTGCACCATGTTGCCCTGGATGTAATCGACACCGCCGACCCACATCGCGGCCGCTGCCTGCGGGTCCTCAATCTGCTGGCCGATGATCTGCAGGCCGGCTGCATGCGCCTGCTCGATCGATCGGCGCAGTTCTTCGCGCGTATCGGGGTTGGAGTGGCTGCTGGAAAAGCGTGCGGCCATGCGCACGAACGACAGTGGCAGCTGGGTGAGCAGGGCCAGGGCTTCGCTGCCCGGTTCGAACTGGCTCAGGCAGAAGCGCACGCCGACGCTGGCCATGCGCTGACAGAACTGCTGCAACGGCACGGTGTGGATCAGCGCGTCGGGCAGGCGCACGTCGATCACCAGCGCGCTGCCGGGCAGGCGGCGTTGCTGCAGCGATTCCAGCAGCCAGTCGGCGAAGGCATCGCGCTGCAGGGTACGCAGCGACTGCGAGACGAACAGGTTCAGCGGCTGGGTGGCGTGGCGATACAGGTCGAGCAGGCCCATCGCATGCTCCAGCACCTGCTGGTCGAGGTCGGCGATGCGGCCGGCCGCCTCGGCTGCCGGAATCACCTGGCCGGCGGTCAGTACGCTGCCATCGGTCCGGCGCAGGCGCAGCAGCAACTGGTACTGCGCGCTGCTGCCGCCGGCGACGGCGACGATCGGCTGGTAAGCGAGCTCGAGCTGGCCTTCCAGCAACGCCAGGTGCTCCTGCTCGGTCGTGACCTGGCGATGCACGTGGCCGGCCACGCCGGCGCTGAGCAGGCGTGCCTGCAGGGTGGTACGTTCGACTGCTTCCAGGGCGCTGCTGGCATCGTCGAAACCCGGCGACAGCGGCGCGTAGCCGACCACGCCACGCAGGTGTACCGATTCGTCGTCGCGGATCACGAAGGCGCGCGCGGACAGCTGCTCACGCAGGGTGCCGGCGATCGCTTCCAGGCTGTCCTCATCGGCGTTGCGCGCCAGCAGCAGGAAGCTGTTGTCGTTCAGGCGCGCCAGCAGGTGCGGATGGCCCGCCTCGGCAAGGCGTTGCCCGGCCTGCACCATCAGCCGCTCGAAGGCCGCATAGCCATAGCGCTCGCGCAGGCCCAGCGCGCTGGAGATTTCCACGAAGAACACGCCACCGCGGTCGTGCTGCGCCAGCGTCGCGTTGAGTTGCTGCAGCACGTGGTGGCGCGTGGGCAGTCCGGTTTCCGGGTTGCTGGTGGCCGGTGCACCGTTGGCACCGGGCAGGGTCGCTGCCTGCGCGCGTGCGCGGCGGATACGGTTGGCCACCGCGGCAATCAGGTGGCGCGGCCGGATCGGCTTGCTCAGGTAATCGTCGGCACCGCAGTCGAGCACTTCGAACTGGCGCTCCGGATCCGGGTCGCCGCTGAGGAAGACGATCGGCAGCAGCTGCATGCCGGGCTGCTGGCGGATCATCGCGGTCAGCCGCATGCCATCCAGCCCGGGCAGGTGCAGATCCATCAGGATCAGGTCAGGGCGTTGCTCGCGGATGGCCTGTTGCACGCCATCGGCATCGCCGAGCACGATCGCCTGCATGCCGGCGCCATGCAGCACGCTCTGTGCGAACAGCGCCTGGGCACGATCGTCTTCGACGATCAGCACGCGGTAGGGCGAGTCGGCATCGACAGGCGGGATGTCACTGTTGCCCGCCTCGGGCAGTGCGGCGGTGGAGGGCAGGGGGGGCGGAGCCGCCAGTCGGGCGCCGTCGCCGGGCACCGACAGGGCAGGTGCCTCTGACACCGCCGGTACTGCTTCGGCAGGCGTTGCCGAGGCCAAGGGGGCGGCCCAACGTTGCCAATGATCGGCCGGAGGGGTTTCAGCGCGTCCCGGGCGGGGGCCCGCGGCGGATTCGTTTGCGGCCATCGATGCTCCTGGTGTTCGCGGCCATTATGCGACAAGCCTGCCGATCAGCCGGTACGCGGTTGCCGTTGTCCGTCGTCGCTGCCGCCACGTGCCAACCAGCGCACGCTTTTCCACAGGGTGCGCCAGACCAGCCAGACCAGCAATGCGCCGGCCAGGCTGCAGGCCAGCACCACCACCAGCGCGATCCATGGATGCGCCAGCGCGAGCGCCAAGCCGCCGATCACCACGGTATCTTCGGCCGCAGAGGCGACCCAGTTGCTGGCCGGTTCCGGTGAGGTATTGAGCAGGGCGCGGGTGCCGGCCTTCAGGCCATGGCTGGCCAGCGCAACGCCCGCGCCGGCGACCAGTGCACCGGTGCCCAGGTCGCCATCGGGCGACAGTGTCGCTGCCGCGAGGAAGGCGCCGGCGGGCACGCGCGCCAGGGTCTGCACCAGGTCCCAGGCTGAATCCACGCCGGGAATCTTGTCGGCGAAGAATTCGGCAATGGCCAGCGCCGCCGATGTGCCGAGCACCCACCACGACTCGGTGGCCTGCAGCGCCGGTGGCAGGTCGACCCAGCCGAGCAGGCCGGCGATGCCGACGCCGAATACGGTGAGGTAAACGCGGATGCCGGCCAGCCAGGCCAGCAGGATGCCGATCACGAACAGGTGGGCTTCGGTCATGGCGGGCTCCGGCGGCGGAACTGTGCGGGGTGCCACACTATCGACCATGGAGTGGCTGAATGCCACCGCCCGGTACCGGCCGGCACCGGGGAAACCTGCCGTTCCTGTCATACACTAGCCCGTCGTTTGCCCCAGGGGCCGTACTGGCGGCGCTTCGGCGCTGCCACGGAGACTACCCATGAACAACCGCCCTCCCATGCGCGTGCAGGTCCGCCTTCCCGGTGCCGCGCAACCACCCGCCGACCGCCGTCGCCTGCTGGTGATCGCCGGCATCTGGCTGCTGAGCCTGGTGCTTGCGGTGCTGGGCGGCTGCTGGCTGGGCACGCCGCGCGGTGAACAGGGCCAGCGCGTGCAGGCTGCCGAGAAGCGCGCCGATACGCTGCAGACGCAGCTGACCGAACTGCGCCAGAAGCAGGCCACGCTGGAAGCGTCGGACCGCATCAGCCGCGCCGCCAACAACGAAGTGCAGTCCTCGCTGGCCGAGCGCGATGAAGAGATCGCCGGCCTGCGCGCTGACGTCGCCTTCTACGAACGCCTGGTGGGCTCGACCAGCCAGCGCAAGGGCCTGAACACCCATTCGATTGAATTCAGCCCGGAATCGGCCGGCACCTGGCAGTACAGCGTGGTGCTGACGCAGAACCTCAACCGCGGAGCGATCAGCCAAGGGCAGATGCGTTTCACGGTGGAAGGCGTGAAGAACGGCAAGCTGGCCACCATCAGCTGGGACGAGCTGCACCAGCGCAGCAAGGTGCCGGGACAGGATTACTCGTTCCGGTACTTCCAGCAGCTCACCGGCAGCGTGATGCTGCCGGCTGACTTCACCCCGCAACGGGTGAAGGTGACATTGGGGAGTGGTGCGGGGGGCACCACGCAGGTATTCGACTGGAAACAGGCCGGCGCACCGGCCAGCAAAGGGGAGTAGGCAGATGTTCGGAAGCAGCAAATCCAGCCGTGATGGCCAACTGGTGGTGGATGCCCTGATCGGCAACCAGGTGGTGATCCGTGGCGATGTGGAATTCAGTGGTGGCCTGTACGTGGAAGGTCGCATCCACGGCAAGGTGATTGCCCAGGAGGGCGCCAGCGCGGCGACCCTGACCCTCGCCGAGCATGGCGTGATCGAAGGCGAGATCCGCGCCCAGGTGGTGGTCATCAGTGGCCGCCTGGACGGCGATGTCCATGCCACCGAGAAGGTCGAACTGACCCCGAGTGCGCGGGTCAACGGCAACGTTCACTACCAGGTGGTGGAAATGAATGCGGGTGCCCAGCTGAACGGCCGGCTGATCCATGCCAGCGCCCCGATGCAGGCCCTGCCGGCGCCGGAAGGCGAAGCGTCCGCTGACGGCAAGGGCGACACCGCCGCCCGCCGCAAGCTGGCCGAGGCGATGGCTTGAAAGCCAGCGCCGGCGCCCCCATGCTGAGCCCATGAACACGCTCGTCTCCCTCCCCGGCGCCACGCCGGCCGCCGCGCCCGATTACCAGTCGCTGGATCGGCCGCTGAAATTCACCGAGGCCGCTGCGGCCAAGGTCAAGGAACTGATCCAGGACGAGGGCAACCCCGACCTGTCATTGCGTGTGTACATCGAGGGTGGCGGGTGTTCGGGCTTCCAGTACGGGTTCGAGTTCGACGAGAACCGTGCCGGCGATGACCTGGCGGTGCAGACCAGCGGGGTCACCCTGCTGGTCGATCCGCTCAGCCTGCAGTATCTGATGGGTGCCGAAGTGGATTACACCGAGAGCCTGACCGGTGCGCAGTTCGTGATCCGCAATCCGAACGCCAAGACCACCTGCGGCTGCGGCAGCAGTTTCAGCATGTAATTGCAGGGCGTGGGGCATGCACCCCGCGCGCTGCCTTCGCTGGATCCACGCCATGCGTGGATGACCGTTACTGCAACCACAGGCGGGTTTCTGCACAGTCTGCGGCTTGCCACTTGCCGTGATTGGCGGCAGGCTAACTGGATGCTCAATTCTCCTTCGCCGCTTTCCGGTTTTGCCTTCGTGGGTGAACCGTTGGAGCGCGCCGATGCCATGCGCGAAGATGCCGATGCTCTGGCGCGCCTGTGGCCCGATGCGCGCATTCTTGTCCTGGACCAGGACGGCACCGCCTTCACCGGTGATGACGACCAGCCGCTGGCGTTGACCGGCGCCGATGTCGGTGGCGGGCCGGGTGTCGCGATTTTCCTCGGCCTGCGTGGCGAGCAGGCGTGGTTCTCGGTGGAAGCGGCCAGCGTGACGGTCACCGCGCCACGCCGGCTCGATCTGCGCCAGGCCGCGCTGCTGTGGACCGTGGCCGATGCGACCGCCTTCAGCTACGCCCGTGGCATGTCCTACTGGCAATCGCGTACCCGCTTCTGCGGTGTCTGCGGCAGTGCCGTGACGTTCGCCCGGGGTGGCTTCGTCGGCCGCTGCCCGCAGTGCGCGACCGAGCACTATCCGCGCGTCGACCCGGCGGTGATCGTCGCGGTGGAAAACCAGGGCCGGCTGTTGCTGGGCCGCCAGTCCAACTGGGCGCCGCGCCGCTATTCGGTGCTGGCCGGCTTTGTCGAGCCGGGCGAGACCTTCGAGCAGACCGTAGCGCGCGAAGTGCACGAAGAGAGCAAGGTGCGGGTGACCGCCTGCCAGTACCTGGGCTCGCAGCCCTGGCCGTTCCCCGGCGCATTAATGGTCGGATTCCGTGCGCAGGCACACGACGACGTGCCGACCGTGGATGGCGAGCTGGAAGACGCGCGCTGGTTCAGCGCCGAGGAAGTTGGCGCGGCCCTCGCGCGTGACGTCGAGGACGATGGAGAAGGCATCCGTCTGTCACCGCCGATTTCCATTTCGCGGGGCCTGATCGAGCATTGGTACCGCCAGCAACCGGCATCCGGCGGTGCCAGCATTGCCGCCACCTGAACACGCTGCCGGTTACAGTACGGTTCACCGCTGACGGCGACGCTGCGACAGGTAAGGTAGCGACGCCGAACGCTCGCTCGTAGGGAGACCTGCCATGTTCACCACCCTGGTCGCCGTGTTGGTGGCACTGGCCCTTGGCCATGTCGCCCCGGCCGCTGCCGCGTCGCTGCGCCGTTTCGACGGCTTCCGGCGTTGGCTGGGCTGGCTGGACGCGCGCGGTGGTCGGGCCTGGCAGGGGGCCGCCGGCGTGGCGCTGGCGATCGTACCGCCACTGCTGCTGATGGCGCTGGTCGCCTGGCTGCTGCGCGGGGTGCTGTTTGGCCTTCCGGCGCTGCTGCTGGGCGTGGCCGTGCTGGCCTGGTGCTGGGGCCCGCGCGATCTGGACCGCGACATCGAAGCGATCATTGATGCCGACGATGCGCCCACCCGGCAGGCGGCGGTACGCAACCTGCAGTCGGCCGGTGGCAGCCTGCGCGAGGATGTTCCTTCACTGGTCGAGGCGACCGTGCTCAACGCCCTGCGGCGCTGGTTCGCGGTGCTGTTCTGGTTCCTGCTGCTGGGCCCGGTGGGGGCTCTCGGTTATCGCCTGCTGGCACTGATGGCGGAAAGCCCGATGCGTGCGCGCGTGCCGGTGGAGCCGCTGGCGCTGGCACAGCGGCTGCTGGGCTGGATCGAGTGGCCGGTGGCACAGTTGATGGCGTTCTCGATGGCCCTGGTCGGCAACTTCGACACGGCCTGGAAGGCATGGCGCCAGGCGCATGGTGAGCGCTTGGCCGGTGGCATTGGTTTCCTGGGTGCGGTGGCGCGCGCCAGCGTCAACGCCGAGCTGCGCGAAGATGCGCACGATTACACCGAAGCCGGTCTGCTGCCGGTGTGGCAGCGGTTGCCGGACCTGCGGGATGCGATGAGCCTGGTGTGGCGGATGCTGCTGCTGTGGCTGGCGGTGCTGGCCCTGCTGGTGATCGCGGGCTGGGTGACCTAGTTGTGCTTTTCTGCAGGGCTTGCCGCCCTGCACCCGCTGGAAGCAACTGCAACTGCAACAGCGGCTCTGGATTTCTGTGGGTTTGGTGGGGGGTGTGGGGCTGCAGGACACGCCGTTAACCCATCCATGGGGGCTCGATGGCGCCATCCATGGCGCCAACGGTCCTGCAGCCCCACACCGCCCCACCCCCGACAGTTTCCGATGACGGCCAGTAGATCCACGCCATGCGTGGATGCCGAGCGGAGCGACCCGCTTCGGCTTTTGATCTTCTCTTTCTTTTCCGTGGTGGACGCGCGCGGAAATTGTCCGTGGCCGGGCGGGTGGGTTGCGCAGGGGCGTAAGCGCCATGGATGGCGCGACCGAGCTTACATGGACGTACTTGCAGCGGCCCCTGCGCAGCCCACCCGCCCGGCCAACCCCAGCTTCTGCCTTCCACCACGAGGGGCTGCGCCGTTGGCTGGAAACCTACACCGGAGCCAGCGCGGTGAACGGTGCCCACGGCAGGTTGCGCAGCACGGCGTAGCCGGGCAGCAGCCACAGCCAGAACGTGGGGCTGGCCAGTACCCGCATCAGTGGATCAAGCACGCGCGGGCGTACGCCGGCGGTGTTGAGCAGCATCAGGAACAGGAAGGGCAGGCTGATGACCAGCAACGGGTTCATCGCCATCGCGCCGGGCAGGTCGAAGTGGACCAGTGAGTACAGGCAGCGCGTGCTGCCGCAGCCGGGGCAGTAGAAGCCGGTCAGTGCGTACAGCGGACAGCCCGGCAGCGGATTGCCGGAGACATACGGATTGACGTGACGCAGGACCACGGCGGCACCCGCAGCCAGGCCGGACGCGGCCAGCAGCGGAGCCCAGCGGGTAAGTCGGGAACGAGCAGGAAGTGCGGACATGCGGGGGCGGGATCCGGCGCATGGCCGGACCCCGTCGCGGGCATCAGTAGCTGCCGTTGCCGCCGCTCAGGGCGCCCAGGCCGCCAACGGCCATGATGATGATGAAGTACAGGACGCCAACCACAACGGCAGCGATGGCCGACCAGATGGCCCACTTCTTGGCCTTGTCGGCCGAATCACGGGCACCGGCGACGTCGCCGGCAGCCAGCTTGCCGTTGACCTGCGCGGCGTAGACGATCGACACGATGCCGGCCGGCAGGCAGCAGAACAGGGTGGACAGGATGGCCCAGACCAGATTGTTGGGGACCTGCGCAGTGGTGGTGTTCATGGTTCAAGCTCCTCGATGGGTGGTGGTGGTGAATCAAAGGTCGGATAGAGCGCCCAGCGCGGCCAAGCCGCCGAACAGCCCGAACCACAACAGCAACAGGACCGGCAGGGCCGCGGCCGAAGCCACCGCCCACCAGCCCGCCTTGCGCGACGCGCTATAGGCCCCCGGCAGGTCACCGGCCGCATTGCGACCATCGACCTGGGCGGCATACACGATCGACACCACGCCCAACGGCAGGCAGCAGAACAGCGTCGTCAGGATCGCCCAGACCAGATGGTTGGGGATGTAGACCGGACGGCTGAGCGGTGGCGGTTGATTCAAAGCAAGACTCCATTCCTTGGTGGTCGGCCGTGTGAACGGGCCGAACCTCCCCCCTGTGGGTGCGTAATCTACCGCAACCAACGACGCATGTATGCGTTTTCAGCCCCGTCAGGCCTCGCATCGCCCTTGGACGGTGGCGTATGCAGCGTACCGTCATCGCCCCCGGATGGGGGCGATTGCGTCAGGCGAGGTCGCCGCGCAGGGTGCGGACCTGCGCTTCCAGGGCGGCGGCATCGGTTGAATGGCCATCCACCGCCGGGGCGGCGACCACCTCCACTGTCGCCCGGAACCGGCGCGGCACGCGCATGCGGCCCAGACGGGTATCGCGGCGGCTCCACATGCTCGACCACATGCCGCGCAGGGCCATCGGCACCACCGGTACCGGACGGCGTTCGAGGATCTTCTCCACGCCGGATTTGAACGCTGCCATCGTGCCGTCGCGGGTCAGTGCGCCTTCCGGGAAGATGCATACCAGCTCGCCCTCGGCGAGTGCGGCGTCGACTTCATCGAACGCGCGCTGCATCAGGGCCGGGTCTTCGCGCGCACCAGCGATCGGAATCGCCTTGGCGGTGCGGAAGATCCAGCGCATGACCGGGATGTTGAAGATCTTGTAGTACATGACGAAGCGCACCGGGCGCGGGATCGTCGCCGACAGGATCAGCGCGTCCATGTAGCTGACGTGGTTGCAGACCAGCAGCGCGGCGCCCTCATCGGGCACGTTCGCTTCGATGCCGTGCGGGCGCAGCCGGTACAGCGTGCGCACCATCACCCAGCTGAGGAAGCGCATCAGGAATTCGGGGACGATGGTGAAGATGTAGATCGCCACCACGGCATTGGCGATGGCCAGTGCCAGGAACAGCTGCGGGATGGTCCAGCCGAGCAGGCGCTGGGTGAGCAGGCCGAGTACGGCCGCAGCGACGATGAAGCCGGAGTTCTGGATGTTCAGCGCAGCGAATACGCGCGACATCTCCGATTTCGGCGTGCGGCTCTGGATCAAAGCAAACAGCGGCACCACGAAGAAGCCGGTGAACAGGCCGATGCCGAGCAGGTCGATGATGATGCGGATGCTGCCGGCCTGGTGCACGAACTGGGTGACCGACAGGCCTTGCGCGGTGGCCTCACCGGCGCGTGCGAAGTACAGGTCCAGCAGGAAGGCGGTCATGCCGAACGCACCCAGCGGCACCAGGCCGATCTCCACCGTGCGCGCCGACAGCTTTTCGCACAGCAGCGAACCGACACCGGTGCCGACCGAGAACAGCGCCAGGGCGAAGATGTACAGGGTGGGCTCGCCACCGAGGTTGGTGACCGCATAGGACGGCAGCTGCGCGGTCAGGATGGTGCCGACGAACCAGAACCAGGACACGCCGAGGATGGCGTTGCGTACCGCCTTCTGTTTCCTGGCCATGCGCAGCACGGCCAGCGATTCGGGGATCGGGTTCCAGTTGATCTTCAGGTCCGGGGCGCCGGCATCCACCTTGGGAATCATGCGCGCGGCCAGGTTGCCGCAGATCGCCAGCGCGATGACAGCGGTGGCGGCCACGATCGGGCCATGGGTGCCTGCCAGGGTGAACACCAGGCCGCCGACGATCATGCCGGTCAGGATCGACATCGACGTGCCCATCTCGACCAGGCCATTGCCACCGGTCAGTTCTTCCGGACGCAGTACCGAGGGCAGCACCGAGTACTTCACCGGGCCGAACAGGGTGGACTGCAGGCCCGTGCAGAACAGGGCCACCAGCAGCACCGGCAGGCTCTCGGTGAGAAAGCCCACCGCAGCCAGCGTCATGATCACGATCTCCATGGTGGTGGTGATCACGATCAGCCGCGACTTCTCCAGCTTTTCGGCGATCTGCCCGGCCAGGGCGGAGAACAGGAAGTAGGGCAGGATGAACAGCGCCGGTGCCAGGTTGGTGTAGAGCGTGCGCTCGCTCTCGGCCACGCCCAGGTAGAACAGCAGGCCGATGATCGCCTGCCGGTACACGTTGTCGTTGAAGGCACCCAACCCCTGCACGATGAAGAACGGCAGGAAACGGCGCTGGCGCAGCAGGGCGAACTGGTTGTGACCGGACATGGAACCTCCTTGGACCGGCGCAGCCTAGCATCCCTGCCTGTCAGGCAGGGATGCGGTAGGTGCGGACCGTTGGTCCACACACCCCACCAACGCTCACACGATATCGTCGACGACGCCGCCATCGACCCGCAGCGCTGCGCCGGAGGTGGCCGACGCCTGCGGCGAGGCGAGGTAGACCACCATGTTGGCCACTTCCTCGACCGTGGCCGCGCGCTGGATCACCGATGCGGGACGATGGGCCATCACGAACTCACGGCCGATCTGTTCCAGCGGCTTGCCGGTGCGTGCACGCTCTTCTTCGAACATCGTTGCGAAGCCATCGGACAACGTCGGGCCGGGCAGCACCGCATTGACGGTGACACCGCTGCCGGCTACGCGCTTGGCCAGGCCGCGCGACAACGACAGCTGCGCGGTCTTGCTGACGCCGTAATGGATCATGTCGGCAGGAATGTTGCGTGCTGATTCGGAGGAGATGAACAGCACGCGGCCCCAACCGGCGTCGACCATCGCCGGCAGCAGGGCGCGCGACAGGCGCACGCCGGACATGACATTGGTCTGCCAGTATTGCTCCCAGGTGGCATCGTCGGTCTCGAAGAAGTCCTGCGGGCCGAAGATGCCGGCATTGTTGACCAGGATGTCGACGTTGCCCGGCAGGCCGGCCAGCAGCGCGTCGACCCCGCGGGCGTCGGACAGGTCGGCGGCCACGCCGAGCACGTTGGCGCCGGGAATTGCAGCCAGCAGGCGCTGCCGTGCGCGTTCCACGCTGTCGGTACTGCGGCCGTTGAGGATGACCTGCGCACCCGCGGCGGCAAGCCCCTGCGCGATGGCCAGACCGATGCCGGCGGTGGAGGCGGTGACCAGTGCGGTGCGGTCGTTGAGTTCGATCTTCATGGGGGAGATCCTGCGTGGGCGACACCGCAGTATCGGCGTCGGGGCGTGATCGGAATGCCCCCGTGCACGCAACACGATGTTGCACGGCCGACAGGGTCACGCCCGAATACCGCTCCAGTAGATCCACGCCACGCGTGGATGCCGCTCCAGTAGATCAAACCACGCGTGGATGCCGCTCCAGTAGATCAAGCCACGCGTGGATGCCACTCCAGTAGATCACGCCACGCGTGGATGCCACTCCAGTAGATCCACGCCACGCGTGGATGCCGCTCCAGTAGATCCACGCCACGCGTGGATGCCCTCCGCTCAGGCCAGGCCGCGCACCGCGCCATTGGCCGCTGCCCTCACCTTCGGCAACATCCGCAGCACCAGCGCCATCTGCGTGCGGATCAACTGCAGTTTCGGCGGCATCGTCTCATCGAGCTGCTCCAGTTCCGCGGCCACCGCACGATCGGCGTCGTTGTCCTCCTCCGACACCGGCTGCTGCGCCGTCAATGCCGATGCCAGCTGCTGCAGCGCTTTACGCACCCGCTCGCCGGCGGCCAGCGCGAGTGGATCGCCCGCGTAGCTGTCGACCTGGTCGCGGTGCGCACCCAGCGCTGACAGATGCCCGAGCAGGGTGTTGGACAACGCCAGGAAGTGGAAACCCGAATCGAGGTTGCGGCGCACGTGGCCCGGTTCGCGCAGCATGTTCGACAATGCGGTGGACAGTGCGGCATCGGCGTTGTGCATGTCGCGGCGGGCGATGCGGTAGGCCAGGTCGTCGCGCATGCCGCTGCGGTACTGGCCCAGCACCGATTCCAGATAACGGGCGGCGGTATCCAGCACCCGCGCCAGCACGCGGTGCAGCTGTCGACCCTGCCAGTCCGGCAGGATCAGGAACGCGGCCGCTGCGGCGATCGCGCACCCCAGGACCGTATCGACCATGCGCGGCACGATCAGCACGAAGCCGTCGCCGATCAGGTTGAAGCAGGTCAGCGCCATCACCGTGATGGCGGCCGAGGCGACCAGATAGCGGTCGGTACGGGTGAAGAAGAACAGCAGTGCCGACAGCAGTGCGATCAGCAGCTGGATCTCCAGCGTTGGGAACAGCTGCAGCAGCGCCCAGGTCAGCACCAGGCCGGCGAGCGTACCGACGATGCGCTGGGCCAGGCGCTGGCGGGTGGCACCGAAGCTGGGCCGGCACACGAACACGATCGTCAGCAGGACCCACGAGCCGTTCTGTGCATTGAACAGATGGATGGCAACGAAACCGGCGATCAGTGCCAGCGCCATGCGCAGGCCATGGCGGAACAATACCGAGCCGGGGGTGAGCTGCTGGCGCACGCGCACGCCCATTTCGCGCAGCGTGTGCGGGTTGCTGTCGCGCAGGCGGGTGTCGACGTTGTCCAGGCTGGCTTCGGAACGTTCGGCATCGAGCAGGCGGCGCTCGATGCTGCGCAGGTTGTGCACCAGCAGGTCCAGCGAGCCGAGCAGGCGCTGCCACTGCGGGCGTTGCTGGTCGCGCAGGTAGGCCAGGGCATCGGCCAGATCGCGCCCGGCCTGCTGGTTGCTCTCGCCGTAGACGAACGGACGACGCAGCCGGATCGCTTCGCCCAGCCGTGCGCAGGCCTGGCCCTGCAGGTCGAGCAGGCGCTGGCAGCGGTACAGCACGTCGCTGTGGAAGAACGCGTCGACCAGCGCGCCGTACGGGTAATGCGAGGAGCTGGCGCGCTCATGGAAATCCTGTGCCATGTAGTACAGGCGCAGGTACAGGCCGGAGTTGACGCCGGGCCGTCCGGAGCGGCCAAAGCGCGCCAGGATCGCCGTCTTCGCCTCGTTCAGCGCGCCGACCACGCGGCGGTTCTGTTCGGCCAGGTCGAGCTGGCGGCGCTGCAGGTCCGCCTCGCGTACGGGTTCGAACAGCGCGGCCTTGAGCTGCAGGTAACGGCCCAGTTCCACGTACAGGCGGGCCACGCGCTCGCGCACCGGCCGGTTGGCGAACAACGTGGTCCACAGGATCGACAGCAGCCCGTACCAGACCGCACCCGCAAGCAGGTGGCTGACTGCATCCAGCGCACTGTGCAGGTCATGGGCGCCATGCTGTTCCAGGCCGATCATGGTGTAGATGGCCAGCGTGACGGTCGCCTGGGCGATGGACGCGTAGCGCTCGCCCAGTGCACCGAGCAGTGTCAGGCCGAACGTGGACAGCGCCAGTGCCGCGATGAATATCCACGGCCAGGGGAACAGCCAGATCACCGACGCCGCTGCCAGACAGAAGCACAACAGCGACAGCAGCACGGCCTTGGTCCGACCCCACCAGTTGTCATCGGTCTCGGCAATCGCACTGGCGATGATGCCGAGGAACACGCCGGGCAGCGCGGTCAGCGCATCCAGATGCCAGCACACGGCCATGGCCGCGGTCAGGGCAATGAACACCCGCAGGCCATAGCTGGCCTTCTCGTGGGCCCACAGGCGGCTGAGGCGGGATTCGCGTGCGGACATGCAGGCTCGGCGAAAGGATCGGCCACCATTATTACGGGCCACGCGTGAAATCCGGTAGCGCCGCGCCATGCGCGGCAAGCGCGCGGCGCGGCGTGGCATGCAGCCGCCGGGCATGGCCCGGCGCTACCGAGGCCCGTTACATGTCGAACCGCACGCTGAGCGCGAAGGTGCGCGGCAGGCCGACGCCGGCATTGGACCAGTACCTGCGGTTGGCCAGGTTCTCCACGCTGGCACGCAGGGTCACCGGATGGCCGGAGGCCAGCAGGCGGTAACCGACGCCGGCATTGACGAGGGTGTAGTCGGGCAGCTTCAGGGTGTTGTCGGCGTCGTACCAGACATCGCCGTAGTAGCGCACTGCGGCATAGGTCTCCAGCCCTTCCACCCACGGCAGCTGGTAAGTGGCGTGCAGCACGCCGCTCCAGCGCGCAGCACCGACGGTACGGTTGCCTTCCTGCGCCGCGCTGCCCGGTGACAGCTTGTCGTAGGTCGGGTCCAGCCAGGTCACGCCACCGCCCACGGTCAGCGCATCGGTCAGGTGCAGGTCGGCGCTGGCTTCGACGCCTTCGTACAGGGTGATGCCATCCTGCACCAGGCGCTTGCCTGCATCGGTCAGCTGATCGATGTTGGCGCCACGTTCCAGGCGGAAGGCAGCGACGTTCGCGTTCCAGCGATTCGCTTCCACCTTGGCGCCGATCTCGTACTGCTTGCTGATGGTGGGGTCGAGCACATCGCCGGCATTGATGTAGCTGTTGCCTACGCGGCTGCCTGCTTCCAGCGACTCGATGTAGCTGGCATACAGGGTGACGGCCTCGCTGGGCTTGAACATGACCGCATAGGTCGGGGTGACCGGATAGGTGTGGTAGGCGCCCTTGGTCTCGAAGTCGTTGTAGCGCCAACCGGCCAGCACCGACCAGCCATGGCCGAGATCGACGGTATCGCTGACGAACACCGCCTGCTGCACGGTCTCGTCACCGCGGGTCATCACCCGGGAACCCACCGCGTCGTGACGGATGCCATGGCGCTGGTAGAGGTTGGCGCGGCCGATCAGGCTGAACTCGTAGGGACGGTCCCAGCCCAGCCCGGTCTGGTGGCTGACACCGGCCACCAGCTGGTGCTGCAGTGGGCCGGTGCCGAAGCGGCCCTGCACCAGTGCCTGTGCCAGCTTCCACTCGCTCTTGCCGCCGAGCTCATAGACGTTGACGGCATAGTCGCCGTTGGTATCGTCGATGTAGGCGAAGATCTTGTTGACGTCGTTCCACGAGGTGGTGACGCCATAGCTCAGGCTGGCCTTCCAGTCGCTGTTGATCTGCCAGTTCAGCGCGGTGGACAGCAGGCTGGAGCGGGTGTCGTAGTAGGTGCCGGGCACGCTGTTGTCGACATCGCCGGCGATCGGCCGCGGCAGTGAGGTCAGGTCACGGAAGTAGTACTGCGGTGATTCCTCGCGCAGGTCGCGCGACTGGAACACGCCGTCGAAGGTCCAGGTGAGCGCATCGCTCAGGCGCGCGTCCAGCGACAGTGCACCGACCTTGCGATCGACATGGCCACCGTTGAAGGTTTCGCCCTTTTCCTGGTATGCGTTGAAGCGGTAGCCGAACATCTGCTCGTTGCCGAAGCGGCCGCCGACGTCGATGCCGCCGCTGACGATGCCCTGCTCGCGCCAGCCGAGCTGGGCGGAGAAGGTCGGTACGTCGGTCGGCTTCTTGGTGATGTAGTTGACGATGCCGCCCGGCGCGCCGAAGCCGTACAGGAAACCTCCCGGACCCTTCAGCAGGTCGACCTGTTCCATCACTTCCAGCGGCCATTCGGTGCCCCAGGACGAGACCTGCAGACCGTTGACCCGGTAGCTGTCGAAATTCAGGTCGATGCCACGGTTGCGGATCGGCGAGCTCCAGCCACTGGCATAGGCGCTGACCTGGGTGGTGACCGAGGGGTCGAGCAGGAAGGCTTCGCCCAGCGACACGACCTGGCGCTGTTCGATCTGCTCACGGCCGACGGCGGTGATCGCGAACGGGGTATCACGCAGGGCGCGATCGCCGAGGGCGCCAGCCTCGGTATGGGTACGCTCGGCGATGACCTTGACCGCGTCCAGATCGGTGGCGCTGCGGGATCCGGCCGGGGCTTCGGCGTGTGCAGTGCAGGCGGCGGACAGCGCGACGGCCAGTACGGCCAGGCGGGGGGAGCGAATCGGCAACATCATGGAGATCCTCGGCGGGCGGCCACGGGCCATCCGCCCATGCAGGGGGGAAAGGTCGGTGGCTGGGATCACGCAGGCGTGCCGGGGACGGCAGCGGGGCGCCACAAGGGGGCGCAGGACCATGGCTGGATGAGAATTGTTCTCTTTTCGTTACAGCGCGTCAAATGCCATCGGCGTGCGGACCAACGGTCCGCACCCACCAGAGGCCGGTAGCGCCGGGCCATGCTCGGCGAGCGCGCAGCGCGGATTGCTGAAAGGCCGCCGGGCATGGCCCGGCGCTACCGAAGTCAGGCCCGCTGTGCGCGCCTGAGCAGCTTCGCTTCACGCCTGCGCGCGCGCCGCGCCTTCCAGCGCTCGGCCAGGCACGAGAAGATCACGTACAGCGCCGGCGTGCTGAGCAGGGTCAGGCTCTGCGAGAACAGCAGGCCGCCGATCATCGCGATGCCCAGCGGGCGACGCAGCTCTGAACCTTCGCCCAGGCCGATCGCCAGCGGCACCGCCGCCAGGATCGCCACCATCGTGGTCATCATGATCGGGCGGAAACGCACGATGCTGGCTTCACGGGCAGCATCGCGCGGAGTCAGCCCATGTTCGCGCTGCGCCACCAGGGCGAAGTCGATCATCATGATCGCGTTCTTCTTGACGATGCCGATCAGCAGCACCAGCGCGATCATCGAGATCACCGACAGTTCGGTGTTGGTGCCGAACAGCGCCAGCAACGCACCGACGCCGGCGGCCGGCAGGGTGGACAGGATCGTCACCGGGTGGATCAGGCTTTCGTACAGGATGCCCAGCACCAGGTAGACGGTGAGGATGGCTGCCAGCACCAGGATCAGCATGTCGCTGGGGTCGGAATTGAAGCCGAAGCCGGCGTCGTCGGCCAAGCGGATGTCGCCGGGCATGCGCATGCCGGCCACGGTGCTGTCGATGATGGCCTTGGCCTCGCCCATGCTGACGCCGGGGGCGAGGTTGTAGCTCAGGTCCATCGTCGTGTACTGGTTTTCATGGGTGATCTGCGAGGGCGCCAGGCCCGGCGCCTGGCGGGCCACCGCCGTGATCGGCACCATCTCGCCGTTGCGTGCACGCACATGCACTTCGTCCAGCGCCGAAGGCGTGGCGGTCTGCGACGGCAGCGCGTTGACCACCACACTGTACTGGTTGATGTCCGAGTAGATGGTGGAGATCTGGCGCTGGCCGAAGGCGCCGTACAACGCACCGTCGATGGCGCCGACCGAGATGCCCAGGCGCGCGGCCTTGGCCCGGTCGATCTCGATGTTCTGGCGCAGGCCAGCGTTGTCGACGTCGGTGCCGACATCACGCAGCTTCGGGTTCTTCTTCAATGCCGCCTGCAGTTTGGGCAGCCATTCCTGCAGTGCGGCCAGGTCGTTGCCCTGCAGCGAGACGCGGTACTGCGCGCCCTGGCTGTTGCCACCGCCATCGTTGCTGGGCAGGTCCTGGATCGCGCGCAGGCGCAGCTGCAGGTCCGGGTAGCGGTCGGCCTTCGCACTCAGCCGTGCCAGTGCGTGTGCGGTGGTTTCGCGGCGGCCTTCCTTGCGCGACTTCAGTTCCACGTTGAACTGCGCGCTGGAGCCCTGGCGGCCGCTGCCCAGGCGTACGCCCACGGTCTTCACCGCCGGGTCGGCCATCAGCATGTCGGTGATGCGGCGCTGGCGGCTGACCATGTCCTCGAAGGACACCGTCGCACTGGAATTGGCGCGGCCCCAGATCAGGCCGGTGTCCTGCGGCGGGAACGCGCCCTTCTTCACCGCACCGAACAGGAAGATGGTGACGCCGATCAGGATCAACGGCGTCAACGACAGCAGCAGTGCATGGCGCAGCGAAAAATCAAGGAACACGGTGTAGACGCGCAGCATCCGCTCGTGACCGGCATCGAGCCAGCGGCCGAAGCGCGACGGTGCCGCCGTGTGGTCGTGCGCGCTGAGGAAGCGGCTGCACAGCGCCGGGGTCAGCGTCAGCGAAACGATCATCGACACCACGATCGCCGCCACCAGGGTCACGGTGAATTCGCGGAAGAACGCGCCCATCATGCCGCTGGCGAACAGCAGCGGGATGAACACCGCCACCAGCGAAGCGGTGATCGAGACGATGGTGAAGCCGATTTCGCGCGCACCGGCGAAGGCCGCCTGCATCCGCGGCATGCCCTCGTCGAGGTGGCGCATGATGTTCTCGATCACCACGATCGCATCGTCGACCACGAAGCCGATCGCAATCACCAGCGCCAGCAGGCTCAGGTTGTTCAGGGTGAAGCCCATCACGTACATCACCAGCGCGGCACCGGCCAGCGAAAGCGGCACGGTGACCGCCGCGATCAGCGTCGGCGCCAACCGGCGCAGGAACAGCGCCATGGTCAGCACCACCATCGCCAGGCTGATCAGCAGGGTGATCTGCACTTCATGCAGCGACGACCGGATGGTCGGGGTGCGGTCGAAGTAGGGCGTCATCGTGGTGCCCGGCTGCAGGTAGTCGCGCAACGCGGGAATCTGCGCTTTCACCCGGTCCACGGTCTCGACGATGTTGGCGCCGGCGCGGGTGAACACATACATCACCACGGCCGGTTTGTGGTCGAACCACGCGGCCTGGTAGGCGTCCTGCTGGCCATCGTAGACGTTGGCGATGTCCTTCAGGCGGATCACCCGGCCATCGCCCTGGGTCTTGACCACCAGATCGGCGAAGTCGGCGGCGCGTGCGACCGAATCGTTGGCGATGATCGCCGTGGTGGTGTTGCCATCGCTGAGGAAGCCGGTGGGCGAGGTCACGTTGGCCGCGCGCACGGCATTGCGCAGGTCGTCGGCGGTCAGTCCCAGCGCGTTCATCAGGCGCAGGTTGACGTCCACACGCACCGCGGGCGTCGAGGCACCGGCGATATCCACCGAGGCGACGCCGCCGATCTGGCGGATGCGCTGGGCCAGCAGCGAATCGGCGACGTTGTACAGCTCATCGGCGGACTGCGTCTGCGAGGTCAGCGCGATGGCGATCACCGGATCGTCGTTCGGGTTCGCCTTCTGGTACATCGGCGAGCCCATGCCCGAGGGCAGGTCGGCCTGCGCCGAATTGATCGCGGTCTGTACGTCCAGCGCGGCCGAATCGATGTCGCGGTCGCTCTGGAAGATCATGAACACCAGCGAGCTGCCTTCCGAACTCGACGAGCGCATGCGGTCGATGCCCGGCAGCTGGCCGAGGTGGCGCTCCAGCGGCGCGGTCACCGTGGAGGCCATGGTCGCCGCATCCGCACCGGACTGGCTGGCGTGTACGAAGATCACCGGGATCTCGATGTTCGGCAGTGCCGACACGCCGAGCCGCAGGTAACAGATCACGCCGACCATGAACAAGCCGATGGCCAGCAGGGCGGTGCCGATCGGGCGGCGGATGAAGGGGCCGGACAGGTTCATCGTGCAGCCCCCCGAAGGTGCGGGGCCAGGGTCATGCCTGCGGCTCCTGCACCGTGCCATCGCGCAGCGCACGCAGCTCACGGCGACGGGCAAGCCATTCCGAGAAGCGTTCCATGTACAGGTAGATCACCGGCGTGGTGTACAGGGTTACCAGCTGCGACAGCAGCAGGCCGCCGACGATGGCGATGCCCAGCGGCCGACGCAGTTCCGAGCCGATGCCGGTGCCCAGCGCCAGCGGCAACGCGCCAAGCATGGCTGCAGCGGTGGTCATCATGATCGGGCGGAAGCGCAGCAGGCAGGCGCGGCGGATGGCTTCGCGCGCGTTGGCGCCGGTGCGCCGCGCCTCGATGGCGAAGTCGACCATCATGATGCCGTTCTTCTTGACGATGCCGATCAGCAGCACGATGCCGACGATGCCGTCCACCGACAGGCTCAGGCCGCAGACCATCAATGCCAGCAGCGCACCGACGCCGGCCGGCGGCAGGGTCGAGATGATCGTGATCGGGTGGATGTAGCTCTCGTACAGCACGCCCAGCACGATGTAGATCACCACCAGCGAGGCCAGCAGCAGCCACACCACGTCGGTCTGGCTGCCGGTGAATTCGGCGGCCTTGCCGATGAACTGCGCATGCACGTGCGCCGGCATGTCCAGGCTGGCCTTGGTCTCTTCGATGGCCTTGACCGCATCGGACAGCGAATAGCCAGCCGCGACGTTGAAGGAAACCGTCACCGCAGGCAGCTGCTGCTGGTGGCTGACCAGCAGCGGCGCGCTGGAAACCTTCGCCTCGGCCAGCGCCGACAACGGGATGATGCCGCCCGCACCGACGGTGATGCCGGTGTTCTGCGCACCGATACCGGTGGCGGTCGACGAGTTGGACGAGGTGACCTGGCCGAAGCTGGTCGCGTTGGTGCCGGTGAGGGCGCCGGCGCCGTTGGAGGCGACCGCCAGCTGTTCCATCAGCGCGGTGCTGGTGCGGAACTGCGGCGCCACTTCCAGCACCACCCGGTACTGGTTGAGCTCGGTGAAGATGGTCGAGATCTGGCGCTGGCCGAACGCATCGTAGAGGGTGTCGTCGATGGTCTGCATCGGCACGCCCAGCACGCTGGCCTTGTCGCGGTCGATGTTCAGTTCCAGTGCGCGGCCCTGGTTGGACAGGTTGTTGTCGACGTCGGCCAGTTCCGGGCGCTGGCGCAGCGCCTGGGTCAGGCGGTTGGCCTGCAGCGCGACTTCCGCGCTGTCCACGTCCGACAGCGAGTACTGGTACTCGGTGGCGGCCACGCGGGTGTCCAGGGTCACGTCCTGTACCGGCTTCAGGTACAGCGCCACGCCGGGAATACCGGCGACGGATTTCTGCAGGCGCGGCAGGATGTCTTCCAGCCCATCACGTTCGCCGCGCTCTTTCAGCACGATCGACAGCTGGCCCTGGTTGAGCGTGGGGTTCATGCTGCCGGCACCGATGAAGGCCGATACGCCGGTCACGTCCGGATCCCTGCGCAGCGCTTCGGCCACCTGCTGGGTGCGTTGCTCCATCTGCGGGAAGGCGATGTTCTGGTCGGCCTGGACCACGGCGGTGATCAGGCCGGTGTCCTGTTCGGGCAGCAGGCCCTTGGGAATCAGCACGTACAGCAGCACGGTCAGTACCAGCGCGGCCGCGGCCACGGCCAGGGTGAGCGGCTGGTGTTCCAGCACCCAGTCCAGGCTGCGCTCATACAGGCCGACGGTGCGCGTCCACAGGTTCTGCTTGCCGGCCGCGGCCGCACGTTCGTGCGCGTCTTCGCCCTCGGGCAGCGCATCGGGCTTGAGCAGGTAGGCGCACATCATCGGGGTGAGCGTCAGCGAGATCAGCATCGACAGCACCACCGCGATGCTCAGCACCCAGGCGAACTCGTGGAACAGGCGGCCGGTGACGCCGGGCATCAGCAGCAGCGGCAGGAACACCGCGACCAGTGAAACCGTCAGCGACAGCACGGTGAAGCCGATCTGGCGCGCACCGATCTCGGCCGCCTCCTTGCCGCTCTTGCCTTGTTCGATGTAGCGCACGATGTTCTCGATCATCACGATCGCATCGTCGACCACGAAGCCGGTGGCCACCACCAGCGCCATCAGCGAGAGGTTGTCCAGCGACATGCCGGTGAAGGCCATCACCGCGAAGGTGCCGGCCAGCGACAACGGCACTGCCACCGAGGGAATGATGGTGGCCCAGAATCGGCGCAGGAACACGAAGATCACCGCCACCACCAGGCCGATCGTCAGGATCAGGGTGAACTGCACTTCATGCACCGAGGCGCGGATGGTTTCGGTACGGTCGGAGAACACCTCCAGGTGCACGTCGGCCGGCAGTACGCCCTGCAGCTGCGGCAGCAGCGCGCGGATGCGCTCGACGGTCTGCACGATGTTGGCGCCCGGCTGCCGGCGCACTTCCAGCAGCACGGCCGGCTTGCCGTCGGCCCATGCCGCCAGCTGGTCGTTCTCCACGCCATCGATCACTTCGGCCACGTCGGACAGCCGCACCGGGCGGCCGTTCTTGTAGCTGATGATGGTGTCGCGGTACTCGGCGGCGCTGGCCAGCTGGTCGTTGGTGCCGATGCTGTAGGACTGGGTCTTGCCGTTCAGCGAGCCCTTCGGCGCATTGACGTTGGCCTGGGTGAGCGCGCTGCGCAGCTCTTCCAGGGTCAAGCCCATGTTGGACAGCTGCGCCGGATTGACCTGGATGCGCACGGCCGGACGCACGTTGCCGGCGATCGACACCAGGCCCACGCCCTGCACCTGCGACAGGCGTTGGGCGAGGATCGAGTCAGCGTAGTTGTTGACGTCGCGCAGCGGCCGCGTATCGGAGGTCAGTTTGAGGGTGACGATGGCCGCGTCGGCCGGGTTCACCCGGTTGTAGACCGGCTGGTACGGCAACGACGAGGGCAGGGTGGCCTGGCGGATCGCCGCCTGCACGTCCTGTGCGGCGATGTCGATGTCGCGGTCCATCGAGAACTGCAGGATGATCGTCGACAACCCCGCCGAGGAATCGGAGGTCATCAGTTCCAGCCCGGAGATCTGCCCGAACTGGCGCTCCAGCGGCGTGGTCACCAGCGAGGCCATGGTGGTGGCGTTGGCACCGGGGTACTGCGTGGTCACCACCAGGCTGGGCGCATCGATTTCCGGCAGCGCCGACACCGGCAGCTTGCGGTAACCGAGGATGCCCAGCAGCAACAAGCCCGCCATCAACAGCGAGGTGGCAATCGGGCGGCGGATGAAGATCGTCGAAAAGCCCACGGACTGATCCTTGCTGGCACTTCAATGGCAGCGCCGGCGGGATCGCCGGCGCGGGGAAGAGCAGGCCTGCGCTCAGCGCGGGCCACCACCGCGGCGGCCGCCGCCACTCTTCTGTTCGGCGGCCTTCAGTTCGGCCTCGGTCGGTGCGGCCGGGGTCTCACCCGGCTTCAGCGCGGTCACCTTGCTGCCCGGCTTCAGGCGGAACTGGCCTTCGCTGACCACGCGCTCGCCGCCCTTCAGGCCTTCGGCGATCTGCACCTGGCTGTCGCCCACTTCCACGCCACTGCGCACGGTCTGCATCTTCACCGTGTTGTCGCCCTGCACGACGTAGACGTACTCGCCGTCCGGGCCACGCAGCACTGCCTGCGTCGGGATCACCACGCCGCCGCCGATGGTGCGCAGCTGCATGCGCACATTGACGAACTGGCCCGGCCACAGGCCGTTGTCGGTGTTGTCGAACACCGCGCGTGCCTTGAAGGTGCCGCTGTCGGCGCTGATCAGGTTGTCGACCACGTCCAGCTTGCCGTCGCCGCTGAGCACGTGCGAATCGGCGCGGTCCAGCGCTGCGATCGGCACGCTGCCGGCGGCCTGCGCCTGGCGCACGTCGCCGAGCTGGCGTTCGGGCAGGTTGAACAGCACGTGGATCGGATGGATCTGGGTCAGGGTGACCAGTGCGGTACCGGCGTTGACCACGTTGCCGGCGTCGACCGCGCGGATGCCGGCGATACCGGTGATCGGCGCGGTGACCCGGGTGTACTGCAGCTGCACCTGCGCCGAACGCATGCTGGCTTCATTGGCCGCCACTGCGCTTTCGTACTGTGCCACCTGGTTTCGTTGTGTATCCAGATCGGTCTTGGCCACGAACTGGCGGTACTCCGGCGCGTTCGAGCGCTGGTAGTTCGAACGTGCGGTGGCCAGCAGGGCTTCGTTCTGGCGCTTGGATGCAACGGCCTGGTCATAGCTGGCCTGGGCGGTGCGCGGGTCGATCACCGCCAGCACGTCGCCCTTCTTCACTTCCTGGCCTTCGCGGAAATTGAGGCTCATCAGCTGGCCGCCCACCTGCGGGCTGACCGTCACGGTGTTCATCGCGGTCACCGTGCCCAGCGCGCTGGCATACACCGGCACGTCCTGGCGCGCGGCATCGACCACGGTCACCGGCACCGGGCCGGCATCGGGATCTTCGCCCCCCTGGCCGGCGCCTGCCTGCTGCCCGGCAGCCTTGTCCTTGCCGCCACCGAGTACGCGCAGGCCGACCACGGCCAGCACCAGTACCGCCACGACCAGCAGCACGATCTTCCAAACACGTGACATTCAAGACTCCAAGAGGGCTGGACGGGGTGGCACCCCGGGTGGCAATGCGCAAAGCATACCTGTGGCCCACCGGGTTTCCTGCATGACGGATGGGACGGGCGCTCTGACAGATGGACGACGCTGGAGGTTCCCGTAACGGCAAGGTTGCCCTACATTCAGGTGCAGACCCCTTCCGTGGAGATCGAGATGCGCCGTTCGTTGCTGCTGTCCGCCCTGCTGCTGGCCCTGCCGTCCCTTGCCCACGCCGAGGATGCACAGCGCCCGGAAGTGACCGCTGCCGCACAGCGCCTGCAGGCCAAGGTGGTTGAATGGCGCCGCGATTTCCATCAGCACCCGGAACTGTCCAACCGCGAGGAGCGCACCTCCGCCGAGGTCGCCAAGCGCCTGCGCGCGATGGGCCTGAAGCCGAAGACCGGCATTGCCCACCACGGCGTGGTGGCGATCATCGAAGGCGGCAAGCCGGGGCCGAAGATCGCCCTGCGCGCGGACATGGACGCACTGCCGGTGACCGAGCAGACCGGCCTGCCGTTCGCTTCCAAGGCCACCGCGCAGTACCGCGGGCAGACCGTAGGCGTGATGCATGCCTGTGGCCATGACGCGCACACTGCCACCCTGCTGGGCGTGGCCGAAGCGCTGGTGGCGATGAAGAAGGACCTGCCGGGCCAGGTGATGCTGATCTTCCAGCCGTCCGAAGAAGGTGCGCCGCCGCCGGAAGAGGGCGGTGCGGCGCTGATGCTGAAGGAAGGCCTGTTTGCCGACTTCAAGCCCGAGGCGGTGTTCGGCCTGCATGTGTTCTCCAGCGTGCAGGCAGGGCAGATCGCGGTGCGCGGTGGCCCGCTGATGGCCGCGTCCGATCGTTTCGGCATCAAGGTGATCGGCCGCCAGACCCATGGCTCGGCACCGTGGAACGGCGTGGATCCGATCGTGGCCACTGCTGATCTGATCGGCACCGCACAGACCATCGTCAGCCGCCGCGCCAACCTGTCCAAGCAGCCGGCGGTGCTGACCTTCGGCGCGATCAACGGCGGCATCCGCTACAACATCATTCCCGATGAAGTGGAGATGGTCGGCACCATCCGCACCTTCGACGAAGGCATGCGCCAGCAGATCTTCGCCGATCTGCGCAACGTGGCCGACCACACCGCTGCCGCGCATGGGGCCAAGGCGGTGACCGACATCTACGAATCGGAAGGCAACCCGGCCACGGTGAACGACCCGGCGCTGACCGCGAAGATGCTGCCGAGCCTGCAGGCGGTGGTGGGCAAGGACAACGTGTACGAGCCGCCGCTGCAGATGGGCGCGGAGGATTTCTCGCTGTACGCCAAGGAAGTGCCGGGCATGTTCTTCTTCGTCGGTTCCACCAGCGTGGGCATCGACCCGGCGACGGCGCCGGCCAACCATTCGCCGAAGTTCCTGCTGGATGAGAAGGCGCTGGATGTCGGATTCCGTGCGCTGCTGCAGGTGAGCCTGGATTATCTGCATGGTGCGGGCACCCCGGCGGGTTGAGGGTTTCCGGCAGGGCTGCGCCCTGCACCCGCCGAAGCGGTAGTGCCGGCCGCTGGCCGGCAACCTCAACAGCAACAGCAACAGCAACAGCAGAAGCGGGCTATCTGTGGGATGGCGGGGTGGGTCCGGTGGCAGGGGACGCCGTAAACCCGTCCATGGGGGCTTGGCCGCGGCATCCATGCCGCGGACACCCCCGCAACCGGACTCACCCCGCCTTCGACAGCTTCCCGCGGCTGTCGGAACGACATCCTGCTTTGGTAGGTGTCGACCTTGGTCGACACGGCGGACATCATGAACGTCTGAAGCATCGGTTTTTGATTTTGATTTTCCTGATCTTTCCCGTGGTGGCGCGGGAAATTGACCGTGGCCGGGAGGGTGGGTGGGCTGGGGGCGTAAGCGCCATGCATGGCGCGCCCGAGCCTACAAGGACGTATTCACGGCGTCCCCCAGCCAACCCACCCTCCCGGCCAACCCGATAGACCGCTCTGCCGACCAACCAACCCCGCCACGGAGGGGCTCCGCCGTTGGCCGACCCGGCCGAAGGCCCGCTCTGCGCGCGATACAATAAGCGCCATGAACACCCCACAGGATTCCAGCCTCGGTCGCGAGGTCAGTTACCCGTCGCAGTACGATCCCGGCCTGCTGTTTCCCATCCCGCGCGTCGGCGCCCGTGCCGAGATCGGTCTGGACGAGGCCGCGCTGCCCTTCGTCGGCCATGATCGCTGGCACGCCTTCGAGCTGAGCTGGCTTGACCCGCGTGGCAAACCGCAGGTCGCCGTCGCCACCGTGCAGGTGCCGTGCACCTCGCCGCGGTTGATCGAATCGAAGTCGTTCAAGCTGTACCTGAACTCCCTCAACAGCACCCGCATCGACAGTGCCGAAGCCCTGCGCGAGCGCCTCGTCGCCGACCTGTCGGCCTGCGCCGGCGCCCCGGTCCAGGTCACGTTCGGCCTGCCGGCGTTGCGCGAATCACCGCTGGGCGAGTCGATCGACGGCCTTGAGGTGGACATCGACTGCTATGGCCCGCCGCAGGCGGACTACCTGTCGGCCAACGCCGATGCGCTGGTGGAGGAGACCCTGGTCTCGGCCCTGCTGAAGTCCAACTGCCCGGTCACCGGGCAGCCGGACTGGGCCACTGTCAGCCTGCGCTACCGCGGCCCGCAGATCGATCGTGCCGGCCTGCTGCGCTACCTGGTCAGCTACCGCGAGCACGCCGAGTTCCATGAGCAGTGCGTCGAGCGCATCTTCAGTGAAGTGTCTGCGCGCTGCCGGCCGCAGTGGCTGGAAGTCGAAGCCCGCTATACCCGTCGCGGTGGCTTGGACATCAACCCGTGGCGCGCCAGCCCTGACATTGCCGCCCCGGCCGCGACCTACCGCGAACTGCGGCAGTAACCGCCGCAGGCGGTAGCGCCGGGCCATGCGCGGCGAGCGCAGCAGCCCCATACGGAGCCGCCCGGCATGGCCGGCGCTACCGGTTGGGCCCCGATTGTTCAGCCGCCCCGGGGGGCGGCTTCACATCGGCACCATCCCCATTTAACAACCTCTATGACACCGTGCCAGCCATGTAGTCATACAGACGGGAGTGTGTGGATGAGTACCGAGAAGAAAGCCGATTTCTCCGGCGTCAGTGGCAGCGTCGACAGTACCGCCCAGCAGGTCCCCAAGGCGGACTTTTCCGGCGTCAGTGCTTCGGTGGACAGTACCGCCGAGGTGGTCAGCGGTGGCACCTACACCGTGCAGAAGGGTGATTCGCTGTCGAAGATCGCCAAGCAGCACCTGGGCGATGCCAACGCCTGGAAGAAGATCTTCGAAGCCAACCGCGATGTGCTCGACGACCCGGACAAGATCTTCCCGGGCCAGACCCTGAAACTGCCGCCGAAGTAATACCGGCGATCCAATCGCCGTCCGAACAATCCTTGGAGGAACCCCGAATGATCAAGACGACCCCGCTTCAGAATGCCCTGCTGGCCGCGCTGCTGGGCAGCGTCGCCCTGGTGGGCTGCAAGAAGAAGGAAGAAACCGCAGACAACAACGCTGCTCCGGCGGCAACCACGCCGGCCGAGGCGCCCGCTCCGATGACCGGCGCACCGCCGCCGATGGCTGCATCGGCCGTAGCGGTATCGGCGGTCACTGTCGGCAAGACCGCCGCAGCTGACAAGTCGGTCACCACGGCTGCCCTGTTCGCGCCGAAGGACGATGTCATCGTCTCGGTGAAGACCGATGGCGCGGCCAACAATGTCACCGTCGGCGCCAAGCTGACCTTCCAGGATGGCCAGGTGGCCGGTGAGCAGAACGCAACCCTGAACACCAGCGGTGCAGAGACCACCAACATCACCTTCAAGAATGCCAATGGCTGGCCGGCCGGCAAGTACCGCGCCGAAGTCATGGTTGATGGTAAGGCGGCCGGAACGCCGCAGGAGTTCGAGGTCAAGTAAGTCCCGCCGACTCTCTCCCGGTTGGACTCACGATGGACGCAGCCGCGAGGCTGCGTCCTTTTTTGTTGGTGGCGTTGCGGGAAGGCCTTATCCACGCATGGCGTGGATCTACGGGTACGGGTGCAGACACCTGGCCGATCCTCGCGCGGCGATGTTTCGGCAGACCCACGGCATGCGTGGATGGATCACAGCGTTGCCGGCGTGCAGTACCGCCGCGTATGGCACGGCTTTGCCCCGCGCGGCTGAAAACGCGACAATGCAGGGGTTTCCCCGGCGCGCGCCCACCCTGACGGCGGCGGGGAAAGTGACACGGTTGCACGTGGCCCGGCGCTGGCGCCGGCCTTCCCCTGAGCACTGCTACAGAGTCCAAGTCCCCCATGTCCAAGATCCTCTACACGCTGACCGACGAAGCACCGTTCCTGGCCACCCAGTCGCTGCTGCCGATCGTCGACGCCTATACCTCCACCGCGGGCATCGCAGTGGAAACCCGTGACATCTCGTTGTCCGGACGCATCCTGTCGCTGTTCCCGGAACTGCTGAGCGATGCGCAGAAGGTCAACGATGACCTGGCCGAGCTGGGCCAGCTGGCGACCACCCCCGACGCCAACATCATCAAGCTTCCGAACATCTCCGCCTCGGTGCCGCAGCTGAAGGCCGCCATCAAGGAACTGCAGGACCAGGGCTATCCGCTGCCGGATTACCCGGAGACCCCGGCCGACGACCAGCAGCGCGACTACAAGGCGCGCTACGACAAGGTCAAGGGCAGCGCAGTCAATCCGGTGCTGCGCGAAGGCAACTCCGACCGGCGCGCGCCGCTGTCGGTGAAGAACTACGCCCGCAAGCACCCGCACCGCATGGGCGCCTGGGCGTCCGATTCGAAGTCGCACGTTGCGCACATGGACGCGGGTGATTTCTACGGCAGCGAGAAGTCGGCCACCCTGGCCAACGCCGGCGCGCTGAAGATCACCCTGCACGGCAAGGACGGCAGCACCGTCGTGCTGAAGGAAAAGACCGCGGTCAAGGCCGGTGAGATCGTCGACGCGGCAGTGATGAGCCGCAAGGCGCTGGCCGCCTTCATCGATGCGCAGATCGCCGACGCCAAGTCGCAGGGCGTGCTGTTCTCGCTGCACCTGAAGGCGACCATGATGAAGGTCTCCGACCCGATCATGTTCGGCGTGGTCGTCAACGAGTTCTACAAGGACGTGCTCGCCAAGCACGCCGACACGCTCAAGCAGGCCGGTTTCGATGCCAACAACGGCATCGGTGATCTGGTCGCGCGCCTGCCGTCGCTGCCCGAAGCCACCCGTGCCGCCATCGAAGCCGACCTGCAGGCCGAGTACGCGCAGCGTCCGGGCCTGGCCATGGTCAACTCGGACAAGGGCATCACCAACCTGCACGTGCCGAGCGACGTGATCGTCGACGCCTCGATGCCGGCGATGATCCGCGACTCCGGCAAGATGTGGAATGCCGAAGGCAAGCTGCAGGACACCAAGGCGGTCATTCCGGACCGCTGCTATGCCGGCGTGTACCAGGCTGTCATCGACGACTGCCGCAGCAACGGTGCCTTCAACCCGGCAACCATGGGCTCGGTGCCCAACGTCGGCCTGATGGCGCAGAAGGCTGAAGAGTACGGCTCGCACGACAAGACCTTCCAGATCGCTGCCGACGGCGTCGTCAAGGTCACCGACGAGGCCGGCAACGTGGTGTTCGAACACGCCGTGGAAGCCGGTGACATCTGGCGCATGTGCCAGACCAAGGACGCGCCGATCCAGGACTGGGTCAAGCTGGCCGTCGAACGCGCGCGCCTGAGCAGCACCCCGGCCGTGTTCTGGCTGGACGCCGCCCGCGCCCACGACGCGCAGGTCATCGCCAAGGTCGAGACGTACCTGAAGGACCACGACACCACCGGCCTGGATATCCGCATCCTGCCGCCGGTGGAAGCGACCACCTTCTCGCTGGCCCGCATCCGCAAGGGCGAGGACACCATTTCGGTGACCGGCAACGTGCTGCGCGATTACCTCACCGATCTGTTCCCGATCATGGAGCTGGGCACCAGCGCCAAGATGCTGTCGATCGTGCCGCTGATGGCCGGTGGCGGCCTGTTCGAGACCGGTGCTGGCGGTTCGGCGCCGAAGCACGTGCAGCAGTTCGTCGAAGAGGACTACCTGCGCTGGGATTCGCTGGGTGAGTTCCTGGCCCTGGCCGCGTCGCTGGAGCATCTGGGCAACCGCTACGACAACGCTGCCGCCCGCGTGCTGGCCAAGGCACTGGACGAGGCCAACGGCCAGTTCCTCGACAACGACAAGTCGCCGTCGCGCAAGCTCGGTGGCATCGACAACCGTGGCAGCCACTTCTACATCGCCCTGTACTGGGCGCAGGCCCTGGCAGCGCAGAACGAAGATGCCGCACTGCAGGCACGCTTCGCTCCGCTGGCCAAGGCGCTGGCCGACAACGAGCAGAAGATCGTTGACGAGCTGATCGCGGTGCAGGGCAAGGCCGTGGACATCGGCGGCTACTACCGTCCGGATGTGGCCAAGGCCGCTGCCGCAATGCGTCCGAGCGCGACTTTCAATGCCGCGCTGGAGCAGCTGCGCGGCTGATTCATCGCCGCCCGGTTGAGACCTGGAAAGAAACCCGCGCCTCGGCGCGGGTTTCTTTTTGCCCGCATGCCGCTGGTGCCTGTCCACGCGCGGACGGGAGCTGCACAAAACCGTGAAATCCGTCATCTGTCGGAACGCCGTCAACACGGCATGAAACTTGCCCGCGATGGCCGTCGCAGAACGGACGCATGCATGTTCACCACTGCCACCAATATGAGCAGTCGATCACGACGATGGCGGCAAGCCATGGCCTAGCCTTGGCGATGCGAGACCGCCGGGGAGGTGGTCGCACGGGGAACACGGATGGCACGCGTGCTCGTAGTGGGAACCGACATCCAGGGCGAACAGGCCCTGCTGCAGAGGCTGCGGATGGCCTCGGCGCTGCCGGACGGACAGATCCGCCGCAGCCAGGACCTGGACGACTGCGATCTGCTGGTGATCCGCGATACGCCGGCGCTGCGCAACGCGGCACTGCGCATGCGCCAGCAGCGCCCCCGCCTGCACTGCTGGATCGAGGACCTCGGCGGCCAGTTGCGCGAAGGCGATGGCGGCCAGGACGTACTGGATGATGGCGCGATAGGGCGGGCGCTGCGCGGCATGCAGACCGGCACCGATGCGACACCGATCCGCTTGGCTGACGGCGCGCATGCGATCACCCGCCTGCTGCGCGAGCGGCTGCCATCGCGGCAGGGCCAGGCGCTGCTGGGCGAGGGTGGAGAGCCGCTGCTGCTGCTGGATCTGGAACAGGACCAGGCGGTGCTGCTGCACGAGCCGGCTACGGTGCTGGTGGAACGGCTGGCGCAGGGCTTCGAGCACCTGTATCTGGATGCGCTGCTGCCGGCGCAGCTGCAGGCACTGGCGGGTGACCGCACGCGACTGCCGTTGCGTCCGTTGCTGTGGCAATGGGCGCAGCGCAGCCGTCACTGGCAGGCGTTGGATGAGCGCCTGCGCGGGGCGTCGGTGAAGCTGCTGCGCTGGCCGGACTTCCGCGTGCTCGGCCACGATCACGATGGCTTCCGTCTATGTTCGCTGCTGCTCAAGCGTGCCTGCACGGTGGACGAATGCGCGATGCTGCTGGATCTTCCCGCCGCCGCCGTGCGCGATTTCATCCACGCCGCCTACCTGTGCGGTTATGCGCAGCTGCAGGTCGCACCTGCAGTACCGCTGGCGGGTGCGCGTGCCAGCAATGCCGACAACGGCCTGCTCGCACGCCTGTGGCGCACGCTGCGCGGGGGTGACCGCGATGCGTGAGCACAAGGTGGTGGTGCTCGGTGGCATGGGCAGCGGCAAGTCGACATTGGTACGCAGCATCGCCGCCGGTGCGGTGGTCGACACCGACGTAGCCAACAGTGACCGCGCGGGTGCCGACAAGGCTTCGACCACGGTGGCGCTGGACTACGCCGATATCGACCTGCCCAACGGCGAGAGGCTGCGCCTGTATGGCACGCCTGGCCAGCAGCGCTTTGATTTCCTGTGGCCGATCCTGTTGCAGGGTGCGCGCGGTGCGGTGTTGCTGCTGGACGCGCGCCGTGCCGGGGTGGCCGCCGAGCTGGACGCCTACCTGCAGGTGCTGCGCCCGTTCGGTCCGGCATTGGCCCTGGTGGTGGCGGTGACCCATCTTGACCAGGTGCCGGCAGCGGCACTGGATGACTGGGCCGAGCGCGCCCGGCTCGATGGCCAGCCGCTGCCGTTGCTGGCGGTGGATGCCCGCGATCGTGAACAAGGACTGCTGCTGATGGACGTACTGATGAGCGAAATGGAAGCGCATGCACTGGTGGCCGCACATGGCTGATGGACAAGGCGCGCCGTTGCCGGACGCGCAGCAGCGCGAGCGCCTGCAGCCGCTGCTGCAGGACCTGCAGCAGCGGGTGGAAGGGGTGCGGACCGTGGTGCTGGCCAGCGTCGATGGCTTTGCCCTGGTCAGTGCTGGTGCGCAGGGGCGCGGCGAACGCCTGGCGGCGATGACCAGCGCGATGCTGGCCCTGGCCGCAGCAGTGGGACGCGAACTGGCACTGGGCGATCTGCAGACACTGATGCTGGAGGCCGCCGGCGGCAAGGTACTGATGCTGGCCATCCAGGCCGAGGGGCGAGCGCCGCTGCTGCTGATGGCGGCCTGCGACCAGCGCAGCGTGATCGGCCAGGTGCTGTGGCAGAGCAGGGAATGTGGCCAGGCGATCCTGGCCGAACTCAGCGGATCGTGAGCCCGGCCGCAGGGGAACGAGGGGCTCGACCAACATTGAGAGGGGTGCAACGTGGCTGGATTGAATGATTCGTTGACTGCACTGATGGGTATCGATGGCGCGCAGGCCGTGGCGCTGGTCGACTACGAAAGCGGCATGCTGCTGGGCGAGGCCGGTTCGGGCATGGACATGGAAGTGGCGGCGGCCGGCAACACCGAAGTGATCCGCGCGAAGATGAAAACCGCCGCCTCGCTCAACCTCAACGATGGCATCGAGGACATCCTGATCTCGCTCGGCAAGGCGTATCACATCATGCGCCCGGTGGCGAAGAAGAAGGGCCTGTTCTTCTACATCGTGCTGGACCGGACCAAGTCCAACCTCGCCCTGGCGCGGCGCAAGGTGCAGGACGTGGAGGCCGAACTGGCGATCTGAGCCGGCTCGGTGGGACCGATCCCTGGTGCTGCACGGCAGCCCAGGGATCGGTCCGCTGTGATGTCATGTCGAAGGCAGCAGAAGCGTGCGTACGAAGGTCAGCGCCTGCCTGTCGCGCGCAGCAAAGTATCTGGGCGCATGCAGTGGGAGCCAGGTTTCGTTGAAGTGCCGGCGAAAGTCTTCGTAGAGCTCGTTCGGATAGAGCTTTGCCTGCACGTTGCGGCCGTCTGGATAGCTGTGCTCATAGGTGTCGAAGGTGTTGGGATCGATGCCCTTGTGATCGCGCAGCCACTTGCAGAACAGCCGGCCCTCGGAGATGTCCGGCACCAGCTCCTGCGGCAGCGTATAGCCCGCCTGCTCCAGTGGCGCGATCAGGTTCAGGGTCAGCTCGTTCAACATCGAGAAATGCGTGTAGGGCACTTTCGAGCGGTTCTGCATGTAGCGCTCGATGTGGGCGGGCATGACGGCGTTCGCCCGGCCCTGCTGCCATTCCACCACCCATTGCGACACCTTCACCGCGAATTTGCGTGACAACCATTGGCCGAGATTGATGGCAAGGTAAGGGTGGATCCAGGTGCCCTGCATCGCCGCATTGCCCCCGGACACCACATGGATGAGCTGGTCCTCCGGGAGGCCGGTCTGCAGGGTCAGCTCCTCGATGAACTCACCGGTGGATTTCAGCGACCGATAGTCCGACCAGCGCTTGCCCACTGACTGGCAGAGCGCCGTCGCGCTGATGTAGCCGTCGCGTACCCGTTGCGGGATTACGTTGCCTTCCTCCATGCGTGGGATCAGGGTCATTTGCTGCATGCGTCACCTCATGCCGTTATGGGCCTGAAAGAGTAGGCAATGCAGTCGCCCGGGGTCTGTAGGAATGGTTGCGTTTGTCTGGTTCTCTGAGGCAGCAGCAGCCGAGCGTGGCTCGGCTCTACACAAGCTACCCCACGCCAGCGTATGGTGAGATCGGTTTCCCCGGATACGTCGTGCATGTCCGATCCTGTCACTGCAACCGAACTGGCACCGCGCATCGCCGAGGCCATCCGCGATGGTTTCGAGCAGTATCACGCCCGCTTTGCCGCGATCACGGCGCGTGCCCGGCTGCGTTTCCAGCAGCGCGACTGGGCGGCGGCGCGCCACGATGCGGTGGAGCGCATCGCCCTGTACGACCAGTGCATCGCCGAGCAGATGGATGCGCTGCGGCGGCTGGCCGGTGACGCCATCAGCGAACGCGCGCTGTGGCTGCAGGTGCACGCGCACTTCAGTGCCCTGTTGCAGGGCCTGATCGACGCCGAGCTCTACAAGACCTTCTACAACACGTTGTCGCGACGGCTGTTCGCCATCCGCGGTGTGGACCCGGAAGTGGAGTTCATCGCCTTCGATGTCGAGCCCTCCGATGCGATCACCCATCCGGTGGCGCGCCACACCTACGCGGTCTCGCCGACGCGGCCGGTAGAGGCACTGCAACGGGTGCTGGCCGACTACCGCTTCGATGTTCCGTATGCGCACCAGTTGCGCTGTGCCGCCGCCATCGCCGTGCGCCTGCAGGACGATCTGGCGCACTGGGGCGACACGCCGGTACGCAGCATCGAGCTGCTCGATACCGTGTTCTACCGCGAGCGTCGCGCCTATCTGGTCGGGCGCGTGTTCGGTGAACACCGTTTCTCGCCGTGCGTGATCGCGCTGGTCAATGACGACCAGGGCCTGCGCGCCGATGCCGTGCTGACCCGGCGTCGCGATGTGGCCCATCTGTTCGGCGTGTCGCGCAGCTATTTCCAGGCTGACCTGGGTACGGTTGGCGATGCGGTGGTGTTCCTGCGCAGCCTGCTGCCGGGCAAGCCGATCGACGAGATCTATACCGTGCTCGGACGCGCCAAACAGGGCAAGACCGAGCGCTACCGGACGTTCTTCCGCCACTTCAATGAACACCCGAACGAGCGTCTGGCGCATGCCGAAGGCACGCCGGGCATGGTCATGGCGGTGTTCACCCTGCCCAGTTACCCGCTGGTGTTCAAGCTGATCCGCGATCGTTTCGCTTGGCCCAAGACGATGTCGCGGCAGCAGGTGGAGGAGAAGTACGCCCTGGTGTTCAACCTCGACCGTGTCGGTCGCCTGCTTGACGCACAGCCCTACCGGCATCTGCGTTTCCCGCGCGAACGCTTCGCCCCGGTGCTGCTGGACGAGCTGCTGCAGCAGTGCGCGCAGAGCGTGCGCGTGGATGGCGACGAGGTGGAGATCGCGTTGTGCTACGTGCAGCGTCGCTTCCGGCCATTGAATCTCTATCTGCGCGAACAGGCTGGCGAGGCCGTGCGCGCAGCGGTACTCGACTACGCGCAGGCGATCACCGACATGGCGCGCAACAACATCTTCCCCGGTGACATGCTGCCGAAGAACTTCGGCGTGTCGCGCCACGGCCGTGCCGTGTTCTACGACTACGACGAGTTGTGCCTGGTCAGCGACTGCGTATTCCGGGCCTGGCCCAAGCCAAGCTCTCCGGAAGAAGCGATGGCCGATGAGCCCTGGTTCCATGTCGGTCCGCGCGATGTTTTCCCTGAGCGGTTCGGGCCGTTCATGGGCTTGCCCGGGCAGGAACTGGCAGCGGTGCGCGAGCACTATCGCCACCTGTTCGATCCCGCCTGGTGGCAGGGGCTGCAGGCGCGCTTTGCGGCGGGCGATTATCCGGACACGCCACCGTATTCGGCTGCGCAGCGGTTGGCGTGATTGGCCGCGCCGACGGCGAGGAACTCGGGTAATCTCGGCACTTTCATCACCAAGGATCGGCAATGATGCGTTCTTCTCTTTTCCTGGCACTGGCCCTTGCGGTGTCTGGCGGTGGCGCCCTGATCGATACCGCCGATGCACAGACCGCGCGCGAGGTACGCAGGCAGGCCGAGGCCAGCATGACCCTCAGCGGGGTCATCGACATCGGCCGCGAAGGCCAGGTTGAAGGGTTCCAGCTCGATCGTCGCGAGAAGGTTGATGCTGGCGTAGCGGGGTTCGTCGACAAGGCGGTGCAGAGCTGGCGCTTTGAGCCGACGCTGGTCGACGGCAAGCCGATGCCTGCCCGTACTACCGTCCACCTGCGTCTGATTGCCGGCAACATGGAGGGCAACAGCATGCAGGTACGGGTGGTTGATGCCCGCTTCGGCAAGCTCGGCGGATCCAGTGCGCCGAGCACCGATGACGTCACCGCAGCGAAGACGCGCGCACCGGTCTACCCACCGCAGGCGGCATCGATCCGCGGGCAGGGCACTGTCATGCTTCTGGTCAAGGTCGGGCGTGATGGCAAGGTAGCTGACGTAATTGCCGAGCAGACCAACCTGACCGTGGTCGGTCCCGAGCGTACGATGAACCAGCTGCGCGACGTGCTTGCCAAGGCCAGCGTCAGGAGCGCCCGCGAATGGACCTTCAACCCGCCCACTACCGGCGAGGACAAGGACCGGGACTTCTGGACCGTGCGCGTGCCGGTCAATTATTTCTTCGACAAGCAGAGCGAGCGTTACGGCCGCTGGAGCGCGTACATTCCCGGCCCGCGCCAGCAGGCGCCGTGGAAGACCGGCGAGGAAGCCCTGGCCGCCGGAAGCGACCTGCTGCCCGAAGGCGGTGTGTACATGGTCGGTCGTGCGCAGGAAGGCCCGCGCCTGCTGACCCCGCTGGGCTGATGCGTCATTGCGGGATGCGCCGGGCCTGCCCCGGCGCATCCCGCTCGAATCGATGTGCTCAATCGGCGTGCGGGTATACCACCACCCGGTTGCGGCCCTGTTCCTTGGCCAGGTACAGGGCCTTGTCGGCCAAGCGCAGTGCCTGTTCCGGATCGGTATGGAAACTGGGGAAGTGGGCCACTCCCAGTGACACGGTGATGGTGCCCACCGGAGCAAACGGTTCGTCGGCGATGGCCTGGCGCAGGCGCTCGCCGGTCTGCCGGGCCGCTTCGATGCCAACGCCCGGCAGCAGCACCAGGAACTCCTCGCCACCGGCGCGGCACAGCACGTCGGTCTCGCGCGAATGGCGGCGCATCTGTTCGGCGATATGCACGATGGCCGCATCACCGATGTCGTGACCGTGGCTGTCGTTGATCGACTTGAAGCGGTCGATATCCAGCGTCAGGATCGCAAACGGCAGGCCCTGCGCCTGCAGCGCGTCGAGCGCCTGCTGCAGCCCGCGACGGTTGAGCAGGCCGGTCAGCGGATCGGTACGGCTGGCGCGGTTGAGCGTGCCGATCCGGTCCTGCAGCGCATTGAAGCTGTACAGCACGGCCTGTTTCAGCTGCGCCACTTCGAAGTACCAGGCGCGGATGCCATTGACGTGGCTGATCGCATTGCCGGTGTCTTCGCCGTCCTGCACGTTGCGCGCCAGCTGCCACAGCGGCAGCGAAATGCGGCGGGCGAACCACCAGGTGATCAGCAGCGACAGCACGCCCAGCGGAATGGCATTCCAGATCACCGCCGACATCAGGCGTGACAGCGGCTGCAGCGTCGCCTCGGTCGGGCGCTGCGCGACGATGCCCCAGCCGGTTGCCGCCACGGGCGCGTAACCGGCCAGCATCGCCACCTGGTGGTTGTTGCGCACCTGTTGCGCACCGCGCTGGCCGCGCATCACTTCTTTCACCGCCGGGTTGTTCAACGCGTAGGTGCCCACTTCCTTGGGGTTGTTGTGATAGATCAGGCGGCCATGGCGGTCCACCACGTACAGGTAGGAACCATCGCGGTAGTAGTGCGTACCCAGCAGGGTGTTGAGTGCACTGCGCTGGCGCAGGTACAGGGTGCCGCTCACATAGCCCCGGTACTGGCCGCTGCGGTCGAATACCGGGTGCGAGATCGAGATCAGCAGCTTGCCGGTGGCCGACTGGTAGGGATCGCTGATCATCGGCTGGCGCCGTTCCAACGCTGCCTGGTTGCCCGTGCTGCGCAGGATCTCGCCCTGCAGCTGCAGGCTCTGCGGCGAGGTCGCGATCACCCGCCCGTCATTGGCCACCACCAGCGAAGAGTTGAAACTGCTGGACTGCAGCTGCAGGCGACGGGCCTCATCCTGCGCCTGGGCCGGATCCATGTCGCTGTTGCCAAGCCGGGTGGCGGCGTAGGCAAGCTGCTGCTGCGCGGCCAGCAGAAAGTCCTGCGTGGTCTCGGCCAGCTTGGTGGCGTACACGCGGTTGGCTTCCAGGGTGTTGCCCACCAGCTGGTCGCGCTGCACGCGATAGCTGGCAAGCAGCGTATTGGCCAGGGCGATGACGGCGCTGAGCAGGGCCAGGGCAAGGATCAGCTTGCCCAGGTTGAGCCGGGGAGACAGTGTGCGCATGCAGTTGAAGGATCGGGCAGGGCTGGACCCGCCGGATCCTCCGGATGGGGCAACAGCGGGAATCGGCGGCCCGGCCAGCGCGGTCGGGGCGGAGAGTCAGGCATTTGTCCTGCAGATTATCGCCAAATCACCGGGCCGCGAAGTGAAGCCGTTTGCCCTGCCGCCGCCCAAAGAAAAAGCCCCGCACTGCGGGGCCTTTCCGTATTCCATCAATGCCGCGCGATCAGCGCTTCATCGAACCGAAGAACTCGTCGTTGGACTTGGTGTTCTTCATCTTGTCGAGCAGGAATTCCATCGCCGTCATTTCATCCATCGGATGCAGCAGCTTGCGCAGGATCCAGATCTTCTGCAGCAGCTCCGGCTCGATCAGCAGGTCTTCGCGACGGGTGCCCGAACGGTTGATGTCGATGGCCGGGAACACGCGCTTTTCAGCGATGCGACGGCTCAGGTGCACTTCGCTGTTGCCGGTGCCCTTGAACTCTTCGTAGATCACCTCGTCCATCTTCGAGCCGGTATCGACCAGCGCGGTGGCGATGATGGTCAGGCTGCCGCCTTCTTCCACGTTGCGCGCGGCACCGAAGAAGCGCTTGGGGCGATGCAGGGCGTTGGCGTCCACACCACCGGTCAGCACCTTGCCCGAGCTCGGCACGACGTTGTTGTAGGCACGCGCCAGGCGGGTGATCGAGTCGAGCAGGATCACCACGTCCTTCTTGTGCTCGACCAGGCGCTTGGCACGCTCGATGACCATTTCGGCCACCTGCACGTGGCGCGCGGCCGGTTCGTCGAAGGTCGAGCTGATGACCTCGCCGCGCACGGTGCGCTGCATTTCGGTCACTTCTTCCGGGCGCTCGTCGATCAGCAGCACGATCAGGTGCACGTCCGGATGGTTGGTGGTGATGGCCGTGGCCACCTGCTGCATCATCATCGTCTTGCCGGCCTTCGGCTGGGACACGATGAGCGAGCGCTGGCCCTTGCCCTGCGGTGCCATCAGGTCGAGGATGCGGCCGGTGATGTCTTCCGACGAACCGTTGCCGCGCTCCAGGGTGAAGCGGCGACGCGGGAACAGGGGGGTCAGGTTCTCGAACAGCACCTTGTTCTTCGACGCTTCCAGCGGCTCACCGTTGATGGTGTCCACGATCGACAGCGCGAAGTAGCGCTCGCCGTCCTTCGGGAAGCGGATGCGGCCGGACAGGTGGTCGCCGGTACGCAGGTTGAAGCGGCGGATCTGGCTGGGCGAAATGTAGGTGTCGTCCGGGCCGGCCAGGTAGCTGGCCTCGGCCGCGCGCAGGAAGCCGAAGCCGTCCGGCAGGATTTCCAGCACGCCGTCGGCGGCAACGCCGTCGCCGTGGCGGGTCAGCACCTTCAGCAGCGCGAAGATCACGTCCTGCTTGCGGGCACGGGCCACGCCTTCGGAAATCTGCAGCTGCTCGGCGATCTCCAGCAGCTTCTGGGCCGGCATGCGCTTGAGGTCGCTCAGCGAATAGACCGGGAAGCCTTCGGGGACGTTGGCGTGCGGACGCGGTACGAACGGCTGCTGTTCGCCGTTGTCGTTGGGCATGCCGTCGTCGCGGAAGCGACCGCCGTTGCCACCACCGCCACCACCACCGCCGCCATTGCGATCACGGTCGCGGCGGTTGCGGAAACGGTCACGGCGGTTGCCTTGGCCTTGCTGGCCCTGCTGACCGCCCTGGTTGTAGGGGTTCTGGTTCTGGCCACCGCCCTGGTTGTTCTGCTGCGACTGCCGCGGCTGGCCGGATTCGCGGCCCTCGCCACCTTCGCCGCCGCCACTGCTGGCAGGGGCCTCGGCGGCGGGTGCGCTCGGCGCGGAAGGCGCTGCGGCCGGTGCCGGCGCCTCGGGCGCGGCTGCCAGCGGCAGGGCAGGCTGCGCAGGGGCGGCGCTGGTTTCGGCGGCGGCCGGAGCGGCAGCCTTGGTTACGCGGGCTTTGCGCACGCGCTTTTCGGCGGGCGCATCAGCGCTACCGGTTTCGGGAGTGTTATCGGACAAGAGCGTTATTCCTCGCTTGAAGGTGCGAGCGCCCGGCTGGGGCGGCGAACATTGGGAATGGGTCTGGAAGAAACTGCGTCCAGAAGATGCGGCACGCGAACGCGGCCGGATGTGCCGACACTATCATCGGCCCGCGGCGCCACGCAAGGGTCGCCGGATACGGTATTCAGTCAGGCGCCGGGGCGCCTGCCCGGCAGCCGTCGAAAACGGCTGCCGGAAAGCGCGGGATCAGGCCAGGGCCTTGTCCAGCAGGCCGGCCAGCTGGGCCTTGCCAACGGCACCGATCTGCTCGCCCACCTTCTCGCCGTCCTTGAAGACGACCAGGTAGGGAATCGAACGCACGTGGTACTTGGCGGCCAGGGCGCGGTTGTTGTCCACGTTGACCTTGGCGATCTTGGCGCGGCCCTGGTAGGCATCGGCCAGTTCATCCAGCGCCGGGGCGATCATCTTGCACGGGCCACACCACTCGGCCCAGAAATCGACCAGCACCGGTTCCTTGGAATTCAGTACGGCGCTATCAAAGTCGGCATCGCCGACGTGTACAACCTTGTCGCTCATCTTGGTTTCTCGTCTTGGATTGCACCCGGCCAGGCCGGAGGTGGGTGAACTGGGCCATGCCCGGTGGCGTGACCCTCGTCGTTGCCTCGCGGCGGACTGCCACGGTGCGTTCGGCGGGATGCCTGGACGCTCACGGCCGGCAGTGTACCCCTATCGCAGGGCAGGGACAGATGCTGGCTGGAACCCAGCGTATCGTGATCGGTGCTGAGCCCGGTATGTGTCCGATGTCACTGTCCATGGCTGAAATGGGGGTGCTGGCGCGGTAGGCCATGGGAGCCCGCGCCGCTGTTCAAGCGCGGTACTGCGGGGTGAAGAGGCGCGTCTCTGTAAGCTGTGAGACGCCCGATTCCGGTTTGCTGGCCCGAGTGCGGTAAACTGGGGCATTGTGCGGCGCGCGGACCCGAGGGGTCCCGGCCAGCCCGACCCGCCGCAGGGGCCGCAGTTTGCGACGGAGCCCCAGACAGATTTCAGTGCCGCCGCCCGCAGGCGCGTGGCCATACCAAGACGGACACATGAGCGACAAACCGCTGACCGATTTGACTTTTTCCTCCTTTGATCTGCATCCGGCCCTGCAGGCCGGTCTTGAAGGAGCCGGATTCACCCGCTGCACGCCCATCCAGGCGCTGACCCTGCCGGTCGCGCTGCCCGGTGGCGACGTCGCCGGCCAGGCCCAGACGGGCACCGGCAAGACGCTGGCCTTCCTGGTCGCTGTCGTGAACCGCCTGCTGACCCGCCCGGCACTGGCCGATCGCAAGCCGGAAGACCCGCGCGCGCTGATCCTGGCCCCCACCCGCGAACTGGCCATCCAGATCCACAAGGATGCGGTCAAGTTCGGTTCGGACCTGGGTTTGCGTTTCGCGCTGGTCTACGGCGGCGTTGACTACGACAAGCAGCGCGAGATCCTGCAGCAGGGCGTGGACGTGATCATCGCCACCCCCGGCCGCCTGATCGACTACGTCAAGCAGCACAAGGTGGTGTCGCTGCACGCCTGCGAGATCTGCGTGCTGGACGAAGCCGACCGCATGTTCGACCTGGGCTTCATCAAGGACATCCGCTTCCTGCTGCGCCGCATGCCCGAGCGCTCCACCCGGCAGACCCTGCTGTTCAGCGCCACCTTGAGCCACCGCGTGCTCGAGCTGGCCTATGAGCACATGAACGAGCCGCAGAAGCTGGTGGTCGAAGCCGAGACCATCACCGCCGCGCGCGTGCGCCAGCGCATCTACTTCCCGGCCGACGAAGAGAAGATCCCGTTGCTGCTGGGCCTGCTGTCGCGCAGCGAAGGCGCGCGCACCATGGTCTTCGTCAACACCAAGGTGTTCGTCGAGCGCGTGGCCCGTTCGCTGGAGCGTTCCGGCTACCGCGTCGGCGTGCTGTCCGGCGACGTGCCGCAGAAGAAGCGCGAGAGCCTGCTCAACCGCTTCCAGAAGGGCCAGCTGGAAATCCTGGTGGCCACCGATGTGGCCGCCCGCGGCCTGCATATCGACGGCATCAAGTACGTCTACAACTACGACCTGCCGTTCGACGCCGAAGACTACGTGCACCGCATCGGCCGTACCGCCCGCCTGGGCGAGGAAGGCGATGCCATCAGCTTCGCCTGCGAGCGCTATGCGATGGGCCTGCCGGACATCGAGGCCTACATCGAACAGAAGATCCCGGTCGAAGCGGTCACCAGCGAGATCCTGACGTCGCTGCCGCGCCCTGAGCGTGCCGCCCCGGCACCGGGCGAGGAAGGCGACGAGAACGAAAGCGTCGGCCAGATCTTCCGCGAAGCACGCGAAGCGCGCGCCGCCGAGGAAGAGCGTCGTGGCGGCGGCCGTAGTGGCGGTCGCTCCGGCAGTGGTGCTGGCGCTGGGCGTGGTGGCCGCGATGGCGAGCGTAGCGGCGAACGCCGTCCGCGTGGCCCGCGCAAGCCGCGTGTGGAAGGTGAGCAGGTTGCTGCCGCCGCAGTCGAGGGTGCAGTGACGGCTGAAGCTGCTGCCGTGCAGGCCCCGCGTCCGCCGCGCGCTGAAGCTGCGCCGGAAGGTGCGGTGGACGGCGAGCGCAAGCCGCGCAAGCGCCGTCGTCGTCGCCACGGCCGTCCGGTCGAGGGCGCCGAAGGTGTGGCAAGCAACGCCGGCAACGGCGCCAGCCCGGTTACCCCGGTGCAGGTGGTGGCCAAGCCGGTGCGTACCAGCGCCGATGCCGGCGACTCGTTCCTGACCCGTATCGGCCGCAAGATCCGCCGGATGCTGTCCGGCAATTAAGCCGGTAGCGCCGGGCCACGCCCGGCGAGCGCAGCGGCCTCCGTCCGGGGCCGCGATGCCGGAAGGTTTTCGCCGGGCATGGCCCGGCGCTACCGATCTGTCGCGCCGGTCCTGCATAATCGGGGCATGAGTGTCCTGCGCTTCGACAATGTCAGCAAACAGTACGCCGGTGGCCACGAAGCCCTGACCGATGTCAGCTTCGAGGTCGCGCCGGGCGAAATGCTGTTCGTCACCGGTCACTCCGGGGCGGGCAAGAGCACCCTGCTCAAGTTGATCCACCTCGACGAGCGGCCCAGCCGCGGCGCGGTGATGTTCGACGAGCGCAACCTGCTGAAGGTGCGCGGCGGTGATGTGCCGCGGCATCGACGCGCGGTTGGCGCGGTCTACCAGGACCACCGCCTGCTGATGGACCGCTCCATCGCCGAGAACGTGGCCCTGCCGCTGATCCTGCGCGGCACCCGCCGTGGCGACATCAACAAGCGCGTGCGTTCGGTGCTCGAGCGCATGGGCCTTGGTCACCGCGAGAAGGCGCTGCCCTCGCAGCTGTCGGCCGGTGAGCAGCAGCGCGTCGGCATCGCCCGGGCCATCGTCGGCGAGCCCAAGCTGCTGGTGGCCGACGAGCCGACCGGCAACCTCGATCCCACCCTGGCGGCCGAGATCATGTCCCTGTTCGCCGAGCTGCCTGCGCGCGGCACCAGCGTGCTGGTGGTCAGCCATGACCTGCCGCTGCTGCGCCACATGCGCAAGCGCGTGCTGATCCTCGACCACGGCCGGCTGGTGGACGACATCTCGCCGCAGGATCTGGCGGAGTAACCATGGCCAAGAACGAAAACACCGAAGCTGCTGCACCGTCGCGCCTGGGCGTGTGGTTCCAGCACCACGTGCACAGCGTGGTGTTCAGCCTCGGCCGTGCCTGCCGCAAGCCGTGGGCGACGCTGCTGACCGTGATGGTCATGGCGCTGGCCCTGGCGCTGCCGCTGGGCCTGTCGATCGCGCTGGACAACCTCAAGCAGTTTGCCGGCAGCGTGCAGCAGTCGCGCGACATCAATGTCTTCCTGAAGGCGGACGTCGACGGCCCGGGTGCGCTGCGCCTGGCCGGGGAGCTGCGCGACCGGCCGGACGTGGCCAGTGTCACCGTGCGCACGCCGGAGCAGGGCCTGGAGGAACTGCGCCAGGCCGGCCTCGGCGAAGCCATCGACGCACTCAACGACAACCCGTTGCCCTCGTTGCTGGTGGTCACCCCCGGCCAGGGCCAGGACGATGCACGACTGGCACGCGCGCTGGAAAGCCTGCCCGGTGCCGACCTGGTGCAGCACGACGCCCTGTGGCGGCAGCGCCTGGATGCCTGGCTCGCGTTTGGTGCGCGGCTGGTGCAGGTGCTGTCGGTGCTGCTCGGCGCCGGTGCCGCGCTGGTGGTCGGCAACACCGTGCGCCTGGACATCCAGGCCCGCCGCGAGGAAATCGGCGTGCTGCAGCTGCTCGGCGCCAGCGATGGTTTCATCCGCCGCCCGTTCCTGTACCTGGGCGCCTGGTATGGCCTGGGCGCCGGTGCGGTCGCGCTGGGCCTGATCGGCATTGCCGGTGCCGCCCTGCGCGCGCCGCTGGCCGAGCTGTCGCGCAGCTACGGCAGCCCGTTTGTGCTGCATGGCCTGGACCTGCTGCATGGCAGCCTGGTGCTGCTTGGCACCTTGTTGCTGGGCTGGCTGGGTGCATGGCTGGTGACCGGCCACTTCCTCCGCCAGACCCGCCCGACCGACACCTGAGACCGGCATGCAACCGCAAGCGCTGAAGCACCTTGAAGGGCCCGCGACGCGGGTGATGGTGGTTGACGGCTCCAAGCTGGTGCGCAAGCTGATCGCCGACGTCCTGCAGCGCGATCTGCCGGGCGTGGAGGTGATCGGCTGCGACAGCATCGAAGACGCACAGCATGCGCTGGCGCAGGGGCCGGTCGATCTGGTCACCACCTCGTTGACCCTGCGCGATGGCGACGGCCTGGCGTTGGCGCGGATGGTGCGCGAAGCGGCAGGGCAGGCCTATGTGCCGGTGATCGTGGTCTCCGGCGACGCCCAGCAGCACCTGGAGCAGCGCCGCTTCACCGAGTACGTCACCGACTACTTCGACAAATCGCTGGGCCACGAGGCCCTGGCGACCTTCGTGCGCGGCTACGTGCAGCCGCAGACCATTCCCGGCGCGACCATCCTCTACATCGAGGACAGCCGGGTGGTGGCCGAGGCGACCAAGCGCATGCTCGAGCGCCAGCAGCTCAACGTGATGCATGTGGTCAGCGCCGAAGAAGCGTTTACCCTGCTCACCGCCGAATCGCTCGGGCGCAGCCGCCATCGCATCGATCTGGTGCTGACCGATGTGACCCTGAAGGGAGAGCTGAGCGGCCGCGACGTGGTGCAGCGCGTGCGCGTGGACTTCGGCTACGGCAAGCGCCGCCTGCCGGTGCTGGTGATGACCGGCGATGGCAATCCGCACAACCAGACCGGCCTGCTGCAGGCCGGCGCCAACGATCTGGTGCTGAAGCCGATCGAAGAGCGCCTGCTGATCACCAAGGTGCTGTTCCAGCTGCGGCTGGCCCGGTTGAATGATGGACCCCTGTTGCGATGACGTGTTGCGATGATCGATGAAGTAGTGGACACCCCGGCGATCCAGCTGGAACCGAGCTGGAAACAGCGTGTGGGCGATTACCTGCTGCAGCCGCAGATGCGCGAGCTGTCCAGCTTCCTGCGGCAGCGCAAGGCCAGCGGTGCGGCGGTGTTCCCGCCTGGACCGCAGATCTTCGCCGCCTTTGATGCGACCCCGTTCGATCAGGTGAAAGTGGTCATCCTCGGCCAGGACCCGTACCACGGCCGTGGGCAGGCCCATGGCCTGAGTTTCTCGGTGCAGCCGGGCGTGCCGGTGCCGCCGTCGTTGTTGAACATCTACAAGGAAATCGAGGGTGACCTCGGTATTGCCCGCCCGGACCACGGCTGCCTGATCCCGTGGGCGCAGCGCGGCGTGCTGCTGCTCAACGCGGTGCTGACGGTGGAAGAGGGCAAGGCCGGTGCGCACCAGGGGCGCGGGTGGGAAGGCTTCACCGACCACGTGGTGGACGTGTTGAACCGTGAGCGCGAGGGCCTGGTGTTCATGCTCTGGGGTGCCTACGCGCAGCAGAAGGGCAAGGTGATCGATACCGGCCGCCACCGCGTGCTGAAAGCGCCGCATCCCTCGCCGCTGTCGGCCCACCGCGGCTTCCTCGGCTGCCGTCATTTCTCGATGGCCAACGAGTACCTGCAGCGCCGCGGGCAGGCGCCGATCGACTGGTCGCTGCCGCCGCGGGCGACGCTGGCGCCATCGGGCTGAACGGCGAACAACGCTGCCCCATGGTGAATGGGCGAAACCGCCACCTGTTCAGCTGCCTTTGACCCGGAATAGCCGGGCTTTCCGGGCTAGTGGGTTGAATTCCAAGGGATTGTGTATCCCGAAAAGCGCGCTCGCCACTGTCATCAAATCGCGTTACGGTAGGGTTCTGTTTGGGACCAGTGTTTCATCAGTGGAATGCTGGAACTTTTTCCTCCTTTAGCAGTCCAAATCCCAGACTGCTAAGATGGGTGCCTATGAGCCAGAACACCTCTACTGCCCTTGTGGCAAACAATCTGCCGATTCCCAGTGCGCTCGGTTCGCTGGACGCCTATATCGGTGCCGTGCACCAGATTCCGGTGCTGTCGGTCGATAACGAACAGGACCTGGCCCGTCGCTTCCGCGACGGCAACGATCTGGACGCTGCCCGTGAGCTGGTGCACTCGCACCTGCGCTTCGTGGTGCACGTGGCCCGCGGTTACAACGGCTACGGCCTTGCGCTGGGCGACCTGATCCAGGAAGGCAACATCGGCCTGATGAAGGCGGTCAAGCGCTTCGACCCCGACATGGGCGTGCGCCTGGTGTCCTTCGCCGTGCATTGGATCCGTGCCGAGATGCACGAGTTCATCCTGAAGAACTGGCGCATCGTGAAGGTCGCCACGACCAAGGCGCAGCGCAAGCTGTTCTTCAACCTGCGCAAGTCGAAGAAGCGCCTGGGCTGGATGAACGCGGCCGAAGTCAGTGCGGTGGCCAAGGACCTGAACGTGTCCGAGCGCGAGGTGCTGGAAATGGAATCGCGCCTGTCCGGCCGCGATATCGGTTTCGATGCCCCCACCGATGAAGACAACGACCACGCGCCGCCGTCGCCAGCTGCGTATCTGGTGGCCAATGACGAAGATCCGTCGATGGCCTACGAGCGCGAGGACAGCGAAGACAACCAGATGCAGCTGCTGCGCGAAGGCCTGGCGGAACTGGATGCGCGTTCGCGCGACATCATCCGCCGCCGTTGGCTGGATGCGGACAGCAAGGTGACGCTGCAGGAGCTGGCGGACGAGTACGGCGTATCGGCCGAGCGTATCCGCCAGGTTGAAGCGAACGCGCTGAAGAAGATGAAGGCGCTGTTCACCGCATAAGGTGGCGAAGCGTTTGAGTAATGGAAAGGCCCGGCATTGCCGGGCCTTTTTTTTCCTGCTGGATCCACGCATGGCGTGGATCTACGTCGCGATCCAGTAGATCCACGCCACGCGTGGATCAGCGCGGTCTCAGATTTCCCGCGCGATCGCGCGCCAGCCGATGTCGGTGCGGTGGAACTCGTTGTCCCAGGTCACCTTCGCCACGCCCGCGTACGCGTTCGCCTGCGCCTCGCGCACGCTGTCACCCAGTGCTGCCACGCACAGCACGCGGCCACCGGCGCTGAGCACCTGGCCCTGCGCATCCAGCGTCGTTCCTGCATGGAACACCTTGGCCGTTGCCGGCACATCATCCAGGCCGGAGATCACCTCGCCGGTGATCGGCATTTCCGGGTACGGCCTGGCGGCCAGCACCACGCCGAGCGACGGGCGCGGATCCCACTGCGCATCCACCTGGTCCAGGCGGCCATCGATCGCCGCGTCCACCAGGTCGACCAGGTCCGACTGCAGGCGCAGCATCACCGGCTGGGTTTCCGGGTCGCCGAAACGCACGTTGAACTCGATCACCTTCGGCGCGCCGCTGGCATCGATCATCAGGCCGGCGTAGAGGAAACCAGTGAACGGGATGCCGTCGGCGATCATGCCCTGCACGGTCGGGTTCACCACCTCGCGCATCACGCGGGCGTGCACGTCCGGGGTGACCACTGGGGCCGGCGAGTACGCACCCATGCCGCCGGTGTTCGGGCCGGTGTCGCCGTCGCCGACGCGCTTGTGATCCTGCGAGGTGGCCATCGGCAGTGCATGCACGCCATCGACCATTGAAATGAAGCTGGCTTCCTCGCCGTCGAGGAATTCCTCGATCACCACGCGTGCGCCGGCATCGCCGAAGGCGTTGCCCGAGAGCATGTCGCGCACTGCGTCTTCAGCCTCGGCCAGGGTCATGGCCACGATCACGCCCTTGCCGGCGGCCAGGCCATCGGCCTTGACCACGATCGGCGCGCCCTTCTCGCGCAGGTAGGCCAGTGCCGCGTCCACCTCGGTGTGCACCGAATAGAACGCGGTGGGGATGTTGTGGCGTGCCAGGAAATCCTTGGCGTAGGCCTTGCTGCCTTCCAGCTGTGCGGCCGCCGCCGTCGGCCCGAAGATGCGCAGGCCGGCGGCGCGGAAGCGGTCGACCACGCCGGCCACCAGCGGCACTTCCGGGCCGACCACGGTCAGCGCAACGCCTTCGGCCTGGGCCAGGGCGAGCAGGCCATCGATGTCGGTGACCTTCACCGCGACGTTGCGGCACTTGTCTTCGTTGGCGGTGCCGGCATTGCCGGGCGCCACGAGCACTTCAGTGACACGGGAGGACTGGGCCAGCTTCCATGCCAGGGCGTGTTCGCGGCCGCCAGAGCCGATGACAAGTACGTTCATCACGAGATTCCAGATTGCGTGGGAAGGGAAGTTCCAGGTCCCCGGCGGCGCGTGTGCGTCATTCGCAGCCTTCGCGTCGCAGCGATTCGGGGAAGGAGTAGGTCCAGGACTTCGGGTCCAGGGTGAAGCGGTGCTCCTGACGCACCCGCTTGCCGCCGCAGGTGTTGCCGGATTCCTCGATCAGCAGTGGCCAGATGCGCGCACTGCGGTCGCTGTCGTCGAAACGCAGTGCGAAATCGATGCTGAAGCGGCGGGTGCGGCAGTCTTCGGCGGCATCGGGATCGGCGGCCGCATCGACGTTCTCGCATTCGTACTGGGCGTCGTTGTCGATGTGGCTGCGCACGTTGCCGGTGCTGGTCAGGCCTTTCGGGCCCGGCAGCACCAGGGTCTGCGAGAGCAGCGAGAAGCCCTGGCCGAACCAGCCATCCTCGACGCGGAAGCCATAGAAATCGCTGCCGGCGCGGATGATGCTGGCGGTGCCGGGCTGGCCACCACTGCCGAAGCGCTCGCCGGTCAGCTCGCTGGTCACCCCGAAGCCATCGCCCTTGGGCTGCAGCACGAAGAACTCGATCGTTCCCGGGTCGATATGCGCGCCATCGACCAGCGCACCACACACCGCCAGCAGCTGCTGCCAGCTGTCGCCGGTCACCACCGGCTGCTCGGCGCAGACCTGCCAGTCGATCGCGCGCGTTTCATCGTCCTGGGTCCAGCTGCCGCGCCATTGGCCGGAAAGCTTGGCGTCCTTGCCGTAACGCCCGGTCAGGAACGCCTGCAGCCGCGCGGTGCGGCTGACATGCGCTGCCGGTTCGCTGGCGGTGGGCTTTGCCGCATCTGCCTGCGGGGCAGATGCGGGCTCGGCGGCCGGCTTGCAGCCGGCCAGCAGGGTCGTGCCGGCGAAGGCGAGCACGGCAAGCGGTTTCAAAGAGACTGCAGACATCCGTGTCGCTCCAGTAATCAGTGGCGGAAGTGGCGAACGCCGGTGAACACCATGGCCAGGCCATGTTCGTCGGCGGCGGCGATGACTTCAGCATCGCGCATCGAACCGCCCGGCTGGATCACTGCCTTGATGCCGGCGGCGGCAGCGGCATCGATGCCATCGCGGAACGGGAAGAACGCATCGGAGGCCATCACCGACCCTTCGACCACCAGGTTCGCATCGGCCGCCTTGATGCCGGCGATGCGTGCCGAGTAGACGCGGCTCATCTGGCCGGCACCCACGCCGATGGTGCGGTTGTCCTTGGCGTAGACGATCGCATTGGACTTCACGAACTTGGCGACCTTCCAGGCGAACAGCAGGTCGGTGAACTGCTTGTCGGTCGGTGCCAGCTTGCTGACCACCTTCAGTTCGTCGCGGGTCATGCCGCGGTTGTCCGACGACTGCAGCAGCAGGCCGGAGCCCACGCGCTTGTTGTCGAAGTTGTTCAGGCCGTCGCCGTGCGGGATGCGCAGCACGCGCACGTTGGCCTTCTTCTGCGCGTATTCCAGCGCGGCCGGTTCGTAGTCCGGCGCAATCAGGACTTCAACGAACTGGCGGTCCAGGATGACCTGCGCGGTGGCTGCATCGAGCGGCTTGTTGAAGGCGATGATGCCGCCGAAGGCGCTGGTCGGGTCGGTGGCGTAGGCCAGCTCGTAGGCATCGCCGTTGCCGGCGCCAACGGCCACGCCGCACGGGTTGGCATGCTTGACGATGACACAGGCCGGCGCGTCGAACTGACGCACGCATTCCCAGGCTGCATCGGCATCGGCCAGGTTGTTGTAGCTCAGTTCCTTGCCCTGCAGCTGCTGGAAGGTGGCCAGCGTGCCCGGCACCGGATGCAGGTCGCGATAGAACGCGCCGCTCTGGTGCGGGTTTTCGCCGTAGCGCAGGTCCATCACCTTCACGAAGGTGGAATTCATCTGCGCCGGGTATTCGGCGCGCACCGGCACGGCGGCGTCGGTGGCGGTGACGGCCGACAGGTAGTTGCTGATCGCCGCGTCGTACTGGGCAACGCGGTTGAATGCGGCCACCGAGAAGGCGAAACGGGTGCCGGCCGACAGCTGGCCGTCGTTGGCATCCAGCGAGGCCAGCAGTTCGGCGTACTGCGACGGGTCGGTGGCCACCGCCACGCGGGCGAAGTTCTTGGCCGCCGAGCGCAGCATCGCCGGGCCGCCGATGTCGATGTTCTCCACCGCGTCGGCCAGGGTGCAGTCGGCCTTGGCAGTGACCGATTCGAACGGGTACAGGTTCAGCACCAGCAGGTCGATGGCACCGATGCCGTGTTCGGCCATCACCGCGTCGTCCAGGCCGGAGCGGCCCAGCAGGCCGCCATGCACCATGGGATGCAGGGTCTTGACCCGGCCATCCATCATTTCCGGGAAGCCGGTGACCTCGGCGACATCCTTCACGGCCAGGCCCGCATCGCGGATCGCCTTGGCGGTACCGCCGGTGGACAGCAGCTCCACGCCGCGTGCAGCCAGCGCGGTGGCCAGCTCGACCAGGCCGGTCTTGTCGGAAACGGAGAGGAGGGCCCGGCGGACGGGCAACAGATCAGCAGTCATGGGGACAGGGCAATCGGCAGCGGAGCGGGGCCGATATTGTAGGCGGTGGGGGCCGGTGGCGGGCGCTGGTGGGGGAAATTGGCCGGTGCAGACTCCCGTCCTGGTCCGCTCGACAGCACCTGCATGGGCCGGCATTGGGCGCAATTCGATACGTGGCGCTGTCGCAATCAGGTAGGCTGTGCCCGCACTGCCAAGGATTAGCGGGTTCAGATCGTGTCGATCTATGCATTGAAAGGACGTTTCCAAGACCTGCTGCGTCCGGCCGTACACGGCCTGTACCGCGTGGGGATCACCGCCAACACGGTGACCGTGGCTGCGGCCGTGGTCTCGCTGCTGGTGGCCGCTGCGGTGTGGTGCTGCGCTCCCACCCAGCCGCTGCTGTATCTGGCCCTGCCGCTGTGGATGCTGCTGCGCATGGCCCTCAACGCCGTCGACGGCATGCTGGCCCGCGAATTCGGCCAGCAATCGCGGCTGGGCGCCTATCTGAACGAGTTGTGCGATGTGATCGCCGACGCGGCGCTGTACCTGAGCCTGCTCAGCGTACCGGGCGTGCGCCCCGAGGCACTGTGGCTGCTGGCCTGGGCCGCCGCGCTGAGCGAGTACGCCGGCGTGCTGGGCCTGATGGTCGGCGCCAGCCGCCGCTATGACGGCCCGATGGGCAAGAGCGACCGTGCGTTCGTGATCGGCGTGCTGGGCCTGCTGCTGGCGTTTGGCTGGGCAGGCGCGACCGTGGTCAGCGCGGTCGCCGCACTGGCCGCACTGCTGTGTGGGGTGACGGTGGTCCGTCGCGTACGCCAGGGATTGAAGGAAGCCGCGGCGATATCGCAGCGGTAAGCACAACACGATTACACGCCCTATCCATACGGAGATTGCATGCGTCAGGCGCAGGAACGGGAATTCCACAGCTTCGACCAGGTACCGCTGTTCTACCGGTACTGGCCGAGCACCACGGCAACCACGCCGGCCAAGGCCATCGTGCTGCTGCATCGCGGCCATGAACACTCCGGCCGGGTCACCCATCTGGTCGACGAGCTGGACCTGCCCGACACCGCGTTCTTCGCGTGGGATGCGCGCGGCAATGGTCGCTCGCCCGGCACGCGCGGCGACGCACCGGGCTTCCCGGCGCTGGTGCGCGACCTGGACAGCTTCATCGCCCACATCAGTGCCGAGCATGGCATCGCGGTGGAGGACATCGTGGTGATCGCGCAGAGCGTGGGCGCGGTGGTTGCCGCCACCTGGGTGCATGACTATGCGCCGCGGCTGCGCGCGCTGGTGATGGCTTCGCCGGCATTCAAGGTGAAGCTGTACGTGCCGTTCGCACGCGCTGGACTGGCGCTGATGCAGAAACTGCGCGGCAACTTCTTCGTCAACAGCTACGTCAAGCCGCAGTGGCTGACCCACGACCCGGCACGGGTGGAAAGCTACCGCACCGATCCGCTGATCACCCGGCCGATCTCGGTGCGCGTGCTGCTGGGCCTGTACGAAGCGGCCGACCGCATCGTGGCCGACGCGCAGGCGATCAGCGTGCCGGTGCAGTTGCTGGTATCGGGCTCGGACTTCGTGGTGCATCGCGGCCCGCAGGACCGCTTCTACGAACGCCTGTCCAGCCCGATCAAGGAGCGCGTGCACCTGCCGGGCTTCTTCCACGACACCCTCGGCGAGCGTGACCGTGCACCGGCGCTGGCGCGTATCCGCAGCTTCATCCAGGCACGCTTTGCCGAACCGCTGCAGGAGCTGTCGCGGCGCGATGCGCATCGGCATGGCCCGACCTTCGAGGAATCGGAGATCCTGTCGTGGCCACCGGAGCGCAACAGCCTGGCCGACCTGCGTTGGCGCGTGGTGCGCGGTGGCCTGCGTTTCGGCGGCACGCTGTCGGAGGGCATCGCGCTGGGCCTGCAGACCGGTTTCGACTCGGGCAGCACGCTGGACTACATCTACCGTGATGAGGCGCGGGGCAAGGGCCCGCTGGGCCGGATGGTCGACCGCAACTATCTGGATGCGATCGGTTGGCGCGGCATCCGCGTGCGCGGCAAGCACCTGCAGGAACTGCTGCGCGATGCCGCCCAGCGACTGCGCGGGCAGGGCGCTCCGGTGCGCGTGCTGGACGTGGCGGCCGGCCATGGCCGTTACGTGCTGGAAGCACTCGGCCAGGGCGAACAGCGTGCCGACCGCATCGTGCTGCGCGATTTCAGCGAGCTGAACGTAACGCAGGGCAAGGCCTTGATCGAGCGCCTCGGCGCGGCCGACATCGCCCGCTTCGAACAGGGCGATGCGTTCGATCCGGCGCAGCTGGCAGCAGTGGAACCGGCGCCGACGCTGGCGGTGGTGTCCGGCCTCTACGAACTGTTCCCCGACAACGATGCGGTGCTGCGTTCACTGCAGGGCATCGCTGCGACGGTGCCGGTGGGCGGTTACCTGGCCTATACCGGGCAGCCGTGGCATCCGCAGCTGGAGTTCATCGCGCGTGCGTTGACCAGCCATCGTGGTGGCGCGGCGTGGGTGATGCGCCGCCGTACCCAGCACGAGATGGACGAACTGGTGCGCCTGGCCGGCTTCCAGAAGGTGGCCCAGCGCATCGATGACTTCGGCATCTTCACCGTATCGCTGGCACGACGGATCGCGTGATGGCGACGCTGGCGGCAACCGCATCATCCAGCGAGGCGCGCCCCTGGCGGCGCGCCCTGCTGTGGCTGGCCCTGCTCGGTCCGTTCTTCTTCGCCAGCTATGGCTTCGCCAACTGGATGGCCGGCCGCCATGCCCAGCTGCCGGTGATGGCATTTGCCTGGGAGGCGCGGATTCCGTTCGTGCCGTGGACGATCGTGCCGTACTGGTCGATCGACCTGTTCTATGCGATCTCGTTCTTCCTGTGCCGGCGCCGGCTGGAGTTGGACCGGCACGCGCTGCGCCTGCTCAGCGCGCAGGTGATCGCGGTGGCGTGCTTCCTGTTGTGGCCGTTGCGCTTCAGCTTCGAACGGCCGGAAATCGGCGGTGTGTTCGGCTGGTTGTTCGACGTGCTGCTGGGCTTCGACAAGCCATTCAACCAGGCGCCGTCGCTGCATATCGTGCTGCTGATCGTGCTGTGGGTGAAGTTCGCGCAGTACCTGCACGGGGTCTGGCGGCTGGTGCTGCATGTGTGGGCGCTGCTGATCGGCATTTCGGTGCTGACCACGTTCCAGCATCACTTCATCGACATTCCCACCGGGCTGCTGGCCGGCTGGTTGTGCGTGTGGCTGTGGCCAGAGCAGGGCACGCCGCCGTTGCGCGCCTGGCAGGCTGCCGGTGACCCGAAGCGTTGGCGGCTGGCCGCGTTGTATGTGTTGGGTGCCGGCCTGCTGCTGGTGCCGGTGGTGATGCTGCGCGGCACCGCATTGTGGCTGCTGTGGCCCGTGGTGTCGTTGCTGCTGGTGTCGCTGGCCTATGCCGGGCTGGGCACAGCGGTGTTCCAGAAGCGCGCCGATGGCCGGTTGACGATGGCCGCGCGCTGGCTGCTGGCACCGTACCTGGGGGCGGCGTGGATCAACTCGCGGTTGTGGACGCGCCGCGCGCCGCAGCCGGTGCCGGTCGTCGACGCTGTCTGGCTGGGTCGCCTGCCAGGTACCGCACTGCCGGCACCGCTGGTGGGCGTGGTCGACACCTGTGCGGAGCTGTCCTGCCGCGCGCCGGGAGCAGCGTACGCCAGCGTGCCGATGCTGGACCTGGTGGTGCCTTCAGCGGCGCAGCTGCGCGCCGCGGCAGATGCCATTGAACGCCTGCGCGGCCATGGCCCCGTCCTGGTCTGCTGTGTGCTGGGGTACTCACGTAGCGCGGCCAGCGTGGCGACCTGGTTGCTGCGCACCGGCCGTGCGCGCGATGTGGCCGACGCGGTGTCGATCGTGCGTGGCGCGCGGCCGTCGATCGTGCTGCATGACGTTCATCTACAGGTGATCGCGGCCGCTGCCGCGCAGGAGACCATTGCATGAGCGCCGTGCCCGATCTGCCGATGATGCATCTGCTGCTGCGGCAGGGGCGAGTGCCTGCCGCGTTGTCGCTGGGCCTGCTGCTGGTGGCCCTGTTGTTGCTGGGCATCGAGCCTGGGCTGGCGATGTTCGCCGCTGGCCTGCTGCTGCTGAGCCTGGTTGCAGGTGTTGCGCAGGCGTGCTACGCGGTGCGGGTGCAGTTGGACGCCAGCCTGCTGCGCCTGCTGCAGCAGGAGGGCCTGCAGGATGAAGTCGCGGCACAACGCGTGGACCAGGCGCTGCACAACGCTGGCCTGCGCAGGCTGGACGCAGCGGCGCCGACGCGTGGCTGGGATGCGCGCTGGACCGGCATGCGGCGGCTGCTGATGCGCCAGTATGCCGCCACGCTGCTGCAGTTCGCTGCCCTGCTGCTGGCCGTGCTGTGGCCGCAGACCTGACCGGAGGTGCCGATGTTCGCTGAACTGATCGCCCGCGCCTGCAGCGCGGCCATCCATGTAGTGACCGGCGCACGCGCGCTGTGGGTTGGCTGCGCGCCGTCCAGCGAGCACCGCGTGTACTACGGCAACCATGCCAGTCATGGTGATTTCGTGCTGATCTGGTCGTCGATGCCGCCGGCGCTGCGGCGCCAGGTGCGGCCGGTCGCCGCCGCCGAGTACTGGCAGCGCGACGGTCTGCGTCGTTACCTGATCGACGCGGTATTCAATGGCGTGCTGGTGGAGCGCGAGGCCGGCAACCGCCATCAGGATCCGCTGCAGGTGCTGCGTGACGCGGTGGACGAGGGCTGTTCGTTGATCCTGTTTCCGGAAGGCACGCGCAACATCGGTGATGAGCCGCTGCTGCCGTTCAAGAGCGGCATCTACCACCTGGCCCGGCAACGCCCGGAGCTGGAGTTCGTGCCGGTGTGGATCGACAACCTCAAGCGTGTGATGCCGAAAGGGCGTTTCCTGCCGCTGCCGTTGCTGTGCACGGCAACCTTCGGTACGCCGCTGCGGCTGCAGGCCGATGAGGACAAGGCGGCGTTCCTGGCACGCAGCCGGCAGGCGCTGCTGGCCCTGGCCCCGAACGGAGGCCGTGCATGAGCTTCATGATCGATGTGTCCGGTGATCTTGCCGCACGCAGCGTGGGCCAGCAGACAGGGCTGCTGTTCGCGGGCGTAGGTGCCGTGCTGGTGCTGGCCACGCTGGTGTCCGAAACCCTGCGCTGGCGCCAGCGTGGACAGCCCAACGCGGTGATCGCCAACCTGGTCTCGCGCATCCGCGCGTGGTGGGTGATGGCCATCGTGGTCGGGCTGGCGCTGTTCTTCGGGCGCGCCGGAGTGATCGTGCTGTTCGCCATCATCTCGCTGTTCGCACTGCGCGAATTCATCACCCTGGCGCCAACACGATCAGGTGACTACTACGCGTTGCTGGCCGCGTTCTACATCGTGCTGCCGTGGCAGTACTACCTGGTGTGGATCGACTGGTATGGCATGTACACGCTGTTGATCCCGGTGTACGCGTTCCTGTTCCTGCCGATCCTGGCCACCATCGGTGGTGACACCACCCACTACCTGGAGCGCACGTCGAAGGTGCAGTGGGGCCTGATGATCTGCGTGTTCTGCATCTCGCACGTGCCGCTGCTGCTGAACCTGCGCGTGCCGGGCTACGATCCGGCGCGCAACGTGCTGCTGTTCGCCTTCCTGGTGATCGTGGTGCAGTCGTCGGACGTGCTGCAGTACATCTGGGGCAAGCTGCTGGGCAAGCACCTGATCGCACCGAAGCTGTCGCCGTCGAAGACGGTGGAAGGCTTCGTCGGCGGCGTGCTCTGTGCCAGCGCGTTGGGCGCCGCGCTCTGGTGGATCACCCCGTTCACGCCGCTGCAGGCGTTCGGCCTGTCGCTGCTGATCAACCTGATGGGGTTCTGGGGCGGCCTGGTGATGTCGGCGATCAAGCGCGACCGCGGCATCAAGGACTGGGGCAACATGATCGAGGGCCATGGCGGCATGCTCGATCGTCTGGATTCAGTGTGCTTCGCCGCCCCGGTGTTCTTCCACGTGGTGCGTTACTACTGGAAGGCGGGTGGTGGCGGTTGAGCTGCGGGGGAGATTCATCCACGCATGGCGTGGATCTACCGGAGCCGGTAGTGCCGGCCGCTGGCCGGCAATCCCATGAATGATGACAGTGTGTTGCGGTTGCCGGCCAGCGGCCGGCACTACCCATGCTGCGCTTACGCGCTGATGCCGTATTCCTTCAGCTTCTTGCGCAGGGTGGCGCGGTGGATGCCCAGCATCGCCGCTGCGCGGCTCTGGTTGCCTTCGCAGTGGTTGAGCACTTCCACGAACAGCGGAATCTCCATCTCGCGCAGTACGATCTCGTAGACATCGTCCGCATCGCAGCCATCGAGGTCGCGCAGGTAACGGCGCACGGACTGGGCCACATGTTCGCGCAGCGGTGGCCGGGCAGCGCCACGACTGTTGTCAGGACGAGAAAGGACAGCGTTCAAGGGGGTTCCCGATCTGGTTGGTCCATGCACGCGGGGCGCCGGACCGGATGAGGTGATGGCGGTCAGTCTAGCGCGAGCGTGCCCGACCTGCCACGGCCGGACGGTCAGGCCCAGGTCAAAGGAACTCGAAGGTGAATGCGACCGTGGATGCGGCAGGCTCCTGCACGCGGAAGGCGATGCGTGCGCTTTGACCCGGTTCCAGAGGGGCCGCACCCGGGTTTTCGCCGAGGTACTGCGCTGGTGCGAACACGCCGGTGCCGATCACACGACCATCGGCATCGGACAGCGACAGGCGCAGGTCCGGCCAGGCCTGCGGCCAGCGCGCGTCGTTGCGGATGCTGGCCTGGATCTGCAGCACGCCGGGCTGGGCCGGCAACGGGCGGATTTCACGGCTGGTCATGGTCAATGCAGTGGGCTCGCGCCAGGCGGGCAGCTCGCAGCGCAGCACGCTGCACAGCGCACCGATCCACGGCCGGGTACCGGCATCGGCGGCCAGCCGTGCACGGTCGGCAAGCACGCTCTGCAGCAACAGCAGCAGCGCCAGCGCGGCCACCAGCAGCCAATGCCAGCGAGGGGTGGGCAGCGCCCGCGGGCGCACGCCAAGGAAGCTGGGCGCATCGGCGGCGGTGGCAACGATGCCGGGTTTGGCGGTGAAGTCCGGCTCGATGATTGGATCAGCGGCGGCCAGCGGTTCTGTTTCGGTTGCCGCCACGATGTCCGTTGCCGGGTCGATGTCCTCGATCACCGGCGCTGCATCGGTCGGCGCCGGTTCGCGCGGTTCGGTGGCTTCAGGCGTGGCATCGCGTCCCGGCGCGGTGCGCAGGAACGTGGCCAGGGGGCGGCGCGGTGGGTTCGGCTCGGACATGCTCAGGGCGCGGGCTCGGATCCAGCGGTCATTCAACCACGATCAGGCGCGGCGTACGCCGGTGATGCGCATCCAGTCGCCATCCTGGGTGGCCTGCAGGTCGTCGAACCAGGCCGCATAGCGCTGCAGCAGTTCGTCTTCCTGGCCATGCAGGATGCCCGACAGGGCGATGCGACCACCGCTGGCGACACGGGCGGCCAGCAGTTCGGCCAGTGCATCCAGCGCGGAGGCCAGGATGTTGGCGACCACGATCGGGTAGGTGGCGACCGGTTCGTCCTGCGGCAGGTACACCTGCATGCGTGCCTGTTCGCCGTTGCGTTCGGCATTGTCGGCGGTGGCGATCAACGCCTGCGGGTCGTTGTCCACGCCAATGGCCTGGGCGGCACCGAGCTTCAGTGCGGCCAGGGCGAGAATGCCCGAACCACAGCCGAAGTCGAGCACGCGCTGGCCCTGCAGCTGGCCATCAACGGCCAACTGGTCCAGCCAGCGCAGGCACAGCGCGGTGGTCGGGTGGGTGCCCGAGCCGAAGGCCAGGCCCGGGTCGAGGCGCACGATGGCGGCGTTGGTGGCCTGCGCGGCTTCCGGCAGCTCGTGGTTCCACGGCACGATCCAGGTACGGCTGCCGAAGTCCATCGGCTGGAACTGGTCCAGCCACGCGCGCTCCCAGTCTTCGTCTTCCACGGCGCGGAAGCTGCCGTTGCTCCAGTCCAGCTCCGGATCGAAGGCTTCCAGCGCGGCCAGCAGCAGCAAGGCATTGCTGTCGGCCGGGAACAGCGCGCTGAGCACCAAGGTGTCCCACAGCGGGGTCTCACCCACGCCGGGTTCGAGGATGGCCTGTTCGTTGCTGGTGTCGGCTTCGGCATCAAGCAGGGTCACCGCCAGCGCGCCCACATCCTCCAGCGCATTCTCATATCGGGGCTGGGTGGCTTCGGTACAACGCAGGGTCAGTTCCAGGAACGGCATGGCGGTGAGGGCAATCGCGGGAAAGGGGGCCATGCTAGACCATCAGGGCGTCTCCGTATGCCTTGAGATGAACGAAGCCGGTTCAGACAGGCCTCACGGGCCTTGCTAAACTCGGCGCTTTCCTGTGCGCCGTACCAGCGAACGTTGCCGATGGCTTTCGCCCCGACCCTGAAAACCTGGTTGCTCGTCCTGCCGGCCGTGGCCGTGCTGGGCGTGGCCGGCTATCGGGCCAATGGGCACAGCCGGGACATGGACGCGCGCGTCGATGCGCCGCTGGCTGCCCCGGCCGGCGATGTGCAGGGGGCGTTGGCACCGGTGATGCCCGAAGCGCTGGCACGCCGCCTCGCTGCGTTCGAACCCGGCACCGCGCTGCCTTCGGGCCTGCCGCTGGATATCCGCGCCGACATCGAAAGTGCCACCGATCTGTACGCCTACGCGCAGCGCCTGCGCGTGCAGGCCGACCAGGGCAACCACGAGGCGCGCTGGATGCTCAGCCGGGTCTACGACTACTGCGCGCAGTACGCCGTTGACCCGGGTGGCTACCGGCTGGACAACAACGTGCTGTCCGGCCTTGGCCTGAGTGCTGCACCGGAGATGGTGGAGGCGCGCGAACGGGTGGCGCAGCGCTGCGGTGGCTTCGTGCCCGGCGACAAGCTGGGGCCGGCACTGGTGCTCGGTGAGCGTCGTCGTGCGGCCCAGCAGGGCAACCTCGCTGCCGAAGCGGCGCTGTTTGCCGAAGGTGAGCCACTGCAGGACAGCGAGCAGTACCGCCGCGACCTGGTTGAACGCGTACGTACCTCGCGCGATCCGGAGGCGTACATGGCGATCGCGCCGGGCATGGGATTGCGTGCGGCGGGCGACAAGGCATTGACCGGCATGGTGGCCGGTGAACAGCTGAGTGAACTGGCATGGCGGGTTGCGGCCTGCGAACTCGGTCTTCCCTGTGGAGCCGACAGCGTGCTGGTCAACAGTTTTTGCGCGAATGGAGGGATCTGTTCGCCGGATGGGACGCAGGACTTCCGTGAATTTGTGTATGACGCCGCGGTTTCGCGGCAAGGTGCGGGGAAAATGAAGGAATGGATCAAGCGATTGATTGGCACGAGGGACGGGCGATGAACTACCGTCGATTCCTGCATGGGGCCAAGTTCTGGTTCTGGGTGGTGTTGTTCGTGGCCTATTCGGCCGGTGCGGTAGGCCTGCTGATGATCGACACCTACGAGGACCGCTACCGGCGTCTATCGAAGGTGGAGCTGACCTCGGTGAAGACACAGGAAGACGTGCGTCGTGCCGGTGCCAGCCAGGTTGCCGCCGTTTACCGTGCGCAGAGCGGCGTGCCGTTCTCGTCGTTGCCGGCCGGCAGCACCTTCCAGGTGGTGTGGCCCGATGGGTCCAGCGAGACCATGGTGATCGTCGATCCGACCTCGCCGAACGGCGTGCGTCCACTGGCGAACTCGCAGATTCCCGCGACCGCGGCCGACGCGCGCTGACGCCACGCCGGTAGCGCCGGGCCATGCCCGGCGGGTGGGCGGTGGCGATGGAAGGCCGCCGGGCATGGCCCGACGCTACCGTAAAAACGCAAAAAGGGCGGGGAAATCCCCGCCCTTTTCATGTGCAGCGACTGCAGTTGCCGATCAGGTCAACGCGATCGGCTTGCTCTTGCGCTCGGCAAGGCGCTTTTCCAGGTAATGGATGTTCTGGCCACCGGCCTGGAAGCCCTTGTCACGCATGATCCGCTGCTGCAGGGCGATGTTGGTCTTGATGCCATCGACCACCATCTCGCTCAGCGCCACCCGCATGCGGGCAATGGCGGTCTCGCGGTCCGGACCGTGCACGATCAGCTTGCCGATCATCGAGTCGTAGTTCGACGGCACGCGGTAGCCACTGTAGATGTGGGTATCGACGCGCACGCCGGGACCACCCGGTGCGTGGAAGCCGGTGATGGTGCCCGGGCTCGGTACGAAGGTTTCTGCGTCTTCGGCATTGATGCGGCACTCGATCGCGTGACCGGTCAGCACCACATCGCTCTGCTTGATCGACAGCTTCTGGCCGGCAGCGATCTTCAGCTGTTCGGCGACCAGGTCGATACCGGTGACCATCTCGGTGACCGGATGCTCCACCTGGATGCGGGTGTTCATTTCGATGAAGTAGAAACGGCCGTCTTCATACAGGAACTCGAAGGTACCGGCGCCGCGGTAGCCGATGCGGATGCAGGCTTCCACGCACACCTTGCCGATCTGCTCGCGCTGCTCGGCGGTGATGCCAGGTGCCGGTGCTTCCTCGACCACCTTCTGGTGACGACGCTGCATCGAGCAGTCGCGCTCGCCGAGGTGGATGGCGTTGCCCTGGCCGTCGGCCAGCACCTGGATCTCCACGTGGCGCGGGTTCTCCAGGAACTTCTCCATGTAGACCTCGCCATTGCCGAACGCGGCCTTGGCCTCGCTCTTGGTGGTTTCAATGGAGGTCTTCAGGGAAGCTTCGGCGTGCACCACGCGCATGCCGCGGCCACCGCCGCCGCCGGCCGCCTTGATGATGACCGGGTAGCCGATCTCACGGGCGATCTTGGTGTTGGCGACGATGTCGTCGCCCAGCGGGCCGCCCGAACCGGGCACGCACGGCACACCGGCCGACTTCATGGCACGGATCGCTTCGACCTTGTCGCCCATCAGGCGGATGGTGTCTGCCTTCGGGCCGATGAAGATGAAGCCGGACTCTTCCACGCGCTCGGCGAAGTTGGCGTTCTCGGACAGGAAGCCATAACCGGGGTGGATGGCCTGGGCGTCGGTGACCTCGGCCGCGGCGATCAACGCCGGGATGTTGAGGTAGCTTTCCGCCGACGCCGCCGGGCCGATGCAGACCGATTCATCGGCCATGGCCACGTGCTTGAGATTGCGGTCGACCGTGGAGTGCACGGCCACCGTGCGGATGCCCAGGGTGTTGCACGCGCGCAGGATGCGCAGCGCGATTTCCCCTCGGTTGGCGATGACGACTTTGTCGAGCATGGCAGCCGCCCCTTAGCCGATCACGAACAGCGGCTGGTCGAATTCCACCGGCTGGCCGTTCTCGCCGAGGATGGCGACGATGGTGCCCGACGCATCGGCTTCGATCGGGTTGAACATCTTCATCGCTTCGATGATGGCCAGGGTCTCGCCGGCCTTGACCTGCTGGCCGATGCTGACGAACGCCGGCTTGTCCGGTGCGGACGAGGCGTAGAAGGTGCCGACCATCGGCGAGCGCAGCACGTGGCCTTCCGGCAGCGCGTTGCCCGGCTTGGCGGTGCCGCCGGTGGAGGCTTCGGTCGGCGATTGCATCGGCATCGCCGGGGTGGCCGGCTGGGCGGCGGCCGGAGCGGCCATCATCATCTGCGGCGGGGCCTGCATCATGCCGTAGCCGGACACCGGAGCGCGCGACAGGCGCACCGACTCTTCGCCTTCCTTGATTTCGATTTCAGCCAGGTTCGACTCTTCCAGCAGGTCGATCAGCTTCTTGATTTTGCGGAGATCCATGGTGGCCTCTTTGCTCTTTGATGTCAGTGTGGTGGGAAGCGCGTTGCGCTCGGGTCAAAGCAGTTCGTAGAAGTCGCGCAGCTGCCGGGTACGGTCGCGCGCGAGGGTGATCAGGCAGCGCATCTGTGCGCCATTGCGCGCGGTGCCGTCGGAATTGAGGGCGTACACCGCTTGGCAGTCGTGGTCGCGCAGCTGCATCCATGCGCGCTGGGCCAGCACCAGTTCCTGTTCGGCGTTGCCGCAGTAGCTGCAGGTGCCGCCGCTGGCCGGCGTGCGCAGCTGCCTGCGTGCCTGGGCGTAGACGGTGTTGAGTTCAACGTCGGCGGCCGCTGCCACGTCCGAGGCGCACAGGTCGCTCTCCATCGTGGTGGTCGGATGCGCGCAGTCGATGCCCTCGTCCTTGCGGTCGAACGCGCTGGCAGCGCCGCACAGGCCGGCCCACAGCACAACGCTGGCGAGGACGCGCGACAGGTTCATGATGCGGCGGCGGCCTGCACGCGCGCCAATGCCGCGTCCATCGCATAGCGGTAGCTGTCGGCACCGAAGCCACACACCACGCCCACCGCCTTGTCGCTGAAATAGCTGTGCTGGCGGAAGGGCTCGCGGGTATGCGGGTTGGACAGGTGGATCTCGATGAACGGCACCGCCACCGCCGCCAGCGCATCGCGCAGGGCAACCGAGGTATGGGTGAAGGCGGCCGGGTTGATCAGGATGAAGGCCGTTCCGTCGGTGCGTGCGGCCTGTACACGATCCACCAGGACGTGCTCGGCGTTGGACTGCAGGCTCTCCAGCGCATGACCTGCGGCAGCGGCCTGGGCGGCCAGCGCCTGGTCGATGTCGGCCAGCGTGGTGTGGCCGTAGACCTCCGGCTCGCGGCTGCCGAGCAGGTTGAGGTTGGGGCCATGCAGGACCAGCAGCTTCGCCATGGGATCCGATTGACGGGAAAGGGCGGCAGTCTGGCGGAAGCTGAGGATGCTGTCCAGTTCGGCGAAATTAGTGGTGTTTAAAGCGATCGTTTGAAAAGGCCGTGCGCCGCATGTCTGCTCACTATAGACAGTGGAAATTGCGCGTGCCGGCCATCCCCCCTGCCGGAAGACTGCGGCCGGGCCGCATTACGTTCGACACTGCGGAGGTTGCCAGGGTGTTCCTACACTGGGTCAACCCGCCATGTCGGCGCTCCTGGATGCTCGCGCCGTGCCCACCCCCATGCGATTGCCTGCAGTGCTGCTGGCGCTGCTGCCCTTGAATGCGCTGGCTGCCGAACAATGGATCGTTGCCACCGACCTGTGGGGCAGCAGGAACTACCAGACCCTGCAGGTGGACGTGCAGGACGGGCGTATCGCCGGCCGTCTGGACGCCGACCCGGTCACCGGCACCCTGGGTGCCGGGCAGATGGTATTCACCGCAACCGACAGCCAGGGCCAGCGCTACCAGTTCGACGGGCGCATTGACGGGGCGCGGATGCAGGGACAGAGCGATCAGCCGGACACCAACAACCGCGAGGCGCGTGCCGTCCACGCCTTCAGCGCCTGGAAAGTACCGGCGCGGGTTTCGACCGCACCTCAGCACCATGTGTTCACGCCGACGGACTACTCCAATACGTTCAGCGCCGACCGTGCGCCGGTGCTGGTGATCTGGCCGGGGGACTCGGTGCAGACCCGTACGCTGGACTCCGGCGGCGTGGACGAGAAGGGCGTCACCCGCGCGCTGTTCGGCAATCCACAGGTCGGGCCGTTTTTCGTGGTCGGTGCCGAACCCGGCGACACGCTGGCGATCACGCTTACCTCGTTGAAGCTCAACCGTGACTATGCCGACAGCCTGGATGGCCTGGTGGGACGCTTGAAGACGCCGCGGGTGGCGGCCGAAGCCACCGGGCTGGGCAAGCCGGTGCGCTGGCAGCTGGACCGCAGGAGGGGCGTCGCCCGTCCGCAGGGCGCAGGTGGTGGCCTGCGGCATTTCGAAGTGCCGGTGAAGCCGATGCTCGGCGGCCTGGCGCTGGCCCCCGGCTTCGGCTACCCGCCGTTCTCCACCGGCGATACCGGTGACTTCGGCGGCAACATGGACTTCAACGCCGTGGTCGAAGGCAATACGGTCTACCTTCCCGTGCAGCAGCCTGGTGCCCTGATGTACCTGGGGGATGGCCATGCGCTCCAGGGCGATGGCGAAACCACGCAGTGGGCGCTGGAGACATCGCTGGATGTGGTGGTGAAGGTCGAGCTGCTGAAGCAGCATGCGATCGCAACGCCGCGGGTGGAATCGGCAACGCAGATCATGACCCTGGGCCAGGGTGGCTCCAGCGATGATGCGCTGCGCATCGCCACCTCGGGCATGCTGCAGTGGCTGCGCCAGGCCTATGGGTTGACGCTGTCCGAGGCGACCCAGGTGCTGGGCGTGGCGGTGCAGTACCAGGTGGCCAACCTGGCCGGGCGCAGTGTGGGCGTGGCGGCGAAGCTGGACAAGGCACTGTTGCAGGGACTGCAGTTGCAGACGACAACGCAGCCGGGCCGCGCCGCCGTGAAGCCCGCTGCCAGGTGACCACTGCGCGGGCAGCAGCCGGGGAAGACGTATCCACCAGGAGTCTGTGATGAGTGCCGACGCCATCCGAAACCGCCGCGCTGCCTTCAGGGCGCTTCATGCATCCGGTTGCTTCCTGCTGCCCAATCCATGGGACGTGGGCAGTGCGGTGGCGCTGGCGCGGCTGGGTGCCCAGGCACTGGCTACCACCAGTTCCGGCCATGCCTGGGCCCACGGGCAGCCTGACGGGGCGATGGGTCGCAGCGAGATCCTCGCTCATCTGCAGGCGATGGTGGCGGCGACCGATCTACCGGTGAACGCCGACTTCGAAGATGGTTTTGGCCCCAGCCCGGAGGCGGTGCACGAGAGCGTGTCGATGGCGATCGCTACCGGTGTGGCCGGCCTGTCGATCGAGGATTCCACCGGCGATGCGGACCATCCGCTGCGCAGCATCGAGGACAGCGTGGCCCGGCTGCAGGCCGCGCGCCGTGCCATCGATGAAAGCGGGCACGACGTGATGCTGGTGGGGCGCGCGGAAAACTTCTTCGTCGGGCGACCCGATCTGGACGATACATTGGCTCGCATCCGCGCCTACGCGCAGGCGGGTGCCGACTGTCTGTATGCGCCCGGCATCCGGACCGCAGAGCAGATCCGCGCCGTAGTGGAGGCCGCCGGTGGCAAGCCGGTCAACCTGCTGATCGGTGCGCCCGGCGTGATGACGCTGCAGCAGGCCGCCAGTCTGGGCGTGCGCCGGGTCAGTGTCGGCGGTGCGCTGGCCCGCAGCGCGTGGTCCGGCTTTCTCGACGCCTCCCGGCAGATGCTTGCCAGTGGATCATTCGATGCGCTGCCGGCCACCCCGTCCGGTGCCGAGCTCAACGGGTTGTTCAAGCCGTAGGTGCGTGCAGGCTAGTGCGGCGGCGTCGGCGGGGGGGCCGTCCTGCCGAGCGCTTCGCGCACCGCGCGCTGCAGGCCCTGCACATGGAACGGTTTGGCCAGGAAGGGCGCTCGCCGATGCCTGACCGGCACCAGCTGGTCGTATACCGCTGATGCGAAAAGGTAGGGGATGCCCAGTTCGAGCAGCCGATCGGCTACAGGGAATACCACGCCATCACGAAGTTCCACGTCCAGCACGGCGCCATCGAAGTGGCCACTGTCGAGCATGCCCAATGCCTCGAAGACGCTGTTGGCGTGGGCGATTTCGTTGCCTTCGTCGGTCAGGGCCTGTTCCATCAGATCAGCCAGATCGAGCTGGTCTTCCACAAGGAGCAGGCGGGGTAGCGGTGCGGGTCGTTCGTTGTTGCTCTGCATGGTGTGTTGTCGTGCGAATGCTGCGTTGGTCCGGCAAGCATCCGCTTACCGGCATCAAGGCCGTGGCAGCCCGGTGTGGCTGTGATGTGCACAACAGCGACAGCAGCGCGCAACAGCATTCCACCGATGGTGCTGGTGCTGGCTGCAATCGTAGTTACCATTGGTAACTAATGAACAGCAGAGCCCCATCATGCATACCCATATTGTCGTGGCACATCCTGACCCGGCCTCGCTCACCCACGCGGTCGCCGCGCGGATCGGTGAGGCCATCGCCAACGCCGATGCCGGCAATACGGTCACCTCGGTGGATCTGATGGCCGAAGGCTTCGATCCACGTTTCAACGCCCAGGACCACGCGTTCTTCCGCAGGACCACGACGCTGCCGGCCGATGTCGCCGCCGAGCACGCCCGGCTGGATGCGGCCGATGCGCTGGTGCTGGTCTACCCGCTCTACTGGTGGTCGTTCCCGGCGCTGCTGAAGGGATGGATCGACCGCGTCTTCACCCAGGGCTGGGCCTATGACGAAGGTGCCGACGGCAAGGTGGAAAAAAAGCTGCAGCGGCTGCAGGTGCATCTGGTCGGGCTGGGCGGCGCGGGCCAGCAGATGATCGACCGGCGTGGCTATGGCGCGGCGATGAAGACCCAGATCGACCAGGGCATCTTCGACTACTGCGGGGCGCCGGTGCTGTCCTCCACGCTGCTGCTGGACGCCGACAGCGGCATGGCCGAAGCGCATCTGCAGACGGCAGTGGACATCGGACGTAAGATCGGAACCCCCGCGCCCTGACGATCTCCCTTGCCTTCCAGACCTGCCGCGCCCGAGCCCCGTCGCCGCCTGACCCGTGAACAGCGCGCCCGGCAGCTGCTGGACGTGGCGTGGGCGCTGGTTGGCGAAGAGGGCACCGATGCGCTGACCCTGGCCCGCCTGGCCGAGGCGGCCGGTGTCACCAAGCCGCTGGCCTACGACCACTTCGAAACACGCAACGGTCTGCTGGCCGCGCTGTATGCCGATTATGACCACAAGCAGACCGTGGTCTTCGATGAGCGCATCGGCAGTGCGAAGGCCCGGTTGAAGGATCGCGCGCATGCCATCGCCTCGGGCTACATCGATTGTGTGCTGTCGCAGGGCAACGAGATCCAGGACATTCTCGCCGCGCTGGCCGGATCACCGGAACTGCGTGCGGTACGCCGTTGCTATCAGCAGGATTTCATCGACAAGTGCGCGCAGTGGCTGGGCCCGTTCGCAGTAGAAGAGGCCGTGCCGGCTACCGGGCTGTGGGCCATTCTCGGTGCCGCCGAAACCCTGTCTGAAGCGGTTGCGGCCGGTGCGGTGGAACACACGGCTGCCGAGGCCGAGCTGGAGCGCGTGATCGTCGCCATCGTCAAGCGTGGCAGCTGAATCGTGTGGGCGAAGCGGCCTAGCGTTGCTCGACGCTGACTGATGGCAGTGGCACGTCACGCGGCAGGTCCGGCAACAGCTGTCGCAGCAGCTCCGGCATTGCCTGCATGGCGGCACCATCGATGTAGCGCCACTGCTTACCACCGACCTGCCGGATGGCGACCATGAAGGTGAGGCTTTTCACAGTCTGTGCGTCGGTGGTGAATACCGTGGTCCGCGGCACGAAGCAGACTTCTTCGTCGCCGGCAGCGTAGGTGCGGGTCGGTTCGCCGACATCATCGCTGATGACCTTCAGGCCCATGTCGCCGAGTGCCTTCATCGCATCGCGCGCGGCTTTCGCATACGCCGCGTCGCCGCCGGCAAAACGCTTCACGCTCGGATGCGTTCGCTCGATCATGGCATCGGTATCGCCACGCGCGAAGGTGGAGAGCAGAGAACGCACATCCTGCTGCAGCGCGTCGGTCTCGGCAGGGCTGAGTTCGCCGGCATGGGTGATTGCAGCGGCGAACATGCAGGACAGCGCAAGCATCCAGCACAGCAGTCGTCGATTCATCGGTGGGGGTACTCCTTCGGGCGCTGGACTATAGAGCGCATTGCCCGTGGTGTCTGCCCAGCCTGCCGGTCACGCGCGTTGGGCGTCGGCCATTCCGGCGCTTCCGGCGCTGGCGAAGCCTGCATCAAGCTGCGCACGTACCTGCTCATCGCGCGACGCACGGGAATCAGCACCCAGCACCACGTTGATCAGCCGCAGTGGCAGCGCGTACCCAGCGCACCTGCGACGGGCGGTGGCCGCCAGGCAGAAGCCGGCCGCCTGGGTGTAACCGGTCTTCAAACCATCCACGCCGTCTTCCCCCAGCAGCGCGTTCTGGTTGGCCTTGTGCAGGGTGTGGTGCACGAAGCGGCGCTGTGCGGTGATCGCCAGCAGATCGGGGTAGCGGCCAAGCACCTGCGCGGCCAATATCGCCATGTCGCGTGCGGTCGACAGATGCCCCGGGGTAGTGATGCCGGACACGGAAATGAAGTGCGTATCGTGCAGGCCCAGCGCTCGCGCGTGGTCGTTCATGTGCTGCGCGAACGCCGCCTGTGATCCGGCCAGGTGACGGGCCAGGGCGAGCGCGGCATCGTTGCCGGAGACTACCATCAGGCCCTCCAGCAGTCTGCCGAGGACGATGCTTTCGCCGGGCACCAGGCCCATCCGTGTTTCATCGTCGGCCACCTCGTGCACGTCGCGCGGGTCGATGGTGATCGTGTCCGACCACGAACCTCCCGACTGCGCGAGCAGGTCGTAGGCGGTGTAGGCGGTCATCAGCTTGGTCAGCGAGGCCGGTGGTCGTCGCAGATCCGCGTGCTGCTGCTGCAGGATGTCGAGCGAGACGGCATCGATCGTGATCGATGACACGGGCGGGCGAGGGGCGTGCGATGAAGGCATGGTTGCGCAAGCGTAGCCGGAAGTACGCATGCCGTGGGCATTGCCTGCACATCCTGCGAATACCCGCCACGCGATCCTGTGGAAATGGATTCCGACATCCGCATCGATGGCCGCGTGTTCGCCTACGTCTTTCCCTGTGCCTGGGAGGACTACGCGAAGATCGGCTTCTCGCGCGATCCGCTGGGCCGGATCAGTGCGCTGCATCGGCGCTGGTTCGAGTTCTTCGATCTGGAAGCAGGCGCGCTGGTCGAGGCGGAATCAGAGCGGGATGCACGTGACCTGGAACTGCAGTTGCGCCGGCCCTTCAAGCTGCATCGTGCGCCGGCACCGATGACGGTGCAGGACAAGGCCGGTGGGCACACCGAATGGGTGCGCGGGGCCAACGCTGCATTGGCCGAGGCTGTGCAAGCGCTGGCGCAGCAGGGCTATCACACCTATCCGCTGCGGCTGTGGCTGCGGGCTGCGATGGTCCAGCGCCTGGACCGGCTGCATGACTGGGCCGCAGTGCAGGTGCCGGAAGAGGAAAGCCTGCGTTCGCCCGTCGGCGTGGCCGCACTGCGCGACGCCATCGATGCGTATCGCGCGCTCGCTATCGATCCGCAGCCGTGGTTGCCCGAGCACCTGCAGCGCGGGTGGTGACACTGCCCGGGGCGGCCGGGGTGTTGCCCGGACGGGGTGCCCGGCGTGCATCGGGCGCTGCGGGAACGGGGCTGGCCAAGCGCTGGGCCAGGGCAACGTTGGTCACATGACCCTGCAGGAACAACAGACCGCTGAAGATGTTCATGATCGTGCCTCCACTTGAGTGGAATGCACGATACGGGCAGCATGGCGGTGCAAAAAGCGACATTTCCGCAAGGCCGACTTGAGAGGAATTCAAGCCTTATGTCCCGCCCACCGCTGCATGCCCTGCAGGGCTTCGTCGCTGCCGCACGCCTGGGCAACCTGTCCCGCGCCGCCGCGTCGATGAACCTGACGGTCAGTGCGCTCAGCCATCAGATGCGCCAGCTCGAGGAACGCCTGGGCCAGCCGCTGTTGATACGGCAGGCACGCGGTGTGGCCTTGACCCTGGAAGGGCAGCGCCTGCTGGATCAGATCGGCCCCCACCTGGATGCGATCAACGAAGCCTTCCAGCCCTACGCCGCCCGACCGGAGCATGTGCTCACCCTCAGCGCCGTGCCGTCGATGGCCAGCGCCTGGCTGGTGCCACGCCTGGGCAACTTCGTGGCGGCGCATCCGCAGATCGAAATCAATCTGCAGTCGAGCGAGCGACTGATCGACTTCGACCGGCAGCTGCAGTTCGATGCAGCGCTGCGGCTGGGCAGCGGACAATGGCCGGGGCTGGTGGTGGAACCGTTGTTCGACGAATGGCTGCTGCCCATGGCCAGCCCGGCACTGATCGAGCGCATGGGCGGCATCGGCCACCTGCCGTTGGCACAGTGGCCGCTGCTGGGAGACCCCGACGGCGCGTGGGGTGCATGGTTCGCGCTGACCGGGCAGCGCCCGCCGGCGCGGTACGTGGCGGTGCTGGATGATTCCGAAGCCCACCATCGCGCCGCACTGGACGGCGTCGGTGTTGCCCTGGGACGGGTGACGCGGGCGCGGCTGCTGCTGGATTCCGGCCAGTTGGTTGCGTTGTCGGACCGGCGCCTGAAAACCGCATGGCCGCATTGGCTGGTGTATCCGCAGCGCTCGGTGCGGCACCGTGGTTTCCTGGCCTTCCGCGAATGGTTGCACGCCCAGGCGGCCGAGCATGTGCGGCACATGCAGGCCGCAGACGCGGGGTAGCGCCACGCGGGCAGGCGCGACGCCATGGAGTGTGCGTCACCGCAACAGCGTGACTGCCTGCCCGGCACGCGCGAAGGCCTCGCCCAGCAGCGGCCCGGCCTTGATCGCCTGCACTTCCGCGAACAGTGCCTGCAACGCCGCTACGGGTCGAGAGATGGGCGCGGCGACCGCCTGCTGGATGACGGTGAAGCGATCGGCCAGCACGCGATGGCCGGGATGTGCCTGCGCCCAGGCCAGCAGGGGCTGGCGTACGCCGGCCGCTGCATCCAGCCGCTGCTGGTCGAACAGGGTGATGGCCGCGGCCGAGGTGTCGGCACGTTCAATCGTCGCGTGCCGCAGCTCACGGCTGAGGAACAGATCGTAGGCGGCGCCGCGTCCCACCGCGATGCGCAGCCCGTTGCGATCAAGGTCTGCAACCCGTTGCGCTGGACTGTCATCGCGCACCAGATAGGTGCCTTCGATCTCCACATACGGCGCGCTGAAGGCAATGCGGTCGGCACGTGCCGGGTCCACCGCCAGGAAGGCCAGATCCCATGCATCGTCGCTCGCCGCTGCAACCACCGACGCGGCCGCGTCGTGGCAACTGAAGCGTGCCTGCACACCCAGCCGCTGTGCCAGCGCGGTGGCCAGTTCCACCGACGGCCCATGTGGTGATTTGGCGTCGCCCTGGGCGAGCACCGGGTTGCCCAGGTTGATGGCAACGCGCAGGTGGCCCAACGGGGCCAGGGCATGACGGTGATCGGCCAGGGACATGGGCGTTTCCGGTACGGTGGCAGGCTGTCCAGCATGCCAGTCGGGCCCGTATCGTGCAGTGCACAGGGCTGCGATGCTGCCTTTCATCAACCTGCACGCCGAGCACGATCACCATGAATCCCATCCTGCATGTTGAAGTTCCGGTCGCCGATCTCGAACGCGCCGTGATGTTCTACGAGCACTGGCTGCAGGTACGCATCGAAGCGCCGATCGACCTGCATGACTGCCGGATGGCCTACCTGTCGTTCAACGACGCCGCCGCAGGTGCCAGCATGGCGCTGGTGCACGGCACCGACTACGTGCCGTCGGAGCACGGCCCGCGCATCTACCTGGGCGTGGACGATGTGGACCGGAGCCTGCAGCGTGCCCTGCAGGCCGGCGCGGTGCTGTGCTTTGGCCCGGCCGAGGCCGGTGGCTGGCGGGTGGCCGAGATCCGCGACAGCGAGGGCAACCGGATTGCCTTGCAGGCACCCGTCAACCCATAGCGGCAAGGACGGCAGCCGAACATGGCGCGGCGCTACACGGAGGTGCCCCGTGATCGCTGCAGCCAGTCGGCGATGGCCGGATCCAACCGCGGATCGTCGGGGAGGCGCATGCCGAAGCCCTGCTGCAGCACCTCGCGCACGTCCTGCACATCACGCAGCGGGCGCTTGGCCGGCGCCTGGCCCGGGCGGTATTCGGTGTAGTTGCCGCTGCCGATGGTGCGTCGCCAATCCGGCCCGGTCAGTGATGCACGCAGCTGGCCGGGAAAGCTCGACTGCGGATGCGTGCACACGTACCAGTTGCCTACCTCGTTGTCGATCGGCGCCGGTGGCTGCAGGTCGAAGCGGTACAGCGCCCGCCAGTCATCCCCCGCCTCGGCGGCGAGCATGAAGTCGCCATCATCCAGCGTCCGCACGCGGTAACGCTCGTGCGGTGTGTCCTGCACTGCGGTCTCGTGCAGGCGCAGCGGTACGGTCGGGGTCAGGCTGCCGAAGCCGGTATCGACCAGCCAATCCTCTTCCTGCAGACGCACCCGCAGGAGCAGATGCGTACGCGCAGTCAGCTCGCCCTCGGTGGCCGACAGCAGCACCCGTGCACTCAGTGGCTGCGCATCGAAGCCCAAGGCCTGCAGCAGCGCCAGGAACGCGCCATTGAGTTCGAAGCAGTAACCGCCGCGCTGCGCGTGCAGCAGCTTGTGCTGGACGCTGTCCAGGTCGATTGCCACCGCGTCGCGCAGCAGGCTGGTCAAGGTCTCGAACGGCAGCAGGGCGTTGTGGCGCTGCTGCAGCAGGGTCAGCCCGGCCAGGGTGAGCGGGGGCGGGGCATCCAGCTGCAGGCGCCGCAGGTAGCGGGGGACGTCGATGGGCATGGCAGGCATCACGGGCGGGGGGCTCCACTGTGATACCGCAACCGGGGTTGAGGTCAAGCGCATCCCGCCGGTGTCATCCCCCGGTCGTCTGCGGCCGGTACAACAGCGACAACTGCCCGCCGCTCGTGGCAGGAATCAATCCGGGGCTAAAGTTCTGCTGCAACCGGTCGATACAGGTGCGTCCTTCCGCCTGGAGTCTGTCATGTCGGCCGTCGTTCCCCACCTTCGGTCCCTGCGTAGCCGCGTTGCCGGGTTGCGTTCGCGTTTCCCTGGCCTGCTGCGCTGGTTGCAGCCCCATCGGCTGAGCGTCGCCGACAAGCTCAAGGCGACCCTGCTGGTCTGCAGCCTGGGCCTGGTGGCCATTGCCGCCGTCCATGCCTGGACCAGCCATGCGAGCAATCAGGCGGCGCGCGATCAGGCCAGCTACCAGCACGGCAGTGACCGCGTCGCTTCGCTGGCAGCGCGGGTGGCCGAGGCCCGGCGCCTGCAGACCCAGTATGCGCGAAGTTTCGACGATGCCGACCGCAGCCAGTTGCTGGCCACGCAACGGATGTTGAAGCAGGATCTGCAGGCGTTGCGTGCAATGCCGATGGATGCGGGTCGGCGCAAGGTGCTGCAGGCGATGACTGAAGCCGTCGACGCATTCTCACAGGGCATCGCCGCGTTGTTCGAGCGGGTGGATGAGATGGGGCGCGGCGACGCAGGCCTGGCCGCGCAGCTGCAGCAGTCCGCCGACGCACTGCAGGCACAGGTGGACGCGCTGGAGCGCCCTGCGCTTTCCCTGCATGTGCAGCGGATGCGGCGCCAGGAAGCGCTGCTGCTGCTCGATGGCGATTCCACCCACGCCGATCGTGCCAGCGAAGAAAAGCTGCCCTTCGATCTGGCATTGGCGGGCCTGCCAGCCGAGGTGCAGGAGCACGTGCGCACGGGCATGGAGGCCTACCAGGCCGCGCTGCTGGGCTATACCGCCGCGCGTGTCGGCCTGGACGTGGAAGCACAGTCGCTGCTCGAGACGGCGGCAGCCGTGGGCCCGGCACTGGCCGCATTCCAGCAGGCACAGACTGCGGGACTGGCCCAGGCGCAGCTTCGTCAGCAGTCGGGTGCACGGATGGCCAGCGTGCTGTTCGTGGCCACCCTGCTGCTGGTGGCCGGTGTGCTGATCACCAGCCTGGTGCTGGTCGTCCGCGCGGTGCGTCGACCGATCCAGGACACCCTGCGTTTCGCTGGCGATATCGCCGATGATCGGCTCGACACCACGCTGCGCGTGCACAACGCCAACGATGAGATCGGCCAGCTTGCGCAGTGCCTGGTCGACATGCAGCAACGCCTGCGTGCGCGGATCGAAACCGAGCGCGCGGTTGCGCGCGGCAACACGCGCGTGCGGCAGGCGCTGGACAGCGCGCAGACCGGCTTGATGGTGGTCGACGCGGAAGGGCAGGTGGCCTATGCCAATCCAGCGCTGCTGCAGTTGCTGGATCTTCCTGCAGAGACGTTGCTTGGCAGTGACGCGGTCCGCCTGCACCCGGTACTGGCGGGGCTGATTGGTGTCCGTCAGCGCGAAGAGCGCGAGATCGGCCACGCCGGCACCCGCTACCAGCTGATCGCCAACGCCATCGTCGAGGACGACCACTTCCTCGGCGTGGCAGTGGAATGGCGCAGCCGCGCGCTGGAGACACTGCTGGAAACCGAAGTGGCGGCGCTGGTCGACGCGGCGGCCCATGGCGAGCTGCAGGGGCGCATCGTACTGGAGGGCAAGCAGGGCTTCGTGCGCACGCTGTCGACCAGCATCAATCGCCTGCTGTCCACCTTCGAGGCCAACCTCGGCGATCTGCAGGCGCTGCTGGCCGCACTGGCACGCGGCGACCTGAGCGTGCGCCTGGAGGGCGACCTGCAGGGCGTGTTCGCCCGCATGCGTGACGATGCCAACGCCACCGTCGCGCAGCTGGGCCACATCGTCACCCGCATCCAGCAGGCCACCGTCCGCCTGGATGTGGGGGTGGGCGAAATCGTCGCCGGCCATCACGATCTTTCCCAGCGCACGGAACAGCAGGCCGCCAACCTGGAAGAAACCGCTGCATCGATGCATGAACTGACCGATACCGTCGGCCGCAACGCCGATGCGACGGAGCGCGCCGATGGACTGGTACGTGAGGCCGCCCGGGTTGCCGAGCGCGGCGGCGCCGCGGTCGGCCAGGTGGTGGCCACCATGCAGGGCATCAGTGCGGCGTCGCGGCGCATCGGTGACATCATCCAGCTGATCGATGGCATCGCTTTCCAGACCAATATCCTGGCCCTCAACGCGGCAGTGGAGGCCGCGCGTGCAGGCGAGCAGGGCCGAAGCTTCGCGGTGGTGGCGGCCGAAGTGCGCTTGCTGGCCCAGCGCAGTGCCGATGCGGCCAAGCAGATCAAGGGGTTGATCGAGGATTCGGTGACGCGGGTCGACCAGGGCAGTACGCAGGCCGAGCAGGCGGGTACGACGATGGACGAGATCGTCAGCAGCGTGCAGCAGTTGGCCGGCCTGCTGGCCGGTATCCGCAGTGCCTCGCACGAACAGCATGCGGGCATTGCCCAGGTAAACCAGACCGTCGTACAGATGGAGGCCAGCACGCAGCGCAATGCGAGCCTGGTGGAAGAAGCCGGCGCGTCGACTGCGCAGATGCAGACCCAGGTGCGGGCGCTGGCCGAAGCGGTGGCCGCGTTCCGGCTGCAGCCAGAGCGCCGGTCACGGGCGGCGGCGTGATGGCCTGATCGCCTTCGCCGGGCATGGCCCGGCGCTACCGTTGAAACCCATGACGGGTAGCGCCGGGCCATGCCCGGCGAACGGATTCAATACACGTCGCGCCGGTAGCGCCCGTTCTCCAGCAGCAGTTCCACCCTTTCATCGCCCAGTGCCTCGCGCAGCACCTGGTCCACGCCTTCGGCCATGCCGTGCAGCGATCCACACACATGGATCACTGCACCCCGTGCCAACCACGCCTGCAGTTCATCTGTCGCAGCGCGCAATCGATGCTGTACGTAGCTGCCATCGTCCACATCACGCGAATAGGCCTGATCCAAGCGCAGCAGATGCCCGTCAGCCTGCCACTGGACGATCTCGTCGGCGAACAGGAAATCGTGCGCGCGCTGACGCTCGCCGAACAGCAGCCAGTGGCCGTGCTCCCCGTGATGCGCGGCTTCGCGCAGCAGGCTGCGCAGGCCGGCGATGCCCGTGCCGTTGCCGATCAGTAGCATCGGCGCACCCGGCTGCCGATGGAAGCCCGGGTTGCGATGCACGCGGGCGGTTATCGCACCGTCCAGCGGCGCATGCAGGGCCAGCCAGCCCGAGCCCAGTCCTGCGCGGCCTGCTGCGTCGTGGACCAACCGCACCACCAGCTCCACTTCGCCATCGGCGGCGCATGAGGCGATCGAGTACTCACGCCCAGGCAGTGACGGCAGGCCCGACAACCACAGGCCTGCATCCTGCACCTGCAACGCACGGCCGGGTTCGGGCAGCACGCGTTCGCTGGCCAGTTCCAGCAGGGTCTTCGCAACGCCATCGATCAGCTGTGGCTGCTGGGGATCCAGGCCATGCGCGCGCAGTACCGCGCTGGCATGCATCGCGTCGTGGCGGGGCGCGATGTGCAGGATGTCGCCGGCCTGCCAATCGACATCGGCCGGCGGTGCCAGGCGGATCTTCCAGATCTGGCCGCCGACGCTGCCAGCGTTGAGCAGGGTGCGGCCGAGCAGGCGCCAGCCGTGCATCACTGTGGCGGCCGGCAACACGCTGTCGTCGGTGTCGATGCCAGTGAGTCCGGTCAGCTGCAGCTGCCACTGGCGCAGCGCCCCCACCGAAGCAGCATCGACGTCGATGCGGGCGAACAAGGGTTGCGCGCCCGAGCGCGTCAACCAGTCGTCGATCTGCACGCCGAACCCGCAGAACTGCGCGTACTGGTGATCACCCAGCGCGAGCATGCCGTAACGCAGCCCGGAAAGGTCCGGACGCTGTGCCAGCAACTGGCGCGCGCTGCGCCGTGCGTTGTCCGGTGGTTCGCCATCACCGAAGGTGCTGAGCACGAACAGCGCTTGCGTGGAGACCTGCAGCTGCGTGGCAGCTACGCGCGCAAGCGGCAGTACCTGCACCGCGTGGCCGGCCGCCTGCAGCTGCGCCGCCGCACGCCAGGCCAACTGTTCGGCCAGGCCGCTCTGGCTGGCATGGACCACCAGCCACGGCGTGCCCGCGGCATGGGGTGTTGCTGCCGGCACGGTCTGCCGCAGCGCGCGGGCGGCACGCTGGCCGCGGCGGCGGTCCAGGTACAACAGCCAGCCGGTAACGAAGAACAGGCACATGCCCAGGCTGCTGAGCATCACCACGATGCGCCCGGGCATGCCGAAGAAGCTGCCCGAGTGCAGGGCGAACATGCTGGTGGTGAGCTGGCCGCCGGCACCCTGGCGCGCGTAGGGGCGCGCGTCGAGGACCACGCCGGTGGCCGGGTCGAGCTGCAGCAGGTCATGCGCGCGGTCGTGATGGCCGCCCCGTTGTGCGGGATCCGCCGACATCACCCGTACGTTGAGCGCTTGACCGGGCTTCTCCGGCAGGCGCAGGTCGATGAAGCCCTGGCGCACGCCGGGCAGTGCATACAGCGTGGCCTCGACCTTGTGCAGATCCAGGGGCAGATCCGTGGCGACCTTGTGCTTGGCGGGGGGCGCGACACCCAGCAGCTGGGTCAGCCCGTTGCGATACCAGTCGAACGACCACCACAACCCGGTCAGTGCGCTCATCAGGTAGATCAGCAGCACCCAGGTGCCGATCACCGAATGCAGGCTCCACAGGAAGCCCCGGCCCTTGCGCGCCCATTCCACCGCCAGCCAGCTGCGCCAGTGCCACCAGCGGCGTGGCCAGCGCAGGTACAGCCCGGACAGGGTGAAGAACAACAGCGCGATCGCACAGCTGCCGGTGATCCACGAGCCGCGTTCACCGGCGACCATGTGGCGGTGCAGGTCTTCGACGAAATCGAAGAAGGCCTGTCCACGCAGTGCGCTGAAGCGTTCGCCGCTGTAGGGGTCGAAATAGACCCAGTGATCCTTGCCTCCGGCAAAGCGTGCCACCGACGGCCGCTGGCCGCTGGCATCCACCCGCAGGCGCTGCAGCGGCCGCTCGCTGCCTGCCTGCAGCAACGGCACCAGCTCGCTCAGGGCGAGCGGCTGCTGGTTGTCGGCATGGTGCTCGGCGATCTCGGCGAAGCCGGGATTGGCCGCGCGCAGCAGTTCATCCTCGAACGACAGGACTGCGCCGCTCAGGCCCATCACGGCCAGGATGGCACCCGCGCTGATGCCCAGCAGCCAGTGCAGTTGGAAGAGGACGTTCTTGAACATCGGGATCGAGGGCCGTCGAGGCTGCCGCCCGCATCCTGCGTAACAGCAAATGAGAATTAATCTCGTAATTCTCCGGGTCGCGGGCCGCTGCGGTCAAGGAGGGTTTGCCGGCAGGGCTGCGCCCTGCACCCGCCGAAGCGGTAGTGCCGGCCGCTGGCCGGCAACCTCAATAGCAACATCAACATCAACAGCAACAGCCGAAGCTGGTTTCCTGAGGGTGGGCGGGGTGGGTCCGGTTGCGGGGGCCGCTGCAAGTACGTCCATGTAAGCTCGGTCGCCGCATCCATGCGGCTCACGCCCCCGCAACCGGACCCACCCCGCCTTCGACAGATTTCCGCGATCTGTCGGGAAGGCATGGCCTGCTCTTAGTGGGTGTCGACCTTGGTCGACAGGTAGATCCACGCCGTGCGTGGATGTTCTTCGTTCAATTGTCGAAATATTCGATTCGATGGAGTCATCCACGCATGGCGTGGATCTACCACATACCGGGAACCTGTCGAAGGCGGGGCGGTGTCGGATTGCGGGGCATCCGCGCCATGGATGGCGCGGCTGAGCCTACAGGGACGTACTTGCGGCGTCCCCGCAGTCCGACACCGCCCCGCCATCCCACGGAAGCCCGCTGTCGCTGTTGCTGTAGCTGTTGCTTGAAAGCATCTGCAGGTGCAGGGCGCAGCCCTGCCGACCTACTTCGCCCAGCCTTCGATTTCGCCGTGCGCGAACGGTCCGAGCTTGGCCTTCATCATCCGTCCCTGTGCGTCGAACAACACGCTGTAGGGCAGCAGACCCTGCGCGTTGCCCAACTGCACGCTGGCATCGCGTGGGCCGGGGGTATCGAGCACGATGGGATAGTCCACCGGCACTCGCTGCAGGAAATCACGCACGCCGTCCGGCGTATCCAGTGCCAGGCCCAACACCTGCACGCCGTGCGCGCCCTGGCCCTCGGCAAAGCGGGCCAGTTCGGGCATCTCTTCCACGCAGGGGCCGCACCAGCTGGCCCACACATTGACCAGCAATGGGTGGCCCTTGAAGCGTTCGCGGATATCCAGCGCGTGACCTTCAGCATCGGCAAGCACCAGCGCCGGCAGCGGATCACCGGGCCGCAGCATCGGCAGCGCCGGCGGCGATACTGCCACAGGCGCTGCAGCTTCCGTCGCCGGCTCCGGCGCCAGCCGGTTGCCGGCCCACAGGCCAAGACCGGCAGCCAGCACTGCTGTCCACAGCAGCGCTGGCCGTTGCCACTTCATCGCGCGGTGCGCAGCAGTGCTTCTTCCACCAGCGCCTGCGTCAGCAGGGTCGGCAGCACCGTCGGCGGGGCGCCGGGGCCGTACACCACGTACAGCGGCACGCCCACGGCCTTGTGCTCATCCAGGAACGCGGTGATCTGCGGGTCGACATTGGTGTAGTCGCCACGCATGTACACCGCGTTGGTGCGCTTGAGCAGTTCCTTGAACTCCGGGCGCGACAGCACCGCGCGCTCGTTGGCCTTGCAGCTCACGCACCAGTCGGCGGTCATGTTGACGAACACGACGCGGTTGTCGGCGCGCAGGCGGTCCAGCATCTGCGGCGAGTAATCCACCACGTTCTCGCTGCTCGCCTGCGCGGCACGTGACGGCGGTGCCAGCTGGGTCACACCCCACACCGGCACCAGCGCGGCGATCACCAGCAGCACGCCCAGCAGCCCGGCCGCGCGCTGGCTGCGCCAGCGGCTGCGCTCGAACAACCACAGGCCGCCGGTGAGCAGCAGCAGGCCACCCAGCGCCAGCGCCATGCCATCCACGCCGCGCTGCTTGCCCAGCACCCACAGCAGCCACAACGCGGCGGCGTACATCGGGAAGGCCAGCACGTGCTTGAGGGTTTCCATCCACTGGCCCGGCTTGGGCAGGCGACGGGCCAGCGCCGGCACGAAGCCGATCAGCAGGAACGGCAGGGCCAGGCCCAGGCCGAGGAACAGGAACACCAGCATCGCCGCTACCGGCGGTGCAACGAAGGCATAGGCCACCGCCGGGCCGAAGAACGGTCCCACGCAGGCACTGCCGACCACGCAGGCCAGCACGCCGGTGAAGAAATCGCCGGCCGGGCCACTGCGTCGCGCCAGCGACTGGCCGAAGTTGCCGATGCCGCCGCCCATGGTGAACACGCCGGACAGGCTCAGGCCCACCGCGAACATGATGTAGGCCAACGCCGCGACCACGCCGGGATGCTGCAGCTGGAAACCGATGCCGACCGCATTGCCGAGCATGCGCAGGCCGACCATCAGCGCGCCGATCACCGCGAAGGCGACCAGCACGCCCAGCGTGTACCACATGGCATGGCTGCGGGCGCGCTCGGGACTTTCACCGCTCTGCGCCAGGCTCAGCACTTTCAGCGACAGGATCGGCAGCACGCAGGGCATCAGGTTCAGCACCAGGCCACCGCCCAGTGCCAGCAGCAGTACCCACAGCAGCGAGCTGTCGGTTTTCGGTACGCGGCTCGGAGCCTTGGTACGCAGCGCATTGTCCTGCTGCGCGTCGGCGGCGAAGGCATCGCGCGAGCCGCTGCTGGCGTCGGCACCACCCGTGGCGGCCGGCGCGTCGTTGGGCACGGTCGGAAGCAGGCGCAGCGGTGTGCCGTTGGCGCCCTCGCGGGTGCCGGCAGTGGCCGAAGCCGGCAGCGAACGAATCACTTCGTCGCGTGCGGCAGGTGCATCACTGGTGGCGTTGGCCTTGCCGGCGGGGATCGACAACTTCACCCGGCGGGTCATCGGCGGGTAGCAGATGCCATCGGTCTGGCAACCCTGGAAGGTCACCACCAGCGTGCTGTCGACCGCCTCGGCGCGGCTGCGGCGCAGCGGCACCGGCACTTCCACCTGGTTGAAATAGACCGCCACATCACCGAAGTGCTCGTCGCGGTGCGACTGCGCCGCCGGCCAGCGCGGCTTGTCGGCCAGTACCCCGGCGCTGCCTTCCAGCTTCAGCGAGGTGCGGTCGCGATACAGGTAATAGCCCGGTGCCGGGCTGAAGCGCAGCAGCAGGGTGTTGCCATCGCTGGCGATGGCATCGAAGCCGAATGCCTGATCCGACGGCAGCGGCAGTGCCTGGCTGTTGCTGGTGCCCGGCAGTCGCAGGCCACCGCCACTGCCGGCCCCGGCCAGCGGGTTGTTGAATGCACTGGCGCCGGTGGCGCGTGCGGTCGGCAGCGTGGCCGCCGCACCGCCTGCACCGGGCAGGGTCACCTGCACCACGCGCTTCTGCGGCGGGTAGCACACACCGGCATCGGCGCAGCCCTGGTAACGCACTTCCAGGCTGATGGTGCCGGCGGCATCGGTGGGCGCGCCGGGCAGGGTGGCCTGCAGGCGCTCGCGGTAGGTCTCCACCTCACCGAAGAAATCGTCGTGGTGCTTCTTGCCTGCGGGCATCTGCAGCGCAGCGGCGTTGAACGCCGGATCGGCCTTCACCGTGGTGCGGTGGCGATACAGGTAGTAGCCCGGGGCGATCTTGAACTGCAGTTGGATCTGGCCACGCTCGGGCGCGCTGGCGGTCAGCGCGAACGCCTGGTCCACCGGCAGCAGATCCTTCTCATCCAGCGCGAAGGCCGGCAATGAAAGCCACAACAGAGCGCACAAGGCGGCGCCACGCGCAAACAGAGTCTTCAATCAGTGTCCTCCCGGGTCTGTGCCCGGATCCAGTCCAGATACGCCGGCAGGCCGGCCCGGGTTTCGACCGCGATGCACTCCGGGAGTTCATACGGATGCAGTTCGACGATCCGGGCGATGGCGTCATCGACACGGCTTGCGGTGGTCTTCACCAGCAGCTGCAGCTCGGTGTCGGTGGTGACCTCACCCTGCCAGCGGTAGGTCGACTGAGCGCCGTCCAGGCGGGTCACGCAGGCAGCCAGATGCTCGGCGACCAGCGCATGCGCGATGCGCTCGGCACTGGCCCGGTCCGGGCAGGTGGTCAACAGCAGCAGGACGGGATCGACGGTCGACATGACCGTCGAGTATAGGGCCGTCGCCGGGGCAGGGCCCGGCGACGGCAGTGGACCGCAGCGTTGCGCGGTCAGTTGGCCAGCTGGCAGGTGGCCGGCTTGGCCGAGGTGAACAGGCCCGGGGTGGCCCACTCGGGGTGGTCGATGAAGGGGTTGCGGTTGCCCTGGAACGAGTAGATCACGTCATTACGCGCCTGCTCGGCGGCATCCGGCGGATCGGACAGGTGCCAGTCGATCAGGGTCGACAGCAGGCCCATGTAGGCCGGCGAGCTGCTGGTCTTGACGATCTTGCTGCGGTCGTCGGTCAGTTCTAGGTCCGGTTCGGACTGGCCGGTGGCCGCATCCTTGCCACCTTCATAGCGGATGGCCATGTACATCACCGCGCGTGCCATGTCGCCCTTGCGATGGCCCCACACCTCGAAGGTACCGGCATTGCCATCCGGTGTACGTACCCAGTTCGAATTGCCCGGGTAACCACCGCTGCCACCGCCGTGGCCGTTGTTGGCTTCGGTGGCACGCTCGCCGCAGTTGGCATCGCACTTGCCGAACGGCTTGTTGCCGCGGTCGGCATTCCACTGTGCGTCGGTCAGGTACAGCATGTGGGTGTCGGTGTAGGGCGCGTACGGCAGGCCCTTGTCGCCGGTGGTGCTGGCAAAGCCCAGCGAGTTCGGCCAGGTGTGCTCGCGGTTGTACTTCAGGCCGCTGCCACTGCCTGCACGGTCGGTCACCTTGGCGAAGCTGTGGTTGCGGTAGGCATCGAGGATCCGGCCGCTGTTGTTCGGATCTTCGTCGGCGATCTCCAGGATGGTCCAGGTGCTGGTGCCCGAGCCACTGTACGGATACGCGGTGTGGCCCTTGATGGTGGCGTGCAGCGAGCAGCGCAGCTGGCTGGGGCTGCTGGTGTTGACCTTCGAGTAGTAACCGGCCGGTCCGCCGGGATTGCCCGGGTCCGGATTGCCGGTGGTGGTGGCCACGGTGAAGGCGATGCGGCTGTCGGTCGCCGGGCGGGCACCCTGCGCATCGGTGATGCGTGCGGCACGGATGTCGAAGCGGCAGGCTTCACCGGCGACCAGTGCGGTGTTGGTCGACAGCTTCACGCTCTTGCCGCTGGCCGGCCAGGTCAGCGGCACGCTGCCCGAAGTGCCGCAGGTCAGTGCGAAGGCGCCGCTGGCGAGGTTGACCGTCTCGCTGAACACCACTTCCAGGTCGGCGGCGGCAGGGAAGGTGCTGCTGCCCTGTGCCGGCGTGGTGGTGGACACCGACGGCGGCGTGTTCGGGCCCGGGGTGCCACCGCCGCTGAAGGTCTGGTTGTTGTTGCAGCTGCCGAAGGTCTGCCTGGCCGATTCGGCCCAGGTGAAGTGCGCGTACTGGCTGCCGCTGCCGGTCAGCTGCAGCGAGGTGCCCGCCGCGGTGCTGTTGGTTTCGGCAACCGGAATGTTCTGGCTGGTCATGCCGGCGGCGGGGCCACCGGAAGCGGTGATCGCGCCCTCGTAGCTGAGGAACTGGACCACCTTGCCGCTGGCGTCGACCAGGGCGATGCCGTCGTTGGCACCGTTCTGCAGGCCGTTGCTGGGGTAGGTGACCACCGCCAGGGTGGCGCTGCCGCAGCTGGCCGCGGTTCCGGCCGGCACCGCGTTGTTGGCGTAGACCGTGGCGGCAGACGGGTTGCTGCCGTTGTAGAGGTACAGGCGGTAGCCGGACAGGTCTTCGCCGGCGGTGGCGACCACTTCGATGGCTTCGCCGACGTCACCGGCAGCGGTGCTGTCGTCGTAGTGCAGTTCGTTGATGAAGACCTCGGCCTGGGCCGGCGCGGCAGCCAGGGCCAGCAGGCAGGCGGCGGCGAGCGGGGACAGCAATCGCATCGACTACTCCTTGTGATTGGGAATGCCGGGCCACCCTAAAGCCGATCCGGTGACACTTTGTCGTAAATGAACGCCAGATATCTGACAGTGCGACGGCGGTCACCAAATGGTGGCCAATTCCCCCTTGGCTTGCCGCGACGCATCCCTATAAAGGCGTCCGCGCGGGGATGGAGTGCCGCCGGGCCGCCGGGAAAAATTTCGGGGGCGGGCCTTGAAAGGCCTCCGGAGGTCTCCATCTCTGTCGTGCTCCCGACCTGTCGGGCTTTTTCACGCGCGTTGCTGGCAGTCGCCTGGTGCGAGTGCTAACATCGCCGGACTTTTTCAGACCAATCAATAACTTAAGAGGTCCCACATGAGCATCAAGCCGCTGCACGACCGCGTTGTGGTCAAGCCGATCGAAGCCGACGAAGTTTCCGCCGGTGGCATCCTGATCCCGGACTCCGCCAAGGAAAAGTCCACCAAGGGTGAAGTCGTGGCCGTGGGCCCGGGCAAGCCGCTGGACAACGGCAACGTGCGCGCTCCGTCGCTGAAGGTCGGTGACAAGGTCATCTACGGCCAGTACGCCGGCAGCTCGTACAAGAGCGAAGGCGTCGAGTACAAGGTCCTGCGCGAAGACGACGTGCTCGCCGTCATCGGCTGAGCGTCGGCGCGACCTGCTTCATCCCCTGATTCCAACACCCAGCCGCCGGGCATGGCCCGGCGCTACCAATGAGGTAAACGCAATGGCTGCCAAGGATATTCGTTTCGGTGAAGACGCCCGTTCGCGCATGGTGCGCGGCGTCAACGTTCTCGCCAATGCCGTCAAGGCCACCCTGGGCCCGAAGGGCCGCAACGTCGTGCTCGAGAAGAGCTTCGGCGCCCCGACCATCACCAAGGACGGCGTGTCCGTCGCCAAGGAAATCGAACTGGCTGACAAGTTCGAGAACATGGGCGCGCAGATGGTGAAGGAAGTCGCCTCGCGTACCAACGACGACGCCGGCGACGGCACCACCACCGCCACCGTGCTGGCCCAGGCCCTGATCCGCGAAGGCGCCAAGGCCGTTGCTGCCGGCATGAACCCGATGGACCTCAAGCGCGGTATCGACAAGGCCGTCGTGGCTGCCGTCGCCGAGCTGAAGAACATCTCCAAGCCGACCGCTGACGACAAGGCCATTGCCCAGGTCGGCACGATCTCGGCCAACTCGGACGAGTCGATCGGCCAGATCATCGCCAACGCGATGAAGGAAGTCGGCAAGGAAGGCGTGATCACCGTTGAAGAAGGCTCGGGCCTGGACAACGAGCTGGACGTGGTCAAGGGCATGCAGTTCGACCGCGGCTACCTGTCCCCGTACTTCATCAACAACCAGCAGTCGCAGACCGCTGACCTGGATGACCCGTACATCCTGCTGCACGACAAGAAGATCTCCAACGTCCGTGACCTGCTGCCGGTGCTGGAAGGCGTCGCCAAGGCTGGCAAGCCGCTGCTGATCGTTGCCGAGGAAGTCGAAGGCGAAGCGCTGGCGACCCTGGTGGTCAACACCATCCGCGGCATCGTCAAGGTCGTGGCCGTCAAGGCTCCGGGCTTCGGCGACCGTCGCAAGGCGATGCTGGAAGACATGGCCGTGCTGACCGGCGGCACCGTGATCTCCGAGGAAGTCGGCCTGTCGCTGGAAAAGGCCACCATCAAGGACCTGGGCCGCGCCAAGAAGGTGCAGGTCTCCAAGGAAAACACCACCATCATCGATGGCGTGGGTGACAAGGCTGCGGTCGATTCGCGCGTTGCGCAGATCAAGACCCAGATCGAAGACACCTCCTCGGACTACGACCGCGAGAAGCTGCAGGAGCGCGTGGCCAAGCTGGCCGGTGGCGTTGCAGTGATCAAGGTCGGCGCTTCGACCGAAATCGAAATGAAGGAAAAGAAGGATCGCGTCGACGACGCCCTGCACGCGACCCGTGCGGCCGTTGAAGAAGGCGTGGTTCCGGGCGGCGGCGTTGCCCTGGTCCGTGCGGTCTCCGCACTGGCTGGCCTGAAGGGTGCCAACGAAGACCAGAACCACGGCATCCAGATCGCCCTGCGCGCGATGGAAGCCCCGCTGCGCGAAATCGTTGCCAACGCCGGTGAAGAGCCGTCGGTCATCGTCAACAAGGTCAAGGAAGGCACCGGCAGCTTCGGCTACAACGCCGCCACCGGCGAGTTCGGCGACATGCTGCAGTTCGGCATCCTGGACCCGACCAAGGTGACCCGTTCGGCGCTGCAGAACGCAGCCTCGATCGCTGGCCTGATGATCACCACCGAAGCCATGGTTGCCGACGCTCCGAAGAAGGACGAGCCGGCCATGGGTGGCGCTGGTGGCATGGGCGGCATGGGTGGCATGGGCGGCATGGACTTCTAAGGTCCGCTGCACTGCTGCAATGAAAAAACCCCGCCGCAAGGCGGGGTTTTTTTGTGGGTGGCGTGTTGCCGCCAATGGGCACACGCCAATGGCTCCATACCCATGTGTCCATGCCAATGAATCCATGCCCATGGGTCCACGCCAGTAGATCCACGCCATGCGTGGATGGCGTCAGCGCACGAACACCTTCTCCGCGCCGTACTCCCAGTCCCACGGCACTCCGGTATCGCCAAGCACGAACGCCACCAGCGCCGGAAACGCCGCCTCGGCGCGGACATCGTTGCCCAGCATCACCACGCAGCGCTGGCCCTGCTCGATGCACACCAGGGTGTTGCCCACCGCGTCATCGTGGCCGCCCTTGTAGAAGCCGGGCCCCTGCGGTCCGCGGAAGGTGACCGCGCCCAGGCCGGCTGCCAGGTCCCTGCGCCGCTCCGCTACCGGCAGTTCCGCCTGCAGGGTTGGAAACTGGCTGGCCGTGGTGATCGGCAGCTGCGGACGTACCAGCTCCTGCCGCATCGCCGCTGAAAGGCCTTCGCCGCGTACATAGCCCGCTGCGAAGTTGGCCATGTCGGCGATGGTGGTATCCATCGAGCCGGCGGCCCGCACCCGGCTGCGCTCGTCATGCGGCTCGGGCGTGCCATCGGTGGTCCAGCCGTCGGCCAGGTTGGTGGCGAAATCCTCGCGCCACATCATGCTGGTGCGGGGCATGCCGAAGCGGTCGAACACGCGCCGCTGCATCAGCGCGCCGATGTCCTGGCCAAGGCGCCCCCGTTCGAGCACGAACTGCAGCAGGATCAAGCCTTCGCCGGAATAGCCGTAGCGGCTGCCCGGATCGAAATGGAATTGCAGCCTGCCATCCGGTTCCAGAAACGCGAAGTTGGCAAAGCCGCTGCCATGATTGAGCAGCAGGCGCGGGGTGAGCCGGCGCCAGCGTTCGTCGCCGGCCAATACGCTGTAATCGGCGTAGTGCTTCGTATCGACGGGGTAGTCCGGCAATGGCTTGTCCAGATACGTGGCAATGCCGGCGTCCAGCGCGATCACCTGGTCCTGTGCCAGCTGCGCGACCAGGTGGCCAAAGGCCATCTTGGTCAGCGAAGCGGCGTACATCACGGTGTCGGTACGCAGCGGTTCGCCGGCGGCGTTGCGCTCGCCATAGGCGGCCACGTGCACCACCTTGCCAGCGTCGATCACCGCCAGCGCCATGCCACGTGCGTGTGCGGCCTGCATCAGCCGTTGCGCCTGGGCATCAATGCGGGCTGGCGATGGCAGCGGTGGTGGCGCAGCGACTACGGCCATCGGCAACAGCGTCAGCAACAACAGGACGACACGGCACATGCGTGGAACTCCTGGCGGGACGTGGCGCGATGCTACCGCAGCTTTGGCTGCCGGCGCCTGTCGACCCCATCCGGGCCCCGGGGCGGCGCCGCGTCATGCCCTGCGGCAGCCCGGTCCGGACTTGCGCCCTGCGGGTTAGAAAATATAATAAGGCGCCTAATCATCATGGATTTGATGGATGCTTGAAGCAAAACACACGGCTCTCCTCCAGGAGGCTGGCCGTCGCGGCGATCCCCACCTGGCCCAGCTGCGCCTGTGCTTCCAGCTGCTGGCCTTGTCCAGCGCGATCGACCGTGACTGCGCTTCACGCCTGGCGCCGCACGGCCTCAGCGAAGGCCGCTTCGTGGTGCTGTTCCTGCTGCACGGCGCTGGCGGCACGTTGCCTCCGCACGCGTTGGCCGAGCGCGCTGGCGTCACCCGCGCCACCATCAGCGGGTTGCTCGATGGCCTGCAGCGTGACGGCCTGCTGCAGCGACGCAACGATGCCGAGGATGGCCGCCGTCTGCAGGTCGTGCTGACTGCCCGCGGCAAGCGCCTGGCTGCCGATCTGTTCGACCAGCACACACAATGGATCGGTGGACTGTTCAACGGTCTTGATTCCCGCCAACAGGTGCAGTTGTCGCTGCTGCTGGAAAAAGTCTGGCGACACACCGACGCAGGCCAGGAAACAGGCACATGATCGGCACCATCGGTACGGCACGCCTGCAGGCACTCAATGCGGGCAGCGTATCCAGCACGCACCTGGCCGAGTGCCTCGCAGTGGATTTCGCCACACTGCTGCAGGCGGTGGCACCAACCTTGCCCCAGGCATCCATGCAGCGCATGCGCGCCGCTGCAGGCAAGGGAATCACCCAGCGCATGGCATTGGCCGCAGCGCTACTGCGCGAGGCAGGGCAGGGCGACGTGCAGCGCAGGCAGGCGCATCCATCCGATACCGTGCGCGGATGGGCGTGCTATCTGATTGGCAGTGACCCGCAGGCGGCATTGGCCGACAAGCTGCAGGCCATGCGTCCTCTGGCAGATGATGCGCACTTCGGTGTGCGCGAATGGGCATGGTTGGCCTTGCGCAGCGATATCGTCGCCGAGCCGCTGGAAGCGCTTGCCCTGCTGCAACCCTGGACGCTGCAGCGCTCGCCGAATCAGCGCCGCTTCGCCTGTGAGGCGCTTCGCCCGCGCGGTGTATGGGCCACGCACATTGCGCTGTTCAAGCAGCAACCCGAGCACGCGTTGCCCCTGCTGGAAGCCCTCGCTGACGATCCCGAGCGCTATGTGCAGGACTCGGTCGGCAACTGGCTGAACGACGCAGGCAAGAGCCAGCCCGGATGGGTGCGCGATGTATGCGCACGGTGGCAGTCAACGCACGACAGCGCAGCCAATACATACATCCGCAAGCGCGCGCTGCGCTCGCTGTAGCGCCGTACCGTTCACCCGCGTTTCCCGGTAGTGCCGGCCGCTGGCCGGCAACCCCATGACCTTCAAGGGAGACCCCATGCGCCATCGCCTCATCGGACTGCATTCCGGCACCCTCGTGGCACATGCGCGTGTCATCCATTCCGGGTAAAGATGGCGTTCGGCCGTGTCCACCCGCAGGGAAGTCGAGCATGCAGAGCAAGATCCAGGTGACGTTGTACGGAGCGCTGGGCAGCAGTCCAGCGCTGCAGGTGCCCGGCCTGGAAGGGCCGGTGGTGGCCATCCAGGAAGCCACCCTGCGGCAGCTGGTGTCCGATCTGTATACGGCCAGGTCCATGCTCAACCCCGAACAGCTTGATGAGGCCAGGCAGGAACTGGACCGCGTGGTGGAGCGTTGGGTCGACATCCACGAGACGCTGCTGCTGGATGTGGAAGTGCATGGCGGCCGATAGTCCGCTGAACCGCGCCCGCAGTTGCGGATGAAACAGTTGGCACCCGCCAAAACCCTGTGTTATCAATAGATCCCATGAACGCAGCCCACGCCAGCTTTTATTGGTATTACTTTCCGAAGCCCCCGGCGGAGGAAGGATTGCGCTCACCCTGAAGAAAGCTTCAGACGCATTCCCGAAAGCCGCCAGCGAACCTGGCGGCTTTTTTCATGTCGCCACGCTGCGGACCCCCAACGTTCCGTAGAGACCCCTTACCATGCCCCCGCACACCGACGACCTGCGTATCCGCACCATCGAACCGCTGACACCGCCTGCCCAGCTGCTGGCGATGCTGCCCTGCGATGACGAAGCCTCCGACACCGTCAGCGCCTCGCGCGCCGCCCTGCACCAAATCCTGCATGGCCGCGACGACCGCCTGGCGGTGGTGGTCGGGCCGTGCTCGATCCACGATCCGAAAGCCGCCATCGAGTACGCACAGCGCCTGAAGCCGCTGCGCGATACGCTGGCCGGCGAGCTGGAAATCGTCATGCGCGTGTACTTCGAGAAGCCGCGCACCACGGTGGGCTGGAAGGGCCTGATCAACGATCCGGACCTGGACGGCAGCTTCAAGATCGACAAGGGCCTGCGCATTGCCCGTGGCCTGCTGCGCGACATCAACAAGCTGGGCCTGCCGGCTGGCGTCGAGTTCCTCGACGTGATCTCGCCGCAGTACATCGCCGACCTGGTGGCATGGGGCGCGATCGGCGCACGCACCACCGAAAGCCAGGTGCATCGTGAACTTGCGTCGGGGCTGTCGTGCCCGGTCGGCTTCAAGAACGGCACCGACGGCAACGTCAAGATCGCCGCCGATGCCGTGGGCGCAGCCTCGAATCCGCATCACTTCCTGTCGGTCACCAAGCAGGGCGGCACCGCCATCGTCTCCACCACCGGCAACCCGGATTGCCACGTGATCCTGCGTGGTGGCAAGCAGCCGAACTACGACGCGGCCAGCGTGGCCGATGCCTGCCAGGCGCTGGCCAAGGCCAAGCTGCCGACGCGCCTGATGATCGATGCCAGCCACGCCAACAGCCTGAAGAACCACGAAAACCAGCCGAAGGTGATCGAAGACATCGCCATCCAGCTGGGAGATGGCGAGCAGCGCATCGTCGGTGTGATGGTCGAAAGCCATCTGATCGGCGGTCGCCAGGAACTGGTGGAAGGCCAGCCGCTGGTCTACGGCCAGAGCATCACCGATGGCTGCATTGATTGGGACACCACCGTGCAGGTGCTGGAGCGGCTTGCCGCTGCCGTGCGCGCCCGCCGTGAGGTAAAGGTGTCCGAAGCCGCTTGAGTGCGGCACGTGTGTGGATGGCGGCCAGCGCCTGCGGGGGTGCGGCCGCGATCAGGGCCGGTCGGAGTTGGAGACCGGCCCGTCTGCACCGGCGATGCGCCTGGCGCTGCGTATGTGCGACAGCGCCAGGTACATCGCCGGGGTGGTGTGAAACCCGCTCCGGCGATGGCCGCAGTAGACCCACGCCATGCGTGGATGAAGCCACCTCGCTCACCGCCCCGCCCGTACTCGCGCCAACGCCAGATACATCGCCGGCGTGGTGTACAGCGTCAACCACTGGCTGACCAGCAACCCGCCCACGATCGCGATACCCAGCGGCTGCCGCAGTTCCCAGCCTTCACCGTTGGCCAGCATCAGCGGCAATGTGCCCAGCAGTGCCGCCAGCGAGGTCATCAGGATCGGCCGCAGGCGCAGTCGTGCCGCTTCCATCACCGCATCCTGCGCGCTCAGCCCGCGGCGTTCGCCGGCCAGGGCGAAGTCGACCAGCAGGATCGTGTTCTTCATCACCACGCCCACCAGCAGGAACAGGCCGAGCAGGGCGATCAGGTTCAGTTCGTTGCCGAACAGCCACAGCGCCAGCAACGCCCCGATGCCGGCCGACGGCAGCGTGGACAGGATCACCAAGGGCTGCAGGAAACTCTCGTAGAGGATGCCCAGCACCAGGTACACCGCCAGCGTCGCACCCAGTACCAGCCACAACTGGCGCGAACGCAGCTGCTCCAGGCCACCGGCCTCGCCGGAAAGCTTGGCCTGCACCGAGCGCGGCAGCATCAGTTTGGCCATCGCCGCATCAATGGCCCGGGTGGCCTGTTCCAGGCCCACGCCGGGTGCCAGCGCGAACTCGATCCAGATCGAGGCGAACTGCTCGCTGTGGTACACGCGGTCCGGCGCCATGCCATAGCGCCAGCTGGCGATGCTCGACAGGGGAATGCGCTGGCCGCTGCCATCGATCACCTGCAGCCGTGCCAGTGTGCCCGGGTCCTGGGTGTGCTTCGGGTCCAGCTCCATCACCACCCGGTACTGGTTGAGGCTGTCGTACAACGTGGCGACCTGGCGCTGGCTGAAGGCGTTGTTGAGCATGTTGGCCACAATGCGCAGGTCCACGCCGTGGCGCGCCGCTGCCTCGCGGTCGATGTCCAGCATCACCTGGCGCATGCCGGCCTCGCCCTGCGCTTCCACGTCCACCAGTTCCGGCAGGCCACGCAGCGTAGCAGCGACCTTCGGTGCCCATTGGCGCAAGGGTGCGGTGTCCGCTGACAGCAGCTGGAATTCGTATTTGCCGCTGCTGCCGGCGCCTTCCAAGCGGATGTCCTGGTCCACCCACAGGTACAGATTACCGCCGGGCAGCTTGGGCAGGCGCGCGCGCAGGCGATCGATCACCTGCTGGCTGGAGACACCGCGCTCGGCCAGCGGCTTCATCTTGATCATGATGAAGGCGTTGTTGACCCCGTTGCTGCCACCGATATACCCGATGATGTCCTCGATGGCCGGGTCGGACAGCAGCAGTCTGCGGTAGGCATCGATCTTCGGCTGCATCGCCTGGAAGGACAGGCCGTCATCGCCACGCGCGAAGCCGCGCAGCTGTGCGGTGTCCTGCTGCGGAACGATGCCCTTGGGTACCTGCTGGAACAGCCAGGCATTGAGTGCGATCACTGCCACGAAGGCCAGCAAGGGCCAGCGCAGGTGACGCAGGCTGGCCTGCAGGGTGCGCAGATAGGTGCCGCGCACGTGCTCGAACAGCGCATTGCTGCCGCGCTGCCAGCGTGAGGGTTGTTGCGCGTTATCGACGAACAGGCGCGCACACAGCATCGGCACCAGGCTGAGCGCCACCAGTACCGACACCGTCATCGCTGCTACCAGGGTCAGCGAGAATTCGCGGAACAGGCGCTCGACGAAATCGTCCAGGAACAGGATCGAGACGAACACCACCGCCAGCGCCAGGTTCATCGATAGCAACGTAGCGCCCACTTCCGATGCACCACGCACCGCCGCCTGCCAGCGGTCGGCGCCCAGCTCGCGATGGCGCGCGATGTTCTCCAGCACCACGATGGCGTCGTCCACCACCAGTACCGCCGCCACGATCAGGGCCATCAGCGAGAGCGTATTGAGCGAGAAGCCCATCAGCGCGATCAACGCCAGCGTGCCGAACAGCACCACCGGAATCGCCACGCTGGGTACCAGTGCTGCGCGCCAGTGGCCGAGGAAGCCGAGCACCACCAGTACCACCAGCGCGATCGCCAGCAGCAGGGTCACTTCTGCTTCGTGCAGGGTGGCGCGGATCACCGGCGAGCGGTCCATCACCAGGCGCATGTCCACCGTGCTGGGCAGCAGGGCGTGCAGCTGCGGCAACTGCGCCTGGATGGCATCGACGGTGGCGATGATGTTGGCGCCGGGCTGGCGGCTGACGATCAGCAGCACGGCGGGGCGTTCGTTGTGGAAGCCACTGGCATAGCGGTCCTCCACGCCATCGACGACGGCAGCGACATCGCCCAGTCGCAGCAGGCGGTCATCGCTGGCCTTCAGCGCCAGCTGGCGATACTGCGCGGCCTGGCGCAGCTGCAGCGGCGCTTCCAGTTGCCAGTGCTGCTGCGCGCCTGCGACCGCACCCAGTGGGCGCACTGCATTGGCGCGGCTGATCGCTTGTGCCACGTCTTCCAGTGCCAGGCCTGCGTGATTGAGGGCATTGGGGTCCAGCGACACGCGAACCGCCGGCAGCGCGCTGCCGCCCACCTGCACTTCGCCCACGCCCGGCACCTGCGACAGCTTCTGTGCCAGCACGGTCGAACCCAGGTCGTACAGCTGTCCCGGCGAGAGCGTATCGGAGGTCAACGCCAGCGCCAGGATCGGCGCCTGCGACGGGTTGACCTTGCGGTACTGCGGCATGCCCGGCATGCCGCTGGGCAGCTGGCCGCGGGCGAGGTTGATCGCGGCCTGCACTTCGCGCGCGGCCTCGTCGATATCGCGGCCGAGCACGAACTTCAGCTCGATCTCGGTCTGCCCCTGGGTGCTGGCCGAGTCGATGCGCGAGATGCCGGGCAGACTGCCCAGCGCACGCTCCAGCGGCGTGGCGACGGTGGCCGCCATCGATTCGGGCGAGGCGCCGGGCAGGCTGGCACTGACTTCAATGGCGGGATAGTCGACCTGGGGCAGCGGTGCCACCGGCAGCATTCGCAGCGCCAGCAGGCCGGCCAGTACCAGCGCCACCGCCAGGAGGATGGTCGCCACCGGACGCTGCACGCAGGCCTGTGCCAGGCGTGCCACAGGGGTCATGCGCCGGCCTCGCCAGCGGTTGCCGGTGCTGTCGCGCGGCGACGCTGCAGCCGGTCGAAGGCCAGGTAGATCACCGGCGTGGTGAACAGGGTCAATACCTGGCTGACCATCAGGCCACCCACCATCACCCAGCCCAGCGGCTGCCGCAGCTCGGCGCCCGAGCCGCTGGCCAGCATCAGCGGTACCGCGCCGAACAGCGCGGCCAGAGTGGTCATCAGGATCGGCCGGAAGCGCAGCAGCGCTGCCTGGTGGATCGCCTCACGCGGGCTCATGCCGCGCGTGCGCTGTGCCTCCAGCGCGAAGTCGATCATCATGATCGCGTTCTTCTTCACCAGGCCGATCAGCAGCACGATGCCGATCACTGCGATCAGGTCCAGGCTGCGTCCGCTCACCCACAACGCGGCCAGGGCGCCCACGGTCGCCGAGGGCAGGGTGGAAAGAATGGTGATGGGGTGGATGAAGCTCTCGTAGAGCACGCCCAGCACGATGTACATCACCACCACCGCCGCCAGGATCAGCCACAGCGTGCTCGACAGCGAACTGCTGAAGGCCGCCGCCGCGCCCTGCAGGCGCAGCTCGATGCTCTGCGGCAATGCCACCTGTGCCTGCGCGGCATGCACGGCATCCACCGCTTCGCCCAGCGATGCGCCGGGCGCAAGGTTGAACGACAGCGTGGCCGCCGGGAACTGACCGACATGGTTGCGTAGCAGCGCCGTTGGCCCCTGCTCGACGCGCGCCACCGCGCCCAGCGGCACGGTCTGGCCGTTGCTGCTGCGCACGCGCAGGCCGCTGATCGCCTCCGGCCCCGGTTGCCGCGCCGGATCGGCCTCCAGCACCACCCGGTACTGGCTGGCCTGGGTGAATATGGTCGAGATCTGCCGTTGCCCGTAGGCGTCGTACAGTGCGTCGGCCACCGCTTCCACACTCACGCCAAGGCGTGCGGCGGCATCGCGGTCGATGCTCACCCTGGCCTGCCGGCCCTGCATCTGCAGGTCACTGGCCACATCACGCAGCGCCGGCGATTGGCGAAGCGCTTGCAACAGTTTCGGCGTCCAGGTTTCCAGCGTCCGCAGGTCCGGCGTGGTCAAGGTGAACTGGTACTGGTTGCGGCTGATGCGGTCTTCGATGCCCAGCTCCTGCACCGGTTGCAGGTACAGGGTGATACCGGGAATCCTCGCCACGCGCTGCTGCAGCCGCGCCATCACCACGTCGGCGCCCTCGCGCTCGCCGTGTGGCTTCAGTTCGATCAGCAGGCGGCCGGTGTTGAGGGCGGCATTGTTGCCGTCCACGCCGATGTAGGAAGACAGGCTGGCCACGGCCGGGTCCTGTTCAATGGCCGTGGCCAGGGCAAGCTGGCGCTCGCGCATGGCCTGGAACGAGATCGCCTGCGGGGCTTCGCTGATGCCCTGTATCAGGCCGGCATCCTGCACCGGGAAGAAGCCCTTCGGCACGGCGAAATACAGCGCCACCGTCAGCGCAAGCGTGGCCACGGTTGCCAACAGCATCAGTGGCTGGCGCTGCAGTACCCAGCGCAGCTGGCGGTCGTAGAGGGCGATGATGCGATCGAACACGTCGCGCTTCGGGGTCGGAGCCCTGACCGGGTCCGACCCGGGCGGGGTCAGATCCCCGTGGGGCGCTGACCCCTTGGCATGTGGTTTGAGGAAGCGCGCACACAGCATCGGCGTCAAGGTCAGCGACACCAGCAGCGAAATGCCGATGGCCACCGCCAGCGTCACTGCGAACTCATGGAACAGCGCGCCCACCAGGTCGGCCATGAACAGCAACGGGATCAGCACGGCGATCAACGAGACCGTCAGCGACACCAGGGTGAAACCAATCTCGCTGGCGCCCTTCAGCGCCGCTTCGCGCGGGCTTTCACCGTCTTCCAAGTGGCGGGCGATGTTCTCCAGCATCACGATCGCATCGTCCACCACGAAGCCAGTGGCAATGGTCAACGCCATCAGCGTGAGGTTGTTGAGCGAATAGCCGGCCAGCAGCATCACCGCAAATGTGCCGATCAGCGACAGCGGCACCGCCACGCTGGGAATCAGCGTAGCCGGCAGGTTGCGCAGGAATACCCAGGTGACCAGCACCACCAGCGCGATGGCCAGCGCCAGTTCCTTCTGTACGCCGCGCACGGACGCGCGGATCGATTCGGTGCGGTCGCTGAGCACGGTCATCTGCACGCCGGCCGGCAGCGTGGCCTGCAGCTGCGGCAGCAACGCACGCACCTGTCCGACCACGGCGATGACGTTCGCGCCGGGTTGGCGCTGGATGTTCACCAGCACCGCCGGGGTGGTGCCGCTCCATGCCGCCAGCTGGCGGTTCTCGGCGCCGTCGGTGATGGTGGCCACATCGCCCAGCCGCAGCGGTGCGCCCTCACGCCAGGCCAGCACCAGTGCGCGGTACTCGGCAACGCTGCGCATCTGGTCGTTGGCATCGAGCATCACCGCACGGATCGGGCCATCGAAGCTGCCCTTGGGCAGGTTGACGTTGGCTGCGGCAATCGCTGTGCGGATGTGGTCCATGCCCAGGTTGTTGGCGGCCAGCGCGGCCGGATTGACCTGGATGCGCACGGCGGGACGCTGGCCACCGGCCAGGCTGACCAGGCCCACGCCCGGCAACTGCGCCAGCCGCTGCGCGATGCGGGTGTCGACCAGGTCATGCACCTGCGGCAGTGACAGGCCCTGCGAGGTCACCGCCAGGGTCAGGATCGGCGTGTCGGCCGGATTGACCTTGCGATACACCGGCGGCACCGGCAGGTCGCCGGGCAGGAAGCTGCCGGCGGCGTTGATCGCCGCCTGCACGTCCTGTTCGGCCACGCCCAGCGACACCTCCAGGCCGAACTGCAGGGTGATCACCGACGCTCCCCCGGAACTGGTGGACGACAGCTGCTTCAGGCCGGGGATCTGCCCGAGCTGGCGCTCCAGCGGCGCGGTGATGGTGCGCGTGGTCAGCTCGGGGCTGGCACCGGGGTACAGCGTGGTGATCTGGATGATCGGATAGTCGACCTGCGGCAGCGCCGCCACCGGCAGCAGGCGATAGGCCAGTACCCCGGACAGCAGCAGCGCCACCATCAGCAGGGTCGTGGCGACCGGGCGCAGGATGAAGGCGCGCGAGAGGTTCATGCGCCGGCCCTGGTCGATGCCTCCTCGGTGATGATCTCCACCGCGGTGCCGTCTTCCAGCCCGTCGATGCCTTCGATCACCACCTTGTCACCAGCCACCAGGCCGGAACGCACCGCCACGCGTCCGGCGTCGGCCGGACCGAGCACCACCGAGCGACGTTGTGCCTTGTTGTCCTTGTCGACGATGTGCACGTAGTTGCCCTGGCTGCCGAACTGCACGGCGGCATCGGGAATCAGCAGCGCGGGATGCTCACCCAGCTGCAGGCGCACATTGACGAACTGGTTGGGGAACAGCGCCTGGTCGGCGTTGTCGAACTGCGCGCGCAGCTTCAGCGTGCCGGTGGCGGTATCGATGCGGTTGTCGACGCTGGACAGGGTGCCGCTGGCGAGCTGCCGTCGTTCTTCGCGGTCCCAGCTTTCCACCGCCAGCGCCGGCTGCGCCTGCACCGCATCGAGCAGGGCGGGAAGCTCCGGCTCGGGCACGGTGAACAGCACGCTGATCGGCGCCGTCTGCGCCAGCGTGACCAGGCCTTCGGTATCGCTGGCGTGCACCAGGTTGCCTACGTCCAGCCGGCGCAGGCCGACACGGCCGCTGACCGGGGCGATGATGCGCGTGTACTGCAACTGCAGGCGTGCTTCGTCCACCGATGCCTGGTCGCTGAGGCGGCGCCCCTGCAGCTGCCGCACCTTGCTCTGCTGGTCGCTCAGTTCCTGTGCCGACACGTAGTTCTGTCGCTGCAGTTCGCGGTAGCGCTGCAGCTGGCGCTCGGCATTCTCCAGCTCGGCCAGGTTCTGCTGCTGCGTACCCTGCGCGTGCGCAAGCTTCACTTGGTAGGGGCGGGGATCGATCTGTGCCAGCAGGTCGCCGGCGTTGACCTGCTGACCTTCCTGGAAATGCAGGCGCATCAGTTCGCCGTCCACGCGGCTGCGCACCACCACGCTGTGCAGCGGAGTGACCGTACCGACCGCCTTCATCCGCAGCACCAGCGGCTCGGCGCTGGCAAGGGCGATGCGTACAGGCACCGTCTTGCCGCTGCCGGCTTCGCCACTGCCCGCCTCGGCCCGGGGCCACAGCCACCACGCCAGGCCAGCGACAAGGGCAAGACCGGCAACGACCAGCAGCAGGCGGGCACGACGTGAGCGGGAGTTTTCGGCGACAGACATGGGCATCCTGCGCCCTGCGTGCACGCAGGGTCATGCGGGCCCGTCGGCACCACGAAGGGCCACGGGCAGCGGGGGAGGGGGATTGTCTGGCGGGGCCGCAGGCGCGGCGTGGCTGGATGCCGTCGCGCGTGCGACGGGGCGCCAATGGTAGCGGTTTACGCGGGCGGTCGCCGCGTGACCTTGGTCATGCCACCCCGCCGGTAGTGCCGGCCAGCGCTCAATGTACTTCGTCGTGGTACACGAACTTGGGCATTTCCCAGCGGTAATGGATCGCCAGCAGACGCACGGCGAAACCACCACCCAGGCAGCACAGGATCGCCGTGGCATCGGCCACGCCCCAGTGCAGCAACAGCAGATACACCGCACCGGTCAGCAGCGAGATGATGGCGTACAGCTCTTTCTGGAAGATCAACGGCACCTCGTTGCAGAGGATGTCGCGCAGCACGCCGCCGAAGGCGCCGGTGAGCATGCCGGCGATCAGCACGATCGGCAGTGCATGGCCGGCCTCGCGCGCGATCGAGCAGCCGATCAGCGTGAAGGCGATCAGGCCCAGCCCGTCCAGCACCAGGAAGGTGCGGCGGAAGTGGTGCATCCAGCGCGCCACCCAGGTGGCGATCAGTGCGGCGCACACAGTGAAGCCGAGGTACTCAGGGTGTTTCACCCAGCCCAGCGGATAGTGGCCAAGCAGGATGTCGCGCAGCGAGCCGCCACCGAGGGCGGTGACACAGGCGATCATCACCACGCCGAACAGGTCCATGCGGCGGCGGCCGGCAGACAGGGCACCGGTCATGGCTTCGGCGGAAATGGCGATCAGGTAGATGATGGACAGCAGCATGGGACAGGCTCCGGGCGCGGTGGGGCCGGCCATGCGCACATACCGCCACTGCCTGCGCAATGACGGGATGACGATGACCGGTGCCGCTCCCGCTGTCCTTTTGCCTGAGAGTTCAGCGGCGTGAGCCGCGTGCCCCTTCGGCGGATCGTCCCGGGCGTGCCCGGTGACCTCTCTCCAGCTCGGCGAGTCGAATGCATGGTTGGTGGGATTCCAGCCCACCGGCCTGAGCGATCATGGGAGCCTGCGCCTTCGGCGGGCGCCAGCGCGGCGCCTCTCTCCTGCATTCGGTCGCCAGTATATCCGCTGCAGTGCAGCACGGCATAATCCGGCAATGGTTTCGCCCTCCCGCCCGTGGTTCCTGTACCTGCTCGAATGCCGCGACGGCAGCTATTACGCCGGCATCAGCACCGACGTGCAGGCCCGTTTTGCTGCCCACCAGGCCGGCAAGGGGGCCCGCTACACCCGGTCGCGGCCGCCACTGCGGGTCCTGGCGGTGCGTGAGTACCCGGACCGGGCAGCGGCCTCGCGTGCCGAATGGGAGCTCAAGCGGCAGCCGCGCGAACGCAAACTGGCGTGGCTGTTGCAGTAGATCCACGCCATGCGTGGATGGGGCGCATCCGGCCATGCCATGATCGCCCAGCCCTCAGCGCTGGAGACCCGGATGTCCACCGTTGCCCTGTTGTTCGCACTTTCCGCAGCAGCAAGCCCCGCCGCCGACGCCGCCACGATCGCAGCCATCGAAGCCACCTGCCATGACTACGTGGATGGCCAGCTGGAGGCCGACCCGCAGCGCGTCGCCCGTTCCCTGCATCCGGACCTGGCCAAACGTGCGGTGCTCGGTGATACACCGGACGAACGCCTGGGCCTGCGCCGGATGTCGAAGGAAGAGCTGGTTGCGTTGACGAAGCTGGGCGCGTTGAAGACCCCGAAAGATCAATGGGATCGCCGCTGCACGGTGCTGGACGTGACCGGCAACGCCGCATCGGTGCGGCTGGAAACCCCGTGGTTCGTCGACTACTTCCACATGGGCCGCTTCGAGCAGCGCTGGGTCATCGTCAACGCGCTGTGGTACCCGAAGCCGAAGGCGAAATGAGCAATGCGCGCCGCCGGTAAAGCGTGGCTCTCGGTCGTCCTGCTGGCAGCCGGTATCGCGCTGCTGCCCGGCCTACTGTACCTGCTGGGGCTGGCGATGGTAGAAGGCTGGCCGCAGCCGGCTGATCGCGCGCCCAGTGGTGTGGCCGCATGCAGCGGTGAGCCGCGCATGGGGCACCAACCGATGAATCCATGGAGCTTCACGACGCGGTTCTTCGATCCTGGAGCGCTGAAGAAAGCGACTGATATCGAGCGCGAAGCGTTCTGGGTTGCACGCCGCCACCTGTGGCGGCAGCCGCAGCACGACATGCTGCGCTGGCATCTGAGCAGCACCGCGTTGGCGATCTGGATCACCCGGCATTGGAGTGCCGCACAGATTGCCGATACCGCGAGGAAGGAAGATTTCTGCCGGGCATGGTCGAAACGGCGTGTGCCCGGCGGCCCGATGAAACGGTGAATCCACGGCATGCGTGGCTACGCTCCCTGCGGCCTGCACAGAAATTCATCCACGCATGGCGTGGATCTACTGTGCCGGTCGAGGACGTGCCCGCGGCACTACCTACCGCGAAGAGTTCTGCCGGACATGATCCAGGCCCGATGAAACGGTGAATCCACGCCATGCGTGGC
>NZ_JAVDSR010000010.1:0-194138 GCF_031455455.1 Stenotrophomonas sp. 1337 | reverse complement strand
CCACCCGATCCCATCCCGAACTCGGAAGTGAAACGTAGCTGCGCCGATGGTAGTGTGGCCTAAGCCATGCGAGAGTAGGTCATCGCCAGGGTTTACATCCAAAAACCCCGCTGCTCACGCAGCGGGGTTTTTCTTTGCGCGCGAGAAACTGAAGGTAGTGCCGGCCGCTGGCCGGCAACCTCATGAACATCACGCGGCTGCAAGTGCCAGCCGGCCAGCGGCCGGCACTACCGGGTCCCAGCACTCACGCACAAAAAAGCGGCGCCCAAGGGCGCCGCTTTCTTTGGAACTCAACGGCTGGGGGACTTACTTCGCCGCAGCGGCCGGTGCCTTGGCCTTCATCATCGTGTCGCGGGCAGCCTTGAACGGATTGCCTTCGTACCAGTTGGGCCAACGATCGCCGCCGGCCAGTTCCTTGCCGACGCCATACATCAGCTGCAGGTCCTCGACCGTGCCATCCAGCTTCCAGGTGGCCGGGTCATACTCGTCCTTCGGGCCGTGGTAACGGTTGGAACCGTAGTCGGCGGCCGCCTTGCGGCCAGCCTCGACACCGCCGTCGCGCAGGTCCTCACCGCCGTCGGCATACAGCGCCGGCACACCCGCCTTGGCGAAATTGAAGTGATCCGAACGGAAGTAGAAGCCGCTCTGCACCGAGGTCTCGCCGTGCAGGGTGCGATCCTGGGCTGCAGCCAGAGGCTTGAGGATGTCTTCCAGCTCCGAACTGCCGAAGCCGGTCACCGTCACGTCCTTGGCACGACCGGCCACCGACATCGCATCGATGTTGATGACACCAGCGATCTTGTCCAGCGGGAAGGTCGGGTGGGCGACGTAGTACTTCGAACCCAGCAGGCCGGATTCTTCCAGGGTCACCGCCAGGAACACCACCGAACGTTCCGGCTTCGGTTCCTGATGGGCCATCGCTTCGGCCACCTCAAGGATGCCGGCCACGCCGGTCGCGTTGTCGACGGCACCGTTGTAGATGTTGTCGCCCTGTTCGCCCTCGTGCTTGCCGAGGTGATCCCAGTGCGCCATGTACAGCACGGCCTCGTCGGCACGCTTGCTGCCAGGCAGCACGCCCACCACGTTGCGCGACTGCTTCTGCGCGACCTTGCTTTTCAGGTCCACCGAAGCGGTTGCCTTCAGCGGTACCGGCTTGAAGCCGGGCTTGCTGGCGTCCTTGTAGGCCCGGTCCAGATCCAGCCCGGCGCCGGCGAACAGGGCCTTGGCCGCGTCGGCGCTCAACCAGCCCTGTACCGGCAGGCGCGGCTCCGCATCGTCCTTGGCCGGCAGGTCGTACTGCGGGCCGGCCCAGGAGTTCTTCACCACGTCCCAGCCGTACGAAGCGCCTGCGGTGTCATGGACGATCAGCGCGGCAGCAGCTCCCTTGCGCGCAGCTTCCTCGAACTTGTAGGTCCAGCGGCCGTAGTAGGTCATGCGCTTGCCGTCGAACAGCTTTTCGTTATCGACATGGAAGCCCGGGTCGTTGACGAACATGACCACCGTCTTGCCCTTCCAGTCCTGGCCGGCGTAATCGTTCCACTTCTGCTCCGGCGCATCCACGCCGTAGCCGACGAAGACGAGGTCGCTGGCATCGACCTTCACTTCTGTCTGGCCGGTACGGGTGCCCACCACCATGTCGGTGCCGAACTTCAGTTCGCGGGTCTTGCCGCCCTGGGTGAGGGTGAGCACGGTCGATTCATCGGCCGTGGTCTCGGTCATCGGCACGTCCTGGAACCAGCTGTCGCCGTTGCCGGGCTGCAGGCCGATGCGCTGCATCTGGTCGCGGATGTAGTTGACCGTCAGTTCTTCGCCCTTGCTGCCGGGCGAGCGGCCTTCGAACTCGTCAGAGGCCAGGGTTTTCACCATCTCGGCGAAGTCGGCGGCGTTGATCGCCGCTGAGAAGGTGTGCGTGGCCGGCTTGGCGGCGCTGTCGACGCTGGGCGCCGGAGCCGGGGTGTCTTCGCCTTTGCAGGCGCTGAGCGCGGCCGCGGCGGCCAGGCACAGGAGGAGTTTGCGGGGCATCATCGGTTCCTGGAAACACAAGGGACGGCCACGCAGCACGCGCGACCGGTAGCGGGGAGTATCGCCCAAGCCGCAGGCTCAGTCGGCCGGGGCGGTATCGGTATCGAAGGGGATCGGATCGGCGCCGGTGACCGGGCCGATGCGCGCACTGCGGTGGACGTACAGCACCACCTCGCGCTCGAACAGCAGGCTGCCGTTGACCACGGCATTCGGCCCGATGATGACCCGCGGCTTGCGACTGGCCGTCAGCGAGACACTGAAGTTCGGCTTGCGCACATGCACGCCACCGCCGACCTGTGAGCCGATGCCGACGGTGATGTCGCCGTTGACGGTCTCCACGTCCTTGCGCACGCGGCTGCCGACCAGGCCGATGCCACCGTTGACGGTTTCCACGCCGCCTTCGATCTGGCTGCCCTGGTCGCTGAAGATGCTGCCGTTGACCGTGCTGACATCGCCGTGGGCCGTCACTTCGCGACCCAGGCGGATGCCGCCGTTGACGGTCTCGATGCTGCCCGTGCGCGCACGATCGGCGACCTTGACGCCGCCGTTGACGGTGTCGATGCTGCCGGTTTCCACGCCTTCGCCGACACGGATGCCACCATTGACGGTGTCCAGCTTGCCGTAGCGCTGGCCCGGATCGGCGCTGATGCTGCCGTTGACCTTGCTCACGTCTGCCTGGGCCCAGGCCGGGCCACTGGCCAGCGCAATGCCCAACAGCAGCGGAATGGAGAGAGCTTTCATGGGAACCTCGTTGTTGTGCGGCTGGCAGGCCGCGTGCGGAGATGTCACCATTCCCTGCACGTCTCCGCATCTGCCTGAAGTCACTGGAAAGCCCTTGCGCAACAACGTCTTCCCCTCACGCCGGCATCACATCGCCACCCTGCGCGGTGGACGTTGCCTGTTGCTGGGAATGGCGCTGGCCCTGGCGCTGCCATTGCCGGGTGCGGCGCAGACCTCTTCGGCCCGCGAGGCCGAACGCAAGCTGCAGAAGCTGCGCACCGAACTGAAGGGCGTGGCGCAGGAGCGCCGGCAGATCGAGGGCCAGCGCGGACAGGCGTCACAGCAGCTGCGCGAGGCCGATGAAAAGGTGGCACGCAGTGGTCGTGCGCTGGCCCAGACCGAATCGGCGCTGCGCGAGCAGACCCAAGCGCTGGCCCAGGCCGAACAGCGGCGCAATGCACTGCAGTCCAACCTGGAAAAGCAGAATCGCGAACTGGCCGGACTGCTGCGCGCGGCCTACCAGCTTGGCAACCACGCGCCGTTGAAGCTGCTGCTTTCGCAGGACACGGTGGCCGATGCCAACCGTGCGCTGGCCTATCACCGCTACCTGCAGCGCGAGCGCGCGCAGCGTATCACCACGCTGACGGCCGACCTCAAGGAACTGGAGACGCTGCAGGCACAGATCGCCCAGCGCCAACAGCAGTTGCAGGGCACTCACCGCGACCAGAAGCAGCAGGTCGCCACGCTCGCATCGGACCGTCGCGAGCGTGCGCAGACCGTCGCTTCGCTGGAAGAGCGCTTCAAGGACAAGCGCGAGAAGGAACAGGCACTGGGCCAGGACGCCAAGGCGCTGGAAACCTTGCTGGCCAACCTGCGCGCTGCGGCGGCCCGTGCCGAGGCCGAGCGCCGTGCCGCCGCCCGCAAGGCCGCTGCGGAGAAGGCCGCTGCCGAAAAGGCCGCACGCCAGGCCAAGGCCGAAGGCCGTCCGGCACCGGCAACCAAGATCCCGCCGGCCGTGGCCTCGGCACCAGCGCCCAAGGTGGGTGGCCTGGGCTGGCCACTGTCGGGCAATCTGCTGGCCCGCTATGGCGGCAAGCTGCCGGATGGCCGTACCAGCAGTGGCGTGTTGATCGGCGCACCCGCCGGAAGCACCGTCACCGCCGTGGCCGACGGTACCGTGGTGTTCTCCGATTGGATGACCGGCTACGGCATGATCCTGATCGTCGACCATGGCAACGGCTACATGAGCCTGTACGCGCACAACGACACCCTGCTGAAAGATGCCGGTGCGCGGGTCAGCCGTGGCGATGCAGTGGCCAAGGTCGGCAACTCCGGTGGCCAGGGCGTGACGGCGCTGTACTTCGAACTGCGCCGCGGCGGGCAACCGGTCAATCCGGACAGCTGGCTGCAGCGGCGCTGAATTCCGCCTGGCCGCAGCAGGGCGGATTCAACGGGAATTTAGCCACGCTTCGCGCATAATCGGTGCATGTGCCTTGGGCACGATGCCATCGTCGACAGGAGTGATCCATGCGCGCAGCCCGTACCGCCACCCTCTTGCTGGCTCTGTTGCCGGCCCTGTCCTGGGCACAGCAGACCGCCCCCGTCCCGTTGAAGGAAACTCCCGGGAAGGCGGCGAGCAGCGAGGAGGCGGTGACCTCGAAGGTGCCGCTGGACGATATCCGGCGCTTCGTGGCCGTCTACAACGCGGTGCGCGCGGCCTACGTCGATCCGGTCGATGACAACAAGCTGATGCAGTCGGCTGTGCGCGGCCTGCTGCTCGACCTCGATCCGCACAGCACCTACTTCAACAAGGAAGATGCCGAGGCGTTCGACGAACAGGCCAATGGCGCCTATGAAGGCATCGGCGTGGAGCTGCAGCAGCAGCCGGACAATGCCAGCATGAAGGTGATCTCGCCGATCGACGACACGCCGGCGGCCAAGGCCGGCATCCTCGCCGGCGACCTGATCATCGCCATCGATGGCAAGCCGATCAGCGCGATCGATGCCAGCGAACCGCTGCGTGGCCCGGCCGGCAGCAAGGTGGTGCTGACCATCGTCCGCGACGGCAAGCCCAAGCCCTTCGACGTCAGCCTGACCCGGCAGACGATCCGCGTGACCAGCGTGCGCAGCCGCCTGCTGGAACCGGGTTATGGCTACATCCGCCTGAGCACGTTCCAGGCCGACACCGGCTCTGATTTCCAGAAGCACCTGCAGCAGCTGCAGAAGCAGTCCGGCGGCAACCTCAAGGGGCTGGTGCTGGATCTGCGCAGCAATCCGGGTGGTCTGCTGACCGCTGCGGTGCAGGTGGCCGATGATCTGCTCGACAAGGGCAACATCGTCAGCACCCGCGGCCGCATCAGCATCAGCGATGCACGCTTCGACGCAACCCCGGGCGACCTGCTGAAGGGCGCGCCAGTGGTGGTATTGGTCGATGCCGGTTCGGCCAGTGCATCGGAAGTGCTGGCCGGCGCACTGCGCGACAACAAGCGCGCGCGCGTGATCGGCAGCCGCACCTTCGGCAAGGGCTCGGTGCAGACCGTGCTGCCGCTGGACAACGGCGATTCGGTGAAGCTGACCACGGCGCGCTACTACACACCCAGCGGTAAATCGATCCAGGCCACCGGTATCGTGCCGGAAGTGGAACTGAAGGCAGCACCGCGTCCGGAAGACGAGGCATTGCCGGCCAGCCTGAGTGACTACAGTGAAGCGACGCTGCCGGGCCACCTGCGCGGTGACGAGGAAGGTACCGAGGGCTACCACGCAGGCGCCGTGTTGCCGGGCGATGGCCCGATCAACGATGCACTGGCCGAACTGAAGAACCCGGGTTCGGTTGCGGCGCGCTTGAAGGCAGAAGCTGCGAAGGCCGAAGCGGACAGGGCAGCAAAGGCCGCCGCCAAGCCTGCACCGAAGGCGGAGCCCAAGGCTGAAGCAAAGCCGGAAGCGAAGCCCGAAGCCAAGCCCGAAGCCAAGCCTGCAGAGATCCCGGCCAAGCCTTGATTGCGTAGCGTCGAGCCATGCTCGACTGATGTGCGGACACCGCCCGAGCATGGCTCGGGCGTTTCGCAGAATTCAGCAAGCGGACGCTAGAACCCGTGCCGCTTGCGCAGACGCCGCGCGATCGCCGCGCGCACGTACATGCCGTACACCACGCCGAACACGAAGCCCCCGATGTGCGCCCACCAAGCGACCATGCCGAAGGTCGGGCCGATGTAGGCGAACACCACCTGCAGCGCCGCCCACACACCGATCAGCAGATAGGCCGGGGCGCGCACGAACTCCAGGAACAGCCCCAGCGGGATCACCACGCCCAGGCGCGCGCCGGGGAACAGCGCCAGATAGGCACCGATCAGCGCCGACACCGCACCGCTGGCGCCGATGATGATCTGGTCCGGGCTGCCCATGGTGTAGATCGCGACCAGGTTGGAGATCGCCCCGCCCACCAGGAACAGCAGCAGCAACCGCCACGGGCCCAGCACCCGCTCGGCCGGCAGGCCGAAGATCAGCAGGAACACCAGGTTGCCCAGCAGGTGCGACCAGTCGGCGTGCAGGAACAGGGCGGTGAACAGGCGCAGCACGCTGCCGTCCTGCAGCGTTGCCCACCAGTCCAGCGGGTGGGTCAGGCCGGTGGACAGGGCGCCCCAGTCCAGCCACAGGCTTCCGCGGGCATCGTCCGGGCGCGAGATCGACCACAGGAATGCCAGCCACAGTGCCGCAAACAGCACGGGTGTAGCCCAGCGCAGGGTCGCCTTCTTGCGCGAGGGGAGGGAGACAAACATGGCACTAGCCTAGCGTGCGGGCGCTTTTGGCGGGGAAGGAGCCTGTTCAGCTTTTGCGACGAAGAATGCGCCAGCGCTGTTATTGTTTCATTAACGGCTCTGGGTAATACTCGCATACGGCGTCGTATGTCGGGAGGGGAATCCGGCGCGCTTCGAAAGGCCATCCGGCCTGTCGGGCGCAGGCGCACTTAGAGCACCATCACCGCTTACCGGAGAGAGAACTACGATGCAAACTGCTTCTACCATTGCCCGCCTGACCCTGCTGGCCGTCGGCGTTGCCGGTGCGCTGGCCGCCGCCGACGCCAATGCCGCCGCCTTCCAGCTGAAGGAAAACAGCGCCAAGGGCCTGGGCCGCGCCTTCGCTGGTTCCACCTCTGCCGAAGGCGATGCCTCGGTGGTCGCTACCAACCCGGCCTCGATGCGCCTGCTGGAAGGCACCCAGATCCAGGGTGACGTCAGCGCCATCAGCTTCGGCGCCAAGTTCCGCGGCGAAGGCCGCTATGCCAACGGCGCTCCGATTTCCGGCGGCAACGGCGGCGACGCCGGCATGATCGCTCCGGTTCCGGCCGCGTACTTCCACGTGCCGTTCGGCGAGAAGGACAACATGCACTTCGGCGTGTCGCTGACCGTGCCGTTCGGCTTCAAGACCGAATACGACCGTGACTGGGTCGGCCGCTACAACGGCGTCAAGACCGAACTGCAGGCCATCGACCTGGGTGCGGCCTTCTCCTACGACGTCAACCCGTACCTGTCGTTCGGTGCGTCGGTGTTCGCCGAGCGCCTGAATGTCGACCTGACCAGCGCCGTCGACGGCGGTACCGCCATCAACGCCAGCGCCCAGCAGCGCGCTGCCGCCGCTGCACTGGCCGCTGGCCGCACCCCGGCACAGGCCCAGGCCGCTGCCCAGGCCGCTGGCCGCCAGGCCGCACAGCTCGGCTTCTCGCCGGGTACCGCTGATGGTTACCTGCGCATCAAGGGCGACGAAGTGTCCGTCGGCTACACCCTGGGCATGACCGTCAGCCCGGTGGAAGGCACCAACATCGCCTTCAGCTACCGCTCGGAAGTCGAACACAAGATCACCGACGGCAAGGCCGACTTCACCATGACCCCGGCTGCTGCCGCGTTCCTGGCGCAGGCTGCTCCGGGCACCTTCGTTGACAGCAACGGCCGCGCGACCATCACCCTGCCGGCCAGCGCCACCGTCAGCTTCACGCACCGCGTGAACGACCAGTGGAAGATCATGGCCGACGTGTCGCGCACCGCATGGAGCAAGTTCGACGAAGTGCGCGTCGACTACGACTCCAACCAGCCCGACAGCGTGCTGCCGTTCCACTACCGCGACACCACCTTCGCTTCGATCGGTACCGAGTACCGTCTGAACGAGCAGCTGACCCTGCGTGGCGGTCTGGCCTATGACCAGACCCCGACCACCGACGCCCACCGTGACGTCCGCGTGCCGGATACCACCCGCAAGTGGCTGTCGCTGGGCCTGACCTGGGCGCCGTCGGAGAAGATGGAATACAGCGTGGGCTACACCCACCTGTTCACCAAGGATCCGAACATCAACTCGACCTCCGCTACCGCCAACAACGTTGTCGGCAAGTACAAGGTCACCGGCGACGTGCTGGCTGCGTCGATGCAGTACAAGTTCTGATTCCGGCGATTGCCTGAAGCAGTACGAAGGAGGCCCCGCGCAAGCGGGGCTTCTTTTTTCCGGGGATCTGCATCCACGCATGGCGTGGATCTACGCGACAATGGCCTGATGGCCGATCGCCGATACCTGAAGAAGATGACCCGCTACTGGGCCGCCGAAGAGGCGAGGGCCACCGTGGCGCTGCAGGATGCGCTCGCATCGGAATGGTTCGACTACTGGCATACCCACTTGGACTGGAAGGGGCGTGGCAATCGCCACGGCAGTGATCGCACCGCCGTTGCCGCCGCGTTGCTGCGGCTGCTCGAGCGCGCGGTGGCCTGCAGGCGGCAGGACACCCAGTGCTGGGTGGTGTTGGCGCCGGATAGCGGCCAGAGCGCGCTGTTCCTGCATTCGCCGAATCCGCAGGGAACGCCTTGGCCGCATCCGTTCGATGGCGTGACCTGGGATATCGAAGCACCGGATTGGCTCGCGCCTGTGATGGCGCCGCACCATCAACTGGGCCGCTGGGGTAGCGCAGCGCCCCGGCTGCTGGTGCGCGTGCGCGCTTGATTTCCATCCACGCATGGCGTGGATCTACTGGCTCAATCCCGCGGGGCGCGGATCTACGCGACAATAGCGCGATGAACCTGTCCGACCCGAACTTCCAGCTGGAGCTGGCTGCCAACATCGCCGTTGCCGGCTCGATCCTGCTGGCCGGCCGCAACAACGTGCATACGTGGTGGCTGGGCATCGTCGGCTGCGCGTTGTTCGCTGCGGTGTTCGAGCGCTCCCACCTGTACGCGGACATGGTCCTGCAGTTCTTCTTCGTGGTCATCAGCGTGTTCGGCTGGTGGCAGTGGCTGCGTGGTGACCATGGCGCGCCGTTGCCCATCACCCGCTTGCCAGCACGCGCGTGGAGCTGGCTGCTGCCGTTGGCGGTGCTGGCGACCTTCGGTTACGGCTGGATGCTGACCCGGCTGACCAATGCGTATGCGCCCTACATCGACTCGGCGGTGCTGGTGCTGAGCGTGATCGCACAGATCCTGATGATGCGGCGCAAGCTGGAATCGTGGTGGGTGTGGCTGCTGGTCAACACCATCGCGGTGCCGCTGTACTACAGCCGCGGGCTGCAACTGACCTCGATCCTGTACGTCGGTTTCTGGATCAACGCGCTGGTGGCGCTGCGTCACTGGCGGCACCTGATGCGCGCCAAAGCGGATACGGGCAGGGCGGCCGATGGCATTGCCTGAGCGGGTACCGCGCGGGTTGGTGGTCGGCAAGTTCTGCCCGCTCCACCTCGGCCACGAGCGCCTGATCGAATTTGCTTCTGCCCGCTGCACCCAGCTGCTGGTGATCGGCTGGTCGCAGCCGGGCTTTGCCGGCTACAGCGCAGAGCGCCGCGAGCGCTGGCTGCGCGCGCGCTTTCCGCAAGCGACGGTGGCGGTGCTGGATGATGCGCGGCTGGCGGCGTTGTGCAGGCAACAGGGTGTTCCCGTACGTGCGCTGCCGCAGGACAAGGACAGTGAGCAGGTGCAACGCGCGTTCACCGCATGGCTGTGCGCGGCGTTGTTTGGCGGACCGGTGCAGGCTGTTTTCACCGGTGAAGACTACGGCGATGGTTTCGCTGCAGCCCTGGCGCAGCATTTCAATGCGCCGGTGCAGCACCATCGGCTGGAGCGTTCGACCGACATCGGTCAGGCCAGTGGTACCGAACTGCGCGCCGATCCGCATGCGCATCGACAGGGCCTGAGCCGGTCGGTCTATGCCGACCATGTGCAGCGGGTGGCCTTCATCGGCGGTGAGTCAACGGGCAAGAGCACGCTGGCGCGGGTGCTGGCCGAGCGCCTGGGTACGGCATGGGTGCCGGAGTTCGGGCGTACGTTGTGGGAGCAGCAGGGCGGCGAGCTGCAGGCGCAGGATCTGCTGCGTATCGCTGCGACCCAGCCGCAGCACGAGCACCAGGCCGCGCAGCATGCATATCGCTGGGTGTTCTGCGATACCACGCCGTTGGTGACGCTGGGCTACAGCGGCTGGATGTTCGGCACTGCGCCCGAACCACTGCAGCGGGCCGCGGCGCGTGCGTACGACCTGCTGTTCCTGTGCGCCCCGGATATCCCGTTCGAGCAGGATGGGACGCGTGTGGGCGAGGAATTCCGCATGCAGCAACACGCGTGGTATCTGCAGCAGTTGCAGGCGCGTGGGATGGAATACGTGCTGCTGGAAGGTGACCTGGAGATGCGTATCGCGCGGGTGCTGGAGGAATTGGTGAGGCGTGCGGACAACCGGTTCAGTGTGGTGGCGGAATGAGCTGCCAGGGGCTGGCAGGCCCGCATCCGCCCAACATGAAAAAACCCCGCTTTCGCGGGGTTTTTCGTTTACTGCATGACGCCTGGGATCAGTCGCCCAGGGTCAGCAGCGAGGCGTTGCCGCCGGCGGCGGTGGTGTTCACCGTCACCGTCTTTTCGGTGGCGAAGCGCAGCAGGTAGTGCGGGCCGCCGGCCTTGGGGCCGGTGCCGGACAGGCCCTGGCCGCCGAACGGCTGCACGCCGACCACCGCACCGATCTGGTTGCGGTTGACGTAGACGTTGCCGACGTGGACGCCGTTGCTGATGCGGTCGACGGTTTCGTCGATGCGCGAATGCACGCCCAGGGTCAGGCCATAGCCGGTGGCGTTGATCTGGTCGATCACCGCGTCGAGCTGGTCGCCCTTCCAGCGGATCACGTGCAGGACCGGCCCGAAGATTTCCTTCTGCAGCTGGCCCAGGTCCTTCAGTTCGTACGCACGCGGTGCGAAGAAGGTGCCGTTGGCCGCTTCGGCGGACAGTTCGGCCGCAGCGATCAGGCGCGCTTCGCGGTCCATGCGCGCGGCGTGGTCCTGCAGGATCTTCAGTGCATCGGCGTCGATCACCGGGCCGACGTCGGTGGACAGCAGACCGGGGTTGCCGACCTTCAGTTCCTTCATCGCACCGGCCAGCATGGTCATCACCTTGTCGGCGATGTCGTCCTGCACGAACAGCACGCGCGCGGCCGAGCAGCGCTGGCCGGCCGAGGTGAAGGCCGAACCGATGGCGTCCTTGACCAGCTGTTCCGGCAGTGCCGAGGAGTCGGCGATGAAGGCGTTCTGGCCGCCGGTCTCGGCGATCAGCACGCCGATGGCGGCATCGCGTGCAGCCATCGCGCGGTTGATCGCCCGGGCGGTGTCGGTGGAGCCGGTGAAGGCCACACCGGCCACGCGCGGGTCGGCGGTCAGCGCGGCGCCGACGGTGGCGCCATCGCCCGGCAGGTACTGCACCACGTCAGCCGGCACGCCGGCATCGTGCAGCAGCTTCACTGCGTAGTAGCCGATCAGGTTGGTCTGCTCGGCCGGCTTGGCGATCACGCTGTTGCCGGCGGCCAGTGCGGCAGCCACCTGGCCCAGGAAGATCGCCAGCGGGAAGTTCCACGGGCTGATGCAGACGAACACGCCGCGGCCATGCAGCTGCAGTTCGTTGGATTCGCCGGTCGGGCTGGGCAGCTTCTCGGCGTGACTGAACTGCTCGCGTGCCTGCTTGGCGTAGTAGCGCAGGAAGTCCACGGCTTCGCGTACTTCGGCGATGCCGTCGGGCAGGCTCTTGCCGGCTTCCTTCACGCACAGCGCCATGAATTCGGGCATGCGCGCTTCCAGCTGGTCAGCGGCGTGCTCGAGGATGGCGGCGCGGCTGGCGGCCGGGGTGCGGTTCCAGGCCGGCTGTGCGGCCACGGCATTGGCCAGCGCCTTCTGCACGGTGGCGGCATCGGCCGCCTGCCACTGGCCGACCACTTCACGGGTGTCGGCCGGGTTGGTCACCGGCAGCGAGGCACCGGTCGGGTTCGCGCCCGGCACCAGCGGTGCGGCCTGCCAAGGCTTCACTGCAGCGTTGAGCTGCTCGGCCAAGGCGCGCAGTTCGTTGTCGTTGGCGAGGTTGGCGCCCATGGAATTCTTCCTGTCGTGGTTCTGGCTGCGCAGCAGGTCAACCGGCAGCGGGATCTTGGGATGCGGAATCGATTCGAACGAGGACACCATCTCAACCGGATCGCGGACCAGGTCGGCGATCGGCACGCGCTCGTCGGTGATGCGGTTGACGAAGCTGGAGTTGGCGCCGTTTTCCAGCAGGCGACGCACCAGGTACGGCAGCAGGTCTTCATGCGAACCAACCGGCGCGTACACGCGGCAGGGCAGGCCAAGGCGATCGGCCGGCACTACTTCGGCGTACAGGTCATCACCCATGCCGTGCAGCTTCTGGTGCTCGTAGACGCCACCGTTGGCGATGCTGCGCACTGCGGCGATGGTGTGTGCGTTGTGCGTGGCGAACATCGGGTAGATCGCGTCGGCATGGGTAAACAGACGCTTGGCACACGCCAGGTAGGACACGTCGGTGTTCTGCTTGCGGGTGAACACCGGGTAGCCGGCATAGCCTTCGATCTGCGCGCGCTTGATCTCGGCGTCCCAGTAGGCGCCCTTGACCAGGCGCACCTGCAGGCGACGACCGGCGCGACGCGCCATGTCGGCCAGGTGGTCGATCGTGTACGGCGTACGCTTCTGGTAAGCCTGCACGACCACGCCGAAGCCATCCCAGCCGGCCAGCGAGGCATCGCCGAACACCTGCTCGATGATGTCCAGCGACAGTTCCAGGCGATCGGACTCTTCGGCGTCGACGGTGCAGCCGATGCCGTAGCTCTTGGCCAGCTGCGCCAGTTCCAGCACGCCGGGCACCAGGTCCTTCAGCACGCGCGCGCGCTTGGCGTGCTCGTAGCGCGGGTACAGCGCCGACAGCTTGATCGAGATGCCCGGTGCGTTGTTGACGTCGCCATCGGCACGGCCACCGCGCGACTTGTGGTCACCACCGATGGCGTGGATCGCACGACGGTAGTCTTCCAGGTAACGCAGGGCGTCCTTCATGGTCAGCGCGCCTTCGCCGAGCATGTCGAACGAGTAGCGGTAGCTGGCGCTGTCGCCCTTGTGCGAGCGTGCCAGCGCTTCGCCGATGGTGCGGCCCATGACGAACTGGTGGCCCATGATCTTCATCGCCTGGCGCACGGCCAGGCGTACCACCGGCTCACCGACGCGGCCGACCAGGCGCTTGAACGCGCTGGGCGCATCGGCGCGGGTGGCGTCGTTCATCTGCACCAGCTTGCCGGTCAGCATCAGGCCCCAGGTGGAGGCGTTGACCAGCACCGAGTCGCTGCCGCCCAGGTGTTTTTCCCAGTCGGCATCGGCCAGCTTGTCGCGGATCAGCTTGTCGGCGGTCTCCTGGTCCGGAATGCGCAGCAGCGCCTCGGCCACGCACATCAGCAGCACGCCTTCCTCGCTGCCCAGGTCGTACTGGCGCATGAAGGCTTCGATCGCGCCCTGGTCCTTGGCGCGCACACGCACCCGGGCGACCAGGTCGGCGGCCAGCGCCTGCACCTTGGCCTGCTCGTCGGCCGGCAGGCGTGCCTGCGCCAGCAGTTCGCGCACATGGCTGGCCTCGTCCTTCAGCCAACCATCGGTGATGGCCTGGCGGAACGGGTTGGGGGACGCCGGCAGTTCCGGCGACAGCAGCGCCGAGGGACGCGGGGCGTCGCTGGCGGCAATGGGAGAGGAGGGTGCGTTCATGCCGGTCCGGCCAGTGGAAAACTTGGCGATTTTAATCATTTTTTCGACTTCAGGAAGGCCCGCGCAGCCACCTTCATGAATGCTGATAGCCCCTAGCGGTGGTGGATTCAGCGTGTTCAGCAAAGTCGGGCCGTTTTGTGCCGAATTCGTCATTCGTTCCGCTGGGCCCATGCTGTATTGCAGCATCGGAAAAAGTGTGAATGCACCCTTGCTACCGGCGAGAGGGCAGGGCTACCATCGAGACGTTTCCCGCGGCAGGAACGCGGTTGCGACATGATCGAGGTGCTTACAGCTCCGGATGGGTCAGGTACGCAGCTGCGACTGCGTCCCCCACGGGCGCTCGATGCCCGGCAGTTCGTCCTGTTGTTTGCTGTGTTGTCGGGAGTGATGTGGCTGGTGTCCGCCTTCGGGTGGGTGGCCGGCAACGCATTCGCCCCCCTGTTCGCGTTGCTGTACAGCCTGTTGCTGGCAGCTGCGTTGCGCGAGTTGTGGCGCAGCGGTGAACGGCAGGAGGAAATCCGGGTAGTGCCGGCGTGCGTGGAGGTCATCCCCGTGCCCGGTGGATCGCCGGTGTTCCGGGCTCATCCGCACTGGGTGCGCCTGCTCACCGACGACCAGAGGGTCCGGCTGGCATCCAGCGGCCGGCAGGTGGAGGTGGGGAGTTTCCTCGCGCCGGCCGAACGTCAAACGCTTGTTGAAACGCTTGAAGATTTGCTCGCCGCCAGCGATGGCGGCAACCGACGACGCTAAGGGTCTAGGCAATGAAGCAAAGCAGAGGGTGGGGCACGAAGTGCGTTGCAATGGCCGCCGCGATGGGGGCCCTGCTGTCGATGACGGGGACGGTGCTGGCCCAGGCGGCCGATCCAAAGCCGTGGCAGTTGAACATGGGCAAGGGGGTGACCCAGACCTCGCGCCTGGCCTGGGAATCGAACAACCTTTCGCTGATCGTCTGTACGGTGATCGGCGTGATCGTGTTCGGCGCGATGGCCTACGCGATGTTCAAGTTCCGCAAGTCCAAGGGCGCTGTCGCTGCCACCTTCAGCCACAACACCAAGGCCGAAGTCATCTGGACGGTGATCCCGGTGATCATCCTGGTGGTGATGGCGTGGCCGGCCACGACCAACCTGATCAAGATGTACGACACCCGCGATGCCGAGATGACGGTCAAGGTCACCGGCTACCAGTGGATGTGGAAGTACGAGTACCTGGGCGAGAACGTGACCTTCACCAGCCGCCTGGACCGCGAGTCCGACCGCATGCGGCAGAGTGGCAAGGTACCGACCCGCGAGAGCCATCCGCACTACCTGCTGGATGTCGACAACCGGCTGGTACTGCCGGTGGACACCAAGGTGCGCTTCGTCATCACCTCCGACGATGTGATCCACGCATGGTGGGTGCCGGCGCTGGGCTGGAAGCAGGACGCCATTCCCGGCTTCATCAACGAAGCCTGGACCAGCATCGAGCAGCCCGGTGTCTACCGCGGCCAGTGCGCGGAGCTGTGCGGCAAGGACCATGGCTTCATGCCGATCGTGGTCGAGGCGGTGTCCAAGGAAGAATTCAAGCAGTGGCTGGCGCAGCGCAAACCGGCGCCTGCACCGGCAGCGCCTGCCGCGCCCGCCGAACCCACCGCACCTGCCAGTGAAATGCCGGCGCAGCCGACGGCACCGGCAGCCGCCGAGGCCGGCAACACGCCTGCGGCGGCGGCCAGCGGAGCCTGATGTAACTGCCCGCGGCCGTATTGCGGCTGCGGCGACAACCGATCCTGAGAGGTGTTTTGCAATGGCGCACTCGGCAGTTGGGCACGACGATCACCATCACCCGCAGAGCTTCTTCGAGCGTTGGTTCTTCTCGACCAACCACAAGGACATCGGCACGCTGTACCTGGGTTTCAGCTTCATCATGTTCGTCATCGGCGCGTTCATGAGCGTGCTGATCCGGCTGGAACTGGCCCAGCCCGGCATCCAGTACATCCGTCCGGAAATCTTCAACCAGCTGACCACCGTGCACGCGCTGGTGATGATCTTCGGCGGGGTGATGCCGGCCTTCGTCGGCTTGGCCAACTGGATGATCCCACTGCAGATCGGCGCGCCGGACATGGCGCTGCCGCGCATGAACAACTGGTCGTTCTGGCTGCTGCCGGTGGCCTTCAGCCTGCTGCTGCTGACCTTCCTGCTGCCCGGTGGCGCGCCGGCCGGTGGCTGGACGCTTTACCCGCCGCTGTCGCTGCAGGGCGGCTACAACGTGGCGTTCACCGTGTTCGCCATCCACGTGGCCGGCATCAGTTCGATCATGGGCGCGATCAACATCATCGCCACGGTGCTGAACATGCGCGCGCCCGGCATCGACCTGCTGAAGATGCCGATCTTCTGCTGGGCCTGGCTGATCACCGCGTTCCTGCTGATCGCGGTGATGCCGGTGCTGGCCGGTGCGGTGACGATGCTGCTGACCGACAAGTTCTTCGGCACCAGCTTCTTCAATGCGGCCGGTGGTGGCGACCCGGTGATGTTCCAGCACATCTTCTGGTTCTTCGGCCATCCCGAGGTCTACATCATGATCCTGCCCGCCTTCGGCGTGGTCAGCGAGATCATCCCGACCTTCAGCCGCAAGCCGCTGTTCGGCTACCAGGCGATGGTCTACGCCACTGCGGCGATCGCGTTCCTGTCGTTCATTGTCTGGGCCCACCACATGTTCACCGTGGGCATGCCGCTGGGCGGTGAGATCTACTTCATGTTCGCCACCATGCTGATCTCGATCCCGACCGGGGTGAAGGTGTTCAACTGGGTCAGCACGATGTGGCGCGGCTCGCTCACGTTCGAAGCCCCCATGCTGTGGTCGGTGGCGTTCGTCATCCTGTTCACCATCGGTGGGTTCTCCGGCCTGATGCTGGCGATCGTGGCCGCCGACTTCCAGTATCACGACACCTACTTCGTGGTCGCCCACTTCCACTACGTGCTGGTGACCGGCGCGGTGTTCGCGCTGATCGCGGCGGTGTACTACTGGTGGCCGAAGTGGACCGGGCGCATGTACAGCGAGAAGTGGGCCAAGGTGCACTTCTGGTGGTCGATCGTGTTCGTCAACCTGCTGTTCTTCCCGCAGCATTTCCTGGGCCTGGCCGGCATGCCGCGCCGCATCCCCGATTACTCGGTGGCGTTCGCCGACTGGAACCTGATCAGCTCGATCGGTGCGTTCGGCATGTTCGCCACGCCGTTCATGATGGCTGCGATCCTGCTGTCCTCGCTGCGCAATGGCGAGAAGGCCGGGGCCCGCTCCTGGGAAGGCGCGCGCGGTCTGGAGTGGACGCTGCCGTCGCCGGCACCGGCGCACACCTTCACCACGCCGCCGACCATCCGCCCGGGTGATCTGGCCCACGACGATATCGGTCATTGAGGTGATGCATGCATAACGAGAGCCCGATCACCCCGGCCAGAGCCGAGCCACGCGTGGCCGCAAGCGCATCGCCAGGCCAGCGGCCGGGCACCGCGCTTTATGCGGAGCAGCGCCAGCGCGCCAAGCGCACCGCGCTGTGGGTGGGCGCGATCGCCGTACTGGTCTACGTCGGCTTCATCCTCAGCGGCGTGATCGGTCGATGAGCGAAACACCGGCCACCGCTCCGTCACGCAGCGCCGGCCTGCCGCGCCTGATCGGCGTTGCGGTGGTGGTGTTCCTGCTGACGTTCTCGCTGGTACCGCTGTATCGCATCGCCTGCGAGAAGGTATTCGGCGTGCGCCTGGAACGTGGCCCGGGCAGCGAAGCCAGTACCGGTGCTGCCACCGGCAAGCGCACCGTGCGGGTGGAATTCGATGGTGGCGTCAATTCGCGGCTGCCGTGGTCGTTCCATCCCGAGCAGCTGACCATGGATGTGGTGCCTGGCGAGCTCAACGAGGCGCTGTACTTCGCCCGCAACGACAGCCAGCAGGCCGTGGTCGGCAGCGCGGTGCCGTCGGTGGCGCCGGCACGCGCGTCCGGGTTCTTCAGCAAGACCGAGTGCTTCTGCTTCACCGCGCAGACCCTGCAGGCCGGCGAGAAGCGCGACATGCCGGTGCGCTTCATCGTCGATCCGGACCTGCCGCCGGAAATCCGCACGATCACCTTGTCCTACACCTTCTACCGCAACGATGCGTTGTCCGATCGGCTGGCGCCCGCCGCCACGTCGGAAGGCGCCCACGCTGCTCCCTGACCCGGATACCGACCATGGCCCAGACACCTACCGACGCCAACGTGTACTTCGTCCCGGCCCAGAGCAAGTGGCCGTTCGTCGGTTCCATCGCGATGATGGTGACCATGGTCGGCGTGGCCAGTTGGCTCAATGACGCCAGCTGGGGCCGCTGGACCTTCTACATCGGCGTGGCGATGCTGGTGCTGACCCTGTTCTGGTGGTTCAGCGATGTGGTGCGCGAGTCGCAGGCCGGCAACTACAACCGGCAGGTGGATGGTTCGTTCCGGATGGGGATGGTCTGGTTCATCTTCTCCGAAGTGATGTTCTTCGGTGCCTTCTTCGGTGCCCTGTTCTACACCCGCCACCTCGGCCTGTCGTGGTTGAGCGGCGAAGGGCGCGGGGTGATGACCAACGAGCTGCTGTGGCAGGGCTACTCGGCCGGCTGGCCGACCAATGGCCCGGCGGCGATCGGTGGCGCGTTCCAGACGATCCCGGCCTGGGGCCTGCCGCTGATCAATACGCTGATCCTGCTGACCTCGGGCGTGACCCTGACCATCGCCCACCATGCGCTGAAGGCGGGCAACCGCCGTCAGCTGTTGATCTGGCTGGGCCTGACCGTGCTGCTCGGCCTTGGCTTCCTGACCCTGCAGGCCGAGGAGTACATCCACGCCTACAAGGAATTGAACCTGACGCTCGGCTCGGGCATCTACGGTTCGACCTTCTTCATGCTGACCGGCTTCCACGGCGCACACGTACTGCTGGGAACGATCATGCTGATCGTGATGTGGCTGCGGTCGGCGAAGGGACACTTCACCCGCGACAACCATTTCGGCTTTGAAGCGGCCGCGTGGTACTGGCACTTCGTCGACGTGGTGTGGCTGATGCTGTTTCTGTTCGTCTACGTGCTTTGACCGCGCAGGCGTCGGCAGCGTCAGCCGCCGGCGCTGCCTGGTCTGATGGGGCGTCAGCCGCCGATGCCGTGCGGTTTGATCCAGCCCATGTAGATGCTGACGATCACCAGTACGATCAACGCCACCGACACTCCGATGCGGCGGGTCAGTGCATTGACCGTGCGCTTGGTCTGGCCGCGGTCCACCAGCAGGTAATACAGGCCGGCGCCCAGATTCCAGACGATGACGATCAGAAACGCGATTACCAGCAGGGTCTTCAGCGAATCACTCATGCGCGGCTCGAGGGCAGGGTGGATGTGCCTATCTGACCGCGTTTGCGCGGACTTGTCATGATGCGCCAGCACACGCGCCTGATCGGCTGGCTGATGGCGTTGCTGGCGATGGCCGGATTCACCGCGCTGGGGCTGTGGCAGCTGCAGCGGATGCAGACCAAGCAGGCGTTGCTGGATGCACAGGGGCCAGCTGTGGCGCAGGCGCTGCCGTTGGCGCAGGCGCTGGCGGCGCAGGGCGCGCTGCATGGCGTGGCCGATCACGGTCGCTTCCTGCCGGGCGTGGTGCTGCTGGACAACCAGACCCGCCACGGCCGCGCCGGAGTGAAGATCTATCGTCCGTTCCGCAGCGATGCGGGCAGCGTGTTGCTGGTGGACCTTGGCTGGCGCGCGCTGCCGCCGGACCGCAGGTTGCCGGTGGTGCCGGCACCGCCGTCGCCGGTGGCCGTGCGAGGCCTGTTGGCGCCGCCCCCTTCGTCCGGGCTGGCGCTGGGGCCGGCGTTCACTACCACCGATGTTGCAGGGCGCTGGCTGGCCAGTCGCCTTCCCGCCGATGGCCTGGCTGCGGCACTGGGCCTGCCATCGTTGCCCGAGCGCGTGCTGCGGCTGGACCCGGCGCTGCCGTTCGGCGATGAGCGCGATCTCGACCTGCTGCCGAACACGCTGCCGCCGCAGCGCCACCTGGGTTACGCCGTGCAGTGGTTCGGGCTGGCGCTGACCGTGCTGGTGGTGGCGCTGGTACTGGAATGGCGCAGAAGACGGCCCGTTGCCCGGTAGTGCCGGCCGCTGGCCGGCATCCCTTTCCCAACCATGAGAAAATGCCCTGCATGAACACTGCTACCTCCCCGCAGGCGCGCGGCAACGGCCGCCGGACCCTGGTGCTGCTGTTCGCCGTCTTCTTCGGGGCGATGGCGCTGGCCGCCCTCCTGCGTTTCTCCGGCTGGCAGCCAACCGCGCACCGCAATGCAGGGCAATTGCTGAAGCCGCCGGTGGATCTGCGCCAGCAACTGCCGACGCTGGCCAATGGCGCGGCCTACCCCTGGAACCCCGAGGCGCGCACATGGCGCCTGTTGGTGGCCCCGGCCGGAGCCTGCGACGCGCAGTGCGTCACTTTGTCGCAGGGACTGGGCAAGGTGTGGCAGCTGTTCGGCCATAACGCCGATAATGTCGAGATCCTGTGGCTGGGAACGCCACCGGCGTCGATCGCCTCGCTGCCCGCGCTGCGGCCGCTGGCCCCGTCGCCAGCCCTGCGCGCGGCGCTGCCTGGCGTCGATGATCCGGCGGGCCTGCCGGTCTACGTGATCGATCCGAACGGCTTCGTGATCATGCGTCATGCCCCCGGGAGCGATCTCGGCGGCCTGCGCAAGGACATGGCCACGTTGCTGAAACTGAAGTGAGTCCCGTTTGATGAGCCTTTCCGCGCGTCCGGCGCTGCACCGCAATTTCCACCGCCTGGCGTGGTTCGCCATGATCATGACCGCGAGCACGATCATGTTCGGTGCCTTCGTGCGCCTGTCCGATGCCGGCCTGAGCTGCCCGGACTGGCCGACCTGCTATGGGCAGGCGACCTGGCCGCAGCACGTGGAAGAGACCATCGGCCACCCGGCAGCGGAGATCCGTCCGCTGGAAACACACAAGGCCTGGCGTGAGCAGGTGCACCGCTTCCTGGCCGGCGCGCTCGGCATCGAGATCCTGACCCTGGCCCTGCTGGCCACGCGCAAGCGGCGTTTCGGAAGCACGGCGGTGGTCACCGCCTGCGTGCTGGTGGCCGCGGGCATACCGCTGTACATGATGGGCTGGCATGGAACCGCCAGCGCGCTGGCGCTGGTTGGTGAGGCCATCCTGCTGATCGCGGCGCTGCGCTGGAGCAACATCGACCTGGCGCGCGCTGCGCTGCTGACGTTGGCGGTGGTGATCTTCCAGGCACTGCTGGGCATGTGGACGGTGACCCTGCTGCTCAAGCCGATCGTGGTGATGGGTCATCTGCTGGGCGGCATGCTGATGTTCGGCCTGCTGGTGTGGATGGCTTGGCGTGCCACGCACATGCCGATCACCCTGGCTGAGGCGCCGAAGCTGAAGTGGCTGCTGCGCATTGGCGTGGCGGTGCTGGTCACCCAGATCGCGCTGGGTGGCTGGGTCAGCGCCAACTACGCGGCGCTGGCGTGTGGCGGCGGCAGCGCCTCGCTGGACAACTTCCCGCGCTGTGCCAACCAGTGGTGGCCGCAGCACAACTTCGCCGAGGGCTTCACCCTGTGGCGCGGTATCGGCGTGGACTACGAAGGCGGCGTGCTCGACGGTGCCTCGCGCATCGCCATCCAGATGGCCCATCGCCTGTTTGCCATCGTCGTTGCCGTTTACCTGCTGTGGCTGGGCCTGCGCCTGTTCCGGCTGCCGAGCATGCGCGGCTGGGCTTCGGCCCTGGTCGCGCTGCTGGTGCTGCAGGTCACCCTCGGCATCCTCAACGTGAAGCTGGCGCTGCCGCTGGAAGTGGCAGTGGCGCACAACGGCGTTGCCGTTGCCCTGTTGTTTGTATTGGTCAGCCTGCTGGCCCGCCTGCGTGCCCCGGACTGATCCCATGTTTTCCAACTATCGCCAGTACTGGGACCTGACCAAGCCCAAGGTCGTTGCCCTTATCGTCTTCACCGCCCTGGTCGGCATGGTCCTGGCCATTCCCGGCGTGCCCAGCTGGGAGCAGGTGCGTGCCGGCCTGCTCGGCTTCCTCGGCATCTGGCTTGCCGCGTCCGCCGCTGCAGCCATCAACCAGCTGCTGGATGCGCACATCGACGCGCAGATGGCGCGCACCTCGTGGCGTCCGCTGGTGGTGGGCAAGGTCAAGCCGTGGCAGGTGCTGGTATTCGCCGGCGTGCTGATCGTGCTGTCGATGGCGATCCTGGTGCTGTGGGTGAACTGGATCACCGCGGTGCTGACCTTCGCCTCGCTGATCGGTTATGCGGTGATCTACACCGTCTACCTGAAACGTGCGACCTCGCAGAACATCGTCATCGGTGGTCTGGCCGGTGCGATGCCGCCGATGCTGGGGTGGGCGGCGGTAACCGGCATGCAGGGGCAGTCGGACTGGGCGTACTCGTCGCTGCTGGTGCTGATCATCTTCATCTGGACGCCGCCGCACTTCTGGGCGCTGGCGATCTTCCGTCGCGAGGATTACGCCAAGGCGGAAATCCCGATGCTGCCGGTCACCCATGGCGTGGTGCACACGCGCAAGCAGATCATGGCGTACTCGGTGGTGCTGGCGCTGGTCTGCCTGCTGCCGTACCTGGTTGGCATGAGCGGAGCGTTCTACCTGGGTGGGGCGATCGTGCTCAACGCGGTGTTCCTCTGGTACGCCTGGCGCATGCTCAACCCGCCGGACGAGCTGTTCTCGATGAAGATGTTCAGTTACTCCATCGTCTACCTGATGGCGCTGTTCGCCTTCCTGCTGGTGGACCACTGGATCCTGCCCTGGTTGTGACGGGGTGACGCCGCCGGGCATGGCCCGGCGCTACCTGTGAAACATCCACGCATGGCGTGGATCTACTTTTGTGGGCCCGGCCGACAGTAGATCCACGCCATGCGTGGATGGCTGTTCCACAGGTCAGGGCGCGCGCTTGGCATACCGTTGCGCGATCACGCCGCAGACGATCAGCTGGATCTGGTGATAGATCATCACCGGCAGCACGATCGCGCCGAGGCTGCCACCGGCGAACAGCACCTTGGCGATCGGAACGCCGGTGGCCAGGCTCTTCTTCGAGCCGCAGAACACGATGGCGATCTCGTCTTCGCGGTTGAAGCGCAGGCGGCGGGCGATGAAGGTGATCAGCGGCATGGCGATGCCCAGCAGTACCGCCGCCACCACCGCCACCGCGAACAGCGACAGCAGCGGTGTCTTGCTCCACAACCCCTCGGTAACCGCTTCGCCGAATGCCGAGTACACCACCAGCAGGATCGTGGCCTGGTCGGTGTAGCGCAGCAGCGCGCGCTGCCTCTCAACCCAGCCGGCGATCCACGGGCGCAGCAGGTGGCCGGCCACGAACGGCACCAGCAGCTGCAGCATGATGCCGCCGATGGCATGCAGCGGGTCGTGCACGCCGCCGGAGGTACCGGCCAGCGCGGTCAGCAGCAGGGGCGTGAGGAACACGCCGAGGATGCTCGACAGCGAGGCACTGCACACGGCCGCCGGCACGTTGCCGCGCGCCATCGAGGTGAACGCGATGGACGACTGCACGGTGGAGGGCAGGGTGCACAGGAACAGCACGCCCAGGTACAGCTCAGGCGTCAGCAGCCTGCCGGACAACGGCTTGAACAACAGCCCCAGCAGCGGGAACAGGATGAAGGTGCAGGCGAGGATCGTCAGGTGCAGGCGCCAGTGCAGCATGCCGCCGATGATCGATTCGCGCGGCAGGCGCGCGCCGTGCAGGAAGAACAGCGCGGCGATGGCGACGGTGGTGACATCGTCGAGCACCAGGGCGGCGGCGCCTTTCATCGGCAGCAGCGAGGCCAGGCCGACGGTGCACAGCAGGGCGAGGGTGAAGTTGTCCGGTCGCAGGCGCGACCACCAGCGGGTCATGGTGGATGGGCTCCTTGGTGCGGGGGGATTACCCCGGGAATCAGGGGGTGGGAGAAGGGATCGCCAGACGCTCGCGGGTGGCCGCTTCCAACGACTTCAGGCCGGCTCGCTGGCCCAGTTGCAGCGCCTGTTCCGGGCTGGCGTGTTCGTAGCGTGCGTTGACCAGGCCGAGCACGGCACCGGCGCGGTTGCCGGAAGCGCAGTGCAGCAGCACCGGCCCCTGGCTCTGCTGCAGCGCCTGGTGCACGGCGCGCAGGTTGGTGGCATCCAGGCCCTCGGCGCCGGCTACCGGGATGCGCACATAGCGCAGGCCGAGCGCTTCGGCCTCGCGTGTTTCATCGAAGCCGCGATCTTCATCGGGTTGGCGCAGGTCGATTACCGTGCGCACGCCTTGGGCAGCCAGTTCGTGCAGTTGCGCGGCCGTGGGCTGGCCACCGGCGTAGAGGCCGGGGCGGACTTCAGCAAGAACAGGGTCCGCAGCCCAGGCCGGCAGGATCGGGCAGAGCGACAACAACAGCAGGCAGGTCAGGCGCAGCAGCATGCTCTCTCCGGGGATGTCTTCTGCCGCTATAGGCGCAGATTGGCGCGCGCCTTCAGCAGCTCGCGCATCTCGTACTTGTCAGTATCGTCCAGACCCTGTTGTCGCTGCTTGGCGTTGAGGTCGTCGATCCGCTGGAACAGCAGCTGCTTCTCCAGCTGGCCGACCGCGTCATGCAGTTCCACCGTCCACATCGCTTCATCGCCCGCCAGCGTCTGCGCGGCCAAGGTGTGCAGTGAGGCCTGTTCTTCGCGGCCGTCGAAATGCTCGAGCAGGGCGCCGGTACTGATGTCCGGGCGCTGTTCGACCAGCCCCAGCAATTCCAGCAGCAGCTCAACGCCCGGCAGGCGCAGGCCCTGGAAGTGGTGCTTGCCGCCCAGGGTCAGGGCCAGCGACGGCTGCTGCAGCAGGACGGCGATCGCGCCACGCACCAGGCTGCGCTTGGCCGCCGGCTGGATCGTGCGCGGAGCGGCGCGTTGCGGCATCTGCGGCCGGCCCGCCTGCGCGTTGCCGCCCAGCCCCGTCAGCTGCGCCAACTGCTGCTTCATCAGGTCGCCGAAGGCACCATCGGGAATCTGCGCCAGCATCGGCTTGGCGCGCTCGGCCAGCCGTGCCTTGCCGTCCAGGGTGCCCAGGTTGATCTCGCGGGTCAGCTCGTCGAAGAAGAACTGCGACAGCGGCGTGGCCTGCTTCAAGCGTTCGTCGAAGGCCTCGGCACCTTCCTTGCGCACGATGCTGTCCGGGTCTTCGCCGTCGGGCAGGAACAGGAAGAAGGCCTGGCGGCCGTCCTTCATGCGTGGCAGCACCGATTCCAGCGCCTTCCAGCCGGCGCGGCGGCCGGCGGCGTCGCCATCGAAGCAGAAGAACACGTCCGGCGCGTTGCGGAACAGCAGCTCGGCATGGTCCGGCGTGGTTGCCGTGCCCAGCGTCGCCACTGCCTGGGTGACGCCGAACTGGAACAGCGAGACCACGTCCATGTAGCCCTCGACCACGATCAAGCGCTCGATCTTCTGGTTGGACTGGCGCACCTGCCACAGGCCGTACAGCTCGCGGCCCTTGTGGAACAGCGCGGTCTCGGGCGAGTTGAGGTACTTGGGGCCGTCATCCTTCTCGAACACGCGCCCGCCGAAGGCGATCACCCGGCCACGGCGGTCGAAGATCGGGAACATCACCCGGTCGCGGAACTTGTCGTAGACGTGGCCGCGGTCGTTCTTGGAGAACAGGCCAGCGCGGTCGAGCAGCTTCATCCGCCGCTCGTCCTTGCCCAGTGCGTCGCGCAGGCCGCTGTAGCCATCAGGTGCATAGCCGATCTGGAAGCGCGCGCGGTTCTCTTCATCCACGCCGCGGCCATCGAGGTAGCTGCGGGCTTTCTCGCTGCCCTCAAGGTTCTTCTGGAAGAACTTGGTTGCCGCGTCCAGCGCCGAATACAGCTCGCGACTGTCATCCTGCTGCTGGGCGCTGCGCGGATTCTCGCTGCGCGGCACTTCCATGCCGGCACGCTTGGCCAGTTCATCCACCGCGTCGAGGAACTCGAGGCGGTCGTAGTTCATCAGGAAGCTGATGGCCGTGCCGTGCGCGCCGCAGCCGAAGCAGTGATAGAACTGCTTGGTCGGCGAGACGGTGAACGAGGCCGAGCGTTCGTCATGGAACGGGCAGCGCGCGGCGTACTCCTTGCCCTGGCGCTTCAACGGCACGCGGCTGCCCACCACCTCGACGATGTCGGAGCGGGCCAGCAGGTCGTCGATGAAAGCGTCGGGGATACGGGCCATGGGCAACGAGGCAGGGCGCGGCGGCAGCCACGCGGAAGGGGGGAAGTCAGTCCCCCTAGTTTACCCCTTGCCGGCCACGTTCCCGGGCGCGTTCGCCGCAGTGCCAGGGTCGATGCCGGCAGCGAGCAGATGATGGCGTGCGCGCAGGCGTTCATCGATCACCGCGGTCATCAGCGCGCCGACGAAGAAGACCACGGTGGCGTAGTAGATCCAGACCAGCGAGATCACCAGCGCACCCATCGAGCCGTAAGCGCTGCCCGGTGCGACGGTGGCGATGTACACGCCGATGCCATAGCGGCCGAGCGCGAACAGCGCCGAGGTGATGAGGCCGCCGATGAAGGCCTGGCGCCACGCCACGCGCCGGTCCGGCAGGTAGTGATACATGAAGGCGAAGCCGACCGCGTACAGCAGCAGGCTGGTCAGGTAGCCGATGGCCGGCAGGATCGAGGGCAGCTGCGCAAAGGCCACCTGCAGCACGGTGGTGGCGGTCATCGACAGGATCAGCAGGAAGCCCAGCGCCAGCACCACGCCGAAGGAGAACACGCGTTTGCGCAGCCACGCCTTGATGCCCTCCAGGCGTTCGCCGCTGGTGCGGAAGATCAGGTTCAGTGCGTTCTGCAACTGGGCAAACACCGCAGTGGCGCCAACGAACAGCAGCAGCGTGCTCCACAGCCCGGCCAGCGATCCGACGTCGGGCTGGTTGTCGGCATTCTTCAGCACGGTTTCGGCCACGGTCGCGGCACTGCTGCCGGCCACAGAGCTGATCTGGTCGACCAGGGCCTGCTGTGCCGGCGGATACAGCGAGGCGGTCAGCCACAGCAGCAGCACCAGCAGCGGCGCCATCGACAGCAGGGCATAGAAGGAAACCGAGGCGGCCTGGGTCAGCACGTCGATTTCGACGAAGCGCTTGACGACGGCCATCGGGAAACTGTCCTGCAGGCGCTTGATGTACTTGTGCAGGGACGCGGGGCCGCCGTGCGGCGCGCTGTCTTCGGGGGCGTGGGACGTTGGATCAACCATGCCGGAGTTGTAGCAGCACCACGTCGAAGACGCGGTGAAGCAGGTGCGCAGGAGCGCGTCCCGGAATCCCTTCGCAGTGCGGAAGGGACCCGGGTCTGCCGTTGCTTACGACAACGCCTGCTTGACCAGCTTGGACACCAGGCCCATGTCGGCCTGGCCGGCCAGCTTGGGCTTCAGCGCGCCCATCAGCTTGCCCATGTCGGCCGCGCTGCTGGCGCCGGTTTCGGCGATGGCCGCCTGGATGGCCGCGACAATCTCGGCTTCGCCCATCTTGGCCGGCAGGTAGGCTTCGATCACCACGATTTCGGCGCGCTCGATTGCCGCCAGGTCTTCGCGGTTGGCCGCTTCAAACTGGCTGACCGAGTCCTTGCGCTGCTTGACCATCTTGTCGAGCACCGCGATCACGGCGGTGTCGTCGAGCTCGATGCGCTCGTCGACTTCCTTCTGCTTGATGGCGGCGTTGATCAGGCGGATGACGCCCAGCTTGTGCTTCTCGCCGCCCTTCATGGCGGCCTTCATGTCTTCGGTGAGCTGCTGCTTCATGCTCATGACGAACCTCGTGGTGGTAGTGGGGCAGGGCGGATGCCCGGGCCCGGAAACGCAAAAAGCCGGCGACGCTCGCGCGTGCCGGCTTCGACTCCATCGCGGCAGGGAATGCCCACCGCAATGAAGATGCGTCCGATCAGTACAGGCGCTGACGCTTGGTAACGTCGCGCGACGAGCGGCGCAGCTGACGCTTCACAGCAGCGGCGGCCTTGCGCTTGCGCTCCTGGGTCGGCTTTTCGTAGAACTCGCGCTTGCGGGTTTCGGCCAGCACACCGGCCTTTTCGCAAGTGCGCTTGAAGCGGCGAAGAGCAAACTCAAAGGGTTCGTTCTCGCGGACTTTGACGCTGGGCATGGAATCTCCGGGACACAGTAGAACCGGGTCACGCCCGGCGAGCCGCACATTATAGTGGCGAATAAACAAACTGCAAGCCACAAATCCTGAATAGGGGCAAGTTGTTGGATTGCAGTGAGGCCTGCCAGTTCCCCGAGGGGTTGGCAGGGGCGTCATAATAGCAGGCATGCGAGTCCTTGGCATCGAATCTTCCTGTGACGAGACCGGCGTGGCGGTGTATGACACCGACCTGGCCGGCAGCGCTGCCCTGCGCGCCCATGCGGTTTACAGCCAGATCGCCCTGCACGCCGAGTACGGCGGTGTGGTGCCTGAACTGGCCAGCCGTGACCACGTGCGCAAGCTGCTGCCGTTGATCCGGCAGACGCTGGCCGAGGCCGGGCTTGGCGTGAACGACATCGACGGGGTGGCCTACACCGCCGGCCCCGGCCTGGTCGGGGCGCTGCTGGTGGGCGCCGGCGTGGCCCGGTCGCTGGCCTGGGCGCTGGAGGTCCCCGCCGTGGGCGTGCACCACATGGAAGGTCACCTGTTGGCGCCGCTGATGGAAGACGATCCGCCGCAGGCCCCGTTCGTGGCCCTGCTGGTGTCCGGTGGCCATTCCCAGCTGGTGGCCGTCGATGCCATCGGCCAGTACCGGCTGCTGGGCGAAACCTTGGACGACGCCGCAGGCGAAGCCTTCGACAAGACCGCCAAGATGATGGGCCTGCCGTACCCGGGCGGGCCGCAGCTGGCCGCGCTGGCCGAGCAGGGCACGCCGGGCGTCTACCGCTTCACGCGGCCGATGACCGACCGCCCCGGCCTGGATTTCAGCTTCTCCGGCCTGAAGACCCAGGTCCTGATGGCCTGGCGCGACAGCGACCAGAGCGAGCAGACCCGCGCCGACATCGCCCGTGGCTTTGAAGACGCCGTGGTCGAGACCCTGTGCATCAAGTGCGAACGCGCGCTGGAAGCGGCCGGCACCAATGTGATCGTGGTGGCCGGCGGCGTGGGTGCGAACAAGCGCCTGCGCGCCCGCCTGCAGCAGATGGCCGAGCGCCTCGGCGGCCGCGCCTGCTTCCCGCGGCCGGCGTTGTGCACCGACAACGGCGCGATGATCGCCTTCGCCGGCGCGCTGCGCCTGCTGGCGGGCCAGCACAGCCCGCCGAAGGTGGACGTCACCCCGCGTTGGGACATGGCGACGCTGCCGGCGGTGTGAAGCCCCGCAACCGGTAGCGCCGGGCCATGCCCGGCGGACGCATTATGGACGCCCTGCCAACGGCGACGCCGCCAATACCGTCGTCGCCCGTTCATGGCGCTGCAGCCATGCCAGCGTGTGTGGGCACCGGGCGTGGATCAGCCGCCCGATCGCGGCCAGGTCGGCGCCGATGTCGCGCTCAAGGATCGGTTCGTGGTGGGCGATGCGGTTGCGCAGGTGGCGGATGCGTCCGACATCTGCGTGGATGGCTTTCCTGGTGACACTGGGATGGGCCGAAGGCGCATGGCGTAGAACGCCGCTGAGCGCTGGTATCCACAGCGAAGCGTCGAAGCGGCAGGTGAAGAGCTGCTGCCAGAAAACCATCGGCAGGTTGGCGACGATCTCGGGTGTGTCGGTGGTACGGCCGGCGACCAGTTCCAGTGCGGTTCTCGCCGAAGCGGATGAAGATGCCGGCAACCTGCGTCGGAAGGCATCATTCCACGGCCATCGAGGCCCATGTTGCCGGGCCAGCGCCGATGCGGCTGCGTTGCGGATGACCACTTCGCACAGATGCACCGGCATCATCAGCGCACCGCACATCCGCATGTTCCACAGGTACAGGGATTCGGCGGTGACACCCGGGCTGCAGGCCGATGCAATTCTCTCGTAGGTCGACAGGCGCTCCGCTGACAGAGCGCGCCTCAATGCATCGTATGCAGCCATCGTGATGTGCGGTGGTGAAGGAAGGGTCGATGCTGGCCAGAGACGGCGGCGATCACCATCGGGGAACGCCGTTGCCTGCGTGACCGATTTCCTGTGTTTCGGCTCGGACGAATTCCGTGAGCTGCTTTGTCGCAATTGGCCTTGACCGGCGATTGGGACCTTGCCTAACCTCAGTGCCTGCGCCACCGGGACCCGCGGCTTGAGAAAGCTCCCCCCGGGGACAAAACGGTAGTACCAAAGGGCCCCGCTAGCAGGGCCCTTTGTCTTTTCCAGACCTTGCGAATGCCCGGCGACCCACCTCCGTTCCGGGCAGGCTCACTGCCGTCCCGTTACCATGGCCGCCTGTTTTCCGGCTGGTAACCGCAATGGACAAGGTTTTCATCGAAGGGCTGACGATCGACGCCCTGATCGGCATCTACGATTGGGAGCGGCGGATCCGCCAGGACCTGGTGTTCGATCTGGAGATGGGGTTCGACAACCGTCGCCCGGCCGCCAGCGATGACATTGCCCATACCCTGAACTACAAGGCAGTCAGCAAGCGCCTGGAGCAGTTCGTGCGCGAATCGGAGTTCGGCCTGGTGGAGACCCTGGCCGAGCGCTGCGCGCAGATCGTGCTGGACGAGTTCGACGTGAAGTGGCTGCGCCTGAAGCTGAGCAAGCCCGGGGCGGTGCGCGGTGCACGTGCGGTCGGCGTGATCATCGAACGCTCGCGGGACTGACACGCCGGTAGTGCCGGCCGTCGGCTGGCAACCCCAGGTAGTGCCGGCCGCTGGCCGGCAACCTCAACAGCAATGAAGAAGGAGACAACCGATGGTGGACGCAGTGGTGGCGGTACAGTGGCTGGAAAAGCTGCAGAACACACTGGAACCCTATCCTGGCGCCTACCTGGCGTTGATGATCTCGGCGCTGCTGGTTGCCGCCGGCCTGGCCAACTGGGTGACCAAGCGCATCCTGCTGCGCGGCCTGCGTCGCCTGCTCAACCGCCTGCCCGGCGCCGATACCGGCCGCGGCAGCCATCTGATGCGGGTCATTTCGCGGCTGTCCAACGTGGTGCCCAGCCAAGTGATCGCCTCGGGCATCCGTATCGTGCCGGACCTGCCGCCGGGCCTGGTCGGCTTCATCATCGGTGCCTGCCAGGCGTGGGCGATCCTGACCGTTGTGCTGGCGCTGTCGCATGCGCTGGATGCGGCCAACGACCTGTACGAACGTCGCCCCGAGGCGCGCAACAAGCCGATCAAGGGGTACCTGCAGGTCGCCAAGATCATCATCTTCGTGATCGCCGGGCTGTCGATCGTTGCCACCCTCGCCGGTGTCGACCTGCGCTACCTGGTCACCGGCCTGGGCGCGGCCACCGCAGTACTGATGCTGATCTTCCAGGACACCATCCTGTCGCTGGTGGCCAGCGTGCAGATCAGTGGTGATGGGCGTATCCGTATCGGCGACTGGATCGAGATGCCCAGCCAGAATGCCGACGGCGATGTCATCGATATCGCCCTGCATACGGTGACGGTGCAGAACTTCGACAAGACCATCACCACCATCCCGACCAAGAAGCTGGTGACCGAGTCGTTCAAGAACTGGCGCGGCATGCAGGAGGCCGGTGGCCGCCGGATCAAGCGCGCGCTGTTCCTGGACCAGCACAGCGTGCGTTTCATGGAGGAACAGGACCTGGCCTTCCTCGGCCAGTTCGCCCTGCTGGGCGACTACCTGCGCGGCAAGCAGCAGGAGCTGGGCCAGTGGAACGGGCGCCTGCGCGAGCAGGGCGTGGCCGAGGTCAACAGCCGCCGCGTGACCAACCTGGGCACCTTCCGCGCCTACGTGGAGCGTTATCTGGCCAGCCACCCGGGCATCCATACCGATATGACCCTGCTGGTGCGCCAGCTGCAGCCGACCACCGAAGGCCTGCCGCTGGAGCTGTACTGCTTCACCCGCAGTACCGCCTGGGGCGAATACGAGGCGGTGCAGTCGGACATCTTCGACCACCTGCTGGCGATCCTGCCGGCCTTTGGCCTGCGGGTGTTCCAGGCGTCCAGCGACGCGATGTTGATGGCCGGGCAGCGCCAGTTGGCCGGCTCGGAGTAAGCTGCGATGCCCCCGGCCAGACCGTACGGATCCGGCGGGTGGCTGAAACTGAATGACGAAACCTCTCGCCAAATCGTCCGGGATCGCTAGAATGCCGGGCTTGTAAACGTTTTCATCAAGGACTGCCGGTGGCCTCCGATCGCATCGAATCCCTCATTGCCCAGATGACCGTCGAGGAAAAAGTCGGCCAGCTGGGTGTCTTCGCGGACATGGTCCGCCCGTTCGCCCCGGACGTGAACCCGGAAGCCAACGTGCGCAATGCCGACCAGGTGCTGCAGCAGGTGCGCGAGGGCAAGGTCGGCTCGCTGTTCAACGGTGTCGGCGCCGAGCTCGGCCGCCGCATCCAGCAGGTCGCCACCGAGGAGAGCCGCCTGGGCATCCCGGTGATCCTGGCGGCCGACGTCATCCACGGCATGCGCACGGTGTTCCCGATTCCGCTGGGCGAGGCCGCCAGCTTCGAGCCGGACCTGGCCGAGCGCACCGCGCGCGCCACTGCGGTTGAAGCCACCGCTGCCGGCCTGCACTGGACCTACGCACCGGCAGTGGACATCGCCCGTGACCAGCGCTGGGGCCGCGGTGCCGAAGGTGCCGGTGAGGACGTGGTACTGGGCTGTGCCTTCGCCGCTGCCCGCGTGCGTGGCTTCCAGGGCAGCGACCTGCGGGCCGCCGACTCGCTGCTGGCCACGCCCAAGCACTTTGCCGCCTACGGCGCGGTGATGGCCGGCATGGAATACAACATGGTGGACATCTCGCCGCAGACCCTGCGCGATGTGCACCTGCCGCCGTTCAAGGCGGCCTTCGACGCTGGCGCGATCACCGTGATGTCCTCGTTCAACGACATCAACGGCGTGCCGGCCAGCGCCAACGCCGAGCTGCTGACCGACATCCTGCGCGGTGAATGGAAGTTCCCGGGCGTGGTGATCTCCGACTACACCGCCGACATGGAACTGGTCGCGCACGGTTATGCCGCCGACGACCGCGATGCCACCGCCAAGGCGTTCACCGCCGGCCTGGACCTGAGCATGCAGAGCGGCTTCTACGCCGAGCACCTGCCGGGCCTGGTGGAGAGCGGCGAGGTGCCGATGAGCGTGCTGGATGAAGGCGTGCGCCGCATCCTGTGGCTGAAGGAAGCCATCGGCCTGTTCGACGACCCGTACCGTTCGCTGGACCCGGCGCGCGAAGCCGATACCTCCCATATCGCCGCCCATGACGAACTGTCGCGCGATGCCGCGCGCCGTTCGATCGTGCTGCTGAACAACCGCGACAACGTGCTGCCGCTGCAGAAGAACGGGCAGAAGATCGCGCTGATCGGCCCGTTCGTGCAGGACCGCGACAACATCGAAGGCTGCTGGACGCTGTTCGGCGACAAGCAGCGCTACGTGGATCTGGAAACCGGCGTGCGCGCGGCCATCGGCGATGACGCGCTGCTGGAAGTGGTGCCGGGTTGCGAACTGGAAGCCGCCATTGCCGGTGGCACCGAGGCGGCCGTGGCCGCTGCGCTGCGCGCCGACGTGGTGGTGCTGGCGCTGGGCGAGCCGCAGCGTTACAGCGGCGAGGCGCAGTCGCGCGTGGAGATCACCCTGCCGCCGGCACAGCAGGCGCTGGCCGAAGCGGTGGCGATGACCGGCAAGCCGCTGGTGGTGCTGCTGCGCAATGGTCGCGCGCTGGCCCTGCAGGGCGCGGTGCGCAATGCGCATGCCGTTGCGATCACCTGGTACCTGGGCACGCAGACCGGCCATGCCGTGGCCGATGTGCTGTTCGGCGATTACAGCCCCTCCGGCCGCCTGCCGGTCAGCTTCCCGCAGGTGTCCGGCCAGCAGCCGTACTTCTACAACCACCCGCGCACCGGTCGCCCGGAACTGCCGACGATGTCGGAATTCAAGGCACGCTGGCGCGAGATTCCGAACGAGCCGTTGTACCCGTTCGGCCATGGCATCGGCTACACCACCTTCGCCTACGGCGTGCCGCAGCTGAGCAGTGCGCGCGTCGGCTGGGACGACACCCTGACCCTGACCACCATGCTGACCAACACCGGCAAGGTGGCTGGCGAGGAAGTGGTGCAGCTGTACATCCACGACCGCGTGGCCAGCCGCGTGCGGCCGGTGCGCGAGCTGAAGGACTTCCGCAAGGTGGCCCTGCAGCCGGGCGAGTCGGCAGAGGTGGTGTTCACCCTGACCCGTGAACAGCTGGCATTCACCGGCCGCGACGGCGTGCTGCGTGCCGAGCCGGGCCTGTTCGACGTGTGGGTGTGCGCCTCGTCGATGGCCGGTGACGCGGTGCAGTTCGAACTGCTGAAGGCCTGATCGGTAGAGCATCCACGCATGGCGTGGATCTACTGGCAATGAGGAGCGCCGGGCCATCCCCGGCGTCCTCACCCATGGCGAACACGCCGGGCACGGCCCGGCGCTACCATCGGAGCCTGATCCGATGGAGACCGCGCATGCGCACGATGGCCTACCTTGTTCCTGTCCTGTTGCTGGCAGCGTGCTCGCAGCCGGCACCACCGCCCGAACCTGCCGCCGATGCGCCTCCGCCGATGACGGGCGCGACGCCGGCCGAAGCGGCCGCCAGCACCACGCCCGATGCCGTCGCCGCGCCACAGGCTGCGGCGGAGCACGCCAAGGATGCGGCTGCGACGCCGGCCGATGCTGCCAACCCCGCAGCACCTGCGGCGGCAGACGACGCCCGCGCGCGCATCGAGACGCTGCTCGGCGATGCGGCGCAGTATGAAAAAGTATTCACTGCCTTCAAGACCGCAGTGGTCGGTGGCGATCGCGCGGCGGTGGTTGAAGAAGTGCGTTTCCCGCTGAACATCAGCGGTGGCAGGAAGATCACCGGGCCCGGTGAATTCCAGCGCAACTACGAAAAGATCATCACCCCGGCGGTGGTCAAGGCGGTGTCCGCGCAGGACTTCGGCACGGTGTTCGTCAACCAGCAGGGCGTGATGGTCGGCGATGGCCAGGTCTGGCTGACCAGCGAGTGCCTGGACAAGGCCTGCACGCGCACCGAGGTGAAGGTCGGCACCATCCAGTAACGAAAACGGCCCCGTATGCAGGGCCGTTCCAGATCGGTAGTGCCGGCCGCTGGCCGGCAACCAGGTCTCCTGCAGGTGCCGGCCAGCAGCCGGCACCACCCGGCCGTCAGGCCTTCGGCGTGAGCTTCAGCAGCCGTGCCTTGCTGCCGTCTTCCAGCAGCCACAGCGCGCCGTCCGGGCCCTGTTCCACTTCGCGGATGCGCTCGCCCATGTTGAAGCGTTCGGCCTCGCGCGCGCTGTCGCCGTCGAAGGCAACCCGCACCAGCGAGGTGGACGACAGCCCGCCGATGAAGGCGCTGCCCTTCCACTGCGGGAACAGGCTGCCGCTGTAGAACATCAGGCCGGCCGGGGAAATCACCGGGTTCCAGGTCACCTTCGGTGCGGCGAACTCCGGGCGGGTGTCATGGTCGGGAATCGGACGGCCGTCGTAGTGGTCGCCATTGGACACGATCGGGTAGCCGTAGTTGGCACCGCGCACGATCAGGTTCAGCTCATCGCCGCCGGCCGGGCCCATCTCCTGCGCCCACAGCTTGCCGTTGGCATCGAAGGCGATGCCCAGCACGTTGCGGTGGCCGAGCGACCACACCTGCGCGGCCACGCCGCCCTGCGAGGCGAACGGATTGTCGGCCGGCAGGCTGCCGTCGTCGTTGAGGCGGATGATCTTGCCCAGGTTGCCGCTCATGTCCTGCGCAGGATCGAACTTCTGCCGTTCGCTCGAACTGATCCACAGCTTGCCGTCCGGGCCGAAGGCCAGGCGGTGGCCGTAGTGGCCTTCGCCGCTGACCTTCGGCGTCTGCCGCCAGATCACCTTCAGGTCCTTCAGCTGGCCGCCACCGTTGGCATCGAGGGCGAGGGTGGCACGGGCCACGGCCGCGCCGCGCGTGTCCAGCGTGCCTTCCTCGGCGTAGCTGACGTACACCACATGGTTGCGGGCGAAATCCGGATGCAGGATGACGTCACCGAACCCACCCTGGCCGCCGTAGGCGACCTTCGGCACACCGGTGATCTCATGTTTCTGGCCGCTGGCCAGGTCCAAGTGCTGCAGCTTGCCGCGCTTTTCGGTGACCAGCAGGCTGCCATCGGGCAGGAAGGTCATCGCCCACGGCTGGTCGAACCGGCTGACCTCGGTGGCGGTGAAGGGGCGTTGGTCTGCGCTGGCCGCGGCGGTTGCCGGAGCCTTCTGCTCAGACGCATCAGGGCCGGCCGCGTTGCAGGCGGTGGTGGCGAGGATCGGCAGCAGGCCGAGGGCGAGCAGCAGGGGCGTGCGGGTCATGGGTATCTCCAGCGGAAGGGGATGCGGATGGCCAGGCTCTCCCTTGTATACCACCGGGGCGGTGACGGTCGTGGCCCGAAGGTCCTGCTCCCCCCTGTGCGGCATGGCGCGGATCGTCTAGGGTGTTGTCGCCCGGGCAAAGCATTGCCCGCCTGTCTGCCAAGGACCTGCAATGAACGCACCCCTCATCCATCGACCCTCGCCCGCCTTCATCGCCGCCTCGTGGGTGGCCCTGCTGCTGGGCGCGGTGGCCTACCTGGTCGGCCTGTTCAATGCCGAGATGCCGCTGAACGAGAAGGGCTATTACCTGACCCTGCTGCTGTTCGGCCTGTTTGCAGCGGTATCGCTGCAGAAGAGCGTGCGCGACCGCGTCGAGGCCATTCCGGTGAGCGGCCTGTACTACGCGCTGTGCTGGTTCGCACTGCTGTCGGCGCTGCTGCTGCTGCTGGTCGGCCTGTGGAACGCCACTCTGGTGCTGAGCGAAAAGGGCTTCTACGGCATGGCGTTCGCGCTGTCGCTGTTTGGCGCGGTGGCGGTGCAGAAGAACACCCGCGACCTGATTGCCGCCAACGCGGCCGAGCCCAAGCGCGCGTCGTCGATCCCGCCGCTGCCGGAACAGGAATGACCGGCTGAGGTAGCGCCAAGCGCCTGCCCAGGCCAGGCCTGCAACGCAGAAGGCGCCGAGCAGGGGCTCGGCGCTACTGGGGCTGCATCAGTCAACTGCTGGAGGGGTCAACCGTGGCGCGTCAGCCGCGGATCGGCCACATGGGCTTCATCCCAACCGCGGCGGACAGCGGCGCGGGCCTGATCCCATTCCAGGCGGCTCTTGCCGCGCTCCGTCGCCCAGCGGGACTGCAACTCCGCTTCGACCTGTTCGTAGGCGCGGATCACCTGATCGGCGCGGGTTTCGTTGAAGCGTGCTGCGTGGCCGATCTGATAGGCCGGCTCGTAGTCATCGAACAGCAGGCTGGCGTCGTAATACGGTTCGGCGCTGTAGCGGTCGCGCCAGTAGTCGGAAATGGCCTCGCGCGGGGTGCTGTCTTCCGGCACGCGACCGGGGATCTGGTAATCGGGGCTCATGGACAGAAGGCTCCGTAGTGGACGAAGCCTGATCGTGCCCATCGGCCGGTTAACGCGCCGGACCGGCAGCGTGATCGGCAGGTCAATCAGCAGCGGCATCCTTGCGCGGCAGCTTGTAGATCACCGCGCCAACGGCGAAGGCGACCAGCGCTGCGACGATGTTCTGCCAGCTGGCACTGGCAAACAGGGCCACGCACAGCAGCAGGGCCAGCACCGGAATCAACGGGCCGCCGGGCAGCTTCAGCGCGCCGGGACGGTCGGCATAGCGCTTGGCCAGTACCAGCACTGCGGCGGCCGTGCCGATGTAGGCGAACAGGCGTGTGGTCATCGACAGCAGTGCCAGCTGCACGAACGACCCGGACAGCGCCAGGCCGAGGGCGATCAGGCCCTGGCAGAAGATCGCCGCGGCCGGGGTACGGAAGCGCGGGTGCACCTGCGCCAGCACCTTCGGGCCGTAGCCATCGCGGGCCAGGGCGAACAGGAAGCGCGGGCCCATCATCATCGTGTTGCTGTTGGTGCCGAGGATGGAGATGGTCGCGCCCACGGTGAGGATCAGCGCCAGCGCCTCGCCGCCGAAGCTGGAGGCCGCATCGGCCAGTGGCGTGGCCGAGTTGGCCAGGCCGGGCAGCGTGCCCTGCGCCACGATCTGCACCGCCGCGTAGATCACGGTGACGGTGACGATCATGGTGATCAGCGCGAACGGGATGTCGCGGCGTGGGTTGCGGTATTCACCGGCTGCGGCCGGAATGTTCTCGAACCCGGCGTAGGCATACAGCAACAGCAGCGCCGCCTCGCCCATGCGCTGCAGGTCGTGCGGGTCCGGGCGCTGGCCGGAGAAGGCCAGCTGCGGGTCGATGTAGAACGCGCCGATGGCCACGAACAACAGCAGCGGCAGCATCTTGCCGATCACCAGCACGATGCCGGTGCGGGCGGCCGAACGCACGCCGATGATGTTCACCCCGGTGAGGAAACCGAGCGAGACAACGATGATCGCGATACGGCCCATGCCTGCGCCTGCCCACGGCCAGAACCGCGCCACAGCGTCGGCCAGCGCATTGCTGAGCGCTGCGGCCGAGCTGATGCGGGTCAGCCAGATCATCCAGCCGATCTCGAAGCCGGCGAAGCGGCCAAACGCTTCGCGCGCGTACAGGTAGCTGCCACCAGGTTCATCGAAATAGCTGGCCGCCTGCGCGTAGCACAGCACCAGCAGGGCGACGACGATGCCGGCGGCGACCACGCCCCACAGGCTGAAGGGACCGAGCAGGGCGACCGTGGCCGCCGGCAGCAGGTAGATGCCGCTGCCGACCACATCGTTGATGGACAGGCCGACGATCTGCCAGCGGCTGACCGCGCGCTGCAGTTGGGGTTCGTCGGCGGCGCTCAACGTACGGCTCCTTCAAGCGCGGGCAGTTTCCACTGTGCCTGCAGGCGCTGGTATTCGGCCCTTGGCAACAGGACGAAGCGTGGCGTGTCCTGCGGGCGCAGCCAGTCCAGCAACGCCTGCATGCGCACCTCTGGCATCGCAGTGCAGCCAGCGGTGGCCTCGCCGGGCTGGCGCCACAGATGGGCGAAGATGCAGCTGCCCTTGCCGGGTTGGTTGTCCGGGTTGTGCGCGATCACGAAGCCTTCCCGGTAACGCACGTCACCCTGGTTGTGCAGGTCCAGCCGCATCGGTTCGGTGGAACCGGCTATGGCGGCGCTGCCCACCTTCTTCGCATCGACGATGCGGTTGTAGAACGGCGATGCTGGCACGTCCATGCAGTAGCTGCTCTCGAGCATCGGCTGATAGGTCATTGCCGTGCCGGGCCGGGTGATGGCATAGCCGAACGCGCTGCCCAGCGCGAACACACCGGCCGGACTGCGGCCATCGCCTTCCTGTTTCTGCGGACCGTCGGTCTGGGCAGGATGCAGGCCCAGGCCCCAGGCACTGCCGGTGCGACCCAGCGCCACCGGGAAGGCCTGGCCGTGCCTGCGCCAGTGCTTGCCGTCGCGCACGAAGGCCTGCAGCTGGCCCTGCGTGCTGTCCCAGGTCTCGCTGGTGACCACGATCAGTTGGCGAGCGTTGTCCAGTGGGGCAGCGTAGAGAGCAGCTGCGGCAACGAGCAGCAGCGCGGCAGATGCAAGGCGGGCCAGCAGCAGGTTCATCGGGCGCTCCGGTCAGGAATCCAGCAGGTGGTCGATCCGTTCCAGGTTCACCGCCAGCTGCTGCTGGCGATCCGGATTGGCGTGGCAGAGCAGCACGAACAGGAAATCGAGCAGGGCATGCATGGCGCTACGGTACAGCAGCTGCGCCACCTGCGGCGCGCGGTCGTGCGCGCACACCACCAGTGCTGCATCGGCATGCGCGCGCAGCGGATTGGCGGTGTGGCGGGTGATCGACACTACCTTGCCGCCCATGTCCTGGAACTGGCGCGACAGCTGCGAAAGCTGCGGCAACTTGCCGAACTCGGAGAACATCAGCAGCACATCGCCCGGGCGCGCGGCGGACAGGTTGGCCAGCATCAGGATCGGATCGGTATGTGGCACCACCAGCAGGCCGAGCAGCGACAGCCGCATGGCGAATTCGCGCGCGTACAGGCCGTCGTCACCGAGACCGTGCACAAACAGCTTGGGCGCGCCGTCGAGCAGCTGCACGATGCGCTCGATCTCCTCGCGTGGGTTGGCCTGGCGGGTTTCTTCCTCGGCCTGGGCCTTGCTGCGGCGCAGGGCGTCGCCCAGGCGCAGGTAGTCATCGCTGATGTCCGGTTCGGCGGGCGCCTGCTGTGGGTCGGCACCGGCGCGGGCGACGTCCTCGCCGATGGAATATTTCAGGTCCGGGTAGCCCTTGAAGCCGAGCTTCTGGCTGAACTTGACCACGCTGGACTGGCTGATGCCCAGCGCGCTGGCCAGCTGCTGTGAGGAGTAGTCGCGCAGCAGGTGCGCGTTGTCGAGGATGAAGTCGGCGATGCGGCGTTCGATGGCCGACATCTGCCCGCGCTCGGTGCGGATTTTCAGCAGGGGCGGCATGCGGGGCGTCCGGGCATGTGTAGGCGCGTTGCGGTTGGCGGCGTAGAGCAGAGTATGTGGTGGCTCGGGCGGGTGCCAGCCGCGAAGGGGGTACGGAGTGGGGCAAAAGCAGGAGCAAGGACATCCACGCATGGCGTGGATCTACCCGGAGCTGCAGTTGAGTCCGCCTTCAAGCGAGCCGAGCACCGCAGGTCCGGCGAGGGCGAAGAGGCGCGGGTGTCTGAGCGCAGCGAGTTCCGCGCCGTCCCTCGGCGGACCGAGGAGCGCACGGCACCGGCGTGCGCAGCACGTCGGCTCGCGGCCGGCGGAGCGTTTCTTTTGGTTACTTTTCTTTTCGCGAAAAGAAAAGTAACGCCCGACCCAACGTCAGTTGTACGCCAAGCCAGCCGCAAGGCAGAAATCAACCCAGCATCTCCAACCCCCGCACTTCGGTGATGCCCAACCCCGGCACATCGCTGATGCTGATCTCCGACTCGTTGAAGCGCACCCCGCCGCTGACCGGATCGAACTGTCCCAGCGAGGGGCCATCCAGGTCGACCTTGGTGATCACATCGCTCTTGGCTACCGCCAGGTGCACCGCTGCAGCCACGCTGATGCTGGATTCGATCATGCAGCCGATCATGCACGGCACGCCGTAGATGCCGGCGATGTCGGCAATGCGGATTGCGTTGGACAGGCCACCGGTCTTCATCAGCTTGATGTTGATGATGTCGGCGGCGCGCTGCTGGATCAGGTCCATCACCTGGCTCGGACTGAACACGCTCTCGTCGGCCATCACCGGGGTGTTGACCCGATCGGTTACGTACTTCAGGCCGCTGATGTCGGCGGCCTTGACCGGCTGCTCCAGCAGTTCCAGCACCACACCTGCATCTTCCAGCGTGCGCATCGCATGCACCGCCTGCTTGGCGGTCCAGCCCTGGTTGGCATCCAGGCGCAGCAGCGCGCGGCCTTCGACGGCGGCATGGATCGCCTTGACCCGCTCGATGTCCACGCCGATGTCCTTGCCGACCTTGATCTTCAGCGACTCGAAGCCGCGTTCGATCGCCGACAGCGAATCGGCCACCATCTTGTCGATGTAGTCCACGCTGATGGTGATGTCGGTGGTGATCACCGGGTCGCCACCACCGAGCATCTGGTACAGCGGCGCGCCATGCAGCTGCGCCCACAGGTCGTACAGGGCGATCTCCACCGCCGCCTTGGCGCTGGTGTTGCGCTCCATCGCGGTCTGCACCAGCGTGCACAGGCGGTTGAGGTTGACCACCTCCTGGCCGATCAGGCGCGGGGCGATGAAGTGCCGGATCGCTTCGATGATCGAGCCGTGGGTGTCACCGGTGATCACCGCGGTGGCAGGCGCCTCGCCGTAGCCGGTGTGGCCGCTGTCGGTGCGGATCAGCACCACCACGTCCTCCACGGTTTCCACCGTGCGCAGCGCGGTCTTGAAAGGGGTCTTCAGCGGCACGCGCAGCATGCCCAGTTCGATGGCGGTGATCTTCATTCAGGGGTTCTTGGCACGCAGGCGTTGGATGTTGGTGATGCGATCGATGTAGCGGACGCTGTCGCTGGCCATCATCGGCTCCAGCGGGGTGACCGATACGCCATTGAGGTGGGCCTGCACACGCTTGCCGTCGGCGCCGAACCAGCTGCCGCCCGCGGTATCGTGGATCACCCAGGTGCGGCCATCGACGTGGCCGATGGCCATCATCACGTGGCCGGGGATGTAGACCAGGTCACCCACCTGCAGATCGGTGACGGCGCGGTCGCGCACGGCCTTGCCGTCCTTGGCGGTGAACGGCAAGCGGTCCAGCGCGGGACTGACCGCCTGTGCGCTGGTATTGCGTGGCAGCAGCACGCCGAAGCTGCGGTAGATCTCCGATACGAATCCACTGCAGTCGCGGGTGTCGTAGTCGTGGCCCCAGCCATAGCGCTCGCCAAGGAACTTGAACGCTTGCTGCAGCAGCAGGCGCGGGGTCAGCGGCAGGTAGTCGGCGGCGGTCTCCTGCGAGCGCGGCAGCAGCGCCGGCACCAGCTTCAGGCGGCCATCGGCCTCGCGCACCGGCAGCTGCACCACCCACGAGGCGTGCGCTTGTTGCCCGTTCACTGGCTCGGCGGCGGGCCAGTCGGCCAACACCGGCAGGCGCACGCCCATGTCCAGCTGCAGGCGCGATACGCGCGGTTCTTCGGGTGTGTAGGCGGTGTGCGCTGTGGCGGCGGTGACGACGCGGTACGGGCCCTTCGCGCCGTAGCCGAGCACCGTGGCCTTGTCACCGCTGGCCACCGCGTCGGCTTCGATCCATGCGCTGTAGCGCTCGCTGTGCACGAACAGCCAGCGGCCGTCGGTGCTGCGGTGGACGACGGCAACCTTGTCGCCGGGGAACAGTGCCGACTCCTGGAAGCGGTCGATGTCGGTATCGCCGACGGTGCTGAAGACACGCTGGCGGGTGGGGAAGGTGCGCAGCGCGGCGCGCTTCACCACCAGGGCGTAGTCCGGCGACACCTGCGACGGAACTGCGTCGAGACCGAGGTTGGCTTCGATCGCGCTGCGCACGTCCGGTGCGATGGCGCGGCCCTTGTCGTCATACAGCGCCCGCGTGGGCCAGCTCGACAGCGCGCCGATGCTGTCACGCACCTGTGCCGTGCTGAGCTGCGCAGGCAGGGTGGCGATGTCCTGGATGTGCTTGTCCTGCGCGCGCATCCGTGCGTTCTGCGCCTCGATCTGCGCGCGGTCCAGGATAGGTGCGTCGGCATTGTCCAGCCGTGCCGCCCAGTAGTCCGCGGTGAGGTAGGCCTCGTGCAGGCCGATCACGTAAGGCAGCGGGGCGCCGGGGTCGGGTGCAGGCGTGGCCGCCTGGGTGAATGCGGGTGCGCCCAGCAGGCCCAGGGCCAGTGCCAAGGTCAACCGGTGCGGCCAGTGCCGACGCGGTTCGCGGGAAGCCAGGATCATGCGCTGCACACCCTCCTCGAATGCCTGTTGGAATATTTATTCCTTTCGGCCCCGAAAGCAAGAATAAATTATTGACCGGTCTTCCGGCCCGTGTTACACAGCCGTTACCACCCGCGCTTGGGAAGTGTCGCTGTGGATCCTGCCGTTCGCAAACCGTCTCTGCCTGCCGCTGCCGGCCTGTGTGCCGCGCTGCTGCTGTGGGCGTCGGCGGCACCGGCCGCGGATCCGCGCAGCGCCACTGATCGCGAACGGGAAACGCAGCTGATCGATCTGGTCGACAGCGGTCGTTTCAGCGATGCCGATGCGTTGCTGGCGACCGCTGGCGATGCTGCCGAAAGCGCGTTCCAGCGCGAGCGCATGCGCCGCATCAGACTGGATTTCTCCCTTGACCAAGCCGCAGCCAAAGCAGCGGTACGCCGCTGGATTCCCGACCTGACCGACGAGGAATTCGCGCGCTGGGACCAGCTTGGCCTGATCGAGCATCTCGACATCGATGGCACGCGCTGGTACTTCAAGCGCGCACCATCGAACCTGTTCCTGCTCAGCGATGAAGCGCGTGCACGCCGCCGCGCGGATGCGCCGATGCCGGCGCCGGGCCCCAACGAGGTGCTCAACGCGCATCACGCGCGCGTGGTTGCCGCCGCCGAACAGAGCGGCATGGCATCCGTGCTGCCGCAGCGCATCGAATTCACCCAATCGTTGACGGTCAAGGCGGATGCCGTACCGGCCGGCGAAACCGTACGTGCCTGGATTCCGTACCCGCGCGAGATTCCCGGCCAGCAGGAGCGCGTGCAGTGGAGCGGCAGTGCACCAGGCAAGGCTCGAGTCGCCCCGGCCAGCACCCAGCAGCGCACCGCATACCTGGAAGCCAAGGCGGTGGCCGGGCAGCCGACGCACTTTGAAATCCGCTATGCGGTGACGATCTTCGCGCGCCACACGGCAATCGATGCGACGAAGGTGAAGGCCACGCCGGATGACCCAGCATTGAAGCCCTATCTGGCCGAGCAGCTGCCGCACGTGCGCTTCACGCCGGCGCTGAAGCTGTTCTCCGACCAGGTGCTGCAGGGCGAGACACGCCCGTATGAAGTGGTACGCAAGCTGTTCGCCGCGGTCGACCGCATTCCATGGGCCGGTGCGCGCGAGTACTCGACCCTAAGCAACATCAGCGACTACGCGTTGCGCGCCGGTCATGCCGATTGCGGGCAGCAGACACTGCTGTTGATCGCCCTGCTGCGCATGAACGGCATTCCCGCGCGCTGGCAGTCGGGCATGGTGTTCTCCGACGATGGCAGCGGCTACAACAACCTGCACGACTGGGGCCAGGTCTACCTGGCGCCCTATGGCTGGCTGCCGATGGATGTGACCACCGGCGCGTTGGCCAGCGACACGCCCGCGCTGCGTGACTTCTACCTCGGTGGCCTCGATGGCTACCGCATCGCCTTCAACGACGATTTCGGCCAGGCGTTCGTGCCGGCCAAACAGCACTACCGCTCGGAAACGGTCGACTCGCAGCGCGGCGAGGCCGAGTGGTCAGGCGGCAACCTGTACTTCGACCAATGGAGCTACGACTTCCAGTGGCGGGTACTGCCAGCCGGGCAACGCTAGCGCGACACACCACCCCACCACCATTCAATTCTTGCAGGAGAGAGCAGGGGATGAAGGCTTACAACATCAAGCGGGCGGCCTTGTGCGTCGCCCTCGGCGCGTGTCTGGCCACACTGGCGCCCAGCGCATTCGCACAGGACGGAGCCGTGGTCGGCCGCCTGACCAGCGATGCCGGACAGGTGCCTGCCGGTGCCACCGTTACCGTGCGCAACCCCGCCACTGGCTTTGTGCGTTCGGTGCAGGCCGACAGCAAGGGCAGCTACCGCATTCCGCTGTTGCCGGTCGGCACCTATGACATGGAGGTCAGCCTGCCGGGTGGTGCTGCCAGCCGCGTCGGCCAGGTCACCGTTAGCCTGGGCAGTGCAACCACGGTGAATGTGCCGCTGGGCGCGGTCAGCACGTTGGGCACCGTTGAAGTACGCGCGCCGCAGGTGGTGTCGATGGTGGACGTGAAGTCCACCGAGTCGGCCACGAACATCACCCGCGAGGAACTGTCGCGGCTGCCGGTGGACCGCGACATCACCGCGGTGGCGCTGCTGGCGCCTGGCGCGGTGAAGGGCAAGGGCTCGCTGGGTGGACAGGGCATCTCCTTCGGTGGTTCGTCGGTGGCGGAGAACACCGTCTACATCAACGGCCTGAACGTCACCGATTTCTACAACCGGGTCGGGTTTTCGTCGGTGCCGTTCTCGTTCTACCAGGAGTTCCAGGTGAAGACCGGCGGCTACTCGGTGGAGTTCGGTCGCAGCACTGGCGGCGTCATCAACGCCGTCACCCGCTCGGGCAGCAACGACTTCAAGGCCGGTGCCGAACTGGTGTTCGAGCCGCGTGCCTGGCAGTCGCAGGCGCGCGACCGCTATGACGGCGACGGCAGCCGTTACATCACCGCCAGCCGTGACGACTACTCGCGCAGTGCGCTGAATGTGTTCGCCTCCGGTGCGCTGGTGCAGGACCGGCTGTTCTTCTTCGGCATGTACGAAGCGCGCGACTACACGCCCAATTCGACCAATGATGCCGGTACCGTGTTCAACCGGGGTACCGCCGATGATCCGTTCTGGGGCGGCAAGCTGGATTGGCAGATCACCGACAACCAGATGCTGTCGCTGTTCGGATTCTCCGACAAGAGCGATACCGTCACCGACGTCTATCGCTACGACCATGACACCGGCACTGTCGCAGCCGAGCGCAACAACCAGATCTACAACACGGTGGGCGGCAGGAACTGGTCGGGCACCTACAGCTGGCAGGTCAACAACGATCTGACCATGAAGCTGATGTATGGCGAGAACAAGCGCAACCGCACGCAGAGCTCGTTGATGGACGAGAACTGCAACCGCGTGTTCGACAACCGCACTGCCAGCCAGGGCGTGCCTTCCAACCTGCAGGGTGACCGCAGCTGCACCAGCAGCTCGCAGCTGGAGTCGGCGCTGGATACGCGCAAGGCCGCGCGCGCCGACTTTGAATGGTCCATCGGCAACCATCTGCTGCGCTTTGGCCTGGACCGCGAAGAAAACACCTCCGACTACGAGCGCGCCTATCCCGGTCCCGGTGGCCTGCGCTACGACATCTACTACCGCACGCCGGGCAGTTCACTCAACGGCGGCACCGTGCCCGCCAGCGGCCTGGTCGCGCGTACCCGCCGCTACGAAGTGGCCGGGTCGTTCGAGACCATCAACTCAGCCTACTACCTGGAAGACAACTGGCAGGTCACCCCGAACTTCCTGCTCAACATCGGCGCGCGCGTGGAAGGGTTCGACAACAAGGGCGGCGACGGCGACAGCTACATCAAGATCGACAACATGATCGCGCCGCGCCTGGGCTTCGCTTGGGACGTGCGTGGTGATGGCACCACCAAGGTGTTCGGCAACCTGGGTCGTTACTACCTGCCGGTGGCCAACGTCATCAACATCAAGCAGGCCGGTGGCTTCCTCGATGAGCGCACCTGGTATGAGTTCCTGGGCTACACCGGCGCCGCCAACAACGTGCCGAACCTGGGCGGCCAGATCGGTCCGGTCGACAATTCGCAAGGCGATGGCAGCGTCCCGGACCTGCGCGCCGAAGTGAACCGGGACATGGATCCGGTCTACCAGGATGAGGCGATTCTAGGCTTCCAGCACATGCTGAGTGAATCGTGGTCGGTTGCCGCAAGCGTCACCTACCGGCGCCTGAGCAACGCCATCGATGACATGAACATCACCGCCACCGGCCAGTGTGGTGCGATCGACGGCGTCTGGATCATGGGAAACCCCGGGCGCACGAACACAGTCTGGGGGGACACCAATTGCGATGGCAGCAACGATGGCTGGATCGACATCGACACCTCCAAGGAAGGCTGGGCGTTGTATGACGACGACGGCAATTACGTGGGCCAACGCGGCTGGGTGAAGCCCAAGCGTGACTACAAGGCGCTGGAACTGCAGGTCGATCGCGCGTGGGATGGCAAGTGGGGCTTCAATGCCTCCTATACGCTGGCCTACGGCCGCGGCAACGCCGAAGGCCCGGTCAACTCCGATACCGACTTCGCCGACGCTGGCCGCACCGAGAACTTCGACAACCCATGGGTGAACTACCGCGGTTATGGCTATCTGGCCAATGACCGCCGCCATCAGTTCAAGTTCCGCGGCAGCTACGCGTTGACCGAGAATCTCAGCGTGGCCGCCACCCTGGGCGTGCAGTCGGGCAGCCCGATCACCCGCTTCGGTGCGGGCAATCCCTTCGACGACACCGACTTCCACAGCTATTACGTGTGTGTGTCCAACTGCCAGTCGACGGTCCCCTCCGAACGTGTGTTCGTGCATTCGCCGCGCGGTGGCGATGGCCGTACCCCGTGGACCTACGATCTGGACGTCAGCGTTTCCTACAAGGTGCCGATCCCCACTGACCTGCGCCTGAAGCTGGCGGTGTACAACGTGCTCAACCAGCAGCGCGTGGTCACCGTGGACCAGGACTACGAGCCGCAGGACAGCATCGGCACGCCGAACCCGATATATGGTTATGGCACGGGATTCCAGTCGCCGCGCTATGCGCAGTTGACGGTGACCTGGAATTATTGAGGATGCATCTGCGCGCCGCCCTGCGGGGCGGCGTGGCGTGATGAACGCCGTACCTGCCTGCGCGCTGCCTGACGGAGACTGACTTGCATCGTCTGTTGCTACTGGCTGCAGCAATGGCCATCCCCACCGCCCCAGCAGGGGCGGTGGACACCGCACGCCTTGACGCCGACATCGCCTTCGTGGGCCAGCACGAGCACCTGCCGGGGCTGGCGATGGCGGTGGTCGAGGATGGCCAGGTGGTCTATCGCCACACCGAAGGGGTGCGCGGTGACGGTGGCCGCATCGACGAAGACACGCTGTTCAAGATCGCCTCCAACAGCAAGGCGATGACCGCCGCGCTGCTGGCCACGCTGGTGGAGCAGGGCAAGCTGCGCTGGGACGACCCGGTACGCCGCCACCTGCCGGCGTTCCGCATGCATGACCCCTGGGTGGGCGAACACCTGCAGGTGCGCGATCTGCTGATTCACAACAGTGGCCTCGGCCTGGGTGCCGGTGACCTGATGCTGTGGCCCGAGCCCAATGCCTTCACCCGCAGCGATGTCATCGCCGGGCTGGCACACCTGAAGCCAGTCACCAGTTTCCGCAGCGGCTACGCCTACGACAACCTGATGTACGTCGTTGCTGGTGAGGTGGCTGCGGCCGCCGGTGGCAAGCCCTATGACCAGCTGATGCGCGAGCGGGTGTTTGAACCGCTGGGGATGACCCGTTGCCAGGTGGGCGCATGGTCGGTGAAGCAGGTCGGCAATGTCGCCCAACCGCATGTGCGTCGCGATGGCCGCAACGTGGCGGCCGGTGCCGATGGAACGCTCAGCCCCGATCTGACGTCGATGGCGGCCGGTGGCATCCGCTGTTCGCTGCGCGACATGACGCGCTGGATGCAGGTGCTGCTGGACCCGGCGCTGGCACCGGCGTGGTTGAGCGCCGAGCAACGCCGCATGCTGTGGACGCTGCACATGCCGATGCCGTTGGGCGAACGCCAACGCAAGTGGGACAACGCCCACTTCTATGGCTATGGGTTGGGCTGGCGGGTGTCGGACATGGACGGGCACTGGAAGGTCGCGCACACCGGTACGCTGTCGGGCATGTATTCCTCGCTGGCGCTGCTGCCGGATCGCAAGGTCGGCGTGGTGATGCTGATCAACGGCGAGGCCGAAGAAGCCCGCACCGCGTTGATGCAGTCGACGCTGAAACAGTTCACCGCGCCGGATGACGCGCAACCTGTGGGGTACTACCTGGCCGAGCTGAAGGCCGATCAGGCCGCGCGTGCCGCCACGGAAAGTCGTGCGCCCTCCACCCGTGCGGCGCAACCGGCCGCCGCCACCGATCTGGCGCAATGGCAGGGGCGTTACCGCGATCCCTGGCTTGGCCCCGCCTCGCTGTGTCCCACCGCCAACGGCCTGCGCTTCAGCGTCGACAAATCGCCCACGCTGCAGGCAACGGTGCAGCAGCTGCACGGTCGCTGGCTGCTGCAGTGGGATACGCTGGAACCCTCGGCACAGGCGTGGCTGAATCCCGATGCAGGCACGCCGACGCTGGAGCTGCGCGCCATCGATCCGGAGATCGACTTCAGCTATGACTTCCAGGACCTGCATTTCACTCGTACTGGCGATTGCCCAGGCAGCGGCGGCGCACGCCGCTGAGCCACCACGCATCTCGCCCGCCACCGACGTCACTGCGGCGGGACTGGTGGAGATCCGCACGCTGTCGCCGCGCATCGAGATGGACATCCGCTACGCCGGTGCCAACAACTTCACCGCTGCGCGCGTGCCCGGCTATGAGGCGCCCGCGTGTTATCTGCTAGCGCCGGTGGCAAAGGCGTTGGCCGCTGTGGAAGCTGATCTGCGCGCGCAGGGTTTTGGCTTGCGCCTCTACGATTGCTATCGCCCGGTGCGCGCGGTGCAGGCGTTCATGGCCTGGGTGAGTGATCCGCAGGAACAGTCGCGCAAGGCGCTGCAGTATCCGGATCTGGACAAGCCGCAGCTGCTGAGCGACGGCTACATCGCCGAGCGCTCCGGCCACAGCCGTGGTGCCACCGTGGATCTGGGCCTGCTGGATTGCCGCAGCGGGCGCTGTACGCCGATGGACATGGGCACCGATTTCGACTTCTTCGGCCCGCGCGCGCATACGCAGACGCCCGGCCTGAATGACGCACAGAAGGGCAACCGCCAGCAGCTGGTACAGGCGATGGCACGGCGTGGTTTCGCCAACTATGCGCAGGAGTGGTGGCACTACACGCTGCAGCCCGAGCCGGACCCCGGTACCGCCTACGACGTGCCGGTGCGGTAAGGGGGTGTCGGCAGGGCTGCGCCCTGCACCCGCCGAATCGACGGCAACGGCAACGGCAACAGCAACAGCAACAGCAACAGCGGGCATTCCGTGGGATAGCGGGGTGGGGCCGGTTGCGGGGGCCGCTGCAAGTACGTCCATGTAAGCTCGGTCGCGCCATCCATGGCGCTCACGCCCCCGCAACCGGACCCACCCCGCCTTCGACAGATTTCCGCGATCTGTCGGAATGGCATGGCGTGCTCCTGGTGGGTGTCGACCTTGGTCGACACAGTAGATCCACGCCATGCGTGGATGTTCTTCGTTCAATTGTCGAAATATTCGATTTGATGGAAATCCATCCACGCATGGCGTGGATCTACTGAAGCCGCCGGTACTCGTCTGGGGAAGAGCCCCCTGAGTCAGGGGGCGGCCGCGAAGCGGCGGGGGTGTGGAAGCTGGTAAGGGGGGCCCGCGGTTCGCGCAGCGAAGCGTGGGAGCGACAGCGCGTATGCGATGGCGCGTACCAGAGCGCAGCCCTGCCGATACCCCTTACACTGGCCGCCTTCTCCTGCGTCCCCGCCTGATGAACCTTCCCCTGCATTTCGGCCTGCTCGGTACGCTTGAGGCGGGCCTCATCGCCCTGCTGGTCGGCCTGCTGGTGTATTTCCTGTGGCACCACCTGTGCCGGGTGCTGCACTGGACCGTGGGCCATGCGATCGGCTGGTCGTGCGTGATCGCGGTGATCATCTCCGCCGGCATCGATGCCTGGAAGCTGTTCTACATGGGCATCGTGCGGCTGGAGTCGCCGCTGTATGCGCGCCTGTTCCTGTCCACCATCCACGATCCGAACGAACTGGGCAGCCGCGTGGTGCTGGAGATCGCCGGTGCGCTCTCCGGTGTTGCATTGGGATGGGTGTTGTTCAGTTCGCGGTCATCGGAAAAAACCGTCGACTGACGCAGGTTTTTCGTTCGCTGCCGGTTAAATCCTGCAGCGCTGAATGCTCGTCTTACTGTCTGCTCACTTCACACTAACCACCGCGCTAACGCATGCGTCTGCGCCAGTGGTTAACCATGCGTGTTCGAGGGAATCGCGGCGCAAAATCGATTCAGAAACGCGGTGGCAGGGTAGGTGCCGTGCGGAGACAACGACCGCGCACTACCACCCTTCAGGAGACACCCCAGATGACTATTCGCAACCGCAAGCCCCTGATCGCCCTGATCGTCGCCGCCGGCAGCGTGTTGGCCATCCCGGCGATGGCGCAGTCGGCCAAGCAGCAGGCCGCGCATGCACAGAACGAAGCGGCACAGGCCCAGCAGGCGGCGGCACAGGCAGGCCAGGCGGCTGACCAGGCCACCGACGCGGCCGCAGCAGCCTCGGCGCAGGCCAACGGCGGTGGCCAGACGTGGGCCAGCATCGATACCGATGGCAACGGCACCATCAGCAAGAGCGAGTCGCAGGTGAATGCGGGCCTTGCGCAGGTGTTCGACCAGGCGGATGCCAACAAGGACGGCCAGTTGAGCGCCGACGAGTACAAGGCCTACGTGGCCGCCCAGCAGGCGGGTGCCGGCGCGGGTGGCACGGCCGCAGGCCAAGGTCGCTGATCCACGGTTGAATTCGGGACAACCGGTGCATGGGCAACCCGGGTGGCTTCGGCCACCCGGGTTTTTTTCGTCATCGCCGCGCCTGTATCCTAGGGCGATGAACACCTCCACGCCTGCGCCCTCGCGCGCCATCGGCCTGGTCGGTTTTGACGGTGACGACACGCTGTGGAAGAGCGAGGACTACTACCGCAAGGCCGAGCAGGATTACCTGGACCTGCTGTCGCGCTACATCGACGTCCACGACACACAGACCGCCCGCCACCTGCTGGAAGTGCAGCAGCGCCACCTCGGCGTGTTCGGCTACGGGGTGAAGAGCATGACGCTGTCGATGATCGAAGCGGCCATCGAGATCACCTCGCAGCGGATCGAAGCCAAGGACATCCAGCGCATCCTCGATATCGGCCATGACACCCTGCGCCACCCGGTCGAACTGATCGACGGCGTACGCGAGTCGGTGGCCGCCATCGCCGCGCAGTACCCGGTGGTGCTGATCACCAAGGGCGACCTGTTCCACCAGGAAGCCAAGATCAAGGTCGCGGCGCTGGCGGACCTGTTCCCGCGCATCGAGATCGTGTCCGAGAAGGACCCGGAAACCTATGCCCGCGTGCTGGCCGAGTTCGACCTGCCGATGCAGCAGTTCGTGATGGTCGGCAATTCGCTGCGCTCGGACATCGAACCGGTGATCACCCTCGGCGGCTGGGGTATCCACACCCCGTACGCGGTGACCTGGGCGCACGAGACCCAGCACGGCGTGGCCGACGACGAACCACGCATGGTCAACGCCGATACCGCCTGGGACTGGCCGGCGGCGCTGGCGACGATCGAGGCCAAGGCCGCTGCCGCGGCCTGACACGGCGCGGCCGCTGCGGCAGAATCGAAGCATGAAACTGCCACTGCGCGCCCTGCTGTTGTCCCTGCTGCTGGCGCCGGCCATCGTGCTGGCGCAGCAGACCGCCGAACGTTCGGCGACCTATGAGGTGGATACCGGCGATGCCTGGGTCGACACCCAGCTGGCCGACATCAACCACTACGCCGAGCGTTACCCCGATGCCTTCCTCGACGAGGTATCGCGCTACGCCGGTGTACCGCGCGGTTACATCGCCGCGCTGGCAACCACCCACCGGTGGCAGGCCGGCGACATCTATTTCGCCTGTTTCTGGGCCAAGGCCAGTGGCCAGACCTGCCGCGACAGCGTGCGTGCCTTCAGCCAGGACCCCGAGGGCGGCTGGGCCGAGGTGGTGAAGCGGATGCCGGCCAAGCCACAGAACCTGCACTACCGGGCCGTTCGCCACGCCATCGTGGCCAGCTACGAGCACTGGGATCGGCCGATCACCCTCGATGCCACGCTGAAGCGCCAGCTCAAACGGTAGTGCCGGCCGCTGGCCGGCAACTGCATGCCCCCGACGCACGGTGGTTGCCGGCCAGCGGCCGGCACTACCCATCGCAGGTCATGTTGCTCTGCGTATCGCCGCCGCCGCGCGCTCCGGCGACAATACGGGTCCGAGCTGTTCCCCGATCCCGTAATCGAGTGACTGATGAGTGCCTCTTTCGTTTCGCCTGATGTGATCCGCCGCCTGTTCGCCCAGGCCATGTCCCGCATGTACCGCACCGAAGTGCCGTTGTACGGCACGCTGGTGGAACTGGTGGAGCGGATCAACACGCAGGTCCTGGCGCAGGACCCGGCGCTGGCCGCGCAGCTGCTGCGCAACGACGAGCGTGCCCGCCTGGATGAAGAACGCCACGGCGCGATCCGCGTCGGTACCCCGCAGGAACTGGCAACCCTGCGCCGCCTGTTCGCGGTGATGGGCATGTACCCGGTGGGCTACTACGATCTGTCGGTGGCCGGCGTGCCGGTGCATTCCACCGCCTTCCGCCCGCTGACCGCCGCCGCGCTGGCACTGAACCCGTTCCGCGTGTTCACCTCGCTGCTGCGCCTGGAGCTGATCGAAGACGAGGCACTGCGTGCGCAGTCGGCCGAAATCCTCGCCCGCCGCCGCATCTTCACCGACGAGGCACTGGCGCTGATCGACCAGGCCGAGCGTGACGGTGGCCTGACCCAGGCCGATGCCGAGCGCTTCGTCGAACAGGCGCTGGAGACCTTCCGCTGGCATGGCGACGCCACCGTCGACCTGCCGACCTACCATGCCCTGCACAAGGCGCACCGGCTGGTGGCCGACGTGGTCAGCTTCCGTGGCCCGCACATCAACCACCTGACCCCGCGCACGCTGGACATCGACGCTGCGCAGGCGGCGATGATCGAGCAGGGCATGGCCGCCAAGGCGGTGATCGAGGGCCCGCCGCGTCGCGCCTGCCCGATCCTGCTGCGGCAGACCAGCTTCAAGGCGCTGGAAGAGGCCGTGCACTTCCCGGGCAACGAAGGCGGCGACGCCGGTACCCATACCGCGCGCTTCGGCGAGATCGAGCAGCGCGGCCTGGCGCTGACCGCCAAGGGCCGCGCGCTGTACGACCAGCTGCTGACGCAGGCGCGCGATGCCGACGGCGCGGGCAGCACTGGTGGTGATTATGGGCAGCGCCTGCAGGCGGTGTTCGCCAGCTTCCCGGATGACCACGACACCCTGCGCCAGGAAGGCCTGGGGTATTACCGCTACCAGCTGACCGACGCTGGCCGCGCCGCGCCAGAGCGCGTGGCCGATCTGCCGGCCGAAGTGCTGGTTGCCGCTGGCCTGGCCACGGCCGATCCGATCGTCTACGAAGACTTCCTGCCGGTCAGCGCCGCAGGCATCTTCCAGTCGAACCTGGGCGGCGGTGAGCAGCGCGCGTACGCCGCCCATGCCAATCGCGAGGCCTTCGAACAGGCGCTGGGTGCGGCGGTGAACGATGAGTTCGAGATCTACGAGCGCATCCAAGCCGAATCGCTGGCGAGCCTGCGCACCTGATGCGGAACACCCGCCGGGCATGGCCCGGCGCTACCAAGGTGCGATGCGGGGTAGCGCCAGGCCATGCCCGGCGAACCGGCAATACTCAGGCCTTCATGGTGCCCGTATCCAGCCACCGCTGGTGCCACGACAGCGCCTCCGGCAGCAGGTGCGGGGTGTGCTTGCCGTAGCTCTCGCGGCTGGCGCGGTCGAAGTAGTCCTGCAGCTGCGCGCGGAAATCCGGGTGCGCGCAGTTGTCGATCAGCACCTGCGCGCGCTTGCGCGGGGTCAGGCCACGCAGATCGGCCAGGCCCTGTTCGGTCACGATCACCGACACGTCGTGCTCGGTGTGGTCGACATGGCTGGCCATCGGCACGATCGCCGAAATGGTGCCGTTCTTCGCCGTCGACGGGCTCAGGAACGCAGACAGGAAGCCATTGCGCGCGAAGTCGCCCGAACCGCCGATGCCGTTCATGATCCGTGTGCCCATCACGTGCGTCGAATTGACGTTGCCGTAGATGTCCACCTCGATCATGCCGTTCATGCCGATGCAGCCCAGGCGGCGCACCAGTTCCGGATGGTTGGAGATTTCCTGCGTGCGCATGATGATGCGCTCGCGGTAGAAATCGATGTTCTCCTTGAACGTCTCGTTGGCCTGCGGGCTCAGTGCGAAGCCGGTGCACGAGGCATAGCTCAGCACGCCGTCGCGCAGCAGGTCGAGCATGCCGTCCTGGATCACTTCGGTGAACGCGGCCAGGTCGCGGAAACCACTCTTGGCCAGGCCGGCCAGCACTGCATTGGGGATGTTGCCCACGCCCGACTGCAGCGGCAGCAGGTTGGCCGGTAGGCGGCCGCGTTTCACTTCGTGCTGCAGGAACTCGATCAGGTGCGCGGCAATCTGCTCGCTGGTCGCATCGATCGGGCTGAACGGGCTGTTGCGGTCGGGGCCGTTGGTGCGCACCACGGCCACGATCTTGTCCGGGTCGCAGCGCAGTGCGGTCTCGCCGATGCGGTCGTTGGCATTGACCAGCGGAATCGGCTTGCGGTGCGGCGGCAGCGCGGTGCCGTAGTAGATGTCATGCATGCCATCCACGCCGGCCGGCTGCCACTCGTTGACCTCGATGATCACCTTCTTGGCCAGGTCCAGCCAGGTCTTGTTGTTGCCCAGCGAGGTGGACGGCACCAGCGAGCCATCCTCGCGGATCGCCGAGACCTCGACCACGGCGGTATCGATCTCGCCGTAGAAGCCGAACCAGACGTGCTGGGCGACGTGGCTGAGGTGGATGTCGATGTAATCCAGCTTGCCCTCGTTGATGCGGTTGCGCGCATCCGGGTCGCTCTGGAACGGCATGCGCATGGCGATGCCATCGGCCTTGGCCAGCGCGCCATCGAGTTCCGGCGCGGTGGAGGCGCCGGTCATCAGGCTGATCTGGAAGGGCAGGCCCTGGGCATGCACCGATTCGATGCGGCGGGCCAGCTCAACGGGAACGGCCTTGGGGTAACCGGAGCCGGTAAAGCCGCTCATGGCCACGGTTTCACCGGGCTGGATCAGCGCGGCTGCGGCCTCGGCGGAGACCACGCGGTCACGAAGACGCGCGTTGGCGATGCGATCAACAGTCATGACGACAGCGTTTCTGGGGGGAATCCCGATTATCGGCCATCCCCTGCCGTACGGGGGGTTCTACCTTCGTGGAATGGTGTTTCCGGCAAGGCCTCTCCCATACCCGTCAGTTTTGTTTTGCAGTGCAGCGTGCAAAGTACTTTCGTACACCGCACGATGGCCCTGCATCCCGACGTGGGGGAGGGAGCAGAGCCCGCTGGCAGTTCGCTGCAAGCGGGCTTTTTTATTGCCTGTCGCCCAAGATGAATGCGCGGATTCCATTTTCGGTAGTGCCGGCCGCTGGCCGGCAACCCCAGCAACCTTCGGCGATATCGCAGCAAGCGGTCACAGCCCTTCGCCGTTGGCAAAGGGATGCGACCCCGCGAGAATCAGTGCATGACCCTCGCCCCCGCCGAATTGCCCGCCACCCTGCAGCCCCTCGTCCACCGCGCGCTGACGCGCCTGGCCCAGGCAGTGCCCGATCCCATCCCGGCCGAACTGCAGCCGATGTTGGTGCAGCTGGCCATCAGCAGCGACTTCGCCCTGGACACCCTGGCGCGCCAGCCCGGCCTGCTGGCGCAGCTGGCCGCGCCGGGCTGCCCGCCGCTGCCGGCGCCGGTGCTCGACCCGCTGCAGCCCAGCGACTGGCCGGCACAACTGCGACGCTGGCGCACGGCGATGTCCACCCGCTTGATCTGGCGCGACCTGGCCGGGCTGGATGACGTGCCGCAGACCCTGGCGGGCGCCACCGCGTTGGCCGAGGACTGCCTGCGCTTGGCGCTGGACGCCCTGCAGCAGGAGTTCGCCCAGCGCCACGGGGTGATCACCGATGACCACGGCCAACCGCAGCAGCTGGTGGTGTTCGGGCTGGGCAAGCTGGGCGGTGGCGAGCTCAACTTCAGTTCCGATGTCGATCTGGTCTACGCCTACGTGCAGGGCGGTGAATCCGACGGTCCGCGCGCGCTGGCGGCCGAAGAGTATTTCGCCCGGCTCGGCCAGCGCCTGGCCAAGCTGCTGGATGAAACCACCGTCGATGGCTTCAGCCATCGCGTCGACCTGCGCCTGCGCCCGTTTGGCAGCGCAGGCCGCGTCGCGCTGTCATTCGCTGCGATGGATCAGTACTTCCAGCGCGAAGGCCGTGACTGGGAGCGCTATGCCTGGCTGAAAGCGCGTGCGGTGGCGGGCGATATCGCCGCTGGCGAGGCCTGGCTGCAGACCCTGCGTCCGTTCGTGTACCGCCGCTACCTGGATTTCACCGCGCTCGACGGCCTGCGCGAGATGAAAGCGGCGATCACCGCTGAAGTCGCCCGGCGCGAGATGCACGACGACATCAAGCGCGGTGCCGGTGGCATCCGCGAGATCGAATTCCTTTGCCAGGCGCTGCAGCTCATTCGCGGTGGCCGTGAGCCGGTGCTGCGTGAGCGGCGGTTGCTGGTCGCGCTGGATGCCCTGGTGGCTGCTGGGCAGATCGCTCGCGATGATGGCGCCGCACTGCGCGAGGCCTATCTGTTCCTGCGCCGGCTGGAAAACCGCCTGCAGATGCTGCGCGATGCGCAGACCCATGTGCTGCCCAGCGATGCGCTGGATCGCGAGCGGATTGCCGTCGGCCTGGGCTATGCCGATTGGGATGCGCTGCGCGACGCACTGCGTGTGCAGCAGCAGCGCGTCAGTACCGAGTTCGGTGCGCTGCTGGCACCACGCAAGGGCCAGGCAGCGCCGGATGCGCTGGCCAACTACTGGCGCAGCCTGCCCGAAGGCAGCAACGCGCCGCTGCTGGCCGAGGCCGGTTTCCTCGATGCCAATGGCGCCGATCAGTCACTGCGCGATTTCGCCCAGGGCACGGGCGTGAAGTCGCTGTCCGATGCGGCGCGTGCGCGACTGGACCGCGTACTGCCGGCACTGCTGCACGCGGCCACCCGTTCACCGCAGCCCGATGCCGCACTCAAGCGCGTGCTCGGCCTGCTGCAGGCAGTGCTGCGCCGTACCAGCTACCTGGCGCTGCTGGACGAACAGCCCAGCGCGCTCGCGCGCCTGGTCGACGTGCTGGCGCGCAGTGCATTGTTGGCCGAACGCCTGGCCGCGTATCCGCTGCTGCTGGACGAACTGCTGGACGTACGCGTGTCCGGGCCGATGCCCGACGCCGACGGCATGCTGGCCGAATGCCGGCAGGTGCTGCCGGTGGAAGATCCCGAATCGCAGCTGCGCTGGCTCAATGAAACTCGCCTGGCGTTGAGCTTCCGCATGGCCATGGCCACGCTGGATGGCCGCCAGGGCGCGGTCGACAGCACCCGGCAACTGGCCGAACTGGCGCAGGCGGTAGTCATCACGGTGTTGGCGATGGCCGAGGCCGATATGCACGCCGCGCACGGCGCTATCGCCGGCGGCCGCTTCGCGATCATTGGTTACGGCAGCCTGGGCGGCCTGGAGCTGGGTTTCGGCTCGGATCTGGACCTGGTGTTCCTGCACGATCACCCGCCGGGTGTGGAAGCCAGTGACGGCGCGCGCCCACTGGAGCCGGGCCGCTGGTATGCGCGCCTGGCCCAGAAGGTGATGGCGCTGCTGGCTGCAGTCACCGCCGCCGGCCGCCTGTACGACATCGACGTGCGCCTGCGTCCGGATGGTGGCAAGGGCTCGCTGGTGTCTTCGCTGGCCAGCTACACGGAGTACCAGCGCGATCGCGCATGGACCTGGGAGCACCAGGCGCTGGTGCGCGCACGCGGCGTGGCCGGCGATGCCAGCCTGCTGCAGGATTTCGAACAGGTACGTGCGCAGACCCTGGGCCGCGAACGTGATCGCGCAACGCTGTATGCCGATGTGGTGAAGATGCGCGGGCGCATGCGCACCGAACTGGACCGCAGCGATGCCGCGCGACTCGACCTGAAGCAGGGCGCGGGTGGCGTGGTCGACCTGGAATTCCTGCTGCAGACCGGCGTGCTAGCATGCAGTGCGCAAACCCCTGCATTGCTGCAGCCGCGTGCCACGCCTGCATTGATCGACGCGCTGGCCGCGGCGGAGTTCCTGCCCGAAGCCACCGCAAAGGCGCTGCATGGCGCGCATGCCACGCTGCTGGAGGTCGGGCTGGCCTGCACGCTGGATCGCCGGCCGCGCTTGGCACCGACCACGCCGGCCATCGAAGAGGCGTGTGCGGCGATCCGCGCTGCGTGCATCGCCGCGGAGCTGCCGTTCGCCTGACCGCCTGCAACGGCGGTAGCAGCTTTGGGTGGGCGCCGATCGTTGGCACCTACCGGGTCAATGGCTCGGCGATGGCCTTCCATTGGTAGGTGCCGACCGTTGGTCGGCACAATCTCTCAGCTGCGATGAACCCTGAAGGAGCGTGCCGACCAACGGTCGGCACCCACCGGGTTCAGGGAGTGTGCCAACCAAGGTTGGCAGCTACCGGATCAAGGGCTCGGCGATGGCTTTTCATTGGTAGGTGCCGACCGTTGGTCGGCACAATCTCTCAGCTGCGATGATCACTGAAGAAGCGTGCCGACCAACGGTCGGCACCCACCGGGTTCAGTGAGTGCGTCAACCAAGGTTGGCAGCTACCGGATCAATGGTCTGGCGATGGCTTTTCATTGGTAGGTGCCGACCGTTGGTCGGCACAATCTCTCAGCTGCGATGAACCCTGAAGAAGCGTGCCGACCAACGGTCGGCACCCACCGGGTTCAAGGAGTGCGCCAACCAAGGTTGGCATCCACCGGTGAGGCGGTCAGCCCGCTGTACGCAGCGGCGCCATCTTCCACAGCAGCGCGCGGAACGGGGCCAGCAGGCACACGCCGATCGCCAGCTTCACTGCCAGGTCGCCCGCTGCCCAGCTCACCCACGGCAGGGTGGAACCGGCGAAGGCGATCGACCAGAAGATCGTGGTGTCCACCGTGGCGCTGCAGGTGGTGGCCACCATCGGTGCGCGCCACCAGCTGCCGCGGCGCAGGCGATCGAATACGGTGATGTCCAGCAACTGGGCCACGATGAAGGCCGAGCACGAGGCGATCGCAATGCGCGGCGTCGCCACCCACACCGACAGCAGCACCGCCACCGCAAACCCGATCCACGCCACGCGGCGGGCCGGGCCCGGGCCGAAGCGGCGGTTGATCAGGTTGCTGACCAGAAAGGCCACCGGGTAGCTGAAAGCACCCCAGGTCAGCCAGTCATTGATCGGGTACTGCACCAGCACGTTGGACAGCAGCACCACCGCGCCCATGGCCAGCACCGCCAGCACCAGAGCGCGGGCGGTCAACGGGGCAAAAACAGGCGCAGGACGCACGGACATGGCGAGCCAGGGAACAAAGGGGATCGCCCATTATCCGCCCGGCCCGCCGCAAAGCCAAAAACGGCCGTTCAGTTTTACAGCTGCTCGCTCAGCGCGTCGCCGGCGGCGTAGGCGGTCGGCACATAGGCCAGGGCCTTGCCGTCACTGTTCTTCACTGTCCAGCCGGCACCGGCGTCGGTCGGGTCGAAGCGCACCTGCTGGCCCACTACGAAACCGGCCACCGGGTCTTCGCCCTCGATCGCCGGCCACTGCAGGGTGGCGGTCTGGTCGGCCTTGTCCGGCACCTGCAGCTGCACCTGGCGCTCGCCAGCGGCGGTGGTCGCCACCTGCTTCACTTCCATCGGCGGCAGCGGTACTGCCGGAGTGCGCTCGGCCACCCGGCCATTGCGCTCGCTGGCCTTGAACGGCGCCTTGGACAGCGCGGCCAGGCCCATCGAGGTGGCCAGCGGAACCGATACCACGATCAGCGAAGTGACCAGCACGCTGGCCTGGCCGCTGTTGATGTGCGGGGCGGCGCCAGCGTGCACGGTCGGCACCGTCAGGGCCGAGAGCAGCAGGGCGGCGGCGGGGGCGCGCAGGGAACGAAGCATGGTGACCTCCTGGTCAGGATGAAGGCAGCGGCTCAGCGCTGCGTATCGAAAATGTCGCGGGGGCCGGTGGCCTCGGGCAGGTATTCCAGTGGGCGGCCCTGGTTGTCGCTCACCCGCCAGCCGTTGCCCGATTCAGCAGGCTCGAAATTCACGGTCTGGCCCACGTTGAACTGCACGGCCGGGTCACCGGGGCGCTTGGGCCATTGCATGGACGCGGTGTTCTGCGGGTTGGCGGGGTCCTGCAGCAGCACTTCGCGGCGGCCATCGACGGTGGTGGAGATGGCGCTGACCTGCATCTGCGGCAGCGTCACCCGCGGGCCCTGGCCGGGGGGCATGCCCGCATCGTTGGTTTCCCCAGCCGCGGCTGCGCGCGCCCGTTCCACCATCGGCGCGGACATCTCCAGGCTCGGCCCCTCGGGCACGCTGTTCTGGATGATGACGATGCGGCGCTCGGCATGTGCCGGCGCTGCAGACAACAGGCTGCCGCACAGAAGCACGGCCAACGCGGAAAACTGCAGGTTGCGCATCATCTTCTCCTTGCCAGGTCAGGGCGCAGCGGCGGCAGTGTCGGCCGTCGCATGCGCAATGGTCAGTTCCTGCTGCAGCTGGCTGCGCTGGTGCAGGAAGTCGAATACCGATTCCACCGTCACCACCGAGTAGTTGCCGGAAATGCGTTCGCTGGCCGGATGGTCGGTGGTGGTGGCGTTGGCCACGAACAAGCGCGCACCCACGCGCTTGCCCAGGCCGATATGCAGCACGCTGGGCTGGTACTTCTGCGCGCGCAGCCATTGCTGTGCCTGTTCGCGCTTGACGATGACCGGGCCTCCTTCGGCCTGCGCCATCGCTGCGGCCAGCACTTCCAGGATCCACTGGTTGGAATTCTGGAAGTCGGTGGCGAACGGATAGGCCACGACGTTGTAGTTCGATTCGTGCAGCGCCTTGGGCTGGATCGCCGGCGCTGCCAGCATCCGCTTCAGTGCAGCCTGCAACGCCGGGGGCGGCACGCCGATGCGCAGATCGGTATGGGTACCGCTTTCACCGACGAAATTACCCAGGCCCTCGCGGTACAGCTGCGAGCTGTCGGTCTTGCAGCGGTTGAGCAGGTGCATCGCGCGCCAGCGGCCGTCGTCCTCCCGCAGCAGGAAGGCCAGGTGGCTGTGGCGCAGGCCGTAGCGGCTCAGGTCCTGGCCGCCACGCGCGGCGATCACCACGTCCACGTCGGGCAGCGCATCCAGGCGCTCGGCCGTGGTCCACGCCACATCGAACATCGCCGCCTGCGCGGCCACGCTGGGGTAGCGCTCGCGGCAGGTGCCGCTGTCGGCCCATGCCGGCACGGTGGCCAGCAGGCCCATCGACAGCAGCAGGGCGCAGCGCAGGCGATGCAGACGTTCCATGTAAACCGCTCCAGACGCGGGCAGGCCCGCGCGCCGATCATACCCGCATCGCTGGAATCAGCGCTCCACGGGTGGGTGAGGTAGTGCCGGCCGCTGGCCGGCATCCGCATATACGTCGCCGAAGATCATGAGTTGCCGGCCAGCGGCCGGCACTACCGTGATGCCAGGCGCGCTTTGACCTCGGCGGCAATCCGGGTGGTTTCGCGCAGCGGTTCGATGCGGTCGTACTGCCAGTCCAGCCAACGCGGCTGCAGGCGCCCGCGCTCGCGCAGCTGCTGCTGGAAGCGTGCCAGCCGTCCCTGTGCGGTATCGGCCAAGGCCACCATCACCGGCATGCGGGTGGCGCTGGCCTCGGACAACAGGTTCACCGAATCGGGCGACACCACCACCCGGTTGGCCCAGCCGAGCAGGCCGGCATACGGGTTCACGCCATCGCCGCCATCGCCCCAGATCACATGCGGCAGATCGGCGAACTTCGCGCGCAGGATCTCGGCCAATGCCGGCGGCGTGCGCCGCGACGTCGTCGCCAGCAGGCTGCCGCCCTCGCTGCGGATCTGCTCGGCCAGTGCCTGGAATACATGCACCATCGCGGTTTCGTCCCACGGCGCCAGCGGCGTCGGGCCGCCCACCAGCAGCGCGGTGCGCGGGCCGGGCAGGGTGCTGAAGCTGGCGAACGCCGCGCGGCCCCAGGCCAGCCAGTCATCGTCCACCGGGTTCAGGCTGCCGATCAGGGTCAGCACGTTGCTGCCGCGCAGCGCGTCATGTTCGGGCACCACCACCACGTCCCAGTGGCGGGAACCGATGCGCGGGTCGAGGATCTGCACCACTTGGCTGCCGCGCGCACGCAGTACGCGCAGCGCGCCGGCGGCCTGGCGGCCACAGCCGATCGCCAGCGCGGGCGCATCGGCGGCGAGGGTTGCCAGGGCTTGGCCGTAGCCGTGCACATCACCGGGCAAGCGCCGCGGTGCCAGCCAGCGCCATGGCGCCCGGGGCTGCAGGATCAGGGGGCGGTGGGTGCCTTGGCGCAGCGCCGAGGCCAGCGCGACCGCCTGCCGGACATTGCCGGCACGGCCGTCGGTGACCGTCCAAGGCGCGCTCGATCGTTTCACCATTGGCATTAATTCGTTTCAGCCCTGCTGGGTGTTGCAACAGTCGCGACACTCTACACTGCGGATCGACGTTTCGCCCCGCGCCGCCCGCGGGCACAGACCTTAGCCGCCCTGGAGATCCACCGATGTCCCACGCGCTCGACGCTGCTGCACTGGACCAGTTGTTCCGCACTGCCCGTACCCAGAACGCCTTCCTCGACAAGCCGGTCGAAGACGCCCAGCTGCACGCCCTGTACGACCTGCTGAAGTGGGGCCCGACCGCCGCCAACGGCAGCCCGGCGCGCTTCGTGTTCGTGAAGTCGGCCGAAGCCAAGGCCAAGCTGGCCCCGGCCCTGTCCGAAGGCAACCACAACAAGACCCTGGCTGCCCCGGTCACCGTCATCGTGGCCTTCGACCAGGACTTCCACGAGAAGCTGCCGTACCTGTTCCCGCACACCGACGCCAAGGCCTGGTTCGACGGCCCGCGCGAAGGCCGCCATGAAGGCGCGTTCCGCAACGGCAGCCTGCAGGGCGCTTACCTGATCCTGGCCGCACGCGCGCTGGGACTGGATGCCGGCCCGATGTCCGGCTTCGACAACGCCAAGGTCGACGAAGCCTTCTTCGCCGGCACCAGCATCAAGTCGAATTTCCTGGTCAACCTGGGGTACGGTGACGATTCGGGCCTGTTCCCCCGTCTGCCGCGCCTGTCCTTCGACGAAGCGGCGCGCATCGCGTAAGTCGCTGTATCGGTTTCGGGCCCGCCCGCCGTGGCGGGCCATTGCTGCACTGTGTTCCCACCCTACGATCCGGAGAGTTCCTGAGATGAGCGCCACCCGTAAACTGCTGCTGCCGCTGGCCCTGACCCTGGCCATCGCCGCCTGCTCCAAGCCGGCCGACACCGCCGCCCCGGCGGCCGATGCTGCTGCCCCGGCCGCCACCGAACAGGCTGCCACCACCCCGGCCGCCGATGCCGCTGCTGCCGCCCCGGCTGCTGCCGCCATCACCATCGCCTCGGGCACCTACAAGCTCGACCCGACCCACACCGACGTGCTGGCGCAGTGGAGCCACTTCGGCTTCTCCAACCCGAGCGCGCACTTCGGCAACGCCGAAGGCACCCTGGTGTACGACGCCACCGACGTCACCAAGTCCACCGTGGAAGTGAAGCTGCCGCTGAGCGGCCTGAACAGCTTCACCGCCAAGTTCGACGAGCACCTGAAGAGCGCCGACTTCTTCGACGCTGCCAAGTTCCCGGCTGCCAGCTTCAAGAGCACCAAGGTTGAATCGGCCGGCACCAACAAGCTGACCGTCACCGGCGACCTGACCATCAAGGACATCACCAAGCCGGTGACCCTGGACGTCACCGTCAACGGCGGCGGCGAGCACCCGATGGCCAAGGTTCCGGCCGCCGGCTTCGATGCCACCACCACGATCAAGCGCAGCGATTTCGGCGTCGGCGCCTACGCCCCGAACGTCAGCGATGAAGTGAAGATCCGCATCACCACCGAAGCCACCGGCGAGAAGCCGGCGGCTTGATCCCTCCCGCTCACTCGTCGTGAGAAGGCAGAAGGCCCGCTGAAAAGCGGGCCTTCTTTTTTGGCGGCGTCCTGGACGGGTCGCTCGATTGCCTGATTGGCCGATTGCCGAATCAATTGGTGGCCCGATCGTCTGGTAGTGCCGGCCGCTGGCCGGCAACTGCATGCATCCAACTACCCCGAGGTTGCCGGCCAGCGGCCGGCACTACCCGGTAGGTGCCAGCCTCGGTCGGCGCACGAGCACTCCGCAGGCCAACCAAGGTTGGCCACTACCGGGTACGGGCGCTCAGCGCAACGCGCCCAGCCACGCCGCCGACGCTTCGCTCGGGCTCTGCTTGGCCTTCACCACCAACCCGCTCGCACGCACGAACGTCTGCGCCGCCTGCGCCACCACCTGGCGGGCGATCAGCGCGGCCTGCTTCGTCGTTGCCTGCTGCTTGCGCAACTGCACGATATGCACCGACGGGCGACCGACCGGCGCGTACTTCTGGTCGCGGCGCAGGATGTCGGCCACCTGTGCCACTTCGTGTTCGGCCTGCAGATAGCGGTGCTGTGCCTCGACCAGCTCACGCAGCGGTACGCGCGCCGCAGCCGGGTCGGCAAAGGCGGACAGCGCTGCATCGCAGGCGGCATCATCAGTGAAGCGGGTACGCAGCGTGTCCACGCTGGCCAGGGTCAGTTTGGCCATGTGGGCCTCGTTGCTGCAGGAAAGGAGTGCGATTGTCGCATTGCTTGCCGGGTCGTGCCGGCCGCTGGCGGGCGACTGCGTGGGGGCGTGCGGACCAACGGTCCGCACCCACCGGCGGACCAACCGTCCGCACCCATCGGCGGGCCGACGGTCTGCATCTGCCGGCTGCAGAGAGCAGCCGAGCATCGGGTCGCGGTTACCATGGCGGCCGCACTGAACCACGGAAGGCAACACCATGCAGGAAGCGCAGTATTGGCTTGGCGAATTCTGGACCGGCCTGAGCGTGCTCGATCTGATCGGCGGCAGCGTCCTGGGCACGCTGTTGGGGCTGGTGCTGGGCATCTTCGCCTGGCGCGGGCTGCATCGACGCGGTTGGCTGCGGCGGCAGCGGCGTTGGCACCACGGGCTGCTGGCCTCGTATGTGGTGCTGCTGCCGTTGCTTGTCGTGTTCTTCGGCCTGCAGCTGGGCTTCACCGCCGGCGCGCACCGCGCGCTGTTCAAGCAGTTGGACTACTTCCAGCCGCACCTGCAGACGATGGTGGAAGGGTGGAGCAGTGGCTTCACCGCCTCGCTGGAAGACGAACGCATGCGTGCCGCGCTGCAGAGCCAGGGCACGGTGGGTGACGTTGCCGATTCGCTTGCTGCGATCTACCTGCGCGAGCATCCGCTGCCCGGCGTGGACCGTCTGGGTAACGGGCCGATGGCGCGCGGCGTAGGCTGGGTGATCGGCAAGGTACGCGCCGGATTGCTGCGCGCGATGGTGGAAGACACGCTGATCGACAAGGCCGGCACTGTGGGCCTGGAGCCGAAGATGGTGCGTGAGGCGCTGACCATGCGCATGGATGAGCTGCTGCATACGCGCGGCGTGCTGCGGCTGGTGAAGGCGCAGATCAACGGCATGATGCCGGGCGTGTACCTGGGGTTGCTGCTGCCGCTGGCGATCATCGCGCTGCTGCTGGCGCTGGAGATCTGGGCCGCGCATCGGTTCGGGTGGAAGGGTGGGGCTGCGCCCCGGTTGGTAGTGCCGGCCGCTGGCCGGCAATTGCAGGATGCCGCCGAAAGTTCATGAGGTTGCCGGCCAGCGGCCGGCACTACTCGTAGAAGAGCGTGCGGACCAACGGTCCGCACCTACCGTTTTGCGGTCAATCGCCGTCCTGTTCGTCCGGGTGCGCCTTCCAGTAACCGGTCGAGCGGATCCAGTCGCGCGGCACGCCCAGGTGGCCTTCGATGAACTTGCGCATCATCCGCGCGCGGCGCGATTCGGTGGCGATCCAGTAGAACGTATCGCCCTCGGGCACCTCGAAGTCGGTCAGCATGTCTTCCAGCAGCGTGCTGCTGGCGGCCGGAAAGCCGTTGCGCTCCAGCCAGTGGATGCGCACGTTCTCGTACTGCGGCAGATCCTGGCGCTCGTCCTCGTCGGCCACTTCGATGTAGGCCTGCACCTGCGCGCCTTCGGGCAGCACATCCAGCCAGCGGGCGATGGCCGGCAGCGCGGTCTCATCGCCAATCAGCACGTAGGCGTCATAGCTGTCGGCCACCACGAACGAGCCGCGTGGGCCGCCGATCACCAGCGTGTCGCCGGCCTGTGCGCGCTCGGCCCACGGCCCGGCAATGCCCTGGTCGTGCAGCACGAAGTCGATGGCCAGCTCACCGGTTTCGTGGTCCCACCAGCGCGGGGTGTAGTCGCGTGCCGGCGAAGGCTGCTTGCCCTCGGGGTAGCTGCGGCCCTCGGCAGTCAGCACCGGCAGCACCATCTCGCCGCTGGCGTTGGGGAAGAACAGCTTGATGTGGTCGTCGGCGCCGGGCGAATCGAAGCCGGCCAGGTCGTCGCCGCCCAGCACGATGCGGCGCATGTGCGGGGTGACGGTCTCGGTGCGCAGCACCGTCAGTTCACGGAAGCGCACATCCAGGCGCAGGCGCGAGTTGTGATGTTCGGTCATGGGGGTACCTGTTGGAAGGTCGCGCGGGGGCGCGCGGCATGGGGGAGACCTGGCTGGAATCAGTCTGGCTGGGTCGTTGAAAAGGGAGCAGGCGCGTTGTCGCCCTGGCCGTTGATCAGCGCCGAGGCACGCGACAGCAGCGCCGCCACCTGCTCGGCTTCGCCGTCGGCCCAGCGCCCGTGGTGGTGCACCAGCGCCCGCTTGAACTCGCGCAGCGCAGCGGCCAGCGGCGCCGGCAGCGAGGCCTTGGTGATCTCGCGGGCGCGGTCGAATGCGCGCCGTTGTGCCAATCGCACCTGGCTGCGCTGCACCTTCAGCTCGAACTCGCCGGCGGCAGTGATGCGGAACACACGGCGGCCGTCCACCTCTTCCGACTCCACCCAGCCGGCCTGCTCGAAGCTGGCCAGCAGCGGGTACATGGTGCCGGCGCTGGGGGTATAGGCCTGCATGAACATGGTGCTGATGTGCTGCATCAGCTCGTAGCCGTGGCGCGGCTGCTCGCCGATCAGCGCCAGCACCAGCAGGCGCAGGTCGCCACGGCTGAGCACGCGCGGCTGGCCGTTGCGGCGGGGTACTGCGGCATCGTCGGTGCGGCTGCGAGGGGAGGGGGATCGGCCCATTTCGATATATCGGTAACGTGTATCGCAAACGATATATCGATAGGCCAAGCGCGGCAAGCTGGATTCCGGCCACAACGCTTGCCGGATCGGGCCACGCAGCCAGGTGGCGCAAGGGCTCAGGGGGAAAGATGCGCGCGGCGCAAGCCACCGTTGCGCGGCCTGACATCCGTATCGGGCCACGCAACGGCACTGCGGGTTTCCGCCCCGGGCAGGGGCGCAGCAGACGAGCGGCGAACCGCGGGAAGGGGCCTGCTCGCGGCCAACCGTGCGCAGCTGCCTCGTCCGCGTCGAGAGGCGCGCGCGACACGTTGTCGCGGGTTCAGCGGCGCCCCGTCAGACAACGCCGACATGGCGCCCGCCTTGCCCCACAACGGTCATCCATGGCGGTAACACTGCGTCCTGCGCATGGGCGGAGCAGGCCGCAAGCGACAGCTGGCGCAGCCCTTGCAGGCAGCCACAGCGGCCTGCCGCAGCGCGTTGTCAGCGCTTTGTCCCGCGGGTGGACGTCCCGGGACAGGCCTTGCAGACATGGGTGGCCTGCATCCATACGCCAGCGTAGCCAAGTGACGAAAGCCCTTGGTGCGCTACACTTTGCGGTCTAGAAATCTATCAACAGTCGCGCGCGTGCGTGCGGTAATGGGAGCGCTAATGAACTGGTTGAACGAGGTGCTGAACAACGACCCGAATCCTGTGGAAACCCAGGAGTGGATCGAGTCGTTGAAGGCCGTTATTGATGTCGAGGGCCCCGAGCGCGCGCATCAGCTGCTGGAAGGCATGGTGGAACTGACCCGTCGTTCGGGTGCCTATCTGCCGTTCTCTCCCACTACCGAATACGTCAACACCATCGAGCCGCAGCTGGAGGCCAAGAGCCCGGGCAACGCCGAACTGGAATGGCGCATCCGTTCGATCATCCGCTGGAACGCGATGGCCACGGTGGTGCGCGCCAACCGCAAGCCGGGTGACCTGGGCGGCCACATCGCCTCGTTCGCCTCCGGCGCAACGCTGTACGACGTGGGCTTCAACCACTTCTGGCGCGCCCCCAGCGAAAACCATCCGGGCGACCTGCTGTTCATCCAGGGCCACAGCGCCCCGGGCATCTACGCGCGTTCCTTCCTGGAAGGCCGCATCAGCGAAGAGCAGCTGGACAAGTTCCGCATGGAAGTGGACGGCGGCGGCCTGTCGTCGTACCCGCACCCGTGGCTGATGCCGGAGTACTGGCAGACCCCGACCGTGTCGATGGGCCTGGGCCCGCTGGCCGCCATCTACCAGGCACAGTTCATGCGCTACCTGGAAAACCGTGGCCTGATCGAGAAGTCCGACCGCAAGGTGTGGTGCTTCATCGGCGACGGCGAGAGCGACGAGCCGGAAACCCTGGGTGCCATCGCGCTGGCCGGCCGTGAAGGCCTGGACAACCTGATCTTCGTGGTGAACTGCAACCTGCAGCGCCTGGACGGCCCGGTTCGCGGCAACGGCAAGATCATCCAGGAACTGGAAGGCGTGTTCCGTGGCGGCGGCTGGAATGTCATCAAGCTGCTGTGGGGCGGTTACTGGGACGCCCTGCTGGCCAAGGACACCAACGGCGTCCTGAAGAAGCTGATGATGGAAACCGTCGACGGCGAATACCAGAACTGCAAGGCCTTCGGCGGCGCGTATACCCGCGAGCATTTCTTCGGCAAGTACCCGGAAACCGCCGCGATGGTGGCCGGTCTTTCCGACGACGACATCTGGCGCCTGAACCGTGGCGGCCACGACCCGCACAAGGTGTACGCCGCCTACCACCAGGCCGTGAACACCAAGGGCATGCCGACCGTCATCCTGGCCAAGACGGTCAAGGGCTACGGCATGGGCAGCGCCGGTGAAGCACTGAACCCGACCCACCAGACCAAGAAGCTGGACGACGAAGCGGTGCGCCACTTCCGCGACCGCTTCAACATTCCGGTGACCGACGCGCAGCTGGCCGACGGCCAGGTGCCGTTCTACCACCCGGGCCCGGATTCGCCGGAAGTGCAGTACCTGCAGGAACGCCGTGCCGCGCTGGGTGGTTACCTGCCGCAGCGCCGCCGCAAGGCCGAAAAGAGCTTCAACGCACCGAAGCTGGAAAGCTACGAGCGCCTGCTCAAGAGCAGTGGCGAGCGCAGCTACTCCACCACCATGGCCTTCGTGCAGAGCCTGAACATCACCCTGCGCGACAAGGAACTGGGCCCGCACATCGTGCCGATCGTGGCCGACGAAGCCCGTACCTTCGGCATGGAAGGCCTGTTCCGCCAGATCGGCATCTACGCGCCGTTCGGCCAGAAGTACAAGCCGGTCGACGCCGACCAGCTGATGTTCTACCGCGAAGACCAGAGCGGCCAGGTGCTGCAGCAGGGCATCAGCGAGCCGGGCGCGATCAGCTCGTGGATGGCCGCCGGTACCAGCTACTCGGTCAGCAACGTGCCGATGCTGCCGTTCTACATCTACTACTCGATGTTCGGCTTCCAGCGCGTGGGCGACATCGCCTGGCAGGCAGCGGACATGCGTACCCGCGGCTTCCTGCTGGGTGGCACCGCCGGCCGCACCACGCTGAACGGTGAAGGCCTGCAGCACGAAGATGGCTTCAGCCATCTGGTGGCTGGTGGCATTCCGAACGTGCGCAGCTACGACCCGACCTTCGGCTTCGAAGTGACGGTGATCCTGCAGCACGGCACCAAGGCGATGATGGAAGATCAGATTGACGAGTACTACTACGTCACCCTGATGAACGAGAACTACACCCACCCGGAAATGCCGGAAGGTGCGGCCGAAGGCATCGTCAAGGGCATGTACCTGCTGACCGACGCCGGCAAGCCGAAGAAGGGCGAGCTGCGCGTGCAGCTGCTGGGTTCGGGCACCATCCTGCGCGAAGCCATTGCCGCGGCCGAGCTGCTGGACAAGGACTTCGGCGTGACCGCCGACATCTGGAGCTGCCCGAGCTTCAACGAACTGCGTCGCGATGGTTTCGACGTGGAACGTGCCAACCGCCTGCATCCGGAAGGTGAGCAGCGCAAGGCCTACGTGACCGAGCTGCTGGAAGGCCGCCAGGGCCCGGCGATTGCCGCCACCGACTACGTGCGTGCGTATGCGGACCAGATCCGTGCGTTCGTGCCGATGTCGTACACCGTGCTGGGTACCGATGGTTTCGGCCGTTCGGATACGCGTGCGAACCTGCGTCGGTTCTTCGAGGTTGACCGGTACTACATCGCGCATGCCGCGATTGCGGCGCTGGCGAAGGACGGGAAGATGACCGCGAAGGATGTGGCCCGGGCGATCAAGCAGTACAAGATTGATCCGGAGAAGGCTAACCCTGTTGGGGTTTGATGCCTAAGCTAGAGCGATAGCTATAGAGAGGGGCAGGCTCGTCTGTCCCTCTTTTTTGTTCGGAAGTTGAGCGATTGTCCTGCTCTCGAAAACTAATGGAATGATTCTGAAATGTTTGGATTGCAGGAGATTTATCAAAGTAGCTTTAAAGGTCGCCCAGAGAATGCTCTTAAATCTCCGCCGGATGTGTTCGCAGTGTGTGGATACTTTGCCAAGGTAAGCGGCTGCTACAGAGCTTATGCGCAGCCCGGGCGATTCAACTCGAAATTTGTAAAAGACGCGGAATCCGCTGGCAAAAAATGGCGCGAGCTCCTCGATACAGGTCGGTTTCGGATCGCCACTGTTCCCGTTGGAATTCGTGAGGCTTGGAGTGAAGTGGGTCGGGAGATTGAAGCACTTTCGAAGGGCCTGCAGCTAAGTGCTGAGTTCGAAAAGTGCTGCCTGTACCTGATAGTGGCCTGTGATGCTGCATCCGCCGGGGTGGGGCTTCCAGGGAATAGTCGCGGGCTTTTTGAAGCGGTGTCCGAGATGGGACTCTACTCCGGGACTCTTTGCCAGTTTGTGCCGGTAGACGCACTTCGCGTCCTGCCCAAGCAGCACACTCCGCGATCGGGATTCAATGTCCGATCCCTAACGCACCATCTCGCTCTGTGCTCTGCTAGCGAGGTCCGTCCCGTTTGGACTCAGCTTCCTACGCCTCGTAAAGAGAACCGAAGCTCCTACAACGTCTTGGTGGCACCTTGGCCGCTTGTAATGAATGCTTCCGATCTAAAAATGACAGCGAGCAGATCCGTGGATCCTGCTCGCAATTTCGGATATTTTGACTATCTTCCACCTCAGGCGGGTTCTAAGGCGGCGGCCGTGCATTGGCTGAAAAAAATAACAACCAAGGTCAAGTCGATTGGGCAGTCGATTGATCTAGTCGTTTTCCCGGAGTGCTCTCTTAGCGAGAAAGACTGGAAGGAAATATCTTCAGCAGCCTCAGTGGAAGGAATGGCGGTAGTGGCTGGCGTTCGAGGTAAATCCCGCCAACCCGGCGCATTCACGAACTCAGTGAGATTCAGCGCGCCGTACTCTTGGCAAGAGCCAGACCCTCAATACAAACATCATCGGTGGAGGATTGATGGATCTCAAATCTCGACATATGGACTCGGGTCAACTCTCGGAGCATCTCTGGATTGGTGGGAAAACATCGAGGTCCAGCCTCGTAGTCTGAACTTCTTCGCCATGAGCGAAAGTCTAGTGATCTGTCCGTTGATCTGTGAAGACCTAGCGCGACAGGATCCGGTCGCGGAACTGGTACGCTGCGTAGGGCCGAACATGGTGGTCGCACTGCTGATGGACGGTCCACAGCTCGCAGAGCGTTGGTCTGCTCGGTACGCATCCGTTCTCGCAGATGATCCGGGGAGCTCAGTACTGACCATCACTAGTTTAGGAATGGTAAAGCTATCAAAGCCAAATGGGATGCCCGTGCGAAGGGTGGTTGCTTCCTGGCGAGACGCATTCGGCCAGTTCGTGCCACTAGAATTGGGTGACATGGATGAGGCAATCGTGCTCAACCTTCAGTTCAGAAAGAAGGTTGAGACAACCATAGATGGGCGAGCTGATGGGGGGGTCGCCTCCTATCCTGTTCTATGTGGCGTTCATTCCGTTTCTACCAGGGAGTAAATCATGGGTAGCAAGAATATTCCTTCAGGGATCGGTCAGCAGGGTGTCGTGATTTTGTCGAACAAGGACATAAACATAATATCTTCACTTGCCCAAAACTCATCTATACCGGCCAAGGATTTCGATAAGTATGCCACGAGGTTTGGCGCGTCGGACGCAGCCAAGACAGTTCTTAGGTACTTGTCGGACGTATCAGCTGTTGCAAGTAACCCATATGACGTCGAGGCAAAAAGAATAGCAATATTCTTCAGGGATTGGTCTTTAGGAGTAGGTGGCTCAGGCCTGGAGTAAGTAGTAAGACGGGTGTGGCGAATGCCTCTAGATTGGCTGCCTTGTGTTCGTGCGGTGATGTGATCTAACTGTAGGTTGTATCCGTTGGTTGAAAGGGCATCTTTGTCGTTGCCGGCTCTGGGCTGCCCGGTCGGGGTGATCCAGTTAGGAAGGCACGGAGCATTAACGTTCCCCCTCTTCGATGGGATCACGGCAACGGCGGGGTTCTCCACCCTCTTAACATTGGCCGAGAGGTCCAGTCGTTCGATGCGGATCTACTACGCTATCGCAAAGCGCCACGCCGCAAGTGCTTCAAGGGTAATCCCCTCAAGATCTAGCAGCGACCATAAGTGAAATTTTCTCGTAAAGCGCTGACTTGCTCAGGGACTCACTCTCAAAAAGCATGAGGCGCCAGAGTCCCTTGCCGTGCCTGAGGCGGCCAACCAGACCTGGTCAATAGACTTAATGCATGACCAGCTTGCTGATGCTCGGAGCTCCCGACTGTTCAACGTCTTGTATGACTTCAACCGACAGGGCCTGGCGATGGAGGTCGATATCTCGTTGCGTGCTGCTCGCGTAATCCGAAGCCTTGAGCAGGTGATTCAATGGTGCGGCGAGCCCCGATCCATCCGCTGCGACAACGGCCCGGAGTACATCAGTGGTGCGCTGCAGGCATGCGCGGAGAGGCAGAGCATCGCCTTGATATACATCCAGCCAAGCGGCCCACAGCAGAACGCGTACATCGAACGCTACAACCGCACAGTGCGCTACGCGTGGGTTGCCTGCAACCTCTTCAGCGATATAGAACAGGTGCAGGTAACTGCTACCCGCTGGTTTTGGACTTGCAACAATGAGCGCCCGAACATGGCGCTCGGCGGCATCACGCCGATGCACAAGCTTGCGTTGGCTGCGTAGTTCCACTTTAGGCGACCGCTAAAAGCGGGGGGATTAACTTCTTATTCTTAGCCCTTAGTGTGTAAATGAATGCCGATTGAGGCTTGCTTGAGTGACCTCGTTCAGTTGACGGGAATAGACGCGCTACTCACTCCCGATAAGGGTAGCATTGCCTCTGGTCACAACGAAGTTGTCTGACATGGGAGACGTTGTTGATTCCGTTACCCGGTCTCGGATGATGTCGGGAATAAAAGGGAAGCACACAAAGCCCGAGCGAGAGGTTCGCTTGTATCTTCATCGGAATGGATTCCGATACTCGCTTCATCGCCGCGATCTCCCTGGGGTGCCGGACCTCGTTCTACCCAAATACCATGCGGTAGTCTTCGTTCATGGGTGCTTCTGGCATATGCATGAAGGTTGCAAGTTCGCAACCTTTCCATCTACGCGCCCTGAGTTCTGGAGGCAAAAGCTTGAGGCAAACAGCGCTCGGGACGAGCGACAGTACCGCGACTTAAGGCGGATGGGCTGGAGAGTGGCTGTTGTGTGGGAGTGCAGTCTAAAGTTGCGCCCCGGAACGGCACTCGCCGAACTTTCAGATTTCCTGAGGTCCGACCAAGGGTATGCCGAGTTTGCGGCCGATCAGGTTCCCAAGATCGAATAGACTACATCCGCAATTTGATTCGCCATCCATGGGGGTACGGCGTTACCAACCTGCCGGAACTGAGCCCCCCTTGAACCCTCGAAGAAGTAGTTGTCCGGGAAAGTCTGCAGTCTTGCCGCCTCTCGCACAGAGAGACTTCTAAGTTGTGATGGATCAGGATGAATGAAGTAGTGGCCATCCTTTGAGAGGTGGCTCGTTACGGTCGAGCTTGGCCCCTTCCACCGCTGAACCTTGAAGCGGTCGATGAACTTGCCCGATGACCAGTTCGCGTGGGCCGGATGCATGGCTTCAGGGAACTCTCCCGAACCGCGAGGGGACTTCCCGTGAGTCAAAGTGAAGGCAGAAGCGTAGGCATAGCGAACAAGATCCATCCACATGTGCTTACGCACTTCATGGTTCAACAAGTAGGCAAGCTTTGGATCAAGGAGCCACCCCTCCAAGTGGGCGGGAACCTTGGCACAGCCCGCTGTCCAGTTCGCTGACTTGGAGCCGGAGCCGGGATCGGTCTTGGTAACCCTTTGCGCCTGCTGCAGTAGCTCAGCCGCAACTTCAGTGTCCTCGGACAGTTTCGCAGCATGCGTGAGAATTTCTCTGGCCTCTTCGGGCCACGAATCAACTTCCATGTCCGTCAGGCCGCTTCTGAGCCTCGGTAGGTTTCGTATCATCGAGGACACGTCCACCTGCTCATCAGAGGGCACCATGAGGCGAGCGTTCGAGACGTCAATGTCCTCAAGGACGCCGACCAATACAACGCGGTGTCTGGCCTGTGGAACGCCAAGCTCCTCCGCGCGGAGGATGTAGCGCCGGCCATCTTCTTCATCGAATAGTGCGTCGCTGTCACTCTTGATCAGCGGTATGACGCGATAGCGAGGCCCGTTCTTCCCCCCAGGTGTGTGGAGGTCCGCCAGGATCTTCGGAAACATCAGCTCCCCGCCCACCTTAGAGGAGAGAATTCCCTTAACGTTCTCCATGACGAACGCTGCGGGACGGTGGTCTCTCAGGATCTTGAGGTAGTGCTGGTAAAGGAAGTGGCGATGATCCTCTTCTGGCTTGTAGTCGGCGATACCCTTGTTCCTCGCGCGGCCAACAAGCGAATAGGCTTGGCACGGAGGCCCACCGATAAGAATCCAAGGATCCCCTTTCGCGGCGACCTGCTTGATCTTCTCATGCAGGACCTTGTCGTCCTTGGGCACACCGAGCTGCAGCTGACGTGCCTCCTCCCCGGACGCAACCCACTGTGCCTTGGTAGCATCCGTCCACGGCTGTTCCGCCCGGCCACCAACGTAATCGTAGTAGCTTGCGGGGACTTTGCCAGGTTCAAACTGACGGAAGAAGGCCCGCAGACGCAGGGTCTTTGCTGCATTGACCTCCATCTCCGCAGAAATGGCGATCTTGAAAGGCCGGACTTTGGCCCTGCCTTTCGGACTGTAAGCGGAGAATCCTTCGCCCAAGCCACCAGGACCGGCAAAGACGTCAACTACGGGGATCTGCATGCTTTTTTCACAAATATAAATAGCGGCGCCGCTGCGCCGCTTCTGCGGCGCCAGGATGGCACGCGACCCCGAAGAATTCAAGCTGCCGGGATGGGGGTAGCCGGGTTCGCCAACTTGCCCACGGCGAGCGCAAACGACCCGCTGACGTGCTCTCTAATCTCTTTGAGCGACAAGGCAGAAATGTCGATGATCTGATGCCTAAGGCGCAGCATCTTGATCGCTTTACGCATCACATCTTCCATCGCTCCTCGGCCGATTCTCTGGGACACACTGATCCACTCCTCGGCGCATGCCCTTGCCAGTAGGGCGTTACCGCCAATCGATGGGCGCTCAAAGATGGCTACATGAGCATCTTCGGACAGGCCGCGCAGGAGCGTCCAACGCTCAAGATTGTCTTCTCCAAGATCTAGCGCCCACGCGCGCATCCACAGCCGTTGAAACGTGTTTCGAGCTCCTCCCTGGAAGCGTTCAGTTGGTGCCTCTCCAAAACGCCACCTCACCACATCAGGGAGCAGGACGGCAGCCAGATATGCCCAAACATCATCCCGCAGCGCCTCCCCACTTCGAAGCATGGCGCACTCACCGAGAACTATGGCGGCGTCTCGATCGAACCTCGCTTTCGCAGTTGCTCCGGCAGAAGAGGGCAATCCGCAGGTCACCGCAACCTCTCTCAACCGGGCTGCCAAGTCCTCAAAGGATCGAGCGTTTCTAAGTCCGCCACTGGCGCCGAAACCACCCAGTGAAGAATGACTGGAAAGAAAGCTTTTGGCAGAGGCTGTTTGGTAATCCTCGCCCAACTCATCAATCAATCGCCTGACACCAAGCCTTGAGAGACGCGGAAAAAGCAGGGTAGTCATGGCTCCTCACTCATCGCCGAAAGCATGGACGCAAAAAATGCACCAGGGTCCTTCTCTAGCTCGCCTTTGGCTGAACGCGCTACAGTCTGACCAAACGCTTGAACCAGCCAGTGAGAAATCACGGCGCCGACCGACCCTTCCTCAAACGTATCGATGTCAAAGCCATCCTCGGACATCAAAGCAACGCTACAGAGTTCAAACGCGACCCCGCCAATCACGCTTTGGACCGTAAGGCGATCCCCAGCATGGAACCGCTTGTGGAACTCCTCTTCATCCTCGTTTACATATAGCGACACGCTGGAGGAGAAGTCCGAATGCAAATCTCCAGGCCTCCACTCAAGGTACCAAGGGGAGAACAGGTGCGTGCTATTCGGAAATGCATCCTTGAAACTAAGCGAAGAAATCGGGAATCGGGAACTTCCGCCGTCCTCGATCAGAACATCGAAGTCCGTAGACCAGAGGCGGGAACCTGGCAAGCTTGGTGATAGGGCAGACGCCCCTTCTACGCCGGCGCCCAAGGATAGGTGAATGTGTCCAGTGATCCGCGAGGAAAGTTGAGAACCGTCGAGCTCAGCCGCCAGCACAACATGCGTTTGCGACTTGCTGAAGCTCTCCTTGGCTAGGATCGCCGTGCGCCGCGGGAGCCTTCCCTGACCAGTTCCCACATGAAGTGCAGCAGCAATCACAAGTGAATCTGCATCAACCTCCAGTGCGTTGGCAGCGGCCTGCCAGTCCAATCGAATGGAGGCGCGCAGTGTCAGATCTCTAGCGTAGTCCCAGTCTTCCAATAGTTCGCGAGCTGGTTCAAGCGGCATCCCCTTGTCACCAAGGTACCAACCCTCGAAGGTGACCGCCTCGTCAGGGAGAACGAGAAAGGGAAATGCCGTCCTCCTCATCGCTCGGCCTCAAAAAAGAAGTCCAGCTCTACTTCGACAGCTGTCCCAGTGGGTACGGTCGTTCGGATAAAAAGGGTTCCGCCTAGCTTGCCGACTTTCAATGTTCTTCCAGCTGCTTCGAGGGAGTGTTGAGGCAACGAGACACCTATGGCCTGCGGAAGGAAGGCGGGTGGAACGTCTCGGTCAGACGCCTTCGCGCCATCTGCCACCAATCGCGGACTGACGTTGACGTGCAGCTCTGGGGAAGAGCCATCGTTGTGGAGCTCGGCCTTGAAGGTAGCCACCGTTGCTCCGTCTTGACCGACGGACAGTCCAACAAACTCCGGCGGAGCAATTCGTATCCGTCTTGCGGGGCCAGACCGGGTGCCTGCGCGGTCGGGGAGCCCGGGACCCTTTGACGAAACTGGTGCAAGAAATCGTCCCATCTTGCCAGCCGTCGCTGCAAGGCTGGGGGACGAAGACGTTGAGCCTGCAATATGGCTGGGGCGGCGCGTGAAGTCATTCGCCTCCTTCTTCAACTTCTGCATCGCCAGCTTGACCACGGCTTTTGCGTCTCCAGATTGGAGATTCTCTGCCACCCAGTCGTCGTGCGTGGGTGGCTCGGAGTCCGCGAATGCCCTCTCGATTTCATCTTCATCGGAGCAAATGAAGACACCCGCCCATTCGTATTGGTCATCGGAATAAGGCTGGCCTGGCAAATACCTTACGACCAGTTCGACGGGCCTCATGAGGGCAATGTGCGAAGATCCTAGTAGTACATTTGCACCATCGGTATCTGTCATGTGATGCCGTTGAACTTTGAGCCCAGATTTGAAACTCAGTTTCCCCAGTACCTTCGAGTATCGCTTAATAGCTAAGTAGTCGGCACCGGTCTTCAAAGACGCTAGCGCACTGGCGTATAGGTCCAGTGGCGGGAAGTCCTCCGGACTGGGAAGCTCTACAAGGCTGCCATCAACATAGACATCAAGAGAGAGTCGCTTCTCTTTGGGAGTCGATTCGCACATCCGCGGCCAGAAGTTCATCAGAACGCAGGTAACAATACGCTTGGCAACACTAGCGATATCAACGTCGTCCAGTGAGGGGTCCAGCACCATGATCGATGTACCCGACTCCCTCGCCGACCTGAAAGGCAGCCCAAGCGCATCTGCCAACGACGATGCGGAATCATCCGTCAAAGGACCAACTCGGCCATCCCCATGGCGCACTCCCCACCAATGTCTTCCCGTAAAGCGAAGGTTCCGCGCACCATCAATGGAAGGAGCGTCAAAGGCATCGCCTAGATGGCAACCCATCAATCGCCGCACGGGCGAGCCGCCGCATGTGGTTTGGCTATCTGCAATAATGGTTGAACAGTCGCTTAGGGCATAAAAAGAACTCTTCCCATAGCCATAGGTTCCGCCGCCTTGAGCCGTGTCACGTGTTGCACCAACGTTCTTCAAAAAGTTCACAAAGTTGAGCTTTTCGCCTTGCACTGGAGGCGCATCAGCATCCGTCGGTCCGGAGAGTCCAGCTGTATCGAAGTCGCACAGCTCGAATACGCGGATGCTCGTCCGTCTCAACGTGGACTGTATAAGTTCAGTCGACTCGCCGCCATGCGGGAGGTTCGCCAGTGCCAATGTCCGCAGAGCATCTCGCTGCGAATCATCTAGGGTGCGAACCCTAATGAGCGCGCGAGGAGGATGACCCTGATCAGCGGCATCGACTACGTTCTGTAGCCCTTCACGAATTACGGTTTGAAGCAAGTCCATGGACGGACGGCCTAGTAGCCTGCGATACCCGGAGCCTGCTAGGTTTCCGTTGGGGGAATATGGTTCGCTATAGATATCAAGCGTGTTCACTCAGACATTCCCTCAATGACGTACTCCATGTCAGATCCTTGGATCAGGCGGTCGCGTGCAAATGAAAGATCGATCTGATACTCCAAGCCGGACACGCCCAAGGGAAGTATCCCGCCTCGGAAGGATAATGTGTCCAATTTTGGAAACGCCTCTGTAACTGCATAAAGGTCGAATGCTTCAAGTTCATAGGAGGAGGCATTCCAGGCCGGGCTGTACGGGTCGTTGCATCCCATGACCGCAAGTCTGGTGCAAAGCTCTTCGGGTGGCACGCCTTGGGCAACGAGCTCATCAAAGAGAGCTGAGACGGAAAGCCGTCCCGAGGACGACCGCTCGATTCTGAAATGAGCCAGCCAAAGAGGCGCTCCCGCCGGTTCCGAAAGTTGCTCAAGTCCGTGAATGTGAATGTGAGTCGTCTCCTTCCTCAGCGACGTCTTCACCTCTACCGAACCCCTACTGGTTCTGAAGTCATGCCGCTGCCCCATGGGGCCCGTCCATGCGGCAGCAGATCCAGCACCATTTCTAGTGATCTTCAGCAGGAAAAGAAGTTCGCCTATCAGCCCGCCGATGGAAGATTCATCAACCACCTGTGTCTTGGGATCGGCCAAGAGCGCGCGAAAGTCCTGGATCGTACTCGCAACAGCCTCCCCAGGATTTCCACCTGAAGCGATTCGACTCATGATCTCTTGGCATAGCTCCGCGAAGACCTCCGAGAGAACAGGAGCAGCCAGCACCAAGTCGACATAGAGCACTCGACCATCACGTCCTTGCAGACTGGACAACCGGACGCTGAGGCTGGGACCGCTTAACTTGGTCAGCGTCTCAAGGCCGTCAATCCACGTGCAGGGGATTAAGAGCCTAGGAGAGCCAATCTCATCCAGAGCATAGCGCACAGGTCCGTAACCGGTTTGGACGGTGCTGGGGACGCTCGCGATCTCGACGACGTTGTCCGAGACGCTGTTGCTTCGCAGGCCTACCCAAACGTCATGCGGCGACTCACGCTTCATTGACCATCTCGGCAATCATTTCGTCGCCCTCGTCTAGCTGCTCAGGCGTTGGCACGTTGAGCTCCACGCTGTAATAGGAACCTGCGCGATCCTTGGCTCCCGGGAACACCCAGCCGAGGCCTATCAGATTGCCTTTCGCGTCCAAGCTGGCGCGATTGGTGGCCTTTGGATTGGGCGCAGAATCCTTGTCGATGGGGTAGATGAGAAGCAGAGGGACTTCGCTTCTCTGAGCCTTAAGCTCCTCCCAGCTCCCCACTAGACCACGGTCGTCCTTCGGTACATCTACAAGGATGTCTCCCTTGGACATAAGCGCCTTTATATCGGCGTAGTCCGTCGGCTCGTCTAGGCGAGAGCGGGTGAACAGGGAAATTCTTCCAAATTGACCAAGTGTTGCATTCTTGGCGTCTCGACTGCTGCTGCTCATAACCGCAACGTTCCAAGCCGGTAGCTTGTTCAAATTCTCATCGAGATAGCCGAGGAGCATCGACTTGTTTAGATCGAGGTGCTTGTCGCAGATGGAGTAACCAACAAGGAATCGTCTAACCATGCCGGCGGGAACACCAAAGAAGACGCTCTGATGTGAACCATTCCCAAGTTCCTCAATCAACGCATTGACAAAGGTTTCCGTCACCGCCCAGTTGGTCTCCTTCTTGTGATCGAATCGGATTGTCTGAAGGTGACGGCCGTCGAAGCTGATGCTGGTCCGGTACGCATGGCGCATTTTCGCTGCTGAGGTAATCGCGAGACCTGGTATCTCGCGAACCTTGACTGCAAAGTCGGTTGGCCTTACCTCGGCTGTCTTGTACACAGAGATCTCTTTACGGATTTCCTCTTCGACCTGCGCCAAAGATCGGAAGTTGGAGATGAGGTCGGACGTCGTCCAGAGCCGAGGGAGATCCTCATACCCGTGTCGGAAGCCGAACCAGCGACCCATCTGAAGCAGGGTGTCGTATTGACGCGAAGTGCGAAGGAAGAAGGATACGCAGAGTCCTTCGAGGGTGAGCCCTCGTGCCAAAACGGAGCCGCCTATGACAATGTAAGTCTTGACGTCTTTCGTGAAGTCCAGTCGCTCGTCGCTGTAGCCATTCTCAACAGCGACCTCGAGCGCATCAAGCACCTCCCCCAAGTATGACGAGAGGTCGGACCTGAGATCGCCCGTTGGTAGCGGGTGCTCCAAAGGCACACGCCGAGTCTCCGATGCAAAAACGTCCTCGAACAGAGCGCCCATTCGGCCACCAAGATGGCGAATATCGGCGCTGTTCCGCGTCAGCCAGCCGGCAACTAGCGCTGCCATATTGTCGTGCTGGGCAACATACGACGATGTGTGGATCAGCATGGTCATATGCGAAAGCTGCAATCGGCTGCGTCGAATGGCACATGTAATCAGATACCACACCAGTGCGCGCTCAAGCTGCTCTGTCATCGCCGGCACAAAGGTCTTGTACTGATTCTTTCCGCCCGGCGTCAGTTTGGCCACTTCCTTGGAGGGGATAGGGCGAAGCATGCTCTTTCCATAGTCCCCATCTTTCTCGTCATCGGCAGAGATGTCGGACGGGCCAAATACCTCGCGGGTACCGAAGTAACCCTCCGGCCGGGGTAGGGCGGTAATGAAGTCCTCTGGGTACAGATCGTCAAGCTCTTCCTTTCTCACCGGGAACGGGTTAATGAAAACGTTCGCAAACGGTGTCGCGGTGTAGCCGACGTAACTTACGGAAGGGAACGCGTGAATGATTCGGCGGATGGCTTCGTTAATCTTCGTCATCTCATCCTCATCCGCCGCCGAGTTGACCGACGCTTGGTCGCACTCATCATCGATGATGAGGACTTTCAGCCTATGGAGAGTCTGCCTAGTTGTAGCCTTGGCCGTTGTGAGAAGACGATCCAGTCGTCTGGATTCCTTCTTGATGACGGCAAGCTGAGCTCCGCCCTCAAGTGGCATTGTGAACTGCCCATTCTTCGGCTTTACGAAGTCCCCGTCGTCCGAGTCATCTGTATAGGTGTGCCAGAGATGGCGGTGACGATTCACAACATCGTACTCAATGCGCCGCTGGGTCTGTGCTCGGAGCTTGTTGGTCACGCCGCCAAGAAGAATGATGAGGTTGTATCCGGCATCCACGGCCTTTGCGATGACCGCAGTCATGTTTGCAGTCTTGCCGGACTGCACATAGCCGACTACCAAGCCTCGGCAGCGGAACGTGTCGTCCGTCGGATTAGCCAGCAGCGAAACGACTTCCGATGATGAGTCATCCAGGGATTCCATCGAATCTTTCCATCCCTTGACTTCGGTCAGGTAGGAAGAGAGGGCTGGCCAGTGGCGGTCCTTTGGCCCCGGGCCCCTATACCAAACGCGCCTAGGATTGACGAGTGAGTTTCGCCTCAGAATCTCAACGTTCTGGAAGGACGCCTTCAGGCTGGCCAACGCGGCCGCGAAGTCCTGCTCAAGCTCCGCCGAGAACGGACCGATGAAGTTCATCATGTGCGTCCGAACGGCTTGAGCGGCCTGCTCAATGTTGTCGTGCTTGGGGAGGTTGTCCCGCAGCATGGTCACAAAGGAGTCGAACTGTTTGCTCACGTCGTATGCGTCCCTTCTCGGAGAGTGAAGCGGACGGATGTCATGGTCATTCCAACCAGCCGGACATCCATGCGCAGCTAATCGAGTCACGGCCATCTAAGAACTGTGATCTAGTCGACTGATTGTTGTTGACTATCCAAAGCCGCGCAAGAGGGTAAGGTTCGGAAATTATTGGATGCGCAACGTCAGAAAATTGACGTTGCGCATTCATATTTTCGTCCGGCGGCCAGCGTTCTGTGCAGCCGTCAGTGGTCAGGGGCGACAAGGCCTGGGCCGTGATCTATTCGAGCTACACGCGGCAACCAGCAGGCAGCGTCGACCAAACCCCCTGTATCCACATAAGCAGGCAATTTCCTGACGGAGGTGGGATCACGCTCACTCCCGGCCTCGTCGTGGATGGAGGTTGTGTCGTGGGGGACGTCAAGTACAAGTACTTTGGCGGTGACTGGGACCGTGCGAGCTTCAATCAGGTCGTGTCATTCGCATCTGGCTTTGAAGCAGAGAGAGAATTCATCATGAGCTTCAGGCACAGGGAAGATGGCTTGGTACCCTTGCCGGCCGCAATCGGCAAGATTCGGGTGAGGAAGTTTGCGTGGGTGGCGTCACCTAGGACAGATTCCTTGCTGGGCGAAAGCGCGCTCGCTGAAGAGATCCGAACTTGGATCGGCATGTAAGCCTATGAGTTGAGCCGCGCCAAGTTTCTATTTCTTGCGCCGCAGGGACCAGAATGGGTCCATCCGATTCAAGTCGTAGCCCTCGCCAAATGCCAGCGCTGCCTCCCGCGCTGGAAGGTCCGTGTAACACGCAAGCAGATATTCATCCATTCCGGCGTCCCAGTGGTCGATGGAATAGAACTCCAACATCGCCTCATCAAACGCCCGCAAGGATCGCTGGCTAAGCCTGTGCAGCACGCGGCAGCTCCTGGGCTGGAAGCTCTCGCGAACCGGAAGACCAGCATGACCTCGGCCGCCCTGGTCACTCGTTACGTGACGCTTGGGCGAGTTCGCGCCCCCTTCCTGCTGCGCTCGGACAACGGTTTGGTGCTCGCCAGCCACGACTACCCCAAGCTGGTGCGCAGCTACGTCGTGGAACAGGAGTTCATCACCCCGCACTGCCCACAGCAGAACGGGATGTCGGGACAAGTGATCAGGACGCTTAAGGGGCAGTGCGTCCACCGGCACCGCTTCGAGAGCCAAGTGCATGCCTTGCGCGTGATCGCTGACTGGATTGTTCTACAACCAGCGGCACCCGCGCCAAGCGTTAAGGATGATGACCCCGGATGCGGCCTATGCGGCTACATAAATGACGGCAGCAAATGCACGTCCCGCGGCCGATAGGCGCTCGCGCGAACAGCTGCTGATTGAACGCCCGCGTCCCGACGCAGGCCGTCATGCGGCAGACTGAAACGCCACCGCTACGCGTCGGTCTGCAACCGCTCTACCACCTGCGCCGTAAGCGCCACGCACGCCATCATCAGCCCTTCCATCACCCGGTCCCCCAGGTACTCCTCCGGCGCTCCGTTCTGCCGCGTGCGCTCTGCTGCCAGCAACACCTCCTGCACCACACGCAGGCCAGCCAGAGCGCAGTCCGCGTCCGCCAGCTCAAGACAGCGCCCAGGCAATTGATGCCTCTCCGGCCAAGGTTGACCATCCGCAGCCGCCCCGGTTCCGATACGTCGGAGCGTGGCGACAAAGGCGTTGGGATCGGCGGACAGTTCGTGCTCCGGCTCTGCGTTGGCCGGATCGTACTGCGCGTGCAGGGAACGGAATTCCGATGCGTTCATGGCAATGCTCCGTACAGGACAGACAGCAGCGCCACCGATAAAGGTGGCGGACGATGCGTGGCTCGAAAACCGGTGAATACCCAAGCCGGCGGGCCCGGAGGCCCCCACGCACCGCCCGCCATGGAACGCGAACGGATTGCCAGCCGGCGCCACGCAGAGGTGACGCCGGCTGACAAGCGCAAAGCACTAGGTATTCAGACGGGTTTTCGAGGCCCGCGCCACCGGTGCTCGGTGGCATGCCAAGGTGTACCCGCACAGATGCCAAATGCCAAGAAGTCGCAGGCTACTGAGGCTGCAAATGCTGACGCTTACGGCATTGTCGCATAGCACGGAAGCGGCACATCTCCTGCGGCGCAGGGCTTTCGAGCGATGTTAAGCCGTCACGCGTATGGGCATCACGCTGCACGGTTTCGGTGTGGTGCTGTCCCAATTGCGACAGCTCGCTATCGGGGCCGCAGTGCAAAGAGTGGCGAATGCGTCACCGCTCGCTTTGCGGCGCCAGTCCCGGCCGTGGCCACAGCGCATCGTCGCGCTCCAGGTCGTAGTCGCTGCCGAACGCCAGCGCCGCCTCGCGCGGCGGCAGGTCTGCGTAGCAGCCCAGCAGGTACTCATCCATGCAGGCATCGCCATGGTCGATGGCACACTGGTGGAGGAGCTCCTTGTCGAAGGCTTCCAGCCATTCGGCGTCGATCTTGGTCATGGTCATCCTCCAACGGTGCAGGGAGGATGGCCTAAAGGTGTCTCATGGGCTTGGAATGAAGCTGCCCCAGGCATTTTCTGCGGAGGCGCCAATCGCGACGGACTTCACCCCATACGCATGGAGTGACTCTGCTGTTCCTGGATGCGGGCGTCCAACGCCTGCTGCTCGTTCTCGCGAGCAAGCGCGCGTTGGTCGCCAACAATAGCCAATTGCTGCAGGGATTCCACCATTGGCGTTTGTGCCGCCACCGCTGTTGGCATGCCTGCGCGCAGGTGGGCAGGGTCGGCCGGGTCTCCCTGCACAACAAAGATGTTGTGCCCGGCCGGCTGGCTGGCCGTTGCATTGCTCAACAGCACGTGGTCGGCACGCTCCAAGCCCTGCTCACGCGCCTTCACGGTCAAGCTGGCGGTCAAGTTCTCACTGATCGCGTCGAATGGCCGGCCGTGCTTCTCATCCAGCGCGGCTACACCTTGGCGAATCTGCTGGTGCAACGCGTAGTCGGGATGGCCCGGCGCGATACTCGCCAGGCGGCGTCCTTCGGCGGACGGAAGTTCGGGCTCTTGGTTGGAAACCACAAGTGGGCTCTTGGCGATTTCCCTGTAGGGATCATCGGGATGGAACTGAGTCGCTTTGACCTCGCGCTCCAGGCGAACCTCACGGGTCTCGTTCAGGCGCGAAATCTCCTTCGCATCGGTTTCCTTCGTTGTTACATCGATGGGAGGAACGCCCCGGGTGTGGCTCCAACTGCCATCCTTCGCGTTGTACGTGTGGTAATCGATCTTGGTACCGATGACGTTGGGGTCGACAGCGTCGCGCTGCAGGGTCGCCAATGCCTCGAACTTGCTGAGCTCTACGAAGTAGAAGTGCCCGGCGGGCTGGGGCATGTCCAGGTGCACGCTGACCGCGGTCTTGCCAGCACGGAACGCACCGCCGGCCGTATTGTCGAGCATGTTCTGCCAGACTTTTTCTGCCGCCTGCTCGCCCTTGCTGTGCTCTGTGGCGACCAGCAGCATGCGCGGTGTCCAGCAGTTCACGTTGAGATCGTTGGCCTCGAACGAGACATCGTGGGATTTGAGTGTGCTGGTATAGGGCAGGTTGAGGGCCAGCTCTGGCCTACCCGCTCCCATCCATTTTTTGCGTTCGGCCAGATCATTGCTGATCAGTTCTTGACCGAACGTCTCCTGCCTGCGTTCAGTGAAATCTACATTTTCGTTACTACCGAACAGCTTCTCCTGCTGCTCGGCGACCGCTGTTGCAAAGCTGTTGGCGACCCGGCCAGGCAGGCTGTCGTTGCGTACAACACCCAGCGCCAACAGCCCATAGCCATCGTTGTCGGGAAGCTGTGCGAGGTAGTTCCAGTAAAGCTCTCGGTTCCCATGCTTGGCATAGAAATCCAGGACTTTAATGTCCTTATCGGTAAGTCCGCTCATGGTTCATCCTTGAAGTTCGATCACGACTTGGCGCGATAGCGGCGCAGAAGCTCGCGCACTGCAGCTTCCATGCGCTGCCAGTCGCTCAGCATCACGCGCGCGTAGGTCATTTCGATAGTGATGCTGTCGTCCAGATCGACCATGGAATGACGGCACATGGCAACTCGATCACCGTCGGCGCGTTCAAGTGCCTTGCCATGCGCAACCAAGCCATCGGGAATCCTGTCCGCAGGATCGCAGCTGATGAACGTTCTCAGCTGGCCATCTGTTGAACGCGCCACGTACCAGTCCGGTTCCATCTTCGGATTGTGCACATAAGGCACGCCCAGCTCCTGTTCCGAATCCTTCGCATAGGCGGCCAGCAACGAGGGATCGATTGCATAGGGGGTCAATCCCAATCGTTCGGGTTGTGCTACCCGCAGATCCAAGCGCTCCACGGGGTCCCTGCGTTCCAACGATCCTGCCTCGGACGTGGCGTCGTTGCTGGACCGTCGTGCGAGGTAATCGGTGATGGGTACCCGGTCCAGGTAGTGCAGCTCGATCAGAACCTGCCGTCGGCTGTCCTGGGTTGTACGTACTGGACGGTCACCCGGCGGCGCTGCGTCAAAGTCAGGCCAGAACAAGGTGAGCATGACCCCACCATCGGCGAAGGGACCGATCTGGTTGTAGTAGAGATTGGCCGGGAACATGAAACGGTGCGGCCCCAATGTGGCCTCGACCGGCTGCGTGGTATAGGTATGTCCGCCCACCGTGCGCGGGCTGGTTGCGTCTTCGGACATGGCGGTTCCGTTCTGGTCCTTTTCCGTGGATGGAGACTTCGCACAGGCGGTCGCGCTTAACACAGCCACCAAGGCGAAAGACGCGAGCCGGCGAGCCGGTGCTCTGCTCATGGGCGATTTCCTTGCGTGATCGAAAACGACTATAGAGCGGCGGGGAGGGAAGCTCCAGTGGAAGCGTTTCTTCACGAGCTACGTGAAGCCGGGTATCTCCTACGATGTGGATCCAATTCAGAACTGGCCGGCTGGCGCGGTGTATAACAGCCTGGGACTGCGTGCTGGCATGTGAGGAACGGATGCAACACCTACTGAGGCCATGGATGGTACTGCTGCCCCTGCTTATGGGCGGCTGTGGCGCCCAGGCACCCCAGATGTATGGCGATGGTTTCCCCCTCGCCAAGCCGATGGACCTTGTCCATGCAGGTGCAACGGTAGAGGCGCGTTTTGAACTGCCGCCGCCCTGGGAGAAAGACCCCAAACCTCGCACCTTCCTCATCGGCTTCCGTACCGGTGGGCCTGCCAAGCGCCCGGACATGAGACCGGGAGATGTCGACTTCCTCGAAGACGCCCGGATTCCCCTGAAAGTGCAGCTTTGGAAGCTGGATGGCAACATCGAGATGCCCATCGCGCTGCACGCCTTGAATCGCGATCTGCCCGCTGTGTGGCAGGGCAGCCGATATCAACCGGCCAAGGGCGATGTATTCGAATACAGAAATGCCGTCGGCGCGGATTCGAACAATCTGGTCAATGTAGGGAAGTACGACATGTCACTGGCCTACAGGGAGTACGAGGTGGCCCGTGCCGATTCCGGGGATCTGACGGCCGGCAAGTACCGGCTGAAGGTGACCAACCTTCAGGACAACGCGGAAGTTGCACATCTCAACATCGAGCTTCTGGTCGCCAATTACAACGTGAAATAGGTTTTTGGAAGGCTCAACAGCGGTTCGATGCTTGCTTCGATTCCTTTCACATGTCACCTCCTGAAAACCTGATCTCGTAAACACACGTTCGGAATCCGGCACTGTCATTGATGCGGTATGTCAGAAGGCTGGTGCTCATGCCTTGGTCCGCGTCGATAGGACGCCAGTAATGCCTGACTCGACCTCTCTGGAACGGCGCTTCCCCTAGGCCTTTGTAGCCAAGCCGTTCCAACGCCTGTCCCGCGCTATCCGCATCCCAATAGCAAACGTCGCCAGGAGCTTCGGTTACTGAAGGTTTCCCAAGCTGGTAGAAGACGACGGAATGCCGGGGGTAGTCACGCGGGGACTCAACAGAGAAGTATGAGGCTGCGTAATTGAAGCCTTCTGTTATCACTAGGTCTTTGGCGACGCTCCTGATGCTGACCTTCTCGTCCGGCACCAGGGATACACCGATTGCTGCGCCGAACTTCTCAGGGCTGATGTCAGATCGCGACTTGAGCGAATCGGCGTAGGCGAGGAGTCTCCTCTGAAGCTCCGACATTGAGATATCGGCGGGGCGGCTCGACGAAGCAGAGGGGCGGGTCTCGCCAGCAGGCGTGTCTGATACGGGCGCGCATGCCGAGGATAGAGTGATCAATGCCAATGGCCCGACGGCTACCCCGGCTCGGGCCAGATACGACATTAAACGCAGTCGGAGCGACCGATCCAGTGAGATAGGGGCCGGGCGCAATCGAGCCGAAGCGCCAGAGGTTGGGGTACCCATCAGCAAATCCATTGCAGCGTTCCAGCCACTATACGGCGGCATCCCAACCCACTCCACCCGCGAGCTTCCGGGGCGCTGGTACTGCACGCTGGTTCACACATTCAGCAAGCCACCGCCACTCCGGCCCAAGCTCTCCACCTGCCCGCGAACCCACCTATGCGATCATCCGGCCAGGACCGCAGTACCCAACAAGGCTGAGCAGGCATGGAGCAAGCAACACGCTACACGGTAACCCTTTTTCTGGCCGCGCCCGGCACCCCGCTGAACAGCGGTGGCAGCTCGCCGCGCGGCCACATGTATTTCCAGACCGCCGCCGGCGAGGAAGCGCACAGCTACGGCTTCGCACCGCCGCGCCTGCCGACCGATGAGGCTGCTGCCGGTGTGCAGTACGCCGAGGTCGTACACGATGATGCCGACGAGCACCGCGACCCGTACTACAGCCGCACCCTTGAGATCAGCGAGGAGCACTATGGCTGCCTGCGCGATTTCGCCGAGGAGCCGGCCGAGTTCGGCTTCGATGTCGATCGCCCGGCCACCATCAACCGCTGCAGCGATTTCGTCTGGGCCGCGCTGCACTATGCCGGCCTGCATTCGCAGCCGGCACCGCTGGACGGCGGCAGCAACCTGGGCGAGTTCGCGGTGCTGTTCAACCTGCCGGAAATCCAGTGTATTGCGGCGCCATTCCCGGCCAGCGAGCTGAATGGCGAACAGCACCACCCGATGCCCGAACGCGAGGCTGAGCTGCACCGCGAAGGCGGTCGCCCGAGCCACGAACCGCCGCCCAGCCCGATGGAAGTGGCCGGCACGCTGCTGGACCCCTCGCACCCGGACCACCGGCTGTTCGCGCAGCTGATCCAGAAGGTGGCCGAGCTGGACGCCGCACACGGACGCACCTTCGACGACACCAGCCAGCGCATCAGCGCCAGCCTGCTGGTGCTGGCCAAGCAGAACAACCTGTCGCGCGTGGACCACGTGCTGCTCAGCCGGCCTACCAAGAGCAGCCACGAGGCGGAGAGCATCTTCATCGTGCAGGGTGACCGCGATGACCCGGGGCACCGCCGCGCGAGCATCGCTACGGAAGTAGCGGCACAGGCCGATGTGGCCGATTCGCTGCGGTTGAAGGAGCAGTGATCGTGCAACTGCAGCGGGTGCTGGTGACCTTGGTTGTGCTGGGCGTGCTGGTGGCGTGCCGTGCATCATCAGCACCTGAGGTAGCGCCCACGCTTCTGACACCAGCGCAGGCTGCGGCCCGGACCGTGGTCCCGTTCACGCGCGCAGTGCAGTTGCAGAAGGCCGGGCGAATTGCTGAGGTTACTTTCGACCTGCCCGCGCCTCAAAAGCCGGCCATTCCGATCCTGAACGTCGGGCTGCGGCTGCAGGAAACCGACGCGCGCCGGCTGCTGGATGCGTCGGAGAAGATCACGCTGGGAAGGCTGCCAACGCGGCTGCGCTTGGAACGGATCGATGCCAGCACGCCTGGCCCTGTACAGCTCTGGCAGCGCACCCGCGATGGGCGTGACTCGCAGAAGATCCCGGATGATGGCGTGGTGACGGACTTGACGACCGGGAGCGTTGATATCAACAGTCTTGCCGAGGCGGGGTTGTACTCTGAAGAGGTGCTCTATCGCACGCTGCAGTTGGCGCAGGTCGGGGGAATTGCACCTGGGCGCTACGTTCTGGTGGTAGATCTTGTTGAGGATCGACCCGAGCTGGAAGGCTTGAAAGCAGAATTGATCGTTGGCTACCAATCACTAGGAAAGTAGATATGCACAAGGACGGCGCCGAGCGCTACAGCGTGACCATCCATCTGGCGGCTCCCGGTACACCCCGTTACGGACGTGACGCTGAGGGGAACAGGTTGCTGCTGGAGCCATCGTTCGCGGGGCACATGTTCTTGTCGCTGCGTCGCTCGGGCGAGCCTTTGCCGGAGAGCGTTGGTTTCACCTCGGCGGGGACGAAGGAGAACCCGAACAGGGGCAAGGTCGATGACATGGATGTATGGGTCTACGACAACCCTCGATTTGAGCGAACGATCGAGATCAGCAAGGAGCAGTACGACCGCATCCTCGAGTTCTCGGCTGATCCGAAGAAGCACGGCTTCGATATGAACTACGACTTCTTCTCCAACGCCTGTACCGATTTCGCGTGGGGTGCGCTGAACCACGCAGGCTTGCGGCCAGTGGGGCTGGCGGGGGAGATCAACAACTACGAGGGTGCCACCAAGGTTCTGGACAACATCCGCGCCGTCAACGCCATTCCTCAGCAGGTAAAGGGCAGCGAGCTGGACAAGGTGCAGTGGAACCCGATGCCGAAACAGACGTTCCGGGAGTGGATGTTCACTGAGAATGGCGAGCATCTTCGCAATAGCTCCATCGCCGCGGCCGGAACCCCCGCCGATCCATCCCACGCCGATCACACTCGCCTCAATCAGCTTCACCAGCAGGTGGCCGACCTCGGAGCCTTCGGCGCCCAGAACGGCAACGTCAGCGCCAGCCTCCTGGCACTCTCCAAGGAGCAGCAGTTCACGCGCGTAGACGATGTGCTGCTCGGCGAGCGCCGTGGCGATGCCGCCCCCAACCTCTTCATCGTGCAGGGCGATCGCAGCGACCCGGCGCATCAGCGCGCTAGTCTGCCGGCAGACGTCGCCGCGCAGACGCCGGTGGCAGCCTCGTTCGAGCGCATCGAGCAACTGGCGCAGGCACAGCCGCAGCGTGATGCCCAGCTTCAACAGGAAGAGCAGCAGCTGGCCCAGGCGCACGCCCCGCGCATGGTCTAGGCGTTCAGCGCCGAACAGCGCGTCCGCCCTGCATCCGCAGGCGGACGCCACGGCCCCTACCTGCTACCATTCCCGCGCTACCCAGCCAGCCCACCCCGCGCAGACAGATGCAGGGCCGGGCCGTCGAAGAACGGCCCCGCGAGCCAGGACACCCTCCGTGCCCATTGAAGGACGCTCGCATGATCCGCAATTCCCTTTTCCGTTCGGCCGTACTGGCCGTCGCCGTGTCGCTGAGCCTCGGTGCTCCGACCGCCTTCGCCGCTGAAGCCGCCGCCGCCGCCAGCCCCGCCACCGCCGTGCAGCGCCAGGCCATCGCCCAGGGCCTGTACGAGCTGGCTTACAGCCCCAAGCAGAACGCCGTGTTCGTTGCCTCGTCCGGTGGCTTCGGTGACGACGCCGGCCCGGCCCAGGTGCTGCGCCTGAACCCGACCACGCTCGCCGTGGAAACCCGCATCCCGCTGGAGCGCAAGGCGTTCGGCGTGGTGCTGGATGACGCCCACAACCGCCTGTACGTGGGCAACACCGTGGACCTGTCGGTAACCGTGGTCGACACCGCACAGAACAAGGCCATCGGCACCGTGCAGCTGATGGAGAAGAAGACCGGCAAGGACGGCAAGGCCGCCTACACCCACGACCTGCGCGAGCTGGTGGTCGACAGCGCCGCCAACCGCCTGTACGTGACCGGCCACAGCAGCCAGCCGGATGTGAGCAGCGTGCTGTTCGTGATCGATACCAACACCCTGAAGGTGATCAACACCATTCCGGGCCTGGGCAACGCCAAGGCGCCGGGCCTGGCGCTTGATGCCGCCAACAAGCGCGTGTACACCAGCAATCTGCTGGCCGATCTGGTGGTGGTCGGCACCGACTCCAACAAGGTGGAAGCCCAGCACAAGATCGCCGCCGAGCAGCCGATGAACATCGCGCTGGACCCGGCCGGCAAGCGCCTGTTCGTGACGGACCAGGGCTCGGAAATGCTGCGTGGCTACCAAGCCAAGAGCAGCGGGCTGGTCAGCAAGCACCCGGGCCAGCGCGTGCTGGTGCTCGACCGCAGCAATGGCAAGGAACTGGCCAGCATCCCGACCGACGCCGGTCCGCTGGGCATCCTGCTGGATGCACCGCGCAAGCGCCTGTACGTGACCAACCGCGAAGCCGGTACGGTGACCGCGTACAACAGCGACAGCTACCAGAAGGTGGCCACCTACGCTGTGCCGACGCACCCGAACAGCCTGGCGCTGGATGCGAAGAACAACGTGCTGTACGTGAGCATCAAGAACGGCGAGAAGGATGCCAAGGGCTCGGACGAGAGCGTGGCGCGGATCCAGCTGTAAGGGATGGTGCCGGGTCATGCCCGGCAGCTGGCTGCTGGAAAAGGGCAGGGCTTTTTGCCCTGCCTTTTTCTTTGCCCGGTTGCGGCCCCCACCGCCAACCCGCTAGGGTTGAAACCCATGGCAGGGAGCCAAAGGATCTGAACATGCTGGGTATCCACCGCTGGCTGCACGTCGGCCTGTTGATCATCTTGAGCACCGCGCTGGGTGCCTGTTCCAGCCGCATCCCGGAGCCACCCGAACCACTGGAACTGACGCAGCCGATTACGGTGGATCAGCCCGGCCAGGAGGTGCGGTTCGAGTTCGAGACGAATGCGCGCAATTTCGACTCGGGGCGCACCTATGCGCTGGAGTTGGAAGTGCAGCGGCAGGGACCGGCCAGGGACGATGAGCCTGACGTGGGCACATTGAGGGTCCCGTTCGAGGTGAACCTGCAGCAATGGGCCGCTGATGCTTGGAAAGACGTTCCCACCTACGACAGCTACCAAGCCGGGGTGCTCAATGCAGGCGAGCCGCTTCCAGAATGGCATGCATCCAGCGAGTGGCGCTATACGTCGCCGCACATGGGGAGTGATGGCCACTACTTACTGACCGTGGTTGCCCTGCCACTGGCACGTGATGTTCGCTATCGAATGCAGGTTCGCACCGTACAGGTAACGCCGGAACTGCATCATTACTCGGCGCAGTTGCGGGCGCATGCAGCCCGGCCGGCGGGCAAATAGCCGTCATGGATGCCTGCTTGCCCTCCAGCGCGCAGCTGCTAGGGTTGAAACCCATGGCAGGGAGCCAAAGGGTCTGAACATGCTGGGTATCCACCGCTGGCTGCGCGTCGGCCTGTTGATCATCTTGAGCACCGCGCTGGGTGCCTGTTCCAGACGCATCCCGGAGCCACCCGAACCACTGGAACTGACGCAGCCGATTACGGTGGATCAGCCCGGCCAGGAGGTGCGGTTCGAGTTCGAGACGAATGCGCGCAATTTCGACTCGGGGCGCACCTATGCGCTGGAGCTTGAGGTGCAAGGGCAAGGAAGGCGCGAGAACGGCGAACCGGACATGCGCAAGTTGAATCTTCCCTTTGAGGTGTCACTGCAGCGATGGGGCGCAGGTGCCTGGCAGGACGTTCCCACCCATGACAGCTACCAGGCACTCGCGCTCAACGCGGGGAAGCCGCTTCCTGCGTGGCACACATCCGCTGCCTGGCGCTATGCAGCGTTGAGCGCGGGCAGCGGTGGCCAGTATCGATGGAGCATCGTTGCCCTGCCGTTGGAGCCTGATGCTCGCTATCGCGCGCGGGTTCGCACCGTACAGACCACGCCGGAACTACAGCACTACTCGGCTCAGGTGCAGATACATGCTGCGTGGCCTGTGGGGAAATAGCTGTCCTCATGCTGTAGAGCTGCCCCGTCGTCCGACTCCTGATGGGTTGCCTGCTTGCCCGCCCCATGGCACAGCGGCTAGGGTTGAAGCCCATGGCAGGGAGCCAAAGGATCTGAACATGCTGGGTATCCACCGCTGGCTGCACGTCGGCCTGTTGGTCATCTTGAGCACCGTGCTGGGTGCCTGTTCCAGCCGTGATCCTGTCGCCACCGAGCCGCTGGATCTGACCAAGCCAATTGCGGTGGATCAGGCTGGCCAGGAAGTGTGGTTCGAGTTCGAAATAAGCGAGCGAAATTTCATTCCGGACCGCACCTATTCATTGGGGCTGGAGCTGCAGCGCCAAGACGCCGATGCCGGGAATTCGCCCGACATGCATGGTTTGAATATTCCCTTCGACGTGTCACTTCAGCGCTGGATGGATGGCGACTGGGTGGATGTTCCCACCCATGACAGCTTCCAGGCCATGGCTCTCAACGCCGGTAAGCCACTACCCGCGTGGCACACATCGAACGCGTGGAGGTACGGCCGTCTGCGTTCGGGCAGTGACGGCGACTACCATCTGAGCATCGTTGCGCTGCCTGTGGAGATCGATGCGCGCTACCGCCTACAGGTTCGTACCGTGCAGGCAAGGCCGGAGTTGCAGCAGTACACATCGCGTTTGCGCGTGCATGTTGCTCGTCTGCCTGGCAAGTAACCAATACTCATCCCTTGGAAGGAACGGAGACTCATCTTATGGACAAGCCGCGTTACACCCTGGACATTGTCATTGCCGCGCCCGGAACGCCATTGATTGATGTGGAGACCGGCAAGCAGCAGGTCTTGGATGGTGTTCCCCAGACCTCAGCACCAGGCCACATGTTCTACGTCCTGCATGCCCCGGATCAGCCCCCGAAGAGCTACGGATTTGCGCCCAAGGTACATGGCAGCATGAACGGCGCAGGCGCGATCATGGAAGACGACGTCGATGTATACAAGGACCCACGCTACACCCGCACCCTCGAGATAAGCGAAGAGCAATACAAGAAGCTTGAGGCCTTCGGCTCGGACCCGGAGAAATTCGGCTTCAGCAAGCACTACGAGGACGTGCGCCACAACTGCGTGGACTTCACCTGGGAAGCGCTGAACCACGCTGGCATCGAGCGAAAGAGAAGCATCGACGTGAATGCTTTTGGAGGTCCCGCAGGGCAGCTCTTTCCGGATGTCCGCATTCCACTGGACAGCAAGGGCGCGGGCAAGGACGGTTTTCGCCCGCTGCGCAACATCCACGGCGTGGACAGCATCGAGCCGCCGTTCCCGAACAGCGATCTCAATCGTACGAAGACCAATCCGATGCCCGAGCGCACGTGGAAGCATCGCTTGCTGAGCGAGAACGACGACATCGGTGAGCGCAGCGGTGAGCGGTTGGCCAACGACGCACGTGTGCCGGGTGACACATTGCATCCGCTGGACCAGCGGGTGCGTGCGGCGCTGGGGGAAGCGGCCGATCGCCAAGGGTTGCCGCCGGGACAGCAGCCCGAGCTGTTGGCGGGCCACCTGACGCGATTGGCGGTGCAGGGTGGCTACACCGAACGCGATACCTTGCAGGTGGCCTTCAGCAGTGGCGGTGCGGTGGATTCGCCGGGCTATGTCTTCCTGCAGCGCACGGGCGACACCGCCTCACCGGACCCTGCAGCGAACCGCCAGCGTCTTTCGCTGGCCGATGCCCAGCAGGGCACGGTGGAAGAGGTGTACCAGCAAGCCAGCGTGCAGCATCAGGGCCGCGAGTCCAGCCGCGTTGCGCAGGAAGATCAGCTGCAGCAGACGCAGCACGCTCAGCCCCGAATGGGCTGATACCGGCCCATGCGAAAGGCGTCGATGGCATCGACGCCTGACGGCATTCACCCCATGCGATGCGCAGGGTTCTGCTGCTGATCCTGCGCCTGTGCATCCAGCGTCTGCTGCTCGGCCTGCACCGGCTGCTGTCCACCCAACCCGAGTTTCTGCAGTGACTGCTCGGCCGGCGTCTGCGCGGCCACGGCGGTCGGCAGCATCGCCCGCAGGTGCGCCGGGTTGGCCGGGTCGCCCTGTACCACGAAGATGTTGTGCCCGGCCGGGAGGTTGGCCGTGGCGTTGCTCACCACCACGTGGTCGGCGCGCTCCAGACCCTGTTCGCGGGCTTTGACGGCCAGGCTGGCGGCCACGTTCTCGCTGGTGGCGTCGAACGCACGGCCATGCTTCTCGTCCAGTGCGGCTACGTTCTGGCGGATCTGCTGGTGCAGGGAATCATCAGGGGTCATTGGGGGCTCCATGTGGCCGCTACCGTGTGGCCGGATGTGGCCAGTGTAAAACGGTCGCGGGCTGCGCCGGTAACCGCTTTGTTGCTAGCCTGTGGCCCGGGGCGCAGGGGATGGCGCCCGGCTGCAATGGGATGGAGGGAGAAGGTGGTGCACGGGGAGACAAACCGGATACGGGGGCAGGCGGCTGTGCGGTTGCTGCTGGGCATGGGGCTGTGGGCCTGCGCAGGTGCTGCGGCGGCTGACACGCCCGTGGCGGCGGACGATCCCGCTTGCCCTTCGCAGGACTTCACCCATTTCCTGCAACGCTTCGCCGACCCGGCCGATGACCGGGTGCGCCTGCGTTACACCTCCGACCCACTGGAGTACGAGGTGCCGATGCACACCGTGCGCGATGACCACGAGGGGCTGGCGCCCACACACATCGTGCTGGAGCAGGGTGCCGCGCGGTTGAAACGTTTCAGCTACCGCTACCTGGCCGCGTTCAATCTGTTCGTGCCCTCGCCGGTCAGCCGCGATCCGGCCGCGCTGGAGCGCATGCGCGCCGGCACCTACAACGCGCCCACACGCATCGAAGCGATCGATGACAACGGGCAGCGCGTGACCTTCGGCAGCGACGCCGAGCGCGATACCTACACCTTCGCGCGCCGCTACGGCTGCTGGATGCTGACGCGCGCCAGCAACCTGCGCGACTGAGCGGGCGCTGCGGTGGTGATATTTATTTGTCCGCCGGGCGGTGGTCGTAACTGATCACCCGCTCGGCCTGCCATCGGCCATCCACGCGGCGCCAGACCTGGATGAAACGGGCCTGGCCGGTCCAGTGTTCAACGCCATCGGCGCCGCGCTCATGGAAGCGGTGATCGCCCATTTCCAGGGCGCGATCGTCCTGCAGCGGAAAGACCTGCAGTGAACTCTCCACCAGTTCGCGCCGCAGGTGCCAGCCCCCTTTGCGCGCGTTGTCGCACAGGGTGGCCACGCTGCGGCGGAAGTCCTCGCGGCTGTTGGCGGACTTGCCGTCCTTGTCATGGAAGAACTCCATGTCTTCGGTGGTCATCGCGGCGGCCCTGTCGGCATCGCAGGCATCGAAGGCCACGGCGAACAGCTGCGTGTCGGCCGCGCGGATCTGCTCGCGCAGGGTGTCGCTGGCGGGGGAGGTGCCGGCGACGGCGGCGGCGAGCAGGGGCAGGGCGAGCAGCATGGCGTGGCTCCATTGAGGACCGGCGCAGACTGGCATGGGCGATGGCGCACGGTAAGCGGGGCGTGACGAAACCGGCGCAGGACCCGACCAATGCCGTCCATGCGGGTGCGAACCGATGTGCCGGCTGGCCGGTGCTGTGTACGCGATGTCATGGCCTGAGCCGGATCCATCACGGGCGCCTCCGGTGCGATTGCCTAGGCTGGGCTCCTCTTTCCCCCGGGAGTTACCATGGCTACCTCCTCCGTCCGACTGCACATTGAAGACACCGGCGGCACCGGCCGCCCGGTCATCCTGATCCATGGCTGGCCGCTGTCTGCCGAATCCTGGAAGGCGCAGGTGCCGCTGCTGCGTGATGCCGGTTATCGCGTGATCAGTTACGACCGTCGCGGCTTTGGGCGCTCGGACAAGCCCGCCGATGGCTACGAGTACGACACCTTGGCCGCTGACCTGGCCGGCCTGATCGACGAACGCGACCTGCGCGATGTCACCCTGGTCGGCTTCTCGATGGGCGGTGGCGAAGTGGCGCGCTACATCGCCAACCATGGTGAAGACCGCCTGCACAGCGTGGTGTTCGCTGCGGCCGTGCCGCCGTACCTGTTGAAGGGCGCGGACAATCCCGAAGGGCCGCTGACCCAGGAAAAGGCGGATGAGATGCGCCAGGGGCTGGAGAAGGACCGGGAGTCGTTCTTCGACGGCTTTACCCGCGATTTCTTCAGTGCCGACGGCAAGCTGATGGTCACCGAGGACGAGCGCCAGGCCGCCATCGCGCTTGCCCATCAATCTGACCAGACCGCTGCGCTGGGGTGCATGAAGGCGTTCGCCACCACCGATTTCCGCGCGGACCTGAAGAAGGTGACCGTACCGACGCTGGTGCTGCACGGTGACAGCGATGCGACGGTGCCGTTCGAAGGTTCAGGCAAGCGCACGCATGCGGCCATCGCCGGCAGCGAGGTGGTGGTGCTGAAGAATGCACCTCATGGCTGCAATACCAGCCACGCCGATGACTTCAATCTGGCGTTGCTGGAATTCCTGAAGAAGTAACACCCACTACGGCATCATCCGCACATGCCCACTGCCCGCACGCCGCCTTGGAAGAAGCCCAACCCGAAGGGCCAGAAGACGCAGCCGCTGACGGAAGCGCAGAAGGCGGCGGCGCGGCAGCGGGCAGAGGAGAACGGGCGCCGTTACCCGAACCTGGTGGACAACATGTGGGCGGCGAAACTGCCGCGCGGTTGAAGCCTTACTGGCTGTTGCGCCCCGGCCACGGCTGCCAGCCCCATTCCCGCCATGGCGCGACGGTGCGCGGCTGTATCGTCAGCGTAACGTTGGACGATGCGCTGCACTGGTGCAGGGCATCGCGCAGCAGGGCCGCATCCACCGGCCGCGCCGTGGCCACCTGCAGCAGCGTGCCGCGGTGCCGCACCTGCACCGGCAGTGCCCCGTGCACCTCGACCGGACTGCCGGTGCGGGTTCTGCGGTAGCGCATGGTGATGGGGCGGACAGTGCGATGCAGCACGGGGGCGCAGGCATCCAGCAGCTGCAGCTGCTGCTGCATGGGCGCATGGACTTCGATGACGGTGGAGGGATATCCCAAGGTGCTCTCGACCAGCACCTGGAAGCGGGCGCCATCGGGCATCAGGTAGACGGTCAGGCCTACCGTGCCGATGAACGCCATTGCTGCGAGCAGGACCCAGCTGCGCGGCACCTTGGGTGGCAGGGTGAAGTGCTGCAGGCCCGGTCTGCGCCGACGCATGCGGCGATAGCGTCGCTGTGCGGCGGGGCTGGGCAGCAGGCTTTCATCGGGCAGCGCAATCACGCGCGGCGGAAGGCGGGCCAGCCGCGCATTGATCACGCGTGCGCCGAGCATCGCAACCAACCCGCCAAGCAGAACCGGCAGCAGGGTACGCACGAGCAGATACAGCCCTACCATCGCCAGCTCTCCTGAAGGAGTGGACATGATCGCGCATCCTCCAGGGTCGTGTCGCATCTGCCAGCCGACAGCGGCCGTTGGCTTGGCTAGCATGCGCGTCACTCGCTGGGACTACGTCGATGACCGCCTTCACTGCCCGCCTCGGACGCTTCTTTGGCGCCGGCCTGATGTTGTTGCTGCTGCAGGTGCTGGCGCTGCTGTCGGTGGGCTTGGCCGCAGGCCATTTCCACCAGCGCGTGGCCTTGCTGCTGGAGCCCCTGTCTTTGGCCTGCGGCGGCGCCGATCCTGCTGCCCGGATGCTGGTTGCCGAGCAGCTGTTGGCACGTGCCGGCGCGCTGGACGACTGGCAGCCGCTGTGCTGGCTGCCGATGGCAACGCTGGTGCTGGCCCTGCTGGGTACGCTGCTGGTCTGCGTGCACTGGCTGCGCCATGTAGATGCACCGCTGCGCCGCAGCGCTTGGGGCCTGCTTGCCCTGCATGCGGCGGCGCTGCTGCTGGCGAGCGTGATGCTTCGACTGTATGAGCATGTGTGGGCGGGCATCACCACTGCGCTGCCTGCAGCATGCATGACAGACCTGACACCAGACGGACATGCGCTCCCGTCCTCGATGCGGCGATGGCTGTTGCAGATCTTCGCCAGGGCCGACCTGACGCCGCCGCACGCACCTGATGCGCTGGCCATCATCCTGTGCGGACTGCTGATGGCAGCGATGGTGGTTGGCCTGTGGCTGTGGCGCACTACCTCTCAGCTGAGCCGGTTCTGAAGCTGGCGCGGGCCGCTGACTGGCACCAACTGGCGCTTTTGCGGCACGCTATGCCGATGAATACGGAAACTTCATCCAAGCAGACCAGCAAGTTCCTCAGCCTGGTGCTGCGCCATGAACCCGGGAAAATCGGGTTGATCCTGGACGGCCAGGGCTGGGCCAACGTCGACGAACTGCTGCAGAAGCTGGCTGCACACGGGCACGCGCTCGACCGTGGCGGACTGCAGCACATCGTGGCGAGCTGCAACAAGCAACGCTTTGCACTGAGCGATGATGGCCAGCGTATCCGCGCAAACCAGGGGCATTCGGTCGCGGTCGATCTTGGACTGGTGCCGGTGGCGCCGCCGCAGTGGCTGTACCACGGCACGGTGCCGCGCTTCGTCGGCTCGATCCGCGAGCAGGGCCTGCATGCGGGCGAGCGCCATCACGTGCATCTGTCACTGGACCGGGAGACGGCCCACCAGGTCGGTGCTCGCCGCGGTGCGCCGGTGATCCTCAGCGTGCATGCCGGGCGCATGCATGCCGATGGGCACGTGTTCCACCGCTCGGCCAATGGTGTCTGGTTGACCGACCACGTGCCGCCGCAGTACATCGCCGACTGACCCGCTCTGGCGCTGCGGCCGGGTCCACACTCGGCGGCAAGGCCCAATCGCGTTACAGTCGCTGCATCCTGGTCCCATGGATGTACCGATGCGTCTGTTCCTGCGTGCGTTGCCGTTGCTGTTGTTGTCATTGACTGTCCACGCTGCCGAAGTCGATCGGCGCATCGCGGTGACCATTGACGATCTGCCGTGGGCGCGCCTGGATGAGATCGTGCCGGCCGATCTGCAGGCACGCCATGCCGCACTGATGGCGCAGCTGCGCCAGGCCGATGTGCCGGTGGTGGGCTTCGTCAACGAAAACAAGCTGGAAGTGGATGGCCAGGTGCAGCCGGCGCGCGTGCAGATGCTGCGCGACTGGTTGGATGCCGGCTACGAACTCGGCAACCACACCTGGTCGCACATGGACCTCAACGCCAAAGGCGTGCCGGCGTTCCAGCAGGACTTCCTGCGCGGCGAGCAGGTGCTGCGGCCGCTGCTGGCCGAGCGTGGGCAGACGCCGCAATGGATGCGCCACCCTTACCTGCGTGCGGGCCGTACGCAGGAAGACCGCGTGGCGATGGACGTGTTCTTCAAGCAGCACGGCTACCGCGTGGCGCCGGTGACGGTCGACAACGGTGAGTGGGTGTGGGCCTTCGCCTATGCCAACGTGATGAACGAGCAGCCCGATTCACCGCAGCGCGAGGCGACGCTGGCGAGCCTGCGCAAGGGCTATGTGCCGTACATGCTGAACAAGGTGGATTACTACGAGCAGCAGTCACAGGCGCTGCTGGGGTATGCGGTGCCGCAGGTGTGGCTGATGCATGCCAACGAGCTCAACGCGGCGACGTTCGCCGAGCTGGTGGCGGCCACCAAGCGCCGTGGCTATCGCTTTGTGTCGCTGCAAGAAGCCGTGCGCGACCCCGCCTATGCGCGCGGCGCCGAGGGCTACAGTGGTCGCTATGGGCCGAGCTGGCTGCACCGCTGGGCGATGGCCGAGAACAAGCCCAAGGCGTTCTACGCCGGCGAGCCGGAAGTACCGAAGTGGGTGATGAAGCTGGCCAAGGTGGAAGGCGAGTGAGCCTCAGCGCTTGACGGCCAGCACGCCATCGAGCGCCAGCTCGGCCTTGAAGCCGGCCTTTTCCAGGCGCTTGGCCACTTCGCGCGGCACGTCGCGGCCGCTGGTCAGCTTGTTCGGCGCGCCGGTGTAGTGGAACAGGCGACCGCCCTTGCGGATGACGCGGGCGAGATGGTCGTAGAACACCTGCGAGTACAGTTCGCCGGCAATGCCGAAGCGCGGCGGGTCGTGCAGGATCGCATCGACGCTGTTGCTGGCGACCTGTTCGATCTGCTGCGAGACGTCGCCGTGGCTGAAGTGCAGGCGGCCGCCCGCGGCGGCTGAGTCAGGATCGGGCGACCACGGATTGAGCGTGCGCAGCCACATCACGTCGGCGTTCTTCTCGAACGAGCGGATCTGGCCGACGCCGGCCTCCAGTGCGCAGGCGGCGAAGTAGCCAAGCCCACCGCAGGTATCGAGGAGGCTTTTGCCCGCCGGGGCGACCAGCTCGACCTTGCGGCGCGCGTCCTCGAACGGCGACAGCTTGGAGGTCGGCAGCATCTTGATGCCGTCGATCTCGAAGGTCGGTGCGCCCCACTCGGTCGGCACCAGCTTGATCAGCGAGCCGCTGAAGCGGGAGATGGAGCAGAACTCCTCGCCATCCCAGTAGTACAGCGTGCGGTCCTTCAGCTTGCCCGGCCACGGATAGTGCTGGCCGCGGAAGGTGAAACCCTCGGCATCCAGCTGTACCGCCGCTTCGCTGCGGCCCAGATCGAGCGAGCCCGACCACTCGGTGGCGCCCTTGTCGTGGGCACGGCGCAGGATGTCAGCGCTGTCGCGGGTCAGCAGGGGGCCGGAGTAGTGGGGCACGGTGGGTAGCGGGAGGATTCGGGGGAGGGCATGGTACCGCAGGCGCTGTGCAGCCGAGCCGGACATGGGCGCGGCGCTACCGCAGGTCGGTGCAGCTGAATCCGTGGATGGTTCCCTCTCCCGAGATGAGGCCGACGCCTCGCGAGGGCTGCATTGCCCGCAACGCGCACGAACGGCGATGGACATCCTGGGTGGCGGCTGGCTGCCGGTCGAAGTCGTAGCGCATGCTGCCGTCTTCCTGCAGCAGCCAGTGCACGGTTACGCGTTCGGCGCGTTGCCCTTCGATCTCCCAGTCGAAGGTACGCATCACCACGATCTCGCCATCAGCGGTCTCACGCACCTCGTCGTAAGCACCCTGGGTCTTTGCAACGATTGCGGCCAGCAGGAGAAGAACGGTCATCGGAATTCCTCCTCGAAACCGGCAGCGTGTGCCAGCGGCATCGCTGAGGCCATGGGAAGAATTGCAATGTGGCCGCTACTGGCACTTCACCGCATACACCGGCCCGGCGCCGATCAGCAGCAGCGCCATGTAGTCGCTGTCGCGTGCCCGGGCCTTCAGCGTGGCGCCGTCCTTGACGCGGAAGATGCCGAAGCCGCCGGCCATCCGGATCAGCGCGCTGTCGATCTGGTCGGCGTCATCGCGGAAGTACTGCTGGATGTCGCTGCGGCTGGCCTTGTACAGCGCATTGGGTTCGCGCTGCCAGTGGCCATCGCGTTCGAACGAGACGAAGTACTGGCTTGCTTCCTTTTCGATGCGGAACTCGGCGGACTTGCGCGGGCTGGTGGCAAAGCAGCCGAGCATCGGGTCGGAGGAGAACGGCAGCTGGGTATCGCCGGAACAGGCCACCAGCAGCAGGAGGGCACCGGGCAGCAGCAGGCGGAGCGTGCGCATGGGATGTCCCGACGGGGCAGGTGCGGCCAGTGTAGGCAGCACGCAGCCGTGGCCGGTACAGATTTTCGGCAAGAACCGTCGCCCTGCTGGCGTCACGCGCTGCGGTGGATCTCCACGGTGACATGCACCAGTTCCTCGTGGATCGCCAGCGCCTGGCGCACGGTGTCCGGATCGAGCGTGGCATCACTGGTGACCACGCTGGCGGCGACGGCGTACTTGCCGCGCCCCACCTGCCACACGTGCAGGTCGGCCAGGCGTGCCGGCCACGGTCCCTGCTCGATCACTTCGCGTACCTCGGCCACCACCGGCGCATCCATCTGCGCGTCGAGCAGGATGCGGCCGCTGTCGCGCAGCAGGCCGATTGCCCAGACGGTGACCAGCACCGCGCCGACCAGGCCCATCACCGGATCCAGCCAGGTCAGGCCGAGCAGCTTGCCGCCCAGCAGGGCGACGATGGCCAGCACCGAGGTGGCGGCGTCGGCCAGCACGTGCACGTAGGCCGACCGCAGGTTGAGGTCGTGGCCGTGGGAATGGTCGTGGTCGTGATCGTGGTCATGCCCATGATGATGGTCGTGCCCGTGTCCATGGTGGTGGTGGGCGTGGCCGGGACTGTCATGCAGCCACCATGCGCACAGCAGGTTCACACCCAGGCCGACCGCGGCGATGGCGATGGCTTCGTTGTAGTGGATGGGCGCGGGCACCCACAGGCGTTCCAGCGATTGCACGGCCATCAGCGCGGCGACGCCGAGCAGGGCGATGGCGCTGGTATAGCCGGCCAGGATCTCGATCTTCCAGGTGCCGAAGGCGAAGCGCGGATCGTGCGCATAGCGCCGTGCGCAGCGGTAGGCGAACACCGACAGGCCCAGTGCCAGCGCGTGCGAGCTCATGTGCCAGCCGTCGGCCAGCACGGCCATGGAGTTGAACCACCAGCCACCGACGATCTCCACCAGCATCATGCTGACGGTGAGCCACATCGCGCGGCGGGTGTTGCGTTCGGCCAGCGGATTGCCGTCGTCGAAGCGGTGCTCGTGGCGACGGGCGGCGGCGAGGGCGTCCAGGTGCATGGCGGCGGTCAGGCCTGGGTGGATACCCCCATAGGGTATATGATCCCGGAATGGCCCATGTACACAGAAATCGAAAGCAGCTGCTGACCCGGGTGCGTCGCATCGGCGGGCAGGTGGCAGCGCTGGAACAGGCATTGAACACGCCCGAGGGCGAGGCAGGCGACTGCGCCGATGTGCTGGTGCAGGTGGCGGCCGTGCGTGGCGCTGCCCACAGCCTGCTGATGGAACTGCTGCACGAGCATCTGCAGGAACACGTGGTGGGCGCGGACGACCCGGCGCAACGGGCGGCCGAAGCCGAGGTACTGGTGGAACTGCTGCGGCGTTACGGCAAATAGCTGGGTAGTGCCGGCCGCTGGCCGGCAACCTCATGACCTGCGGACGATGCCTGCAGTTGTCGGCCAGCGGCCGGCACTAGCTTCTGCGGTGCCGGTGCTGCGCGTTCCACAGGTGCGTGGCGGCCAGCAGCAGGCTGCCGGTGACCGTCAGCGGGGTCTCCCAGGCGTGCGAGGGCAGTGCCAGCGCCCCGGCCATCAACAGTGCCAGGCCCATGCCCGCGCTCAGCCATGCCAGCGCAGGCAGCGGCTGGCGGCGTTCGGCGCGCCACAGGGCAAAGCCGGTCATCGGCAGCGCGATGGCGACGAAGACCAGGTGCACCCACTCCGCTTCGGCCCAGACGCCGAACAGCGGCAGCGCGGCCGCCAGCAGGGGCAGGGCCAGGCAATGCAGCAGGCACAGGCTGGACAGGGCGACGGCGCCGGCATCAAGCAGGGCGGCAGAGGGCGACTTCATGCGGGGAGTTCCTTGCGCGACAATTGTTATACAGTAACATTTCCATTCCGCAGCCAGCCCGCTCCGACATGAACACTGTTTCCCGCGCCGACCGCCGCCTTCCGGTCACCGTGCTCTCCGGCTTCCTCGGTGCCGGCAAGACCACCCTGCTCAACCAGATCCTGCGCAACCGCGATGGCCTGCGGGTGGCGGTGATCGTCAACGACATGAGCGAGGTCAACATCGATGCGCAGTTGGTGCGCGATGGCGGCGCCGAACTGCGTCGCACCGAAGAGACGCTGGTGGAGTTCAGCAACGGCTGCATCTGCTGCACGCTGCGCGACGATCTGCTGCAGGAGGTGCGGCGCCTGGCCGACAGCGGCCGCTACGACTATCTGCTGATCGAATCGACCGGGATCGGCGAGCCGATGCCGGTGGCGGCGACCTTCGCGGTGCGCGACGAACACGGCTTCAGCCTGAGCGATATCGCACGGCTGGACACGATGGTGACGGTGGTGGATGGCAGTGCCTTCCTGGCCGATTTCGGTTCGACACTGCGCCTGGCCGAGCGTGGCCAGCAGGCGGGGCCGGATGATGATCGTGGCGTGGTCGACCTGCTGTGCGAGCAGGTGGAGTTCGCCGATGTGATCGTGGTCAGCAAGGTGGACCAGGTGGACGACGAAGTGCTGCAGGACACGCTGGCCGTGCTGCGCGGCTTGAACCGCGACGCGAAGCTGCTGCTGTCCCGCTTCGGCGATGTCCCGCTTGCCGAGCTGCTGGATACCGGCCGCTTCGATTTCGAGCGCGCGCAGCAGGCCCCCGGTTGGGTGAAGGAACTGCGTGGCGAGCACACGCCGGAAACCGAGGAGTACGGCATCGGCAGCTTTGTCTATCGCTCACGGCGGCCGTTCCATCCCGCCCGTTTCGCGCGCACATTGCAGCACGGCATGCCCGGGGTGATCCGCAGCAAGGGCTGGTTCTGGCTGGCCAACCGCATGGACTGGGTGGGTGAGTTGAACAGTGTGGGCGCGGCCACACGCACCCAGGCGGCGGGCTTCTGGTACGCGGCGCGCGAGCGGGTGCGCGCCGGCCAGGAGGACACCACGCCGCTGCTGCCGCCAACACCGCTGCCTTACAGCGATCTGGGCTGGGCCCGGCAGCAGGCCGACTGCTGGAGCGCGCCGCTGCCGGACGTACGGGAATTCCCGGACGCGGCCGCGCACTCGGCGATGGCACGCCTGTGGCATCCGCTGTGGGGTGACCGCCGGCAGGAGCTGGTGGTGATCGGCGTGCACATGGACGAGCGTGTGGTGCGGTCGGCCCTGGATGCGTGCCTGCTCAACGACACCGAGCTGCAGGCCGGGCCCTTGCTGTGGCAGCAGATGCCGCAGGCGTTCCCGGTGTGGAAGCGTTGATGCGTCTGCGCCACGCGTGGATGAGAGGCTGGCAGTAGATCCACGCCATGCGTGGATGAGAGGCTGGCAGTAGATCCACGCCATGCGTGGATGAATGCCTGCAGGAGCCGAGCACCTGCTCGGCCCTATAACGCATCGCGCCACCGCCAACCTGCATCACCGACCTGCAGCACCTGCGTTGGCCGCAGGGCCTGCAGCAGGTGGGTGTCATGGCTGACCATCAGCAACGCGCCCGGCCACGCCGCCAGCAGTTCTTCCAGCGCCTGCAGCGCGGCAAGGTCCAGCGCGTTGCCCGGCTCGTCCAGCAACAGCAGCTGCGGGGCAGGATCGGCGTACAGCACGCTGGCCAGCGCACCCTTCACCCGCTCGCCATCGCTGAGGCTGCTGGCCGGGCGTTGGACGCGCTGCGCATCCAGGCCCAGCAGGGCAAGACGCGTACGCAGTTCACCCGCATCGGCCGCGGGATTCGCAGCGCGCACGGCATCGAGAATGCTCTGCTCACCTGCAAGCCCCAGCAGTTGCTGGTCGAGCAGGGCCAGCGGCGCATGCCGCTGCACCTGACCGCTGCGCGCCGCCAGCTGCCCGGCCAGCACGCGCAGCAGCGTCGACTTGCCGCTGCCGTTGTCGCCCACGACGGCGATGCGCTGGCCGCGCCTGATCTCCAGCTGCAGCGCCGCGTTGCAGCCATGCGGCAGCACCAGATCGTGCGCCTGCAGCAGCCGGGCCTGGCCACGCTCGCTCTCGCCACTGAACAACGCCAGTTCTGGCGTCACATGTACTGCCGCAGCGGCGGCACGCACCTGCGCTGCGCTGGCCTGCAGGCGGTCGCTCTGGATCTGCTGCGCACGGCCGTGGCTGGCTTCGGCGCGCTGCTTCTGCCGACCGAGCAGGATCGGTGCCTGGTTGGCCTCGCGCGCTTCGCGGTTGCCACGTGCCTGCCGCTGCTGCTGGCGCTCGTTCTGTTCGCGCGCGCTGCGTTGCTGCTGCCGGTGCTGGGCACGGGCATGCTCCAGCTGCGCGGCGGCGGCCTCGCGTTCGGCGGCGCGTGTGTCGGCATAGTGCTGCCACGGTCCGCCGTAACGATGCAGGCCGTGCGCGTCCAGTTCGACGATCTGCGCCATCTGCGCGAGCAGGCCACGGTCGTGGCTGATGGCCAGCAGGCCGCCCTGCCACTGCTGCAGCTGTACGTACAGCTGGTGGCGATGCCGGGCGTCGAGATGATTGCTTGGCTCGTCGAGGATCAGCCAGTCCGCGCCGCTGGCCCACGCACCGGACAGCGCCACCTGCATCGCCTGGCCGCCACTGAGCCGGGAGGCGGGCTGCGCCGGATCAAGGTCGGCCGGCAGCTGCATCGCCTGCCACTGCTGCTGCAGGCGTTCGCGCAGGTCCCAGTGGTCGCCCACGCAGGCGAAATCGGCTTCATCGATGCTGCCTGCTTCGATGCGTGCCAGTGCCGCCAGTTCGGCGCCGACGCCGGCCAGTTCACCCACCGTGCCACGCGGCGGATAGCCCGGCGTAGGCAACAGGAACACCTGGCCACTGCGGTGCACGCGGCCATCGTCGGGTGACAGCTGGCCGGCGAGCAGGCGCGCGAGCACGCTCTTGCCGGCGCCATTGGCGCCGACCAGCCCGGTGGCCACCGGTTCGAAGGAAAAGGACAGATCGGAAAACAACGGTCGGCCATCGGCCAACCGATACGACACGCGATCGAGCGTGAGCGAATGCGAAGTCATGCGACCTCCATGGATGCCTGGTTCTCCCCTGCGCGCAGGGGCGGGAAGAGTCGGGCCGTCTAGTGCGAAGACGGCGGCATCACTGGCGCATTGGTCGCGAGCCTCGGTGGGGAATGAGCGGGCAGTATAGCGCCGCGAGCTGAATGGTCGCGGCCGTGGCCCTGGGTCAGGGCACCGTATCCAGCCGCGCGCCGACAAATTCGATGAACACCCGCAGCTTCGGCAGCACGTGGCGGCCGGAGGGCCACAGCAGGTGGAAGATGCCGCAGGAATGCACGTGCTCTTCAAGCACGGTGACCAGCCGGCCATCGGCCAGTGCATCGCGCACCGAATGCACCGGCACGAACGCCAGGCCCCCGTCGCGCAGCGCCAGTGCCACCCGCGCTTCGATGGTGTTGGCGACCAGGTGCACCGGCAGATCCTGTGCCGTTTCGCCTTCGGGCCAGAGGATCGGCCATGGCTCGAGCTTGCCGGTGCTGGGGAAGCGGTAGTGCAGCAGGCGGTGCTGCAGCAGGTCGCCCGGCGTGCGTGGAACGCCATGCCGTCGCAGGTACGCCGGCGATGCAACCACGCGGCGTGGGAACACACCGAGGCGGCGTGCGGTGAGGCGTGAATCGCTGGGCTCGCCAACGCGCAGCACGGCGTCGAAGCCTTCCTCGATGACATCGACCAGGCGATCGCAGAAATCCAGCTCCAGCCGGATGTCCGGGTAGGCCGCCATGAATTCGGCCATCAGCGGCAGGGTCAGGTCGCCCACCAGCGGCAGGCTGATGCGCAGGGTGCCGCTGGGGGTTGCATGTTGCTGGGCCAGTTCGGTGCGTGCGGCATCGCGTTCGTCGAGGATGCGGCGGCAGCGTGCCAGGAACAGCTGGCCCTCGGCCGTGAGGGTGATGCTGCGCGTGCTGCGGTGGAACAGGCGCACGCCGAGTGCGTGTTCAAGCCGGGCCACGCACTTGCCGGCGGCCGAGGCGGAGATGCCCTGCATGCGGCCGGTGTCGACGAAGCTGCGGGTGTCCGCGGCGTGGACGAAGGTCTGCAGGTTGGCCAGGTTGTCGAGGACGGACATGGGGAAGGTCGCTGCGAAAGTGGGCAGGGTAGGGCGCGGCAGTCCGGCCCGCTGACGTGGCCCGCGCAACACTGCGGTGCGCGGGCCTGGCGGGGCGGTGCGGCCCAATGGTTCCGGGCATCATGCCGATTGCGGACCTTGCGGTCCATGATGCACGGAGCCCCGCCCCGCTTTGTGCCGGCGCCGGAGCTGCCTACCGTGGCGGGCCTCTCCCCACGGATCACCCCGATGACACTCGCCCTTCCTGTTGATACCGCACCGGCGCTGCCCGCGGTGAGCGCACTGCTGCGGACCGTGCATCCGCAGCGCCTGGTCGGTGCGGTGGTACTGGTGCGCGAGCACGGCGTGCTGCGCCACGCCAGCGCCAGTGGCCTGGCCGACCGTGAATCGAACACGCCGATGCGCCGCGACCACCTGTTCCGGCTGGCCTCGGTGAGCAAGCCGCTGCTGACCACGGTGATCCTGCGCCTGGTAGCAGACGGGGTGCTGGACCTGGACGCGCCGGTGCAGCGCTGGTTGCCGGCGTTCCGCCCGGCACTCGCCGATGGCAGCCGCCCGCCGATCAGCCTGCGCCAGCTGCTCAGCCACAGCAGTGGGCTGGGCTACCGCTTCCTGGAAGCCGATGCCCAGGGGCCCTATGCGCAGGCGGGTGTGAGCGATGGCATGGACGCGAACCCGGTGACGCTGCAGCAGAACGTGCAGCGTATCGCGCAGGCGCCGCTGTTGTTCGCGCCGGGCAGCCAGTGGCTGTACTCGCTGGGCGTGGATGTGGCGGGCGCCGTGGCTGAAGCGGCCACCGGCGAAAGGTTGCAGGTGTTGTTCGACCGGCTGCTGGCGCAGCCGCTGGGCCTGCGCGACACCGCGTTCGCCACCGCCGAGGGTAGTCGTCTGGCCACGCCGTATGTCAGTGACATGCCGCAGCCGCATCGGTTGCGGGAGGGCGAGGTGGTGCCTGCGTTCGAGGGCTCGGTGGGCATCGAATACAGCGTGGCGCGGGCGACCGACTCACACCGCTATCCGTCGGCAGGCGCGGGGCTGGTGGGCAGTGCCGATGAGGTGATGGCCGTGCTGGAAGCGTTGCGCGATGTGCGCGCCTCGCAGCTGCTGCCGGACAGCGTGGTTGCACAGATGGGAACCCCGCAGGTCGGCGAGCTGGGACCGGTTGATCCGCCGGGTTGGGGATTCGGCCTCGGCTTTGCGGTGCTGCGTGATGCAGCGGCCAGCGGCACACCGCAGACCGCAGGGACATGGCGTTGGGGCGGTGCTTACGGCCACAGCTGGTTCGTGGACCCGGCGCGTGGCCTGAGCGTGGTCGCGCTGACCAACACGCTGTACGAAGGCATGCATGGCGCGTTTGTCGATGAACTGCGCGATGCGGTGTACGCCGATCTGGAGACGGTGCGATGAGCGGCCACGCAATCGATGCAGCGGCTCCGGCGGGTGAAGCAACGCGCTTGCCGTGGCGCGGGCTGCTGGCACTGGCCGGTGGTGGCTTCATCACTCTGCTGACCGAAACGCTGCCAGCGGGCGTGCTGCGGCCGATGGGCGAGAGCCTCGGCGTCAGCGACGCGGCCGCAGGGCAGCTGGTGAGCGTGTATGCACTGGGCTCGGTGCTGGCTGCGTTGCCGATGACCGCGCTGACCCAGCGCCTGCCACGCCGTCCGCTGCTGCTGGCGGCGATTGCCGGCTTCATGGTGGTCAACACCGTAACCGCGCTGAGCCACGACTACGTGCTGACCCTGGTGGCGCGCTTCCTGGCGGGTGTGGGCGCGGGCCTGCTGTGGTCGCTGGTGGCCGGCTATGCCGCGCGCATGGTGGTGCCGGAACTGCAGGGAAGGGCGATCGCGGTGGCGATGATCGGCTCGCCGCTGGCGTTGTCGTTGGGAGTGCCGGCCGGCACCTTGCTGGGCCAGCAGATCGGGTGGCGCTGGGCGTTCGCGTTGATGAGCGTGCTGGCGGTGCTGCTGCTTGGCTACGCCCGATGGGCGCTGCCCGCGTTGCCGGCGGCCGGTGCAGGCCGGCGCATGTCGCTGGGTTCGGTCTGGCGCATGCCCGGCATCCGCAGCACGCTGCTGGTGATGGTGCTGTACGTGCTGGCGCACAACGTGCTGTACACCTACATCGAGCCGCTGGCGGTGCAGGCCGGCGCCGGGGCGTGGCTGGACCGGCTGCTGCTGGCATTCGGCATCGCCGCGATCGTGGGCATCGCCATCGCCGGCTGGGGCGTGGACCGCCACCTGCGCGCGCTGGTGTGGGCCAGCGTGATCGGCTTCGTGATGGCGGTGGCTTCGCTGCTGCTGTGGCCAGGCGTGCCGGGCGTGCTGCTGCTGGTGACGATCCTGTGGGGCGTCGCGTTCGGTGCGGTACCCACCCTGTTCCAGACCGCCCTGGCGCGCCGCGCCGGTGCCGCCGCCGACCTTGCGCAGTCGATGCTGGTGACCGGCTGGAACCTGGCCATCGCCGCCGGCGGCGTCGGCGGCGGCCTGATGCTGCAGGCCAGCGGCGCCCAGCACCTGGCCTGGCTGCCGTTGCTGCTGCTGGTGGTGTGCGGCCTTTGGGTCTGGGCGCGGCCGAAGGCCTGGACGTAGGCGTCGATCGAGGGTGACGGGGTTGCCGGCCAGCGGCCGGCACTACCCCGGCCGAAGCTCAACAGCGCGCGAGCGCAGCGACCCGCTGTTGCTTTTCTCTTCTCTATTTACGTGGTGGAACGCCGCAGAGATCTGTCCCGCCCGGCCAGCCCACGAACCGCTCTTAGCGACCCACCACGAGGGGCGGCGCCGTTCGCCGGTTACTCCCCTGCCTGCTCGCGCTCGAACGGCACGCTGCGCGGATTCTGCATGTGCTCCCGCGCCGCGCCGTACTGCTGCTGGCGCTTGCGGTGAAAGGCGATGAACTCATCGCGCGGCAACGGCCGCGAGAACAACCAGCCTTGGCCGAACTGCACGTGTTGGCTGTGCAGGTAGGCCAGCTGCGCTTCGGTTTCCACACCTTCGGCCACCACCCACAGGCCCAGCTCGCGGGCCATGCCGATGATGTGCGGCGTGACCGGGCTGGTCGCGCTTTCGGTGCCGATCGCATCGACGAAGGACTTGTCGATCTTCAGCGCATCCAGCGGCAGCTGCTGCAGGTACTGCAGGCTGGAATAGCCGACGCCGAAATCATCGATGGCCACGCTGTGGCCCGCGCGCCGCGCCGCGGCCAGCATGGTGCGGGCACGGTCGATGTCGAGGAAGCCATGTTCGGTGGCCTCCAGCCAGATCTGCTGCGGCAGGATGCCGCTGCCGGCCATGCGCTGCGAGATCACCTTCAGCGCCCGTCCGCTGCTGATGTCCTCGGCCGCCAGGTTGATCGCGATGTGTGCACTGCGATCCTCGGCCAGCAGCTCACGCATGTCGGCAACCACGTTCTCGATCACCAGGTCGGTGATGGCGGCGATCATCCCGGCTTCTTCTGCCAAGGGAATGAACAGGTCCGGACGCACCTGCGTGCCGTCGGGGCGCTGCCAGCGCACCAGCGCTTCGGCGCCGACGCAGATGCCGGTGTCCAGTTCGATGATGGGCTGGTAGTGCAGGTAGAGTTCGCGGCGGCGGATGGCGATGCCCAGTTCGCCGCGCATCGACAGCCGTCGTCGCGACAGCCAGATCACCAGCCCGGCACCGGCGGCGGCCATCAGCAGGCCCAAGGGCACGAACAGCCACGCCTGCTGCCGGAACGTGGCCGCCAGCGCGGTGCGCGGCGCCGTGGCGATCGCCAGCCATTCACCGCTGCGCGCGCTGGCATACAGGGTGTCGCGGTCCAGGCCTTCGCCGGGCTCACGCAGCAGGCGCTGCAGCAGGGCCGGGTCCATGCCATCCTGCTGGGTCAGCAGCCGTCCATCCGGACTTGCCAGGGCCAGCCGCACGTCCGGATCGACGATGACGTCGACGAAGCGCCGAGGGTCGACCAGCACGTCATAGGACCCGTACATCATGGACAGCATCGGCCGCCGGCCAGCCGCCTCGGGGCGCACGTTGACGGTGATGCCGGCACCATCGCTGGTGACGTGGTCCGGCGTGGGCTGGTCCACATCCTGCTGGAACGGCCCCCACGACGTGCAGCGCAGCTTGCCGCCCTCGAAGTAGCCCATCTGGTCCGACGACGGCGTGGTCATCACCAGGGTCTGCATGCGCTGGATGTGTTCGGCCCCGCAGGGCGGCAGCACAGTGGCCTCGGCCGACTTCAATGCCGCCAGTGCTTCCTGGTAGGACACTTCGGTACGGCGCAGGCTGCGCTCGGCGATGGCATGCAGCCGCTGCTGTTCGACACTTACGGCACGGTCCCAGGTGGCATAGACCATGACCGCGATCGGCACTGCAGCGGCCAGCACGGCCAGGACGGTGCCGCCGATGATGACCCGCAGTCGGCTCATGACCGGGGCTCCAGAGAGGTGTGCAGGGCTGGGCACATGGGCGGGGCCGGTCCTTGGGCGATGGCGGTATATGAACACGGCGCAGGGCTGGGCGGAATGGGACAAAGGCGGTAACGGGTCACATTGTGGTGAAAGTGACACTTGCTGACGGCCCTGGGCCGTCCGGCGCTGGCGTTGTGGCAGCGGGAGGACTAACGTCGAACGCTTCACCCGCCCCTTCCCGCGCCCATGACCGAGCCCGCCACGCCCCCCGAGCACCTGCGCCGCAGCCTGTCCAACCGCCACCTGCAACTGATCGCCATCGGCGGTGCCATCGGCACCGGCCTGTTCATGGGTTCGGGCAAGACCATCAGCCTGGCCGGCCCGTCCATCGTGTTCGTCTACCTGATCATCGGCGCGATGCTGTTCTTCGTGATGCGGGCGATGGGCGAGTTGCTGCTATCCAACCTGCAGTACAAATCCTTCATCGATTTCTCCACCGATCTGCTTGGCCCATGGGCCGGGTTCTTCTGCGGGTGGACGTACTGGTTCTGCTGGATCGTCACCGCCATCGCCGACGTGATCGCCATCGCCGCCTATGCGCAGTTCTGGTTCCCGGGACTGGAAGCGTGGAAACCGGCGCTGGCCTGCGTGATGCTGCTGCTGTCGTTGAACCTGGTGACGGTGAAGCTGTTCGGCGAAATGGAGTTCTGGTTCGCGCTGATCAAGATCGTGGCGATCTGCGCGCTGATCATCACCGGTGCTGGACTGGTGGCGTGGGGCTTCACTTCGCCCAGCGGCCACACCGCATCGCTGTCGAACCTGTGGAATGACGGCGGCATGTTCCCGATGGGCCTGGTGGGTTTCTTCGCCGGTTTCCAGATCGCGGTGTTCGCCTTCGTCGGCATCGAGCTGGTGGGCACCACCGCTGCGGAAACGGCTGACCCCGAGCGCAACCTGCCCAAGGCGATCAACTCGATCCCCGTGCGCATCATCATCTTCTACGTGCTGGCGCTGATCGCGATCATGGCGGTGACCCCATGGCGCCAGGTGGTGCCGGACAAGAGCCCGTTCGTGCAGCTGTTCGTGCTGGCCGGCATTCCCGCCGCCGCCAGCCTGATCAACTTCGTGGTGCTGACCTCGGCCACGTCCTCGGCCAACAGCGGCATCTTCTCCACCAGCCGCATGCTGTATGGCCTGGCCGAGGAAGGCCACGCGCCACGTGGCCTGTCCAAGCTCTCGCGCGCTGCAGTGCCGGCACGGGGCCTGCTGTTTTCCTGCCTGTGCCTGCTGGGCGGCACCCTGCTGATCTACCTGATCCCCAACCTGGTGACCGCCTTCACCCTGGTGACGACCCTGGCGACGGTGTTGTTCATCTTCGTCTGGTCGCTGATCCTGGTGGCCTACATGGTCTACCGCCGCCGCTACCCCGAGCGCCACGCGGCCTCGATCTTCAAGATGCCCGGCGGCGTGGCGATGTGCTGGGCCTGCCTGCTGTTCTTCGCCGCCGTGCTGGTACTGCTGAGCCTGCAGGCCGACACCCGCCAGGCGCTGATCGCCAGCCCAGCGTGGTTCGTGCTGCTGGGCGCCGGTTATTGGCTGCGGCGGAAGATGGCGAGATAGTCAGCAAGACCCTCGCCAACAGATCCAACGGCCCCGGTGAGTCCCCTCCACGCATGGCGCGGATCTACGTGTCGACCAAGGTCGACACCCACCGACAGCCGCATGAGATGGCGCAGTAGTCAGCAACACCCTCGCCAACAGATCCAACGGCCCCGGTGAGTCCCATCCACGCATGGCGTGGATCTACGTGTCGACCAAGGTCGACACCCACCAACAGCCGCGGGAGATGGCGCAGTAGTCAGCAAGACCCTCGCCAACAGATCGAGCGGCCTCGGCGAGTCCCATCCACGCATGGCGTGGATCTACGTGTCGACCAAGGTCGACACCCACCAACAGCCGCATGGTCGACATCCTTCAGCCGCCGCGGGAGATGGCGCAGTAGTCAGCAAGACCCTCGCCAACAGATCGAGCGGCCTCGGCGAGTCCCATCCACGCATGGCGTGGATCTACACGTGTCGACCAAGGTCGACACCCACCAGAAGCCGCGTGGTCGACACCCATCAACAGCCGCATGGTCGACACCCACCAACAGCAGCACAGAACACCGTTCCCAGATCGCGGAAATCTGTCGAAGGCGGGGTGGGTCCGGTTGCGGGGGCGTGAGCCGCATGGATGCGGCGACCGAGCCTACATGGACGTATTCACGGCGTCCCCCGCAACCGGACCCACCCCGCCTACCTTCAGGAAGCCAGCTTCTGCTGTTGCTTCGGCTGTTGCTGCGGCCGTTGCTTCTGCGGGTGCCGGGCGCCGCCCGGCCGAACCCCCCATTCACTCAGTGTTAGCGGCCGCGGCCGGATCATCCCGCCGCCATGTCCCTCCGTCCCGCCCTCGTCGCGCTGTTGCTGCTGTCTGGCCTGTGGCCAGGGCTGGCCGCTGCGCGCACGGTCTACCGCTGCGTGCAGGGCAACACCGTCAGCCTGGCCACCGCACCGGAGCCCGGCTCGCGCTGCACGCCGAAGGAGATCGAGGACAGCGCCGTGCAGACCCCCAACCTGTGGGGCAACATGGGCGTGTTCAGTGGCGTGCTGTACGAGCGCGAGCAGGACGGCAAGCTTGTCTATTCCACCCGCAACCTGCCCGGCTCGCGGGTGTTCCTGAAGTTCACTGTAGCCACACCGCCGGGCGAACCGGCGCATGAAGGCCTGGGCAAGGTCGGCAAGCCCCAGCTGGCCCAGCACGCAAAACAGTTCAAGGCGGCGGCCAAGGCCACCGGCGTGGACGATGCCTGGTTGCGGGCGATCGCCCACGCCGAAAGCAATTTCGACGCGCTGGCGGTGTCCAGCAAGGGCGCGCAGGGCGTGATGCAGCTGATGCCGGACACCGCGCTGGAATACGGCGTGCGCGACCCGTTCTCGCCGCAGCAGTCCATCGACGGCGGCGCCCGCTATATGCGCGCGCTGCTGCGTCGCTACAACGGCGACCGTCCGCTGGCAGCGGCGGCCTACAACGCCGGCATCGGTGCGGTGGCGCGCTACAAGGGCGTGCCACCGTATGCCGAAACCCTGGCCTACGTGGACAAGGTGATGGCCCTGTATACGCGCTACCGCGAAGCGATGGGCATCCGTATCGAAGTGCCGGCGAAGTAGCCGGTGCTCAGCGCGATGTGGCGCTGCCCACCAGGTCGTAGCGCTCGATGCGACCGACGCGCGAGACTTCGGCCTGCACGTCGGCACGCTGCTTGAGCTCGCGCCACGCGGCATCGATGCGTACATCGCCCGGCAACGAGGGATACACGCGCATGTCCTGCAGGCTGGCCAGCGCATCGCTGCGCTCCAGCGGCGAGCGCAACTGCTCGATCAGCACGGCTGCGGCCCCATCCAGATCACCTTCTTCCAGCAGCATCTCGCGATGGAACAGGCGCGCGTCCTGGCGCTGGTCGACGATGACCGCACGTGCTGCGGCGGCAGCGGCGGCATCACCGCGCTGGCGGGCAGCGGCGAATTGGATCACTGCCTGTGCGGCCTGGCCATAGCCGCTCAGATCGCTCAACGTGGCCATCGCGGCGCCTGCTTCCTGCGCCTTGCCCAGTGAGCTGAGCACGAAGGCGACGTTCATCTGGTGTTCCAGGCCATCCGGCCCAAGCGCGCCGATGCGCGCGGCGAGCTTTGCCGTCTCCGGCACTTCATCGGTGCGCCCCAGGCGGCGCAGCGCCGCGACGCGGCTGTTGAGCAGCCACGCCAACCACTCCGCTTTGGCGGCGGACGGCGCCTGTCCTTGCGCGACGGCCTCGGCCAGATCATCGGTCAGTGCCAGGACTTCCTCGTTGCGGTCCAGCATCAGCAGCGTGCTGCTGAAATCCACCAGGCGTGCATCGAGGTCACCATCGAGCAGGCCCGATACACGCAGGGTGTCCAGATGGGCCTGCGCTGCCTTTACCGGATCGAAGCGTGCATCGTGGCGATCCACGTAGCGGTCGAAGCGCTTGTCGCTGCGCAAGCGGATCAGTTCGGCCGGAGTGTCGATGCGTGCCAGCGTGGTCGGGATGGCATCGCCGCGACCGTTGTCGGCCTGCAGCGTGGCCAGATCCAGCCACAGCCCGGTGGGTTCGGTGCCTGCGATCTTCCAGCCGTTGTCGAACAGCGCCTGCAGCAGCGCCATGCGTTGCGCGGGCTGCTCGCGCAGGTGGTACTGCAGGTAGCTGACGGTATGGCGGTCGATTGCCAGCGGGCTGTCGGCACGCGCCAGCGCCTGTGTCAGATGCTCGAGTGCCGCTGCGGGTTGGTCATCGTTGAGATCCAGCGAGACCAGCGTGGTCAGAATGCTTGCATCACCCGGCAACGCCAGCAGCGCCTGCTGCAGATAGCGCCGTGCCAGCGCGGGTTGCTTCTGCATGGCCGCCGTCCAGCCGGCAATCTGCGCGGCGCGGCCGCGGCGCGCAGCATCGAAATCGGCCAGCAGCGGGCTGTCCATCAGCCGTTCCATGGCGATCAGCGCGGCCAGTGTATTGCCGCTGCGGGACTGCTCGATGGCTGTATCCCACTGCTGCGCGTACGCAGCATGCGAAGCATCCATCGCTGCATCGGACGGAGATTGCGACGGAGAGGTGGGCGTCCGCGGCACGTTCGCCGAGGCGGTCGTGCTGGTCAGCGCGGCAAACAGCAGCGCGAAGAGTGGGGTACAGCGGGGCATGGTGGGCCTCCGTCCATGGAGCGGACATTGAACCTGCTGTGGCAGCGCAGGACAAGCGCTGTGAAAGGGCCCTGACCATCGGCCATGGCGCTGCGCGGACGCAGCCATTATCGTGCGTGGCTCTTCATGCAAGCACAGGCAAACGGAACGATGGCGCGGTGGCAAGGGATGGCGGTGGGTGCGGTGGTGGTGGCAACAGCGGTGGCCCTGGCGGCAACCTGGTGGGAATTCCCCGCCTCCGGCCCGCAGGTGCCGGCTGGCCCTTCACCGACGCCGCTGGCGTGGACCGCACAGATCGAGCTGCTGGCCGGCGACGGTCATCCGGGTGATCGCGATGGCGCCTCGGCGCAGGCACGCTTTGCCGACCCCTACGCGCTGCTGGGCAGTGCCGATGGCAGCGTCTACTTCACCGATGCCGGTGACAACAACCGCATTCGCCGGCGTCTGCCCGATGGCCTTATTGAAACGGTAGCGGGGCAGGGCGAGGGTCGTGTTGATGGGCCTGCCCTGCAGGCAAGTTTCAACACGCCTTCGGGTATTGCCGCCGATGCGCAGGGCAACCTGTATGTGGCCGACACCGGCAATCACGCGATCCGGCGCGTCAGTACCGATGGACAGGTGACGACGCTGGCCGGTGGCCAGCAAGGCTTCGCCGATGGTCCTGCCGCGCAGGCGCGCTTCGATGGGCCGATGGGCATCGCCGTGGATGCGCAGGGACAGGTCTATGTGGCTGATACCTGGAATGACCGCATCCGGGTGATCGGTACCGATGGCAACGTGCGTACGTTGGCCGGCGGCGACCGCCCGGGCTTCGCCGATGCACTTGGCGCTGACGCTCGTTTCGATACGCCGGTGGCGCTGGCCTTCGATGCGCACGGCGCACTGCTGGTGGCCGATCTGTTCAACAACGCAGTGCGTCGCGTCGGCACCGATGGCATGGTCAGCACCGTCGTTGGCCGCGGGGAGGTCATCAATGGCCCGCTGTCACTGGCCACCACGCATGACGGCGTGCTGTACGTGGGTGACCTGGATGGACGCATCGTGCAGGTGACCCCGCAGGGGCATCAGCTGGCACTGCTGGGCAATGACCGCCTGCCACGCTTGGCGCGCCCCAGCGGTCTGGCGGTGGAGGCCGACGGCACCCTGCTGGTGGCCGATTCCGCGGCTTATCGCCTGCATCGCCTGCGCCCGTTGCCGGTGGGTGAACTGCCCGCACCGGCGCTGGTGGGCCCGGCCTCGGATGCGGCGCTGCCGGACAGTGGCGGGCGCTGGCCACTGGCACCGCAGGATGGCTGGCACGAAGTGGTGGGCACGCTCGGCGAGGTGCGCGGCACCTTCCAGGGTGAGAGTCGCCACCACCTGCACGGCGGCTTCGATGTGCGCGGCGATGTCGGCCAGACCGTACTGGCGATCGCCGAGGGCAAGATCAGCAGCCCGATTGCCGCCTGGAGCCTCGGTGGGCAGGCTGAGGGCCTGGCCGTGGACCGGTTGAAATACATCCACATGCGCGTCGGTCGCACGCCACGCGGCGAACCGTTCGACGCGCGCTGGCAGCCGCTGTACGCCGAAGACGGCACGCTGGAGCGCATCCGCGTGCGCCGCGGTACACGCATCCACGTCGGCGACCGCCTGGGCAGCATCAACAACCAGGCGCACGTGCACCTGGCCGTGGGTAATGGCGGTTTCGAGACCAATGCGGTGGCGCTGGGGTTCAAGGGCTATGCCGACCACTTCGCGCCGCGCATCACCGATGTGGCGCTGCTGGACGACAACGACCAGCCAATGGCCGCCGGCAGCGATGGCGTGGTGATGCTGGCCCGGCAGGGACGCGGCGTGCAGATCGTGGTGGAGGCCTGGGACCAGGTGGACAACAACCTGCCGCGTCGCCGGCTGGGGCCGTACCAGGTGGGCTACCAGATCCTCGATGCCGCCGGGCAGCCACTGCAGGGCTACGAGCAGCCGCGCTGGAACATCGTCTTCAACCGCATGCCGCCGCAGAAGCAGGCGGTGAAAGTGGCTTACGCACCCGACAGCGGCATCACCGTGCATGGCAGCGCGGTCACCCGCTTCCGTTATCTGGTGACCAACACCGTGCGCGATGGGCTGATGGAAACCGGGCGCTGGCAGCCGGCGGCGTTGCCGCCGGGCGAGTACATCGTGCGTGCCAGTGCGCGCGACTACAGCGGCAACGAAGGCGTGGGCCCGCGCGACATCAGGGTACGGCTGCTGCCATAGCCGCGGCCGGGGCGCCGCAGCGTTCGCGCTCGGCGTCCATGTCTTCCAGCGGCCGCACCTCGATGCTGCCGAAGCGCGCCCACGGGAAGCCCTGGGCGATACGCATGGCCTCATCGCGGTCACGGGCCACGATCAGGTTGAAGCCGGCCAGCAGTTCGCGGGTTTCGGCGAAGGGGCCATCGAGTACCCGGCTGTGGCCATCGCGCACGCGCAGGGTCTGCGCCGATTCGATCGGCTGCAGTTTCTGCGCGGCCAGCAACGTGCCTTCGGCCTGCAGTTTGTCGGCATGGGCGAGGCAGTCGCGCATCAACGTATTGAAGTCGTCGATGGGCAGTGTGCGCAGCAGTGACGGGTCGATGTAGATCAGAAGCAGGTACTGCTGCATGGCGGAGTCCTGGCGGGGGCGGGGGTCCATGATCGCGCAGGTTTGCGCGGGGGCATGCTGCACTGCGAAAGGCAGAGCGGGAAGCGCGCCTTCGGCGGGGATCGGCGAACGGCGGGGCCCCTCCGTGGTGGGGTTGGTCGTGAAGAGCTGCATCTCTGCGGGTTGGCCGGGCAAGTGGGCTGCGCAGGGGACGCCGTGAATACGTCCTTGTAGGCTCGGGCGCGCCATCCATGGCGCTTACGCTCCTGCGCAACCCACCCGCCCGGCCACGGACAGGTTCCTGCGGCGTCCACCACGGGAAATCACAGGAAAAGGCAAACGCGGGTCGCTTCGCTCGCAAAGCGAAGGCTGCCGGCCAACCGCTTTTGCTGTTGCTGTTGCTGTTGCTTCTGCCTTTTTTCTTGATCTTCCCGTGGTGGTTCGGCCACCGGAATCTGTCTGGGGCTGGGCGGGTGGGTTGCGCAGGGGCGTAAGCGCCATGGATGGCGCGCCCGAGCCTACAGGGACGTATTCACGGCGTCCCCTGCGCAGCCCACCCGCCCGGCCAACCCACAGAGATGCAGCTCTTCACGACCAACCAACCCCACCACGGAGGGGCCCCGCCGTTTGCCGATCCCCGCCGAAGGCGCGCTCTCCGCAGGAAAAATAATTTGCACGACGGTGTCGATCCTCGCGCCCCTGGTTCGTTGTAAGAGGGAAGGGCACGCACCCGCAGCCCAGCGGAGACCGCAATGAAAGTGATGGTGATCGTCAAAGCCAACGCCGATTCCGAAGCCGGGCGCATGCCCAGCGAACAGGAACTGGCCACCATGGGCGCCTACAACGAACAACTGGTGGCCGCCGGCATCATGCTCGCCGGGGAAGGCCTGCATGCCACCCAGCGCGGCCGGCGCGTCCATTTCGGTGGTGGTACGCCCCGGGTCGAGAGCGGCCCGTTCGGCCCGGCCGGCGAGCAGATCGCCGGGTTCTGGCTGTGGGACGTGCGCTCGCTGGACGAGGCCACCGAATGGGCCAGCCGTGCACCCTTCGGCGCGGGCGGTGCCCTCGAACTGCGCCCGTTGATCTCCGCCGAAGACTTCGGCGAAGCCTTCACCCCTGAATTACAGCAGCAGGAACAGCGTCTGCGTGAGCAGCTCGACCGTGCCTGAGTACGGTCGCGCATTCATCCCATCCTACGGAGCATTCCCATGAAACTGATTCCCTTCCTCGGCTTCAGCGGCCAGGCCCACGACGCAATGGCGTTCTATGCCAAGGCACTTGGCGGCCAGGTCACGTCGGAAATGAAGTACCGCGACATGCCGCCGTCCGACGGCTCGCCGGGCTGCAATGAAATGCCGGCCGACACCCTCGACCATGTGGCCCACAGCCAGCTGGAGATCGGCGCGGCGATCCTGATGGCAGCCGATGGTCCCGGCGGCGGCGAGGGTGGCTCGACCACCATCAACGTCGACGTGGACAGCATCGAAGAAGCCGAGCGCGTTTTCGCGGCGCTGGCCGAGGGTGGCCAGGTGCAGATGCCGATCGCCGAAACCTTCTGGGCCCACCGCTGGGGCATGTTGACCGACCGCTACGGCAAGCCGTGGATGGTCAACTGCATGAAGCAGCCCTGATTTTCCTTTTCTCCATCCATCGCAGGGAACCGCACCGATGAGTACACCGCAACCGCAGATGATCTTCGTCAACCTGCCCGTGCAGGATCTGGAAAAAGCCAAGGCGTTCTTCGCCGCGCTGGGCTACAGCTTCAACCCGGCCTTCACCGACGAGAACGCCGCCTGCATGGTGGTCAGCGAGAGCATCTTCGTGATGCTGCTGGTCAAGCCGTTCTTCCAGCAGTTCACCACCAAGGGCATCGCCGATGCGCATGCGCAGACCGAGGTGATCACCTGCCTGTCGGCTGACAGCCGCAAGGCGGTGGACGCCATGGTGGACAAGGCGCTGGCCGCCGGTGCCAGCGAACCGCAGCCGGCGCGCGACTACGGCTTCATGTACCAGCGCGGCTTCCAGGACCTGGATGGACATCTCTGGGAAATCGCACACATGGACGGCGAGCCGGGCTGAGCGGCCGCCGCAGGGAGAATCCCCATGGCTTACGTGGATGCTTACGTATTGCCGTGCCCGCAGGACAAGGTGGCGGCCTATCGCCGCCTTGCCCGCCAGGCCGGCGCAGTGTGGAAGGACCATGGCGCGCTGCAGTACATGGAATGCGTGGCCGATGACGTGCAACCCGGAAAATCGACCTCGTTCCCGCAGGCGGTGAAGCTCAAGCCGGGCGAAACGGTGATCGTGGCCTTCGTGGTGTTCCGCACGCGTGCCGCGCGCGACCGCATCAACAAGAAGGTGATGGCCGACCCGCGGCTGGCGCATATCGGCCCGAAGGACATGCCGTTCGATACCAAGCGCATGTTCTGGGGCGGCTTCAAGCCGATCGTGGAAGCGTGAACGCCGGCGCTTGTGCGGGCCGGGCCCGCATGCTGTGATCGGCGCATGCACGAGCCCGCCCTGAGCCAGCGCCTGGACACCCTCTGGCGGATGGAATCGCCAGTGTTGATCGCGCGCCTGGCGCGCCTGCTCGGCGGCGATGTCGGTCGTGCCGAAGAGCTGGCCCAGGACACCTGGCTGGCCGCGCTGGAGCGTTGGCCGGCGCAGGGCATCCCGGACAATCCTGGAGCCTGGCTGATGACCACCGCGCGCAACCGTGCCATCGATGTGCTGCGCCAGCACCGTCGGGTGGCGCAGCAGCATGCGCAATGGGGAGAGGAACTGCATCCGGCCGCATTGCCCGCGCCGGACGACAGCCAGGCGCTGGAAGACGACATCGGCGATGACCTGCTGCGGCTGATGTTCGTGGCCTGCCATCCAGTCCTGCCTGCCGACGCGCGGGTAGCGCTGAGCCTGCGCCTGCTGGGCGGGCTGACCACGACCGAGATCGCCCGCGCGTTCCTGCAGCCGGAGCCGACCATCGCCCAGCGCATCGTGCGTGCCAAGCGCACGTTGGCGCAGAAGCAGATCCCCTACGAAGTGCCGCGTGCTGATGCATTGCCGGAGCGACTGGCCTCGGTGCTGGAGGCGATCTATCTGGTGTTCAACGAAGGCTATGCAGCCAGTGCGGGCGACGACTGGATGCGACCGGCGCTGTGCGCCGAGGCGCTGCGGCTGGCGCGCATCCTCGCCCATCGCATGCCGGTGCCGCCGGTACTGGGTCTGTTGGCGCTGATGGAGCTGCAGGCCTCGCGTGCGGCGGCACGGGTGGATGCGCAGGGTGCGCCGATCCTGCTGGACCAGCAGAACCGGGCGCGCTGGGATTGGCTGCAGATCGAACGCGGCCAGCAGGCACTGGCGCGTGCGGTGTCGGCGGGCGGTGGCGATGACCCCTATGTGCTGCAGGCGCGGATCGCCTTCTGCCATGCCAGTGCGCGGCGTGCCGAAGACACCGACTGGGCGCGCATCGCTGCACTGTATGCGCAGCTGCTGCAGGTAATGCCATCGCCGGTGGTGGCATTGAACCGGGTGGTGGCGGTGTCGCGCAGCGAAGGCGCGTTCGCGGCATGGGCACTGTTGCAGCCGCTGCTGGATGAGCCACGCCTGCAGGGCTACGCACCGCTGATGGTGGTGCGCGGCGAACTGCTGCAGCAGTTGGGGCGGGAGCAGGATGCGCGTGGCGCATTCGCCTCGGCAGCGGCGTTGAGCCAGAACCAGGCAGAGCGGACCCTGCTGCGGCAACGGGCCGGCCTGCCGCAGGAAAATTGAAGCCGACAAGGTCAGCACTTGTCGGTTTGCCCCGGAGCGGCTATGTTTCGCGCCCAGCGGGCGTGTTCGCGCCTGTCATTCGTGTGTCGTGACCGAGGAGCGGTTGGATGTTTTCAAGGACGAAGAGCGCACCGCGCGCTTTTGCGCGCCTGCTTGCCTATGCCCTGTGCCTGGCCGTATGGCCGTTGGCCAGCCAGGCCGCAGACAAATCGCAGCAGGCCTACTGGGCCGGCTTTGCCTATACCGCTGACGCCGCCGCCGTACAGGCGACCACCCCGCATGCGCATGCCGTGCTGGAAAAGCGTGGCCTGATTCCGCTCAACCAGACCCTGGCACAGGCGCTCAAGCGCCGCGCGCCGGCCAACCTGGAACTGATCGACCAGCCGGTGGCGATGCTCGACGGCACCACCAGTGCCGTGGTGCTGGCCGCTGCGCTGGACCGCGAGCTGGTATCGGTCGAACCGATCGGCGACCAGTACAAGGTGCTGGTGGAAGTGGCACTGCAGGCGCTGTTCTTCGATTTCCGCGAGCGCCAGGTGATCGCCTCCTATCCGCTTACCCTGCAGCGCATCGACGTGCAGGAGTACCGCCCGGACAGCGACGATATCGACGCGATCGTCGCCGATCTGCTGTACGGCGGTGCCGATACCAGCCTGTCGCAGGTGCTGGCCACCACCCTGGCCCAGGCCAAGCTGCCGGAAGCGGCCACGCGTCGCCTGCAGGTGGGTGCGGTGACCTTGTCCGACGCCACGCTGGCCAAGCTGCCCGACCCGAAGTGGGCCGGTCCGCTGCGCGCCACGCTGGCACACGAACTGTCCAAGACGCTGTCGTCCAATACCGGTGTCGGCCTGCTGCCGCCGGCCTCGGGCCAGGCGATCGGCGGTGCCATGGCCGCGCGCTTTGCCGACGGCAAGGTCTACCAGCTGAAGATCCCCGAGGCCGACTACGTCATCAGCCTGCAAGTGGATGCGCTGAAGAACGGCGTCATCAGTGAAACGCCGGCGATGAAGACGATGCTGTTCGGCGCGTTCTTCACCGCCAAGGTCACCGAGCCGTTCTCCGGCAAGGTGTACTTCGAACAGCCGCTGCGCAAGGGCGCCACCAAGGTGGTGCCGGTCACGCAGTGGCAGGTCGACCAGTGGTCGGCCAGCTACGAAACCCTGCTGGCCGGCTTCGATGCCTTCGCCGGCGCCGCCGCCAAGCGCGCCGACTCGCGCGCCTGGCTGGACGAGCAGAAGCCCGGCGGACGCCCGCTGCAGCAACAGACCCAAGCCCTCCAGGAGTTGATCAAATCATGTCGTTGATGCGTACCATCCTGCTCATCCTCATCGCCCTGGCGGTGGCCTCGCCGGTCGCCGCGCAGACCGCCAGCTCGCGCGGTACCGGTTCGGCCAGCTACAGCCTGCGCCTGAGTGCCGATACCCGTGCGCAGGCCCTGAACAAGGCCAAGGCCAATGCACTGGAGGCGTACATCGCCGAATCCGGTGCGGCCAAGCTGCGCCTGTTCGAATCGCGTCGCGCCGAGTTCCTCGGTGAAATCGACCGCTACGTGCTCAGCGCCGTGCAGCTGTCGGACAACGAAGACAAGAAGGCCAAGACCTACAGCGTCACCGTCCGCGCCGAAATCAACACCACCCTGCTGCAGACCAAGCTGGATGCCGGTTCGGCCGTGGCCGGTGCCACCGCCGCACAGCGCTCGCTGCTGACCTTCCTGTTCATGGCGCGCTCGCAGGACACCGTGCAGTCGTTCCAGGACAAGGAATACCGCCGCGTCGACGCCAGCAGCAGCTACAGCGAGAACACCCGTGAGGGCGACAGCTTCCGCGGCAACTCGGTCAGCACCAACGGCAGCATCAACCAGAACGGTTCGGTGTCGGTCACCAGCGGCGGCAGCACCACCGCGCGCAGCGACAACATCAGCTGGAAGGTGGCCAACGCCGCCGAAGTCAACACGGCCATGACCGGTGCCTTCAGCGCCGCCGGCTACGAAGTGGTTGAAGCCGAATACGTGGAAGGCGAGTCGCGCGGCCTGCTCAGCATCGAGCGCATCCGCAAGGACTTCAGCACCGGCAACGATCTCTCCGCGGCCACCCTGCGCGATACCGCCAACGGCATCCGCGCGGCGAACATCCCGTACATCGCCGTCGGTACGCTCGACGTTGGCATGCGCGACCGTGATCCGGCCAGCGGCAACACCCGCGTGTTCGTCACTGTCACCGGCAAGGTGCTGGACGTGACCGGTCGCTTCCCGCGCACCGTGTCGTCGGTGGGCCCGGTGCAGTTCTCCGGTACCGGCCCGAACGAAACCGTCGCCCGCACCAATGCACTGCAGCTGGCTGCCGAAAAGGCCGCCCAGCAGATGATCAACGAACTGAACGTCAAGGCGGTCCGCTGACGTTACCGCTGCGCTCGCCGGGCATGGCCCGGCGTTACCGGCCCTGGTGGGTGCCGAGCGTGCTCGGCACTGACCCGCTGCTATCCCCGATCCCGCGCGCCGCATTGCGGCCGTCTCTCCCAAAGGACTCTTCCATGTTCCGTAATACCGCTCTCGTCGTTGCCATCGCGGCCGCCACCCTGTCGATGCCGGCCCACGCCCAGTTCGGCAAGCTGAAGGACCTGGCCGGCGGCGCCACCGGCACCTCCAGCAGCAGCGCCAGCGCTGCCGCTCCGGACGAAGCCGCGCAGGAAGCGCTGGTCCGTCGTTTCGTCAGCTCGCAGTCGCACTCGCTGCAGGCGCAGACCTCCTTCGCCCGTGCCTTCGGCCTGGCCGAGCAGGTGCAGCTGCTGGAAGCCGAGCGCCAGGCGCTGTCGTCCGGTTCGGTGAACGTCGATGCGATGAAGAAGTCGGTGTCGGTCAGCGAAGCCGCCCAGGCCGCCATCGACGAGCGCCAGGCCGCACAGCCGGAACTGAACGCTGAATCCAAGCAGCACTACGCCGAAGGCCTGGTCTCGCTGCTGGCCTCGGCTGCCGAAGCACAGAAGCTGAGCGGCGAAGCCAGCGGCTTTGCGGCCGGCATGAAGAACCTGGGCGCCACCCAGATGGCCACCGTTGGCCGCAAGCTGGCCGCCGGTGCCTGGGTTGCCAAGGAATCGCCGGGCTTCATCAAGGGCCTGTACGGCTCGACCAAGTCGGCTGTGACCTTCGCCAAGAAGAGCAAGGTGAAGGTGCCGTCCAACGCCGATTCGATGCTGGATTCGCTCTGATACGAGGCAGCTCCGCATGCGTACGACGACTCGATTGATCGGCCTGGGCCTGGCAGCGGCCCTGCTGGCAGCCTGCGGCAAGCAGGATGCACCGGCAGAAACCGCTCCGGCCAAGGACAAGGCTGCCAGTGCACTGGCCAGCAATGCGCCGGTGCAGGAAGCGCCCCTGCGTGGCACGCCGGATTTCGGCGGCACCACCCAGGTCGCGCGTGAAGCCGACGGTATCGGCAGCACCCCGGAACTGGCGGTGCTGGCGGCATTGCAGTCGGCCGTGGCCCAGGTCAACGGCGTACGCGTGGCCAGCCAGATGCAGAGCCTGCGCGCAGGCCTGCATGTGGACGTGGACGGTGAACACGTCGGCGATATCCGCGCCGACGCGTTCTCCCAGCAGATGATTGCCGGCTCGCAGGGCGCGGTGCTGGGCTATGAAATCCTCTCGCAGGATGAAGTGAGCCAGCTCGACGAAGAAACCATCGCCCGCGTGCGCGCCAGCGACGAAGGCTGGAGCTTCAAGGGGTCGGCCTCGGCCAGCGCTTCCGGCGAAGCTTCCGCCAAGGGCGGCTCGGCGTCGGCCAGCGTCAAGGAAAACTACGAGGAGCAGGTGAAGGTAGACGCCAAGCGCGGTGCCAGCTCCTTCGATTCGGATGTCACCCGGCGCAGCATGCGCAGCTACTGGAAGGTGCGTGTACGCGCGCAGATTGCCCAGTACCGCGCACCGGATGAAGAAGGCAAGCCGAAGATCGTGGTGGCCCTGCCGCGCACCAAGTCGGGCAGCTATGCCGTTGGCGATGGCCGGGTGAACGCCGACGAGGTCGCCCAGGCGATCCGCGCGCGGCTGTCCGACACGCTTACCCAGACCCAGCGCTTCATCGTGCTGGACCGCGAGTTCGGCGACGAACTGCAGGCCGAGATCGACCACATCAACAGTGGCAACGTGCGCCTGCAGGACACCGCGCGCGTTGGCCAGCAGCTGGCGACCGACCTGATCCTGATTCCGACGATCGAACGGTTCGAGTACCCGCGCAGCGTGCGCAACCTGCGCATGTCCGATCGCCAGGTGACCTCGTATTCCGGTGGCGGCCGCATCACCCTGCGCCTGGTCAATGCCACCACCGGTCAGGTGGTGATGTCCGACAGCTTCGACCACCAGCTGGCCTCGACCGGCCCGAGCACGCTGCCGCGCGTGGTCAATGGCCGCAGCATGGCCGCCTCGATGATGGACTCGCTGTCCGGGCAGATCGGCAGCACGATCGTCACCACGCTGTTCCCGGTGTCGGTGGTGTCCGTCGATGGCGACCAGGTGGTGCTGAGCCAGGGCGGTGACACCGTGCAGGTCGGCCAGCGCTGGCAGGCCGTGCGCCTGGGCGAAGAGCTGAAGGACCCGCAGACCGGCCGTTCGCTCGGCCGCAGCGAGCATCCGTGCTGCACCATCCGCATCGACCGCGTTGCCGCGCAGACGTCCTACGGCACCCTGGAAGAGGGTGTCGACGCGATGCGCGGTGGTTTCCGCCCCGGCCAGATCGAACTGCGCCAGAAGCTGGGCAGCAAGCCCAAGGCCGCCGCCGGCGCAACCGCATCGGCCGCCCCGGCCGCCGCAGCGCGCCCGGCCAGCAAGCCCAAGCCCAAGCCCGCCGCCGCCCCGGCCGAAGACCCGAACTGGTAAGACACCTCGGTAATGCACAGATGGGGTCAGAGCTCTTTCCCACCGGGAAAGGGATCTGACCCCTTCTTGTTTCTGCTCATCCACGCATGGCGTGGATCTACTGTGTCGACCAAGGTCGACATCTACCAACAGCGGCGATACCACCAACAGCGTTACCAACAGCAGCGGGAAACTGTCGAAGGCGGGGTGGGGCAGCGTGCGGGGGCGTGAGCCGCATGGATGCGGCGACCGAGCTTACATGGACGTACTTGCAGCGCCCCCCGCACGCTGACGTGCCCCGCCTACCCTCAGGAAACCTGCTTCCGCTGTTGCCTGGGCTGTTGCTGTTGAGGTTGCCGGCCAGCGGCCGGCACTACCGCGGCTGCCGGGTGCAGGGCGCAGCCCTGCCGAACCCCTTACCCCTTACACTCCAGAACGATTTCCCTGCTGGAGAGAGCAATGAAGCGAGTAGTACTGGGCGTGCTGGCCCTGTCGGTGTCGAGCGCACTGATGGCGGCCACCCCGAAATTCGATGGCGCGCGGATCTCCGCCGACGTCAAGGAACTGGCCTCCGACGCCTACGAAGGCCGCTCCCCGGCCACCGCCGGCGAACAGAAGACCATCGCCTTCCTCAGCAAGCAGTTCGCCGACGCCGGCCTGCAGCCCGGCGGCGACCTGAAGGACGGCAAGCGCCTGTGGACCCAGGCCGTGCCGCTGCGCAAGGGCGACATCGTCGGCACCCCGCAGCTGTCGCTGCAGCAGGGCAGCAAGACCATCGCGCTGGAGCAGGGCAAGCAGATCGCCGTGCGTGCAGCCATGAACGGTGCGACCAGCGTGGACATCAGCAAGGCACCGCTGGTGTTCCTCGGCTATGGCGTAAAGGCGCCGGAGCGCAACTGGGACGACTTCAAGGGCGTGGACCTGAAGGGCAAGATCGCCGTCGTGCTGATCAACGACCCGGACTTCGAAACCGGCAAGGGCGACTTCGACGGCAAGGGCATGACCTGGTATGGCCGTTGGCCGTACAAGTACGAAGAAGGCGCACGCCAGGGCGCACTCGGTGTGCTGATCGTGCATGAGACCGCCCCGGCGTCGTATGGCTGGGCCACGGTGGCCGGCTCCAACACCAACACCATGTTCGACGTGGTGCGCGACAATCCGGCTGACAGCCATCCGCTGCTGGAAGGCTGGATCCAGCGCGATCTGGCAGTGGAACTGTTCCGCTCGGCCGGGCAGGATTTCGAGGCGCTGAAGAAGAAGGCGCAGCAGCGCGACTTCACCCCGGTGCCGCTGACCGGCGCCAGCCTGGATGCGAAGTACGCGGTGAAGACCGAAGTGATCACCTCGCACAACGTGGCCGCGCGCCTGGAAGGCAGCACGCATCCGGACGAGACCGTCATCTACAGTGCGCACTGGGACCACATCGGCGTGGGCGAGCCCGACGCACGCGGCGACCGCATCTTCAACGGCGCGCTGGACAACGCCAGCGGCACCGCCTCGCTGATTGAACTGGCACGCGGCTTCGCCAAGGCGCCGCGTCCGCAGCGTTCGGTCGTGTTCCTGGCGGTAACCGCCGAGGAGAAGGGCCTGCTGGGTTCGGAGTACTACGCAACGCACCCGCTGTACCCGCTGGAAAAGACCGTGGCGATGATCAACATGGACGGCATGGCGCCGTTCGGCCCGTCGCGCGATTTCGGCATCTACGGCGCGGCGCGCTTCGAGCTGCTGGACCAGCTGAAGGACGTGGCCAAGGGCTGGGACATCCGCTACACGCCGGACCCGAAGCCGGAGGCCGGCCTGTTCTTCCGCTCCGACCACTTCCCGTTCGCCAAGCGTGGCGTGCCCGCGCTGTCCTGGTCGGCAGGGCAGGACTGGGTGGACGGTGGCGTCGCGGCGGGCAAGAAGGCGTCCGAGGACTACACCGCCAAGCGTTACCACCAGCAGGGCGACGAGTGGCAGCCGGACTGGGTGTTTGCAGGCGCTGCCCGCGACCTGGAAGTGCTGTACACCCTGGGCAACCAGCTGGCCAATTCGCGCAGCTGGCCGAACTGGAGCAAGGACGAGGCGTTCCGCGCCGTGCGTGACGCCAGCGCCGACCAGCGCAGATAACGGAATGCGCCGGGCTCACCCGGCGCCTCCCCGGTTGCCGGCCGCTGGCCGGCAACCCGGTGATGCCTGGTAGTGCCGGCCGCTGGCCGGCAACCCGGTGATGCTTCCGGAAGCGATGGGGAGCCGGCCAGCAGCCGGCACTACCAGAACCGGTTCCATCCACCCTTTCCCGGTCTTCGTCGCACATCGCTTGTTTGCCCGAAGGGCCGCTCTATGCTCGGCTCACCCCTTCCACCAAGGCGCCGCCGTGATCGCCAGCTTCTCCCTCATCATCCGTCATCTGCTGGCCTGGGCCGCGGCGCTGTTCGTTGCTGGCATGGTCTGGAGTGGCATCTTCAGCGGCATGAACGACGGCCCAGGCTGGGTGTTCGGGCTGCTGGTGATGTTCCTGATGATCTCCGCGCTGGGCAGCGCGATCACCCACGTGCGCCGGGTCTGGCTGGTGGCCGGTCGCCTCGATGGCGCCACGTTGTCGGGCCGCCAGCGCCGGCAGATCGAATTGCCGATGGATGCCGGCCAGGCCTTCGCAGTGGTCGAGGCTGCCGTCGGCGAACTGCCGCGGGTGGAAGAAGTGGAGAGCTCTGCCGGCAGTCTGCAGGTGCGTGCCTATGTGCGGCGCGTCGACCTGTGGAACGGCCGGCAACCGTCGCGCTGGAACCTGCCGGCGCGGCTGGCGATCAAACGCAACAGCGTGCTGGCCACGGTAACGCCGGGGCAGGGCACCAGCACCGTCACCCTGCTGTTCGAACCGGACGCCGGCTGGTGGGCCGATCTGCTGGCACTGGATGAAGGCAGCAACTATGAGAACGCCGAAGCGGTGACCCGAGCGATCAGCCGCCGTGTGGCCGACCAGCGCCGCGACGAGCAGGCCGCTGCCGAACAGACCCAGGTGGAAAAGGAACTGTCGGTCGCGCGCTTGAACCTGCTGCACGCGCAGGTCGAGCCGCACTTCCTGTACAACTCGCTGGCCAATGCACAGGTGCTGACCCGCACCGACCCGACGCGCGCCGAGCAGATGCTCGGCCACCTGATCCAGTACCTGCGCAGTTCGCTGCCGCAGGTGGACGAATCGGTTTCCACGCTGGGCGTGGAGCTGGAACGTACCCGCGCCTATCTGGAAATCCTGCGCATCCGCATGGGCGCACGGCTGGCGGTGGAAGTGCAGGTGCCCACCGAGCTGCACGAAGTGAAGATGCCGGCGATGGCGCTGCAGACCCTGGTCGAGAATGCGATCAAGCACGGCCTGGAGCCCAAGCCCGGCGGCGGCACGATCTGGATTCTCGCGCGTGGTTTCGATGACCATGTCACCGTGACGGTCGCCGACGATGGGCTCGGTTTCGGACAGGGCACCAGCGGCACCGGCATCGGCCTGAAGAACCTGCGCGAGCGCCTGCGGTTGACCTGCGGCGAGCAGGCCGGAGTAGCGATCGTGGCCAATTTCCCCAGTGGTGTAGCCGCTACCATGACCCTGCCGCAGTCGGCCAAGGAGCCCAGCCATGCCGCTTGAAGCGCTGATTGCCGAAGACGAGGAGCTGCTGCGGCACTCGCTGGTCGAGCAGCTCGGGCGGCTGTGGCCGGAGCTGAAGCTGGTGGCCGAATGCGAGGACGGTGCCAGTGCGCTGGAACAGCTGGCCGAGAGGCAGCCGGACATCGCCTTCCTCGACATCCGCATGCCCGGCATCAGCGGCATCGAAGTGGCGCGGTCATTGGCCGAACTGAGCCCGCGCACGCAGGTGGTGTTCGTCACCGCCTACGACCAGTACGCCATCGATGCCTTCGAGCAGGGCGCGATGGATTACCTGCTCAAGCCGGTCAGTGACGAACGGCTGCTGGCCACGCGCGACCGCATTCTTTCGCGGCTGCCATCCACGCGCCAGGACGATGCGGTGCTGGAGCGCCTGCTGCAGCGCCTGGGTGCAGGCCCGGCCGCCAACGACCGGCCGCCCCTGGCCTGGATCACCGCCAGCAATGGCCGCGATACGCAGCTGATCATGCTCGACGATGTGATCTATTTCCGCGCTGACAACAAGTACACCACGGTGGTCACTGCCGCCGGCGAAAGCCTGCTGCGCACACCGCTGCGCGAGCTGCTGGAAGTGCTCGATCCGCTGCACTTCCGCCAGGTACATCGCTCCACCATCGTCAACATGAAGGCGGTGGCAGCCGTCAGCCGCGACGATACCGGCCGTGGCGTGCTGCGCCTGCGCCAGCGTGCCGAGACCCTGGTGGTCAGCCAGCCGTTCATGAGCCTGTTCCGCGGCATGTAGCCGCAGCCATTGCCATCCACCGAGGAACGAACATGCGCCGTATCCTGCTTGTAGGTGTCGCCGTGCTGGCCATCGCCGGCTGCGAAAAGTCCAGCAACACGTCGATCACCCGCACCAATGCCAATGGTGTGGACACGCTGTACAGCAAGAGCACGGTGGTCGATGGCGTGGCGCGTTTCGAATGCATCGCCAGCAGCAGTGGCCAATGCCATTACCTGGTGCTGGCGCCGGGCTGCAGCACCGACACCGCTTGCGCGACGCCGCCGCTGCGCCGGTTCGCGGTGGCCGCAGGCAAGACCGAGCAGGTCAGTGGCCTGCCGAAGGACTTCCGCCAGTGCGTCAGCGACGTGCAGAAAGAACAATGCCACCGTGACTGAGCACGGTGGCATTGTGGCTCCCCCCGGATTGCGTTCGGCTCAGTAAGCCGGCTGCAGCGTCATGTCGTGATGGTGTTCGGTTTCACCGACATGATTCAGGCGACCCACCAGTTCGGAGTGCTGCTTCATGCGCCCGATCTCGGTCATGATGCGGATGTCCTCGTGGCGCAGCTCGCGCTTGGCGGTGACCGCCTGCTTGTAGTCCAGCACTTCCGGATAGTGTTCAGCCAGGTCCAGCGCTTCGGCCACGTGCTCGACGCTGTCGGCCTTGGAGGTGATGCGCGCGCGGCTGTTGAAGGCCTTCATCCAGCGTTCGAAGCCCGCTGTGCGGTCGAACATGTTGGCCATGAACCAGATCACGAACAGGATCGAGATCCACGAGCCGAACACCACGACCACGCGGGTGAAGGTGATGTGGTAATCGTCGCGCCACAGGTAATTGGTGATCAGGCCGAGGATCAGCAGCGAAGCCGCCTGCCATCCGACGATCGAAGTGATCAGCCATTGGCACTTGGCCTGGGCCAGCACCGCCACTTCATCGCGGATCTGCTGTTCGCTGAGGCTGCGCCAGTGCGCGACCTGTTTTTCGAACGGGCTGCTGTAGAGCTCGTTGTCGCGAAGCAGTAATCCCAAACCCTTGAACAAAGCAATCATGGCTGGCTCCTTGTGGAACGTGCGGCGATCTGCAGTGGACGGTGTGGCGGGTTCAGTTCTAGCACTTCCAGCGAGCGGTGCAATGGCCTCAAGGCCACGCGGCACAAGGGCTCAGCCTGAACAGGTGAATATTGGTGCGACGCAGCATTGCCCGCGTGGCCTGCGACAAGATGTCGCAGGGTGAAATGTGCTGCGCGCGCACATGAAACCGACGCTGAGCGGATGGGCTCGCTGTGCCGGTCGTGATCGACCAGAATCGGGGTGGACCGCGCAGGACGCGGTCCGTCCCTCCGCCGATCTGGACCCGTGATGCCGCCGTTGCTGCACCGTCTTTCCCGCCCCGTCACCGCGCCGATCCGGCGCTGGGTCCTGGATGCGTTTCCGCGTGGCCAGAGCGGCATCGACTACGACCATCCACTGGGCGATCCCGGCTGGTTCGGGCCGGACAGCGTCACCTGGCGGATGCACGCAGAGCTGCCCTCGATGCTGGCCGGCGGTCTGTGTGCGCTGATGCTGCAGACGCTGCATCCGCGCGCGCTGGCCGGTGTCTACGATCATTCCAATTTCCGCCAGGACCTGGTCGGCCGCCTGCGCCGTACCACTGCTTTCGTGGCCGGCACCAGCTACGCGCCGGCGCGCGAGGTGGAAGCGCTGGTGGCCAAGGTGCGGCGCATCCACGCGCAGGTCCGCGGGCATACCGCGCAGGGTGAGCCGTATGCCGCCGATGATCCGCACCTGCTGACGTGGGTGCACGTGACCGAGGCCTACGGCTTCCTGCAGGGCTATCGTCGCTACGGGCGCGAGGTGCCTGCCGCGATCGCCGACCGCTATTACGACGAGTACCGCTGCGTGGCCGAAGCGCTGGGCGCGGTGGACGTACCACGCAGTGCAGCGGAAGTGGATGCGTATTTCTGTGCACGGCAGCCGGAGCTGGTGGTGGACGAACGCTCCCGCGAAGTGCTGCAGGTGCTGTCCGGCGTGCGCCTGCCGGTGCCGGTGCCCGGCCTGTCGCGCGAGATCTTCCTCGGTGCCGGTGCCGCGCTGCTGCCGGACTGGGCCGAGGGCATGCTCGAGCGCAGCACGCGCCAGCGTGCGCAGGCCGCAGCTTCGGCGAAGCTGATGCAGGGCATGGCGCCGCTGTTCCGCCGCGCGCTGCCCGACGGCCTGGCGAGCCGCGCCTGCGCCCGCGTGGGTGTGCCGGTGGAATCGTTGCGCGAGTGGCCGGCATTGCCCCGGTAGGCGCCGACCTTGGTCGGCGCGCCTTGCCGCGGTGCCCATCCACGCCACGTGTGGATGGCGAAAAACTGCCAACCGAGGTTGGCGTCTACCCATGGAAATAAAACGGGCGCCTTTCGGCGCCCGTCTGCGTTACATCACCACACCTTGACCCGCTTGTCCGGGGCCAGGTACAGCTTCTGGCCTTCCTTCACTTCAAACGCCGGGTACCAGGCGTCGATGTTGCGCACCGTCAACGCGCGGAACTGGCCCGGTGCATGCACGTCGGTCAGCAGCGAATTGCGCAGCGCCTGCTCGCGGCTCTTGCTGCGCCAGGCCTGGGCGAAGCCGAGGAAGAAGCGCTGGTCCGGGGTGAAACCTTCCAGGGTCTGGCCCGGCTTGCCCTGCAGCGACAGCTGGTAGGCGTCGTAGGCGGTACCCAGGCCGGCGACATCGGCGATGTTCTCGCCCAGCGTCAGCTTGCCGTTCACATGTACACCCGGGAACGGCTCGTAGCTGCTGAACTGCGCGGCCAGTGCATCGCCGGCCGCGTTGAACTGCTTGAGGTCTTCGGCCGTCCACCAGTTGTGCAGCTTGCCGGTGTCGTCGAACAACGCACCGGCGTTGTCGAAGCCATGGCTGATTTCGTGGCCGATCACCGCGCCGATCGCACCGTAGTTCACTGCGTCGTCGGCGGCACCGTCGAAGAACGGCGGCTGCAGGATCGCCGCCGGGAACACCAGGCGGTTTTCCAGCGGCACGTTCATCGCGTTGATGGTCTGCGGCAGCATCGCCCACTCGCTGTGGTCGACCGGCTTGCCCAGCTTGGCGATGTTGCGCTGGTACTCGAACAGCTCGGCGCGCTGCGCATTGCCCAGCGGATCATCACGACGGATGTCCAGGCCGGTGTAGTCGCGCCACTTGTCCGGATAGCCCATGCCCACGGTCAGGCCGGCCACCTTGGCCTTGGCGCTGGCCTTGGTCTGCGGTGACATCCAGGCCAGTGCATCGATGCGCTTGGCGAAGGCGGCGATGATGTTCTTGGCCATCTCGTCGGCACGTTCCTTGGTCTTCGCATCGAAGTGCTTTTCGACGTAACGCTTGCCGATGGCCTCGCCGACGGCATGGTTGGCGTCATCCACGGCACGCTTCCAGCGGTCGCTCTGCTGCGGCGTACCGCTCAGCGCGGTGCCGTGGAAGGCGAAGCGCGCATCGGCGAACTTCTTCGGCAGGTAGGCAGCGGCGCGGTCCAGCGCGTGGAAGGTCATGTAGTCCTTCCAGGCATCCAGCGGCTCGGTGGCCACCAGCTTGGACAGGCCGGCCACGGCCTTGGGCTGCCACACGATGAAGTCCTGCTGCTGGCCAAGCTTGGCGGCGTCCAGGAACGCGGCCCAGTCCATGCCCGGGGCCTTGGCGTTGAAGTCGGCCTGGGTCCAGGGGTTGGCGCCCTTGGTCACGTCATTGGTTTCTTCCTGCGTGGCATGCGCCTGGGCGATCTTCGTTTCCAGGGCGAGGATGCGCTGCGCCTTGCCGGCCGGGTCGGCCACGCCGGCCAGCTGCAGCACCTGCGCGATGTAGGCCTGGTACTGCTTGCGCAGGTCGGCCATGCGGCCACCGCCCAGGTAGAAATCGCGGTCCGGCATGCCCAGGCCGCCCTGCACCAGGTACGGCGCGGTACGGTCCGGCTGCAGCAGGTCCACCGACACCCACAGGCCGAACAGGCGGCCGGTGTAGAAGTTGGTGGCATTGAGCAGGTCGACGTCGGCGCGCACGTCGCCGCCGAGGGCGCGGGCCAGGCCGGCCTTGTCGGCGATCGCATCGATGTTCTTCAGCTGCGGCTGCACCGGTGCCAGGCCGCGCTGCTCGATGCCGGCCTCGTCCATGTAGGCGGCGTAGTAGTCGCCGATCAGCTTGTCTTCGCCGCTGGCCTGGGCGTTGCCGGCAGCGCCTTCCAGGATCGCGCGGGTGTCGGCCTGGGTCTTCTCGGCAATCACGTTGAAGCTGCCGAAGCGCGAGCGGTCGGCCGGAATCTCGGTGTTCTTCACCCAGCTGCCGTTGGCGAAACCGAAGAAGTCGTCACCGGCGGCGATGCTGCGGTCCATGCCACTGGCATCGAAACCAAAGCTGCCCAGCATCGGCTTGGCGGCAGCGGGGGTCGCCTCGGCCGGTGCGGCGGTGCCGGCGGCCGGATCGGCCGGGCGGTCGCAGGCGGCCAGGGACAGGCTGGCAACGATGGCCAGTGCCAGGGTGGGGCGGCGCAGCTTGGACATGGACTTCTCTTGCGGCGGAAAACTCCAAGTCTAATCCGCTGCGGGCCGGCTGGACGTGCTCGACAGGGCCAGCACTGTGCGTGATCTGGCTGAACACGCCGCAGCGATCTTCACGCGGTCACCGGCGTGGTGCATGCTGCGGGCTGGATGTCTGCAGCACCCGGGGGAGGGCGCATGCAGGACGGGTCGAGGCGTCAAGAATGGCGTCCGCCGGCCGTTGAGGTCGGGGATGTGGAGGAATCGTTCGCGCATGAAGCCAGCCGACTGCACAGGGAAGACCGACCGATGCCGGCGCTGAGACACGCGCTGGCCCGGCCGTTGCGTGCCATTACCTGGGGCGGCGTGGTGCTGGGCGTGCTGCTGGCGGCAGGCCTGGCCGCGATGCTGGCCAACGATTACCAGCGCCGGCTGGAAGCCGCGCAGCGGCAGAGCCGGGCGCTGGCGATAGGCAGCGAGCGCCTGCTGGCACTGGAGCTGCGCAACCTGGAACGGGCGATGGCCGGCATCGCCGCCGATGCCGCCGAGCTGTTCCGCACGGTGCCTGCGCAGGCGCCCGCGCTGCTGGACGCCGCCATAGCCGGCGTGCTGCGCCGGCACGCCGAACTGCACAGCATTGTCGTGCTCGATACCTATGGCCGCGCCCTGACCGCCGGCAAGGGCGACCTGCAGCTGCCACTGTGGACCGATCCGCAGCGACGGGGGCAGGGCAGTGCGCTGTACATCGGGCCGCCGCAGCGTGCCAGCGACGGTGGCTGGGTGGTGCCGCTGGCGCTGCCGATGGCTGGCGATCGCTGGCTGCTGGCACGGCTGCGCTGCGGCGAACTGCAGCGGATCGTGGGCGGTCTCGATGTGGGGCCCAGTGGCCTGGCCTCGATCAGCGACGCCGATGGCTACATGCTGGCCCGTGTCCCCGATCCGCACGGCACCGTCGGCCGCCGTTACACGCTGCCGGCACGCACGCTGCTGGGCCGGCAGGCAGTGGTCGAGCTGGGCAGCATTCCCGGCGCGGTGGACCAGATACCGCGCATCTCCACCATCAGCACCCTTGAGCGCAGTCCACTGGCGGTGCAGGTCGGCCTGGCAAACGAAGATGTGCTGAAGCCGTGGTGGCCGTATCTGCAGGCGGCGATTGCCATCATGCTGGCCTACGTGGCGCTGCTGCTGGTGCTGCTGTACGCGGTGCGCCGCAGCACGCACCGGCAGCAGTCGATGGCCGAAGAGCTGCGCACCGGCCACGCCGAGCTGCGCCTGGCCCATCAGGTGGGCCGCGTATGCACTTGGTATGTCGACGAAGACGCTGCGCTGCTGCGCTGGTCACCGCTGGCGCGCGAGATCTTCGGTGTGCAGACCGATGCGCTGCCGGTGGCCGAATTCTTCGCCCGCGTGCACCACGATGACAGCGCACGCATGCAGCAGGCCTTCGATCAGGCCTTCGCCGGCAACGCTGTACTCGACGAAGAATTCCGCCTGGTGCTGCCCGGCGGTGCAGTTCGCTGGGTTGCCGCGCGTGGCCAGCGGGTAGCGGTGGTCGATCGGCAGCGGCGCATGATCGGCGCACTGACCGACCTCAGCGAGCGCTACCAGGCACGCGAGCAGATGCGCCAGGTTGAACGCCGCTTCCGCCTGTTGTTCGATCGCAACCCCGCGCCATTCTGGGTGTTCGACCCGGACACCTTGCGCTTCATCGAGGTCAACGAGGCGGCCGTGCAGCAGTACGGCTACAGCCGCGATGAATTCCTGGCGATGAGCATCCTCGACATCCGCCCACGCGAGGGCTGGGACGAGGTCAAGGGCGCGATCGCGCAGGTGCGCAGTGGTGAACTGCAGGACGCTGCGGTGCGCCTGCACCAGCGCAAGGATGGCACGGTGTTCGAAGTGCGCGTGCACCTGTCGCAACTGGATTTCGATGGCCAGCCCGCGTGCCTGGTGCTGGCCGAGGATGTCAGCGAGCGGCTGGCCTACGAGCGCGACCTGGCCTATCACGCACGCCACAACCCGGCCACCGGCCTGCTCAACGTGCGCGCACTGAGCGAACAGCTGGACGAGCAGGCCGGCGCCTACACCATCGCCTATGTGCAGCTGCGCGGGCTGCAGCTGGTGGCCGATACGCTGGGCCGCGAGATCGGTGATGCGGTCCTGCAGTCGATGGCCTCGCGCCTGGGCGGGCTGGGCGCGCGCTTCGGCCTGCTGGCGTTCCAGCCGGCGGAGGATTTCGTGCTGGCGATCGCGCCGGAACACAACACCCAGCGCGTGCTGGACGATCTGCTGCAGATCGTCTCGGCACCGATGCGCGGCCAGGATTCGCTGCACCAGTTCGAACCCCGCATTGGTGTGGCCGTACATGACGCCGACGCAGGCCACAGTGCCGAACAGGCGATCGGCATGGCCGCGCAGGCGGCGCACGCGGCCCGCGCCGAAGGCAACGTGGTGGCCTGGTTCGATGCGGCGGTGACCATCCGCCTGGCCGACCGCCTGCGCCTGGCCGGGCGCATCCACGCGGCCATCGACAACGAGTTCCAGCTGTACTTCCAGCCGATCCGGCACGCCAGCGATGGCAGCCCGGCGTCGCTGGAGGCGCTGCTGCGCTGGCCGCAGGCCGATGGCAGCTTCATCCCGCCCAGCGAGTTCATCCAGTTGTGCGAGGACACCGGCCTGATCCTGGCGTTGGGACGCTGGGTGATCCGCGCGGCAGCACAGGCGCAGCGGCGTCTGGTCGAAGCGGGGTGGGGCGAGCTGTCGATCGCGGTCAACGTGTCGGCGGTGCAGTTCTTCAACAGCGATCTGGTGGCCGAGTTCGCCCGCGCGCAGCAGGATTTCGGCCTGGCCCGTGGTGCACTGCACGTGGAACTGACCGAGAGCAGCCTGATGCGCAAGCCGGCACAGGCGATGCAGACCATGCAGCGCCTGCACGAGCAGGGCATCCGCGTGTCGCTGGACGATTTCGGTACCGGCTACTCGAGCATGTCCTACCTGCAGCACCTGCCGCTGGACGTCCTGAAGATCGATCGCAGTTTTGTGGCCGACGTGGAAACCAATCCGCGCAACGCATCGATCTGCCGGGCACTGCTGTCGCTGGGCCACAGCATGGGGCTGACGATCATCGCCGAGGGCGTGGAAACGCCGGGGCAGCTGGACTGGCTGGCCGCACATGGCTGCGACCAGGTGCAGGGCTACCTGCTGGGACGGCCGGCACCCCTGGAAAAGATCATCGCGCAGCTGGATGAGGTTGTCGCCTAGGCCGCGCTTCGCGCTCGCCGGGCATGGCCCGGCGCTACCGTGTCATGGGTGCGCTTCGCGCTTCGCCGGGCATGGCCCGGCGCTACCGTGTCATGGGTGCGCTTCGCGCTTCGCCGGGCATGGCCCGGCGCTACCGTGTCACGGGCGCGCCTCTGGTAGCGCCGGGCCATGCCCGGCGGACGCACGCTTACACCCCGGTTTCCACCAGGTAGTCGATGAAGCTGCGCACCTTGGGGGCGAGATGGCTGCGGCTGGTGTAGACGGCGAAGATGCCGATCGGCTCAGCTTCCCATCCGGGCAGGATGCGCACCAGGCGGCCATCGGCCAGCGCCTCGTGCAACAGGAAGTCCGGCTGCAGGATCACGCCCATGCCGGCAATCGCCGCTTCGCGCAGGACGTCGCCATTGTTGGCGCGCAGCAGGGTGGTCACTGCAACCTTCACTTCGCCACCCGGTCCCTGCAGGGGCCAGTGGTCGCCGGCGGCCCAGTAGCTGTAGCCGAGACAGGCGTGGGTCTGCAGATCCTCGGGGGCCTGCGGTGTTCCGTGTGCGGCCAGGTAGGCCGGTGCGGCACACAGGCTGATCCGCGATTGGCCCAGGCGCCGCGCGATCAGGCTCGGGCCCGGTTCGCGGGTGATGCGGATGGCCACGTCGTAGCCTTCTTCGACCATGTCCACCAGGCGGTCGGACAGCGCCAGGTCCAGTTCGACCTGTGGGAAGCGCTCGCGGTAACCGGCCAGCAACGGGCCGAGGCGGGCGATGCCCCAGCTGACCGGTGCGTTGATGCGCAGCGTGCCGGACGGCTCCAGCGCCTGTGCGCCGATGCTGGCCTCAAGCGCATCGAACTCGGCCAGCAGGCGCACGCACTGGGCGTAGTAGGCGGCACCGGCGCTGGTCGGGCTGACCCGGCGGGTGGTGCGGTGGAGCAGGCGGGTGGACAGGCGCTTTTCCAGTGCGGCGACCTGGCGGGTGACACCGGCCGTGGACATGTCCAGCGCCTGTGCGGCGGCGCTGAAGCCGTTGCGTTCGACCACCGCGACGAACACGCGCATGGCATCCAGGGTGTCCATTGTTGCGCCTTATGAAATAAATACGGTCGATCCATCGTATTTATCGGCAATAGAGGGCGCAATAACCTGTGCCCTGTCCCTACCGAGGTGCCCCATGAACGCGACCCCCACTCCCCTGTCCCCGCTCGCCCCGTACGCCGCGACCCTGCTGCGGTTGGCCCTGGGCGTGTTGTTCCTGGTCCATGCGCTGACCAAACTGCTGGTGTTCACTCCGGCAGGTACCGCGGCCTTCTTCGAGTCGCTGGGCCTGCCCGGCGTGTTGGGCTACCTCACCATCGCCGTTGAACTGGCGATTTCCGCAGCGCTGCTGCTCGGCATCTACGCGCGCTGGATCGGCCTGCTCGGTGTGCCGCTGCTGCTGGGCACCATCGTGACGGTGCACGGCGCCAACGGTTTCAGCTTCGCCAATGCTGGCGGTGGCTGGGAATACCCGGCGTTCTGGGCGCTGGCCCTGGTCGTGCTGTTCCTGCTGGGCGATGGCCGCTGGACCCTGCGTTCGCGCTGAACGTCCCCCGGCCCGCTGCCTGTTCCTGTGATTGGAGAAGATCATGTCCCGCCTGCCTTCGCTGTACATCTCCCACGGCTCGCCGATGACCGCCCTGCATCCGGGCCAGGTCGGCGTGCGGCTGGCCGAGCTGGCCCGCGATCTGCCAACGCCGCGTGCGATCGTCATCGCCTCGGCGCATTGGCTGGCCCGGCAGCCGCTGGTCGGCAACCATCCGCAGCCGCCCACCCTCCACGATTTCGGCGGCTTCCCACGCGAACTGTTCGCGCTGCAGTACCCGGCGCCCGGTGATCCGGCGTTGGCTGAAGAGGTGGCGGGCCGCATCGCCGCCGCCGGCCTGCCGGTGGCACTCGATCCGCAACGTGGCCTCGACCACGGCGCGTGGGTGCCGCTGCGTCTGCTGCACCCGCAGGCCGACATCCCGGTGGTGCCGGTGTCGATCCAGCCGATGCTGGGCCCGCAGCATCAGTTCGCGCTGGGCCGTGCGCTGGCGCCGCTGCGCGAACAGGGCGTGCTGCTGATCGGTTCGGGCAGCATCACCCACAACCTGCACGACTGGGGCCACTACCAGGACGGCAAGCAAGCGCCCTACGTGCGCCCCTTCATCGATTGGGTGGAGCAGCGGCTGGCCGCCAATGACCGCGATGCTCTGTTCGACTACCGCCGACAGGCACCGTTCGCCGAGCGTGCGCATCCCACCGATGAGCATCTGCTGCCGCTGTACTTTGCGATGGGTGCGGCGGGGGAGGGTGGCTTCGGTGCCAAGCGCATCGATGCGGGTGTCGATGCCGGCTTCCTGGCGATGGACCTCTACCGCTTCGATGGTGCCGACCGCGCTCAGGACGCGGCATGACCCCACCGCTGCTGCCAGGGCTGGAACGCCCTGCACAAGGACGCGTGCAGGGCCGGTTGGCAGTGGTGCATGACGACGTGGCCAGCACGCCGGCCTGGATCGGGCGGCGCTTGCTGTCGCGGTCCTGACGCGCATTCAGATCGCTGGGCGCAGTGGCGGCCTGCTGTGTTAAGTTTTTTCCCGTCCCCCGGCGCACTCCGGTTTTTCCGGCCCCACGCGCCGCTCCTGTGGAAGAAGCATGCACACCATCGAAGTCGTCCTGGCGATGCTGGTGGCCGTTGTCGCCAGCGGTTACCTGGTTCGCGTCCTGCCATTCTCGTTGCCGTTGCCGCTGGTGCAGATCGGCCTCGGCGCGGTGATCGCCGGCGTATTCAACCGCGGCCATGCACTGGAACCGGAAGTGTTCTTCCTGCTGTTCCTGCCGCCGCTGCTGTTCCTCGATGGCTGGCGCATTCCCAAGCAGGGCCTGTTCCGCGACAAGGGCGCGATCCTCGAACTGGCGTTCGGGCTGGTGGTGTTCACCGTGATCGGCGCGGGCCTGCTGATCCACTGGATGATTCCGGTGATGCCACTGGCGGTGTGTTTCGCGCTGGCCGCGATCGTGTCACCGACCGATCCTGTGGCGGTCGGCGCGATCGCTGCCAAGGCACCGATTCCCAAGCGCCTGATGCACATCCTGGAAGGCGAGTCACTGCTCAACGATGCCTCCGGCCTGGTCTGCTTCCGCTTCGCGGTGGCGGCGGTGATGACCGGTACCTTCTCGTTGGCGACCGCCTCGCTGACCTTCGTGTGGGTGGCGGTGGCCGGCCTGGCCGTCGGCGTGGCGGTCACCCTGGGCGTGTCTACGTTCCAGCGCTGGCTGTGGCGCCGTTTCGGCGAAGAGCCGGGCGCGGCGATGCTGGTCAACCTGCTGATCCCGTTCGCGGCGTACCTGCTGGCCGAAGAGATCAATGCTTCGGGCATCCTCGCTGCGGTCGCAGCGGGTATTTCGATGAGCTACGTGGAAATGACCGGCCGTGTCTCCGGCAGCATGCGCGTGCAGCGCGCCGGCGTCTGGAACATGCTGCAGTTCAGCTTCAACGGCATCATGTTCGTGCTGCTGGGCGAGCAGCTGCCGGGCATCGTCGAACGCGCCACCACCACCATGAACGAGAGCGGACACCAGAGCGCGTGGTGGCTGCTGGTGTACGTGCTGGTGATCAACGCGACGTTGATCGCGCTGCGCCTGCTGTGGGTGTGGCTGTCGCTGCGCTGGAACCTGCTGCGTGCGCGTCGCCGCGGCCTGGAGCGTGGCGAGGCACCGAACTGGCGCATCGTGGTGGCCACCTCGGTGGCGGGTGTGCGTGGTGCGATCACCCTGGCCGGCGTGTTGACGCTGCCATTGTTCCTGCCCGATGGCAGCCCGTTCCCGGCACGCGACCTGGTGATCTTCCTGGCTGCTGCGGTGATCCTGTGCTCGCTGGTCGGCGCCAGCGTGGCGCTGCCGCAGCTGTTGAAGGGCCTGCAGCTGCCGGCCGATTCGGGTGAGCGCAAGGAAGAGGATCTCGCCCGCAAGCTGTCCTCGAAGGCCGCGTTGGCGGGCGTGGAGCGCATGCGCCAGCAGCTGGTGCTGAACCAGAACACCGAGAACGTGCAGCTGTACAACGACGCCGCATCGCGGGTGAGCCTGCTGTATCAGCGGCATCTGGACCGCGACAACCCGGACGTGGACCCGGAAAAGGTGAACCGGATGGAGATGGGCTATCGCCAGCTGCGCAGCGCCGGCCTCAATGCCGAACGCGAGGAACTGTTCCGGCTGACCCGCCGCGGCGTGGTGTCGGACGAGATCGCACGGCGGCTGATCCGCAACCTCGACCTGCTGGAATCGCGCAAGCGCGAGTGACCGGTATGCCGATCGGGCTGCCGATCGGGGTCAGATCCCTTTCCGCAGGAAAGGGATCTGACCCCGCCCCGGGACCGCCGGTTACTCCGGCTTCTGTTCCAGGAAATACGCCTCGACCTTGCCCTTGACCTTGATGGTCATCGGGTTGCCGCGACGGTCACGGGCCTTGCCGGCCTGCACGCGGATCCAGCCTTCGCTGACCGAGTATTCCTCGACGTTGTCGCGCTCGACATCGTTGAAGCGCACGCCGACGCCGCGCTCCAGGGCCTGCGCATCGTGGAAGGGGCTGGCCGGGTTGATCGCCAGGTGGTCGGGAGGGGTATCGCTCATCGCTTCATTCACAGTGACGGCCACCACGGCCGGCTTCAGCAGTACAGGATAAACCGTAGAATGCCCCCCTGCTCCCGAGGACGTTCCGCCATGCCTGACAACAGCGACTATTTCGACTTCGAGGAAGACGCCCACGATTTCGACGAGGACGATTTCGAGGCGCGGGTCTGGAACCTACTCGTGCTGATCAACCCGGGCGACGAAGAGCTGGCCCTGCAGCAGTTCAACCGCTGGCGCGAGCATCTGTCCGAGGACGGCCAGCCGCTGGAGGCCGACAGCGATTGGCTGCCGGCCCTGTTCACGGCCATCGCCTGGCAGTCGGGCTTCGAGGTCGAGCGTGATGATTTCGATTCGCTGCAGTCGGCGGTGAACGAGCTGTCGGCGCGCTTCAACCTGCAGCTGGACTGGGGTGGCGACCTGGACGACGAGGATTTCGCCGCGGACCTGGATGGGGTGCAGCTGATGAGCACCGCCTTCGACCGCCTGCGCGAGCACAACTACACGCTGTGGAGCGTGGATGCCGGCAACGACGGCTTCAGTGGCTGGATGGCGCTGACCCGCGATGACGACGCCCTGCTGGCGCTGTGCTCGCTGCTGAACGTGGAAGTGCGCCTGGGCAGCGACCCGTTCTGAGATTCACCGGGAGCGCCGGGCCATGCCCGGCGGCTTCCCGCCGCGCTGCGCGCTCGCTGGGCGCGGCCCGGCGCTACCTGTACCAGCCTAGGGCCGGTACTGCGCCCTGGCGTTGGCGATTACTGCCTTCACCTGCGCCCGGTCCACATGCCGGGAAATGGCGACCGCACCCAGCGCGAGTGCCTGCGCACGCAGCTCGGCGGTGACATCGTAATGCGCCCCGCTCGCCTTGTTCTGGAAGGCCCGTGGAGGAATGCCGAGCTGCGCCGCCATCGCGTGCAGCTCGGCCAGGGTATCGGCCATCAGGTGCGCCCAGCGCTGACCGCGCCAGGGATGCACCGCGTCATCGACGTAGACCGACACCGCCGCCGCCGGATCAGGCCTGCGGCTTGCCGTCGGCGTCGGCGGCCGGAGTGGCCTCGGCGTCGGCAGCGCCTTCGGCGTCGGCAGTGACTGCAGCCGCTTCATCGGACGCTTCGCCTTCAGCGGCTGCATCTTCAGCCTGCTCGCTGGCGAACTCGGCCACCAGCTTGTCCAGGTACTCCTCGGCGGTCTGGCCCGCTTCTTCGGCCAGGGTGTCGAGCAGCTTCTGCATCAGCTCGGAATATTCCAGGGTGACCTTGCGGCCTTCGGCTTCCTGCACGTTGGACAGGTGCTTGAGCATGGCCAGCATCGGCACCGGGTTGTCGGCGTTGCCCATGGTCTGGCCGCCGATGGCCAGCAGCCACTCGCGGCCCTGCAGGCCGATGGCGGCCACGGCCTGGCCGTCTTCGTTGACCAGCACGGCATGGTTCTGCACCTGCTGCTGGGCGTTCAGACGGAGGAACGGACGCTTGGTCTGCTGCTTCTTGCGCTTGTCGCGCTTGGCCTTGGACAACTTGGACATGGGGGTGTGATCACCTGGAGTCGGAAAGACCGCCATTGTAGCGGCCGCGCGTAGGTGGGGTCAGATCCCTTTCCATGGGAAAGGGATCTGACCCCGGTTCAGCGCTGTGCGGACAAGGGTCCGCACCCACGGATTACTTTCCTGCCCCCTGCGCGGCCTGCACGTCCGGGTCCACGGTGGTTGCCGACAGGCCTACCTGCGGCCCGGCGCCGGCCAGCGCAGCTTTCTCGGCGGCCTTGGTCATCACCACGATGCTGATGCGGCGGTTGATCGGGTTCTGCGGATCGGCCTTGTCAAACAGCACCGACGAAGACAAGCCGACCACGCGGGTGATCTTGCTGTCTTCCAGGCCGCCATCGATCAGCGCGCGGCGCGCGGCATTGGCGCGGTCGGCGCTCAGTTCCCAGTTGCCGTAACCGCGTGCGGCCGAATAGGCGGTGATGTCGGTGTGGCCGGTCAGGCTGATCCGGTTCGGCACGTGGTTCAGGTACTCGGCCAGTTCGTGCAGGATCTGCTGCGTGTACGGCTTCAGGGTGGCGCTGCCGAGGTCGAACATCGGCCGGTTCTGCTTGTCCACGATCTGGATGCGCAGGCCTTCCGGGGTCAGGTCCAGCAGCAGCTGGTCCTTGAACGGTTCCAGCGCCTGGCTGCGGCTGATCGCTTCCTGCAGTTCCTTCATCAGCGCTTCCAGCTGCTGCTTGTCGCGCTGCTGCTCGTCCACCGGCTGCGGTATCGACTTCTGCTGGTTCTGGAAGGGATCGTTGCTGTTGCCACGCGAAACATCGGTGGCGCCGCCGAGCTTGATCATCGAGGTGCTGGCACCGCCCGGCCCGGCCATGCCCGGCGCCGGCGTCGCGCTGGAGCCGACCAGCGGGCTGGGGTTGCGGAAGTACTCGGAAATGGCTGCGCGCTCGGGCTTGCTGGTGCTGGCCATCAGCCACAGCACCAGGAAGAAGGCCATCATCGCGGTCACGAAGTCGGCATAGGCCACCTTCCACGAACCGCCATGGTGGGCGGCGTGGCCGGCCTTCTTGACCCGGCGGACGATGACGGTGGGCTTGGTCTCGGCCATGGCTTACTTGACCGTCTTCAGGTGCTGCTCGAAGTCGGAGAACGCCGGGCGCACGTTCGACGGCAGCGTCTTGCGGGCGAACTCCAGCGCGATCTTCGGGTTGTAGCCGCGCAGGCAGGCCAGCAGGGCGGTCTTCACCGACTCGTAGATGCGGCTGTCCTGCTCGGCACGGGCTTCCATCGCCGAGGCCATCGGGCCGACGAAGCCATAGCCCAGCAGGATGCCGAGGAAGGTGCCGACCAGCGCGCCGGCCACGTGGCCACCCACTTCGACGATGTCGCCGCCGATCGAGCCCATGGTGATGACGATGCCCAGCACTGCCGCCACGATGCCGAAACCGGGCAGGCCGTCGGCGACCTTGGTCAGCACCTGTGACGGCGCCATCGCTTCGGCGTGGTGCTTTTCCAGCTCCAGCTCCAGCAGCGGCTCCAGCTCATGCGGCTCGATGTTGCTGCCGATCATCAGGCGCAGGCAGTCGGTGATGAAGTCGATCAGGTGGTGGTCGGCCTGCACCTTCGGGTAGTTGCCGAACAGCGCGCTCTCGGCCGGGCGCTCGACGTGGTCTTCCAGCGCCATGAAGCCTTCACGGCGGGCCTTGTTGAGCAGTTCGTAGACCAGGCTGAGGACGTCGATGTAGTCCTGCTGCTTGTAGCGCGGGCCCTTGAACACGCCGACCATGGCCTGCAGCGTCTGCTTGACCGTCTTGGCCGGGGTGCCGACCAGGAACGCACCCAGCGCGGCACCGCCGATGATGACCAGTTCGTAGGGCTGCCACAGCGCCCCAAGGCGGCCGTGTGCGCCGAGGTAGCCGCCCAGCACGCTGATGATGACGACCAGGAATCCAACGATGATGAGCATGGCGCGACGCAAGGAGGGGGGATATCTCCTTGTCGGCCTGACACCGGTGTTTCTGAAGAGGGAATTCTGTGAAGTCGGTCAGCGGGGCATTGCGGCGCGTGTCAGCCCGCCACGCCGGCCTCCGCGCCGCCACGCTGCAGCGGATCGGGCCACGGCTCGCCGTTGCCGGTGAATGAAAGTGAGACCGAGTTCAGGCAGTGGCGCTCGTAGGTGGGCGGCGGACCGTCCGGGAACACGTGGCCCAGATGGCTGCCACAGCGGGCGCAGGTGATCTCGGTGCGGACCATGCCATGGCTGGTGTCGCGGATCTCGCGCACGTGCGACGGGTCGAACGGGGCGAAGAAACTGGGCCAGCCGGTGCCCGAATCGAACTTGGTGCTGGAGCGGAACAAGGGCAGGGCGCACAGGCGGCAGCAGTAGACGCCCTCGCGCTTGTTGTCGAGGAATACCCCGCAGAACGGCGCCTCGGTGCCGTGCTGCAGCAGCACGCGGCGCTCCTCGGCGCTGAGCCCGGCGACCAGGGCGTCGGTCTGCGTGGCGGTGGGGGGCGTCAGATCGAAAGCGCTCATGCCGGCTCTCCGTGGGGTTGTGGCCTGGGATGCCAGCAGACGTGGGGGTGTCGGCACACGCTTGCAAGTGTGATGGCCGTTCATGGCCGGCACACAGGGGCAGGCGCAGGGTAAGGGTGGCCCACCCTGGAGCGCGCGATGAAACCCCGCCTTGTCCTGTTGCTGTCGGCCCTGTTGCCTCTGCTTGCCCAGGCGCAGGTTCCCACCGGCAGTCCGACCGCCACCCGCAGCAGCGCGACGGTGGCACCGCCGCCTGTCGCCCCGCCACCACAAGCGGCGCGCCCGCAGCCGCAGGTGCTGCCCTCGCCGCAGCCGGCACAGCCGATCCGATCAACCGGCCCGGCCCAGGTGACCCCCACGCCCGCGCCGGCGCTGCCGGACAAGGTCTACGACCGCAACGGCCGCATCGTTCCCGGCGTCAAACCGGTCGGCCCCAACCGCGTGTTCGACTCGCGCACCGGCCGCTACTACGACAGCGTACCGACCGGCGACGGCCAGCAGATCAAGCGCTGACCCCAGCGCCCGCAACCAATCGCGCAACCCAAAGAGCGCGCAGCGACCCGCTGTCGCTCTTTTTTTTCTTTTTCTTTTCCGTGGCTGGCGCCCGCATGAACCTGTCCAAGGCCGGGCGGGTGGGCTGTGCAGGGGCGTAAGCGCCATGGGCCCGAGGCATGCCTCGGGCGGATTGGGCAGGACGCCCAACCCCGGTCTTGCCGTGTGCGCAGGACAGCGCACACGAGCAAGGCGCGCCCGAGCCTACAGGGGTGAGGGCGCTTTGCTTGCGAAGCACTGCTTCGCAAGCGCCCGAACGCACAGCCGCTAGCGGCTGGGCCGGTCTGGGGATTCACGGCGTCCCCTGCACAGCTCACCCGCCCGGCCTCACCCGCAATGCTGGAAGTATGCGCAGCCATGAGGGGCTCAGCCGTTGGCAGGAAACCCGCCACCCACATGAACGCCGGAAAACAGCCCCCGCCCTGCACACCCCGCATCACCCGTTTTTCGCCTGCGATTAACCGTGCCAGGACCACGGTGGACCTGCGCCGGCATCCCTGTCGTCGCGCTTCCCTCGTCCCCTTGGAATACGATCATGGCCAACCAGCAGAACCGTCATCCTGGCAAGGAACAGCAGGGCAAAACACCGCAGGAACAGCAGCGCCAGCAGCAACAGCAACAGCAGCCGAACGAGCAGCAGAAGAAGAATCCGCAACAGGGTTCCATGAAGAACCCGCAGCAGCGCTGATGCAGCCAGGGGCCAGAGCCCGCGTTGCGGGGTCTGGTCCCGCTGCCGCCAGTCGGTTCAATCCGGAATCGGCAGCGCCCAGGTCTCCTTGACCTCTTCCATCACGATGTAGCTCTTCGACTCACGCACATGTGGCAGGGTCAGCAGGGTGCTGCCGAGCAGCTTGCGATAGGACGCCATCTCGCTGATCCGTGCCTTCAGCAGGTAATCGAAATCGCCCGACACCAGATGGCATTCCAGCACGTTGGGCAGCTTCAGCGCCGAACGCCGGAACTCCTCGAAGATGTCGCCGGACTTGTAGGCCAGGCTGATCTCCACGAACACCAGCAGGCTCGCTTTCAGCGCACTGGGGTCCAGGTGCGCGTGGTAGCCGGTGATCACCGCTTCGCGCTCCAGCCGGCGCACACGCTCGGTGCACGGGGTGGTCGACAGGCCGACCCGTTCGCCCAGCTCGGTGAAGGAAATGCGGCCTTCGGCCTGCAGGATGCGCAGGATCTTGCGGTCGATCTTGTCCAGCTCGCGGGGACGGGTGGCCATGGGCGTCAAGCTCGGGGAATGAATCACAGGGAAATATCCTGACTGCATTGCTGAAATCAGGCAAATCATCTGGATACGGAAGAATATACTTCCCCGATTATGGCCCCTGCGCACGCAAATGCAGGGAATGATCGGGTTGGAGAATTCCCATGCGAGTCCTAGTCCTCGGCAGCGGCGTGATCGGCACCACCAGTGCCTGGTACCTGCGACAGGCCGGGTTTGAAGTCACGGTCGTCGACCGCCAGCCCGGTCCCGCGCTGGAAACCAGCTTCGCCAATGCCGGCCAGCTGTCCTTCGGCTACACCTCGCCGTGGGCTGCCCCGGGCGTGCCGAAGAAGGCGATCGGCTGGCTGTTCGAAAAGCACGCACCGCTGGCGATCAAGCCGGGCATGGACCTGGCCCAGTACCGCTGGCTGTGGCAGATGCTGCGCAACTGCACCCACGAGCGCTACGCGATCAACAAGGCGCGCATGGTGCGCATGTCCGAGTACAGCCGCGACTGCCTGAACGAGCTGCGTGCGCAGATCGGCATCGATTTCGAAGGGCGCGACCTGGGCACCACCCAGCTGTTCCGCACCCAGCAGCAGCTGGATGCATCGGCGCAGGACATCGAGATCCTGGCCCAGTACGGTGTGCCGTACGAAGTGCTGGATCGCGCCGGCATCATCAAGGCCGAGCCTGCGCTGGCCCACGTCGATGGCCTGGTGGGTGCGCTGCGCCTGCCGCGCGACCAGACCGGCGATTGCCAGCTGTTCACCCGCCGTTTGGCGCAGATGGCGGCCGAAGCGGGGGTCGAGTTCCGTTACGACCAGGACATCACCGGCGTGGAATTCGACGGTGACCGCATCACCGGCGTGCGCATCGGCGGCAAGCTGGAAACCGCGGACCGCTTCGTGGTCGCACTGGGCAGCTATTCGCCGGGACTGGTCGCGCCGCTGGGCATGCGCCTGCCGGTGTATCCGCTGAAGGGCTATTCGCTGACCCTGCCGATCACCGACCCGGCGATGGCGCCCACCTCGACCATCCTCGATGAGAGCTACAAGGTGGCGGTGACCCGCTTCGACAACCGCATCCGCGTCGGTGGCATGGCCGAGGTGGCCGGTTTCGACCTGTCGCTGTCGCCGCGCCGCCGCGAGACGCTGGAGCTGGTGGTGCGCGACCTGTACCCGAAGGGCGGTGACCTGGCCAAGGCCGAGTTCTGGACCGGCCTGCGCCCGGCCACGCCGGACGGCACGCCGGTGATCGGCGCCACGCCGTTCCGCAACCTGTTCCTCAACACCGGCCACGGCACGCTGGGTTGGACCATGGCCTGCGGCTCGGGCCGCTACCTGGCCGACCTGATGAGCGCGCGCCAGCCGCAGATCAGCACCGAAGGCCTGGATATCTTCCGCTACGGCCAGTATCGCCACGCCCCGCAACATGAGAACCGCACATGCGTCCTGCCCGCGCGCTGATCGACCTGGGCGCACTGCGCAGCAACTATCGCCTGGCCCGTGAACTGGGCGGTGGCAAGGCGCTGGCGATCCTCAAGGCCGATGCCTATGGCCACGGTGCGGTGCGCTGTGCGCAGGCACTGGAAGGCGAGGCCGACGGCTTTGGCGTGGCCACCATCGAAGAAGCGCTGGAACTGCGCCAGGCCGGCATCCGTGCGCCGATCCTGCTGCTGGAAGGCATCTTCGAGCCCAGCGAAATGGCGCTGGTGGCCGAGCATGACCTGTGGTTCTCGGTCGGTTCGCCGTGGCAGCTGGAAGCGCTGGTCGCGTTCGACAGCCCGCGGCCGCTGACGGTGTGGCTGAAGCTGGACAGCGGCATGCACCGGCTGGGCCTGGACGTTCCCGGATTCCGCGCCGCGCACGCGCGTTTGTCTGCACTGCCGCAGGTGGCGCGCATCGTGATGATGACCCACCTGGCACGCGCTGATGAACTGGACAGCGAGCGTACCCGTGAGCAGGCCGCGACCTTCGTCGAGGCCATCGATGGTCTTGAAGGCGAGACCAGCATCTGCAACTCGCCGGCGCTGCTGGGCTGGCCGGACGTGCGCAGTGACTGGGTGCGCCCGGGCCTGATGCTGTACGGCGCCAATCCGCTGCCGGACAACAGTGAACTCACCGCGCGCCTGCGCCCGGTGATGACGATGCAGTCCAAGGTGTTCGCCGAGCGCTGGATCGAAGCCGGCGAGCCGGTCGGCTACGGTGCGCGCTTCGTGGCCAAGGCGCGCACACGCGTGGGCGTGGTCGCACTGGGCTATGCCGATGGTTATCCGCAGTTCGCCCCCAATGGCACGCCGGTGCTGATCGATGGCCAACCCGGTGGGCTGATCGGCCGCGTGTCGATGGACATGCTGACCGTGGACCTGACCGCGCATGCGCAGGCCGGTGTTGGCAGCGTGGTGGAACTGTGGGGTACGGCGCCGACGCTGTCCGAGCTGGCGCCGCGCTGCGGTGTCAGTGCCTACCAGCTGCCGTGCGGCGTCAAGCGCGTGGCACGCATCTACCAGGACTGACCGGCTCTGGTAGCTGCCGACCTTGGTCGGCGCTGTAGCTGCGTGTCGACCAAGGTCGACACCTACCGGATCGGATCAGCGCTGCGCACGGCTCTGGTAGCTGCCGACCTTGGTCGGCGCTGTGGCTGCGTGTCGACCAAGGTCGACACCTACCGGATCGGATCAGCGCTGCGCACGGCTCTGGTAGCTGCCGACCTTGGTCGGCGCTGTGAATGCGTGTCGACCAAGGTCGACACCTACCGGATCGGATCAAACCCTGGTCGGCGCTGTGGCTGCGTGTCGACCAAGGTCGACACCTACCGGATCGGATCAGACCCTGGTCGGCGCAGTGGCTGCGTGTCGACCAAGGTCGACACCTACCGGGCAGCGGTAACGCGTGAGGTCAGCTGGCGCTTCACCCAGTCATCGATCAGGCGCTTTTCATAGCGCAGCGGATCGGTATCGCTCTTCAGGCCGATGTTGTGCAGGTAGCCGCTGTCGCTCAGGCGGGCGTCGCCTTCATCGATGATGCGCCCGCTGGCGTCCTTCAGCGTGTATTGCAGGGTGATCCGCGGCGGGTAGATGTCGCGCATGATCCGGATGTCGCGGCCACGCGGGCCGTGCCAGGGCTCGTAGTCGCCTGCGCGCTTGACGTCCACCAGGGTCACCTCCAGCGTCTGCCCGGCCTGCAGGGGCTTGGCGGCGCTGGTCTGCACGTAGCGTGCCAGCTGCTGCACCCAGTCCCCGCGTTCGGCCTCGAAGCGGTTGGTGCTCTGGCGGATCTCGGTGAATTGCGCCGGATCATTCCATTGCACGCTGACCGGGCCATCGGCCTGTAGTGCGCGCGGCGCATCGGGCGCGGTCACCGTCCGCGGCGCGGCGGCCACGCTGCCCACGGCAAGCATGCCGGCCAGCAGCAGGGCGGTTGAAAGCGAACCTTTCATGGCAGTCTCCTGCGTCCCCGAAGCGGGGAGGATGATGATCTCGGATCGAGTGTGATCCCGCCGCGGGGCCGCAGCAATGGCCAGTAGCGTCAAATGCGTCAACAGTTGCCGCCAATTCATGGTCGTCAACCCTGACTGACGGCGCTTGACGCTGTGAATACGCACTCTGGAAGATGCTGTACCTCCATCCGGTCTTTTCCTCCCACGCCCTTGTCCACACTGCCGCCCCTCGTGGAGCGCTCACCCTTGATGGTGCCGACGCCCGAAACCGACCTGCACCATGGCGTGCTTGAGCGCATCCACGCAGGTTTCTGTGTGATCCAGGTGCTGTTCGATGGCGACGAGGCGATCGACTACCGCTTCCTCGAGGTCAACGATGCCTTCGAGCGCCACACCGGCCTGAAGGATGCCTGTGGCAAGCGCATGAGCACGCTGGAGCCACACCACGAAGGCGACTGGTTCCGGATCTACGGCGAAGTGGCGCGGACCGGGCGGCCGGCCCAGTTCGAGATGGATGCCCGTGCCCTCGGGCGCGCGTTCGCCGTGGATGCCGTTCGGGTTGGCCAGCCGGGCGAGGACAAGGTCGGCATCCTGTTCTTCGACGTGACCGCGCGCAAGCAGATGGAAGTGGAACTGGGCGAGAGCGAGGCCCGTTTCAGTGCGTTGGCCGATGGCCTGCCGATGCCGGTGTGGGTGCTGGACGAGCGCGGCCACGCCCGCTTCGTCAACAGTGCCTTCAGCGAGTTCTTCGGCGGCGACGAGAACCGGGTTCCGGAAGATGTCTGGCGCGGCCTGGTGCATCCCGACGATGCGTCGGTATTTGAATACGAACTGCAGGAAGCACTGAAGGCGCAGCGTTCGATGCATGCGTTGGTGCGTGCCCGTCGTGCCGATGGGCAGTGGCGCTGGCTGGAAATGAACGCACGTCCGCGCTTTTCGCGGATGGGCCGCTTCATCGGCCTGGCCGGCAGCAGCCCGGATGTCACCGAGCGCCGCGAGATCGAACTGGCGCGCGAGGAACTGCTGCAGTCCGAGCGTGCCGCGCGCAGTGCGGCCGAAAACATGGCGCGGCTGAAGGATGAGTTCCTGGCCACGCTGTCGCACGAGCTGCGCACGCCGCTGACCACGATCCTGGGCTGGAGTGAACTGCTGCTGCAGCGCGTCGATTCCACCAGCCCGCTGTACAAGGGCCTGGGCGTGATCGCCAACAGCGCGACCGCGCAGAAGCGGTTGATCTCGGACATGCTCGACCTCAGCAGCATGCTGCTGGGCAAGGTGCAGCTGGAAGTGGAAGTGCTGGACCTGCGCGACCAGTTGAACGAAGCGATGGGCGCACAGGAGCTGGTGGCCGAGGGCAAAGCGCTGGACGTCACCCTGCAGTTGCCGGCACAGCCCTGCCAGGTGCTGGGCGATGCCACCCGGCTGCAGCAGGTGTTCTGGAACCTGTTGTCCAACGCGATCAAGTTCACCCCGGCCGAAGGCCGCATCGACGTGCAGCTGCAGGCCGATGGCAACTATTGGACGATCACCGTGCGCGATACCGGCGACGGCATCGCGCCGGAGTTCCTGAACCATCTGTTCAGCCGCTTCCGCCAGGCCGACGGCACCACCACCCGCCGCCATGGCGGTCTGGGCCTGGGCCTGGCCATCGTGCAGCAGCTGGTCGAGCTGCACGGCGGTTCGGTCAGCGCGGCCAGCGATGGCCACGGTCACGGCTCCACCTTCACCGTGCGCCTGCCGCAGCATCTGCCCGATGCCGAACGGCGTCCGCTGCGTGAGGTCGTCAGCGGTCCGATCCTGGAACCGATGGTGGTCGAGCCGTACCCGCTGCGCGGCCTGCATGTGCTGGCGGTGGAAGACCAGCCAGAAGTGCTGGAGTACCTGCGGCGCATGCTGGAAGAGCAGGGCGCCAGCGTGTCCGCCGCCAGTTCGGCGGGCGAGGCGCTGGCGCTGCTGGCCGACAATGGCCACCTGCAGTACCAGGTGCTGCTGACCGACATCGGCATGCCGGGCATGGATGGCTATGGCCTGGTAAGCACGTTGCGGCAGGACCTGGGCGTAGACGCGGCAGCGCTGCCGGCGGTGGCGGTGACTGCGCTGGCGCGTGCCGATGACCGTCGCCGTGCGTTGGCCTCGGGCTTCCAGGAGCATGTGGCCAAGCCGTATTCGGTGGCCCAGCTGGTGGGTGTGGTGCGGCGCGTGCAGGCCACGCGCGGGGACAACCTGCTGCACTGAGCATTCACGGACGATCGGCGACCCTGCAGTTCAGGAGGTCGCCGATGTCCCGTATTGCTCCCCGTATCCATACTGATTCCGCGCAGATCGCGCGCCTGGAAGCCCTGTTGCCGCAGTTGCAGGGGGAAACCGAGGTGCAGCTGACCCTGCATGATGGCCGACGCCTGCTGGGCACGGTTGCGGTGCAGCCGACGCTGCAGCAGTACCGCAACGACGCCGGCGACGAAGGCAGCAATGGCCAGCTGCGGCTGGACGATCTTGATGCGCCGGTGCAGCAGCATCACGTGTGGCTGGATGAAATCGCCAGCATCCGCAGGTTGCCGCCGAGGCTTTGACGGCAACTGCAGATGGCTGCATCCACGCATGGCGTGGATCTACTGTAGAGCCACGCCATGCGTGGCTGCGATGGTCAACGTTCGAACAGGCGTAGAGCCACGCCATGCGTGGCTGCGATGATCATTCGAACAGTAGAGCCACGCCACGCGTGGCTGCGATGATCATTCGAACAGTAGAGCCACGCCATGCGTGGCTGCGATGGTCAATGTTCGAACAGCGTTGCCGTCGCTTCGAACCTGCGCGCATACGCGCGCTCCTCGGCTACCCGGGTCACTTCATCGTCTGCCAGATCCGGCGCGCCATAGACGGCGTAGGCCACGCTGCCATCGGCGCCGTGGCCAACCTGGTGCAGGCGGTAGCGGGAATGGCCGCCGCCGGTGTCCTCCGGGTAATGCACGGGGGGATGGCTGCCTTCCAGGTCCATTTCACTGTTGTCGACGACACCTCCGACGAACAAGGCACGCATGCAGGATCTCCAGGGGTTGCGGGGGAGCTTCTACCCTGAACGCTGGCATGTTGCTGCGGCATCAAGGCAACGTTGAAGTTTCGCAAAGCGGTGGCCGGGGCCGGGCCGGGCCGGACAAGCCGGTACAATGGACGGCCCTCACGCTTCCAGTACCCGCGCCGATGGCATCCAGCGACGACGCCCCCCTGCAGACCCTGTTCCTGCCGTTCTCCAGCGGCGCCCTGCGCTGGCCGGAGGGTCCGGTGGCCTTCCTGCGCGCCCGTGACGGCTGGTCACTGCGCGAGCAGGCCGGCGGCCGCGAGGTCGACTGCGAGCAGAGCTTCGCCCCGTTCGCGCAGCCGCTGCAGCAGGCCGCTGGCTGGACCGTCAGCGGGCAGCTGGATGATGTTGCCGGCCGCGGCCGTTACCCGCTGGTGCTGGTGCTGCCGCCGCGCCAGCGCGAGGAAGCCCGCGCGCTGTTCGCCCGCGCCCTGGCGCTGGTCGCCGAGGGTGGCCGCATTGTGGCCTGCCAGCACAACAACGAAGGTGCCCGCTCCGGCGAAGGCGACCTCAAGCAGCTGGCCGGCCTCGGCGGCAGCCTGACCAAGAACCACTGCCGCGTGTTCTGGACCGCTCCGCTGCAGGGCCAGCACGATGTGGACGTAGCCAAGCGCTGGGGCGCGCTGGACGCGGTGCGGCCGATCGTCGGCGGCCGTTTCCTCAGCCGTCCGGGCGTGTTCGCCTGGGACCGCATCGACCCGGCGTCGGCCCTGCTGGCCGAGCATCTGCCGGCCGACCTGGCCGGGCGTGCAGCTGACCTCGGTGCCGGTTACGGCTACCTGTCGCGTGAACTGCTGGAGCGCTGCCCGAAGATCACCGCGCTGGACCTGTACGAGGCCGAGAAGCGCGCGCTGGACCTGGCCGAACTCAATCTGGCGCCGCCACCGCGCCCCGTGCCGCTGCGCTTCCTGTGGCGCGACGTCACCGCCGGTATCGAGCCGGACTACGACGTCATCATCAGCAACCCGCCGTTCCACACGCCCTCGCGTGCGGATCGCCCGGACATCGGCCAGCGCTTCATCGCCGTGGCCGCGCAGGCGCTGCGCCCGGGTGGGCGCCTGTACGTGGTGGCCAACCGCCACCTGCCCTACGAGTACACGCTCAACGAGAGCTTCGGCGCGGTGCGCGTGGTTGCCGAGCGCGATGGCTTCAAGCTGGTCGAAGCGGTGAAGGGCAAGGGGAAGGGCCGGTGAAGCTGGTCAAGCACATCGCCAACCTCGGCTACGGCAGCCGCAAGCAGGTGCAGTGGATGTTCCGCGAAGGCCGCGTTACCGACGCCGACGGCGACGTGCTGTACGCCGACGACCAGGTGCCGCATGAAGCGGTGCGGGTCGACGGCGAGCCACTGGACCCGCCGGTGGGCCTGTCGCTGGCGATGTACAAGCCGGCCGGCTACACCTGTTCGACCAAGGACAAGGGCCGCCTGATCTACGACCTGCTGCCGCCGCGCTTCCGCGACCGCGACCCGGTGCTGTCCACCGTCGGCCGCCTCGACCGCGAGACCAGCGGCCTGCTGCTGCTGACCGACGACGGCAACCTGCTGCACCGGATCATCTCGCCGAAGTCGAAGCTGCCCAAGGTCTACGAAGTGGAGCTGGCCGAAGACCTGCGTGGTGACGAGGTGGCGCTGTTTGCCAGCGGCACGCTGATGCTGGAAGCGGAGAAGACGCCCCTGCTGCCGGCTGAACTGCAGGTGCTCGGGCCGCGCAAGGCGCGCCTGGTACTGCACGAAGGCCGCTACCATCAGGTACGCCGCATGTTCGCTGCCGCAGGCAACCATGTGCAGGCACTGCATCGCAGCCGTGTTGGTGGCCTGGACCTGCAGGGACTGGCCGAAGGGCAATGGCGGCTGCTGACCTCCACCGATCTGGATACGTTGTTCGCTCCATGACCTCCATCGCTGCGCTGCCGTTCCTGCCCGACGCCGTCATCTTCGACATGGACGGCCTGATGATCGACAGCGAGCGTGTGTCGCTTGCATGCTGGAGCGAGGCGGCGGAGGAATTCGGCCTGCCCCTGGATGCCAGCTTCTTCGTGCGCATGGTCGGCCTTGGTGACCGCGACAGCCAGGCGCTGCTGCGCCAGCAGGGTATCGAAGACAGCATGATCGAGGCCATGGCCGCGCGTTGCCATGATCTGTACGAGGAGCGCACGCAGACCGGGCTGCCGCTGCGGCCGGGCATCCTGGAACTGCTGGAGCTGCTGAAGGCGCACGCGGTGCCGCGCGCGGTGGCGACCACTACGCGGCAGCCGCGGGCCAACCGCAAGCTGGCTGCAGCCGGGCTGCTGCCATACTTCGATGCGGTGATCACCAGTGGCGATGTGGCGCGGCCGAAGCCGGCGCCGGACATCTACCTGCTGGCCGCGCAGCGGCTGGGACAGGCGCCGGAACGTTGCCTGGCGCTGGAGGATTCGCCGGCGGGAACCCGTGCCGCGCTGGCCGCCGGCATGACCGTGATCCAGGTACCGGACCTGGTGCATCCCGATGAAGAACTGCGCGCGCTCGGCCACCGCATCGTCGGCTCGCTGGTGGACGCGCACGCCTTGCTGCTGCCGCTGCTGCCGAGGTAACTGTGGGGGATGGTGGGTGATGGTGGGTGCCGACTGTTGGTCGGCACGCTTCACCGCTCTCGCCGGGCATGGCCGGCGCTACCGCTCTGGCAGGTGCCAACCTTGAATCCGGTGGTGCCACCTTGAACCCGGTGGGTGCCGACCGTTGGTCGGCACGCTTCACCGCTCTCGCCGGGCATGGCCCGGCGCTACCGCCCTGGCAGGTGCCAACCTTGAACCCGGTGGTGCCACCTTGAACCCGGTGGTGCCACCTTGAAGCTGGTGGGTGCCGACCGTTGGTCGGCACGCTTCACCGTTCTCGCCGGGCATGGTCCGGCGCTACCGCTCTGGTAGGTGCCAACCTTGGTTGGCACGCTTTCAGATCACACTCTGCCGAACACCAGCGCCGCGTTGGTGCCACCGAAGCCGAAGCTGTTGGACATCACCGTATCCAGCTTCTGCTCGCGGCTTTCGCGCAGGATCGGGAAGCCTTCCACCCTCGGGTCCAGCTCGCCGATGTTGGCCGAGCCGGCCACGAAGCCGTCGCGCATCATCAGCAGGCAGTAGATCGCTTCATGCACGCTGGCGGCGCCCAGCGAATGGCCCGACAGCGCCTTGGTCGAGGACAGCGGCGGAATCGCATCGCCGAACACCTCGCGGATCGCACCCAGCTCGGTCACATCGCCCAGCGGGGTCGAGGTGCCGTGGGTGTTGAGGTAATCCAGTGGACGGTCGACGTTCTGCAGCGCCATCTTCATGCAGCGCACGGCGCCTTCGCCGGACGGCGCGACCATGTCGGCGCCATCGGAGGTCACGCCATAGCCGATCAGCTCGGCATGGATGTGCGCGCCACGTGCCACCGCGTGGTCGTAGTCCTCCAGCACCAGCATGCCGCCACCGCCGGCGATGACGAAGCCATCGCGGTCCTTGTCATACGGGCGCGAGGCGCTGGCGGGGGTGTCGTTGAAGCTGGTGGACAGTGCGCCCATCGCATCGAACATCACGCTCATCGACCAGTGCAGGTCTTCACCGCCGCCGGCGAACATGATGTCCTGCGCGCCGTGGCGGATGAGGTCGGCAGCCGCACCGATGCAGTGCGCCGAGGTCGCGCAGGCGGCCGACAGCGAGTAGCTGACGCCCTTGATCTGGAATGCGGTGGCCAGGCAGGCCGACACGGTCGAGCACATCGTGCGCGGCACCATGTACGGACCCACCTTGCGCACGCCACGGCTGCGCAGCAGATCCACCGCACCCACCTGCCATTCGCTGGAGCCACCGCCGGAACCGGCGATCAGGCCGGTGCGCAGGCCGCTGACCTGTTCCGGGGTCAGGCCCGCATCGGTGATGGCATCGGCCATCGCCAGGTAGGCGAAGGCAGCGGCATCGCTCATGAAGCGCTTCTGCTTGCGGTCGATCAGCGCATCCAGGTCGAGGTCGACGCGACCGCCGACCTGGCTGCGCAGGCCGGCTTCGGCGTGGTCGGCCAGCGCGGTGATGCCGGCGCGGCTTTCACGCAGGGCGGCCGAAACGGTATCCAGATCATTGCCGAGGCAGGACGTGATGCCCATGCCGGTGATGACGACGCGACGCATCAGAAGCTCCCGGTTTCGGTGAACAGGCCCACGCGCAGGTCGCGGGCGTTGTAGATCTCGCGGTCGTCCACGTACATGCGTGCGTCGGACTGGGCCATCACCAGCTTGCGGTTGATGACGCGGCTGATGTCGATCTCGTAGCGCACCAGCTTGGCATCAGGCAGCACCTGGCCGGTGAACTTCACTTCGCCGCAGCCCAGGGCGCGGCCCTTGCCGGGGGCACCCAGCCAGGTCAGGAAGAAGCCAGTCAGCTGCCACATGGCATCCAGGCCCAGGCAGCCGGGCATCACCGGGTCGCCGATGAAGTGGCAGCCGAAGAACCACAGGTCCGGGCGGATATCCAGTTCGGCGCGTACCATGCCCTTGCCATGCGGTCCGCCGTCCTCGCGGATTTCGGTGATGCGGTCGAACATCAGCATCGGGTCGTTGGGCAACCGGCCGGCGGCAGCGCCGAACAGTTCACCGCGTGCGCTGGCCAGCAGCTGGTCGCGGTTGAACGCGTGGAGACGAGTCATGGAAAGCGCAATCCTGGAAGCGAAAACAAGGCAACGAATTCCCGAGGATGCACGACGGATCAGGCGGATATCAAACCGCGTCTCCGTACGCGTGCGTAGTGTTTTCAGCTGAAACCACGCATCCCGTTGATGCACAACGACCATACTTCGGCGTCTGGACCGGTACGGTGCGGGTATCATGTGGGCCAACCATGAACGCACTGCGCAAGATCATCCACGTCGACATGGACGCCTTCTACGCGTCGGTGGAGCAGCGTGACGATCCGTCACTGCGCGGCAAGCCGGTGGTGGTGGCATGGCGCGGTGCGCGTTCAGTGGTGTGTGCCGCTTCGTACGAGGCGCGCGTGTTCGGCGTGCGTTCGGCGATGCCGGCGCTGCGCGCCGAACGCCTGTGCCCGGACGCGATCTTCGTGCCGCCGGACTTCGCGCGTTACAAGGCGGTATCGCGCCACGTGCGCGAGATCTTCCTGCGCCATACCGACCTGGTCGAGCCGCTGTCCTTGGACGAGGCCTACCTGGACGTGACCGAGCCGAAGAGTGGCATCGAACTGGCCACCGACATCGCCCGCACCATCCGCGCGCAGATCCGCGAGGAAACCAACCTGACCGCTTCAGCCGGGATCGCGCCGAACAAGTTCCTGGCCAAGATCGCCTCGGACTGGCGCAAGCCCGACGGCCAGTTCGTGATTCCGCCGCAGCGGGTGGACGCATTCCTGCTGCCGCTGCCGGTGAACCGCGTGCCCGGCGTGGGCAAGGTGATGGAAGGCAAGCTGGCGGCGCGCGGCATCGTCACCTGCGGCGACCTGCGGCAATGGACGCTGCCGGACCTGGAAGACGCCTTCGGCAGCTTCGGCCGCAGCCTGTACAACCGCGCACGCGGTGTCGACGAGCGGCCGGTGGAGCCTGACCAGCAGGTGCAGTCGATCTCTTCGGAGGATACCTTCGCCGAGGACCTGCTGCTGGAAGACCTGAGCGAGGCGATCGTGCAGCTGGCCGGGAAGACCTGGCAGGCCACGCGCAAGACCGAACGCATCGGCCACACCGTGGTGCTGAAACTGAAGACCGCGCAGTTCCGCATCCTCACCCGCAGCTTCACCCCGGAACGCCCGCCCGAGTCGATGGAAGAACTGCGCGACATCGCACTGGCCCTGCGCGCCCGCGTCGACCTGCCCGCCGACACCCGCTATCGGCTGGTCGGCGTCGGCCTCGGCGGTTTCCGCGAAAAGGAAGCCGTGGTGCAGGGCGAACTGTTCGAGCACACAACGAACGATTCCCCACGGACCTGATACATGTGTCGACCAAGGTCGACACCTACCAACAGCCGCGTGCCGACCAACGGTCAGCACCCACCCCGCCTACCCACGGAATGCCTGCTGTTGCTTTGGCTTTGAGGTTGCCGGCCAGCGGCCGGCACTACCGTTTCTGCGGGTGCAGGGCGCAGCCCTGCAAAAGAACCCCCTACCTTACGGCCACTGCATCTCGCCCTTGGCCACCTTCGCACTCAACTCCAGCGACGCCACACCCGCCAGCTGCGGATAGCGCGCCTGCATCGCCTTCACCAACGCAGCGCTGTCCTTGGCCTTGGCGGTTTCAACATCGAAGGCACGGATGTAATCCGCGGTGAAGCGCAACGCACTGGCATCCAGTACCGCACCCTCCGCGTAATGGCCGGGCACCACCACCTTCGGCTTCAGCGCCTGCAGCTGCTGCAGCGTGCGCAGCCAATCGGCATGCGACTGCGGCGTCTGCGTATCGGCCATCCACACGTGCTCGCCGGCCACCACCGGAATGCCACCGACGATCGCGCGCAGCGATGGCACCCACAGCACGCTGCGGTCCGGCGTCGGGCCATCCAGGCCGATCAACGGCAGGCGCTGGCCTTCCAGCTGCAGTGCATCGCCTTCCAGCACCGCGGGCACCACGATGCGTGCGGGAGCGTCGGCGCCCATCTTCGGCCCCCAGTACGCCAGCTTGCCGGCCTGGGACTCACGGATGTGCGCCACGGTCTGCGCGGTGGCGACGATGCGCGCCTGCGGGAACGCATCCTGCACGGTGGCCAGGCCGAAGTAATAGTCCGGATCGCCATGGCTGATGTAGATGGTGGTCAGCCGCTTGCCGCTGGCACGGATCTGCTCGACCAGCCGGCGTGCATCGCCGGCAGCAAACTGCGCGTTGACCAGGATCGCGTCGTTGCGCCCTTCGATCAGCACCGAGGACACCGAGAACATTGCCTGCGGTCCGGGATGGAAGGTCTGCAGGCGCAGCTGGGATTTGGCAGCGCTGGCGGGTGCAGGCGCGGCCGGTGCGGCCAGCAGCGGGGCGCTGGTGAAGCTGGCAGCCAGCGCGAGAGGAAGCAGCAGGGCAGCAGTACGCATGGGAGGTGTCCTTGGAGTGTCGAGCCGAGCGTTGGCTATGCCGGGCGTCCTTGCCCGGCCCCCTACGGGCCGTCGCAAGCGACGTTGGCAACGGCTCCTGCCGTTGCCTTCGGCTTTACAGGTGGGTAGCGCCGGGCCATGCCCGGCGGGCGGTCAGGCCGGCGAGTGCGTGATCAGTACGCCGCCGTGATGATCTGCCTGGGGTGCTTGTGCGCTTCCAGTTCGGCGACGAACGCGGCGCCGTAGTCGGCGTAGCTGATGCGGCTGTGGCCGCTGGCATCGGCGAGGAAGGCCTTGGGCTGCACGCGGTACTGCCCACGCTCTTCACCTGGGCCGATTTCGGCGGCCGGCGAGAAGAAGGTCCAGTCCAGGTCATCCACCGCCTGCAGGCGGTTGAACGCTTCACGGTGGGCAAGCGCGTAGGGCTTGTAGGCCTCCGGGAAGGTGGGGGTGTCGACCAGCTGCACGCCGGGGGCGACTTCCAGGCTGCCGGCGCCACCGACCACGACCAGGCGCGGCACGTTGGCCTTGCGGGCGGCGTTGGCCAGCTGTGCGGCAACCTCGCCGACGCGACCGATGTCGTCGCCCGGGCGCGGGCCGTAGGCGCTGGCCAGCACATCGTGGCCGGTGATGGCGGCGACCAGGGCGTCCTGGTCATCCAGCGAGGCGATGACCGGATGGGCGCCGGCCAGCTCGGCCGGCAGGTCCTGCGCGCTGCGCACGATGACGGTCAGTTGATGGCCGTTGGCCAGCGCGTGGCGGGCGATCTGGCGGCCGATGTTGCCGGTGGCACCGACGAGGGCGATCTTCATGGCAGGACTCCGTGGGGGTGGTGGCTGGGAATGGGGCCACTGTAGGCCGCTGCAGTCGCTCGAAAAACAGCGTATAACGCGCTTGTTTGTTGCATGGATCGAGCAGATGGACCGATTGACCGCCATGACCGTATTCGTCGAAGTTGCCGAGCGCGGCAGCCTGACCGCCGCCGCCGAGGTGCTGGACATGTCGCGGGCGATGGTCAGCCGCTACCTGGCCGAGGTGGAGGGCTGGCTGGGCGCGCGGCTGCTGCACCGGACCACGCGTCGGGTCAGCCTGACCGGGGCCGGTGAAGCCGCGCTGGCGCGTTTCCGGCAGATGCTGGCGATCGGCGAGGAACTGCAGGGTGAGCTGGCCAGCGACGATCCCGAGCCACACGGCACGCTGCGCATCACCGCCAGCGTGTCGTTCGGGCAGAGCCATCTGGCGCGTGCGGTGGCCGCCTTCGTGCAGCGCCATCCGGCCGCACGCATCGAACTGCTGCTGGTCGACCGCATGGTCAACCTGGTAGAGGAGCGCGTCGACCTGGCCGTGCGCATCGCGCGGCAGATCGATCCCAGCCTGATCGCACGTCGTTTGGCGATCTGCCGTTCGGTGCTGTGCGCGACGCCGGCCTACCTGCAGGCGCGTGGCACGCCGACCGCGCCCGAACACCTCGCCGTGCACAACTGCCTGACCCATCACTACGTCGGCAAAAGCCTGTGGCAGCTGCATCGCGAAGGGCGCTCGTTGTCGGTGGCGGTGGGCGGCAACATCAGTGCCAATGAAGCATCGCTGTTGCTGGAGGCGGTGCGCGCCAATGCCGGTATTGCCATGTTGCCGACCTATCAGGTCGCGCCGTTGCTGCGCAGTGGTGAGCTGATCGAACTGCTGCCCGAGTACAGCCTGGACGAGCTGGGCATTCATGCCGTGTACGCCTCGCGCCGGCAACAGCCCGTTATCATGCGGCGATTCCTGGATTTCCTCGCCGAGTGCTTCGCCAGCCCGGCCTTCCAGGATCTGGACTGGCGGCCTTCGGGCAAGGAGAACACATGAACCATGGACAGGCGTTGATCGACCACAACCGTGCTGCCTGGGACCGCCAGGCCAGCGAGGTGCGCGAGTGGTCGCGACCGGTGGATGCCGAAACGATTGCCGCCGCACGCGAGGGACGCTGGCAGGTACACCTGACGCCGCGTGCGTTGCCGCTGGATTGGCTGGGCGATGTGCGTGGCAGGCGCATCCTGTGCCTGGCCTCGGCCGGTGGCCAACAGGCACCCGTGCTTGCCGCGGCAGGCGCTGAGGTGACCGTATTCGATCTTTCCGAAGGGCAGCTGGCGCAGGACCGCGCCGTCGCCGACCGCGACGGTCTGTCGCTGCGCACCGTGCAGGGTGACATGCGTGATCTGCAGGCCTTTGCCAGTGACAGCTTCGACGTGGTGTTCCATCCCATATCGAACCTGTACGTGCCCGACGTGCGTCCGGTGTGGGCCGAGTGCCGCCGGGTGCTGGCACGCGATGGCCTGCTGATGGCCAGCTTCTACAATCCGGTGGTGTTCGTTGCTGCGCGTGATGCACAGCTGAGCGAGCAGGGCCTGATCCGCCCGCAGTACGCGATTCCCTATTCCGACCTGGAAGACCTGGAGCCCGCCGCGCGCGAGGCCAAGCTGGCCCGTGGCGAAGCGCTGACATTCGGCCACAGCCTGGGGGATCTGATCGCCGGGCAGCTGGATGCCGGGTTCGTCATCGACCGCTTCATGGAAGACTGGCAGCCGCAGCCGCGCTTCCTGATCGACCGTTACCTGCCGACCTTCCTGGCCACCCGCGCACGCCGGATCGGCTGAAGACGCGGGCGTACAATGGACGGCCCCACGTTGCACGAGTGAGCCGTCCCTTGTCGTATCCCTATCCGCTGGTCGTGTTCGACCTCGATGGCACGCTGGTCGACAGCGCCGCCGATATCGCCGAAGCACTGAACCGTACGCTGGAAGACATCGGCCTGGCGCGCGTACCCGAAGCCACCGTGCTGGGCTGGATCGGCGACGGCGTGCGCCGGCTGGTCGAACAGGCCGTGCAGGCCGCCGGGCGTCAGATCGATCTGGCAGCGGTGATGCCGACCTTCATGGTCCATTACCGCGAATGCCTGCTGCGCAGCCCGCAGCTGTTCGCTGGCGTAGTGGACGCGCTGGCGCAGTTGCGCGCGTTGAACGTGCCGCTGGCCATCTGCACCAACAAGCCGGCCGCGCTGGTGCCGCCGTTGCTGCAGCACCTGGGCATCGCCGATGCCTTTGCGCTGGTGCTGGGCGGTGATTCGCTGCCGCAGCGCAAGCCCAGTGGTGAGCCGTTGCGGCATATCGCCGCGCACTTCGAACTGCCCGTCGACGCGTGCCTGATGGTTGGCGATTCGCTCACCGACTATCGTGCTGCCGAGGACGCCGGCATGCCGATTGTGCTGGTGCGCTACGGCTATCCGCGAGGACTGGACCTGGAAAACGCGCAGGCCGTCGCGGTAATCGACGACCTGCGTGAACTGCCGGGATTGGCTGCGGTATCGGCGATCTGACCCGCCGGTAGCGCCGGGCCATGCCCGGCTGCCCTTCGATCTGGCGCCCCGACGCCGGGCATGGCCCGGCGCTACCACTTACCTGGGCTGGTAACGCACGCTCAGCTGATACTCGCGGCCTGGCTGGTTGAACCACGCCACGGTTTCGTACTCGCGGTCGAACACATTGGCCACCCGCGCCAGCACCGACCATGCCGGGGTCAGCGCGTATTCGGCGCGCAGATCCAGCGTGCCGTAGCCGCCGACCTTCACCGCGTTGGCGGCATCGTCGTAGCGCTTGCCCGCGCCCTGCACGGTCAGGCCGGTGCGGAAATCACCGAAACGGCGGTCGATGTCCAGGCGCGCGGTCTGCTGCGCACGGCGTGCCAGCCAGTTGTCGAACTGCGCGCTGCCGTTGGTGCGGTTGCGCGGGTCGGTGAAACTCAGCTGCGCGTTGATGTCGAAGCCGGCCACGGTGGCGCCGCCGGTCAGTTCCGCACCGCGGATGCGCGCCTTTTCGACCTGCTGCATGCGGAAGGTGGCCGCGTCGTAGGTGATCAGGTCATCGATGCGGGTTTCGTACACGTCCAGGCCCCAGCGCCAGCCCTGGCCCTGCTGCGAGATGCCGAGATTGGCACTCTTGGACTTTTCCGGGTCCAGCGTCGGCACGCCGCTCCACGGGTCGTACAGGTCGCTGAAGGTCGGTGCCTTGAACGCGGTGCCGTAGCTGGCGTTGACGCGCAGGCCGTGGCCCAGCTCCATCGCCCAGCCGAGGCTGCCGGTGGCATGGTTGCCGAACTGCTGGTTGTCATCATTGCGTGCGCTGGCCTGCAGCTGGTGACGGCCGAAGCGCGCCTGGTACTGCAGGAACACGCCGGTGTTGCGACGGCTGTCGACCAGGTAACCGGCGCTGCTGCCATCCAGGTTGTCCTCGCTCCAGTCCACGCCGGCGCTGAGCAGCTGGCCTTCGGCAATACCGATGTCGGCCTGCAGCGAAGCGCTGTCGCGGTGCGTCTGTGCGCTGCCGCGTGCACCGAAATCACCGAAGTTGTCGGACTCGTTGTCGCTGCGGCCGACGTTGGCGGTCAGCGTCAACTGCTCGGACGGGGTGTAGCGCACCTTGCCGGCCAGCACCTGCTGGCGCGTCTCGGAGTAGTTGTAGTAGCCGTCGTAGTGGTTCTTGCCGTCGGCACGCAGGGCGCTGCCTTCCACGGTCCACTGGTCGCTCAGGTTGTAACCACCGCGCAGGCTCTTGGACAGGTTGCGGTAGCCATCGCGGTCGGGTTCATCGGCAAAGCAGCCGGTGAACAGCGTAGCCGAACCGCGGCAGGCATCGATGCCATCCGAATGCTGGTAGGCGATGTCGGCGCCGAACCAGCCGCGTTCGGTGCCGCCACCGATGCCGCCGCTGGCTTCACGCAGGCCATTGCTGCCGCCGCCCAGCTGGAAGTGCGGAGCGAAATCACCCTGGTTGCGGCGGGTGAAGATCTGGATCACGCCGCCGATGGCGTCGGCACCGTACAGGCTGGACTGCGGGCCGCGCACGATTTCCACGCGCTCGATCTGTGCCAGCGGCAGATCCTGGTACATCGCCAGGCCGAGGTCGGCGCTGTTGATGCGCACGCCATCGACCAGCACCACGGTATGCGAGGAATTGGTGCCACGCAGGAACAGCGAGCTCTGCTTGCCCAGGCCACCGGCATTGGTCAGGTTGATGCCGGCGCGGCCCTGCAGCAGTTCCTGCAGGGAGGTGGCCTGGCTGGATTCGATCTGCGCGCGGTCGATCACCTGCGCAGGCGCAATGCTGTCCTGCAGGGCGATCGGAGTACGGGTAGCGGTGACCAGCACCTGGTCGAGGTCGGCGGCGCCATCATCGGCCAGGGCCAATGCAGGAAGTGCGGCCAGCACGGCCAGGGACAGCATTCGGGACTGCAGTTTCATCGGGGGACTCCAGGTGCCGCGCACGCCCGCGCAGCGAAGGGGAGGAGTCACAACAGGCAGGCACGCGCCGATGCCGCGGCCATCGCCACAGACATCCAGCGCCATGCCCACCGCATCGCGACCTGAGGCTTCCGGGCCGGTCTCCGGGCTCGCCGCCGGGTGGCCCGAGGCCACCGTCCAGGCGCCTTCCCATGCCTGCGGCACAGTGGCGGGTTGCCTGGAACTGACGTGCTTACCGTTGCGGGGGCAGCGCCGGCATGGCGTGTTGTCACGCGTCACCGGCTTCCCGTTTCAACCTGCCGGCAGGGCCGCAGGTCACCTGGAAGTGCGCGCAGTCTACGGCATCGCGGCCGGCCCGTAGCGTCGAACCTGCACGACTGAGCAGGCGCGGATGCACCTGCACGGTGCAGCAGACCTGCGCCAGCGCCTAGAATGCAGCTCGAATTATCGTGGTGCCGTTGCCGATGTCCGTCTGTTTTCCGCTGTTCCCGCGCCGCCCTGACTGGGCACGCGCATGATCCTCGACCTGGTCCGCCATGCAGGTAATGGCCGCGATGAGTTCCTCGATGGCCGCAGCGATCCGCCGCAGCTGGCCCGCCTGCCGCAGGAGCTGGTCGATGCCTATGCCGGGCAGTCGTGGGAACGGGTGATCAGTTCGCCGCGCCTGCGCTCGCTGCATACGGCGATGGCACTGGCCACACCGCGCGCGCTGGATGTTGAGGCCGACGAGGAGTGGGAAGAGCTGGATTTCGGCGACTGGGATGGCCAATCGTTGTTCGATCTGCCGGAAGAGGCGTTGGCCGCGTTCCACGCCGATCCGCACGCGTTTCCGCCGCCGCATGGCGAAAGCTGGGGCCACTTCGAACGGCGCATCGCACGCGCGCTGGATCGCCTGCTGGATGACGACGACCCGCCGCCGACGGTCGTGGTCAGCCACGGCGGCCCGCTGCGCATGGTGCTGTCGCTGGTGTGCGGCCTGCCGATGTCGCTGTGCTGGGCGCTGCGCATCGACCACGGCACGCGCCTGCGCGTGTGGGTCGAGCGCGGAGAAGTGGGGCTGGTGGGCGAGCTGCTGGAGCTGCAGCAACCCTGATCGGACGGTAGTGCCGGCCGCTGGCCGGCAACTGCACGATCTTCGCAACGTTCCTGAGGTTGCCGGCCAGCGGCCGGCACTACCAAACAGTCAATCCTCGTCGGCGCTTTCGGCCGTGCTTTCTTCGCCGTCGTCCCCGGCGTCGAAGCGCTGCTCATGCACCGGGCCCGAGGCCGGACCTGCCGCCTTCAGCGGATGCACGGCAATCCGTGTTTCGTAGTCCTGCACCAGTGCCGTACGCTGCGGCTCGCTCAGTTCCTGCCAGTGGCAGTCCAGCAGCGCACCTTCCAGCGAATACAGTAGGTTGAGGCTGGGCTTGAAGCCGGCACGCTTGACCTTGACGAAGGCACCGACGGCACCGATGGCAACCAGGTCCTCGCGGCTGCGCAGGCCCACCTGGCGCAGCCATGCCGCGCTCTTCGGGCCGATGTTGCGCAGCTTGACCGCGCTCACGCCAACGCCCCGACGAACACCTCGGCGATGGCTTCCAGACCGGCCTGGTCCTCGGCATCGAAGCGGCCGACGACCGGGCTGTCGATATCGAACACACCGATCAGCTCCCCACCGCGGAGCAACGGCACCACCAGTTCCGAGCGCGATGCGGCGTCGCAGGCGATATGGCCGGGGAAGGCGTCCACATCTTCGATCCGCTGGGTAACGCGCTGGCTGGCGGCCGCACCGCACACGCCCTTGTCCAGCGGAATGCGTACGCAGGCCGGCAGGCCCTGGAACGGACCGACCACCAGTTCCTTGCCGTCGTACAGGTAGAAGCCCACCCAGTTCAGGTCGGGCAGGGCGTGGTAGACCAGTGCAGCGAGGTTGGCCGCATTGGCGATGCGGTCGGACTCGCCGTAGACCAGGCCACGGGCCTGTTCCAGCAGCTGGGCGTATTGTTCCGGCTTGCTGCCGGTGAGCGAGGCGTTGGCGAACATGGCCGCAGTCTAGCAAGCGTGCCGGGCCAGCGATAATGGGGGCTCTGCTGCCCTGCTGGAGCCTGTGATGTCCCTGCCTGCCACGTTGCCGACGGCCCTGTTCGTCACCGGTACCGATACCGAGATCGGCAAGACCGCCGCCAGTACCGCGCTGCTGCACGCGCTGCGCCGGCGCGGCCTGCGCGCGGTGGGCATGAAGCCGGTGGCCAGCGGCAGCCATGACGCGGGCCAGGGGCTGCGCAACGACGACGCGCTGGCATTGCAGGCCGCCAGCCTGCCGGTGCCTGACTACGCCGATCTGAACCCCTACGCATTGCGCCAGCCGTTGGCGCCCGAACTGGCGGCCGCAGAAGATGGCGTGCGCATCGAACTGGCCCCGATCGTGGCGGCCTTCGAACGCCTGCGCGCACAGGCCGACGTGGTGGTGGTCGAAGGCGTGGGCGGCTGGCTGGCGCCGTTGTCGGCGCAGCTGGACCAGCTTGACCTGGTACGTGCGCTGCGGCTGCCGGTGGTGCTGGTGGTCGGCATGCGCCTGGGCTGCGTCAACCATGCGCGGTTGACCGCACACGCGCTGCAGGCCAGTGGCGTGGAGTGCCTGGGATGGATCGGCAACCACATCGATCCTTCGATGCAGCGCCAGGATGAGAATTTCGCGACCTTGCAGCAGCGTCTGCCGATGCCCTGCTGGGGCCGGCTGCCGCATCTGCCGGGCGCCGATGGTGAAGCGTTGAGCGCGTATCTGCACAGCGACCACAGGTAGTGCCGGCCGCTGGCCGGCAACTGCACGCGTTTCACCACCTCGAGATTGCCGGCCAGCGGCCGGCACTACCGTGTTGCCGTCACCAGCTCCCGTGCGATCGCACCCAGCCGTTCCACCGCAGCGATGAAGCGCGCGTCCAGGGTCTGGCAGCACGACAACCGCAGGCAATGCCGGTAGCGCGCGCCACGCGAATACACCTGGCCCGGCATGAACACGATGTCCTCTGCCAATGCGCGCTCGAACAGCTCCCGGGTGTCTACGCCAGGCAACTCCAGCCACAACAGGAACCCTCCCTGCGGCTCGGTGGCGCAGGTGCCGGCCGGGAAATGTTCGGCCACCAGCTGCCGCAGGCGACCGACCTGTTCGCGGTACAACCGGCGCATGCGATGCAGGTGGTGCTCGTAGCTGCCTGCTTCCAGGTAGGCCGCCACCGCATCACCGAGCAGCTGCGGTTCGCCGCCGGTGGACTGGAATTTGAGCAGCGCGATGCGTTCGGCGAAGCGGCCGCCATCGAGCCAGCCGATGCGGTAGTCCGGTGCCAGCGTCTTCGAGAATCCACCGACCACCATCACCCAACCGTCGCGGTCGAACGCCTTCAGCAAGGGCGCCGGCGGCTCGCTGAACTGCAGTTCGGCATACACCGCGTCTTCGATCAGCGGCAGCTGGCGTGCGTTGACCAGTTCGGCCAGGCGCTGCTTGTCGGCGATCGGCATCGTGCAGCCCAGCGGGTTGTGCACGGTCGGCATCACCACCAGCGCCGCAAGAGGGGTGTGCTCCAGCAGTGCTTCCAGCGCATCCACGTCCAGGCCGCGCTGCGGATGGGTGGGCAGTTCGATCGGCTGCAGGCCCAGCGTGGTCAACAGGGGATACAGGTTGAAGTACGAGGGTGCTTCGATGCCGACTGCATCGCCGGGTTGGGTAACCGCGCGCAGTGCCAGTTGCAGTGCTTCCATCGCACCATGGGTCAGCAGCAGGCGTTCGGGGTGGGTATGCAGGCCCATCCGCGGGCCACGCCGCACGATCTGCGCCAGCAGGCGTGGCGAACCATTGGGACGGGCGTAGGTCTCCACGGTCTGCTGGCCATGGCGAAGTACCTGCGCGGTGTGCCGGGCCAGCTGCGCACCCGGGTAGAACTGGCGCCCACGCGGGCCGGCAAAGGCGAGGTCGATCACGCCGGGGCGCCGCTGCGCTTCCAGCACCCGCGCCATCAGCACCTGCTGCAGCGGGGCGGTGGGCGCGGACGGCGCATCACGCAGCGAGCGCTGCGGAACCGACAGTCGCGGCGCGACTTCGAAGCCGGCCTTGGGCCGCGGAATGACCAGACCGGCGTCTTCCAGCTGACGGTAGGCCGCGATCACCGTGTTCAGGCTGAGCTGGCGCTGCGATGCCATCTGCCGCAGCGACGGCAGCCGACTGCCGACCGGCAGGCGCCCGCCGTGGATGGCTTCCGCCAGCTCGTCCGACAGCCGCTGGTAGCGGGGAGGAATCATCGTGGTGGCGTCTTCTGTATCCATCGACCCGGCCCGCATCTGGTTCTGTACCCATGATGCTGACGAGCCTAGCATGTCGTTGTCGGCCGGGCCTGATCGGGGCCGGGTCGATACTTCCCAAGCGCACGGCCCTGTGGCCGTGCGTCTTTTTCATGCCGTGGTGGCGGCCAGCGGCCGGCCCCACCATGGGGTGTCAGCGCATCGGCACCAACGCGGGATCGCGGCGGTACAACGCCGGGAACTGCTTGCCCAGCGCGGTCAGCTTGGGCGCGTCGTAGTAGCGGATGTACGCGGCCTGCGGGTAGTTGCTCATGTAGTTCTGGTGGTAACTCTCGGCCGGGTAGAAGCGCTGGCCGCTGCTCACCTGGGTCACGATCGGCGCGCGGTAGCTCCCCGCCTGGCCGAGCTGGCCGATGTACGCACGGCTTGCTGCCTGCTGGCGCGCGTCTTCGGCGAAGATCGCCGAGCGGTACTGGCTGCCATGATCGGGCCCCTGGCGGTTGAGCTGGGTCGGGTCGTGCACCACCGAGAAGAACACCTGCATCAACTGTCCATAGCTGACCTGGCGCGGGTCGTAGTCCACCTTCACTGCTTCGGCGTGGCCGGTGCGGCCACCGCTGACGCGTTCATAGCGGGCGTCGGCGGCACTGCCTCCGATGTAACCGGACACCGCGTTGCTCACCCCTTTGACGTGCTGGAACACGCCCTGCACGCCCCAGAAACAACCGCCGGCGAAGACCACGCTGGCGTGGCTTGCGTCATCGCGGAACGCCGCATCACCGCTGGGCGCAGGCAGTGCCTGCAGCTGTGCGGTGGGCTCGGCCGGGGCGGCGATCGCGCTGTGGTCCACCAGCAGCACACCCGCGACAAGCGCGGTGGCGACCAGGCCGGCGACGCCGGCGGCAATGCCCTGTTCGAAGGAGAGTTTCATCGTGTGCTCCCGGTTCAACCGAAGGTGAAGGCGTAGGCCTGCACGCCTGCGTCGAGGAATTCGATCTCGAAACGATGCGGACCGATCGTGCCGCGCTGGCGGACCAGCTGGTACAGACGGTGCTCGTTGACGGTGCCGGTGCCATCGGCGGCCACGTCGGTGCCGGCATCGGCCGCAGGCAGTGGCTTGCCATCGAGCAGCACGCGGAAGCGCACCGGCTTGCCGTCCTCGCCCGGTGCCAGCACCAGATGCAGGTCGCGGGCGTGGAACTGGAACGCGATGCGGCCGCCGGCCTGCTGCAGTTGTGCAGCCTCATCGTTGACCCGCCACTGTCCAGACAGGCCCCATTGGTTCAGCGCCAGGGTGGACGGCAGCGTGTAGCCGAATGCTGCGTCGGCGCGCTGCCCGCCCGGCGAGGCGAACTGCTCGGCACGTGCGTGGCCCAGGTAGGTTTCCGGCGAGCGCAGGTTGCCCATGTCGGCCTGCGTGGCCACGCCCTGCAGGTCAGCCGCGGCCGGATCAGCAGGCGGCGGCAGCTCGGTCTGCCCGGCTTCCACCAGCAGGCGGCGGATCACCTGTTCGGAGTGCGCGTAGTTGCCCTCGCCGAACTGATGCCCGCGGATGTTGCCCTGCGCATCGACGAAGTAGTGCGCCGGCCAGTAGCGGTTGTTGAACGCGCGCCAGATCGCATACTGGTTGTCGAGTGCGACCGGGTACTCGACCTTCAGCTGCTGCACGGCCTTCATCACGTTGCGCGGGTCGCGCTCGAACGCGAATTCCGGGGTGTGCACGCCGATCACCACCAGGCCATGGTCGCGGTAGCGCTGCGCCCATTCGTGCACGAACGGCATCGCACGCAGGCAGTTGATGCAGGAATAGGTCCAGAAGTCGATCAGCACGACCTTGCCATGCAGCTGCTCGCGGCTCAGCGGCGGGCTGTTGAGCCACCCGGTGGCGCCGTCCAGCGTGGGCAGCGTTCCTTCCACCGGCAGCGGCGCGCCTGCCTGGCCGGCTGCCATCATCATCATCGGTGGTGCTGCCGGCTGCGTGCCGGGCACGGCATCGAGCAGGCCCTGTTCGATGCGTGCGGTACTGACCGCGGACAGGCGGGTCAGCAGGCCGGTGTCCCAGCCCAGGCCGATCGCCACAACCGCCAGCAACGCTGCCACGCCCAGCACCCGGCGCACCACATTGCCCAGGCCGAGCCGGGCCTGCAACGCGCGGAACACACGGCCGCCCACCCACACCGCCAGCGCCAGTGCGGTGACGGCGCCCAGCGCGTAGGCCAGCAACAGCGAACTGGTGCCGACACTGGCGCCGTTCAGGGCGGCACCGGTCAGCACCAGGCCGAGAATCGGACCGGCGCAGGGGGCCCACAGCAGGCCAGTGGCGATGCCGATCAGCAGCGAGGTCCAGGCGCCGCCACGGCCAGCCGCATCCGCGGCGTCGGCACGTGCGCTCAGGCGCGCGCCGATGCGCTGGAACGGCGCCAGCAGGTGGTCGGCCAGGGTCGGCCACAGCAGCGCGATGGCGAACACCGCCATCAGTACCAGTGCCACCCAGCGGCCGACCTGGTTGGCCTGCGCCACCCACTGGCTGCCGACCGCCGCCAGACTGGCGACCACGGTGAAGGTCAGTGCCATGCCCAGCAGCAGCGGCAGGGTGCTGCGCAGGAAAGGACGATCAGCGCGTGCGAACACGAACGGCAGCACCGGCAGGATGCACGGGCTGAGCAGGGTCAGCACGCCGCCGAGATAGGCAAGCAGCAACAGCAGCATCATCAGGCTCCAGAAGCAGGGGAAGAACCGACCGGCACGCGCCAGCCGCCAGCGGCGTCCTGTTGCGCAGTCCCGGGCATGAACGCCATCGCGGCGCCGTTCATGCAGTAGCGCAGTCCGGTCGGCCGCGGGCCGTCGTTGAACACATGGCCGAGATGGCCGCCACAGCGGCGGCAATGTGCTTCCACCCGCAACATGCCGAAGGTGGTGTCACGGTCCTCGCCGATGGCGTTGTGCAGCGGCGCCCAGAAGCTGGGCCAGCCGGTGTGGCTTTCGAACTTGGTGGACGAAGAGAACAGCGGCAACGCACAGCCGGCACAGGCGAACGTGCCCTGCCGATGTTCCTTGTTCAGCGGACTGCTCCAGGGGCGCTCGGTGGCCTGCTGGCGCAGCACGGCGTACCGCGCCGGGCTCAGCAGCCGGCGCCACTCGGCATCGCTGCGGACCACCTCGAACTGTCGCGCAGGCCGTGCCTCGGCAGCGGCCGGGGCCGCGCGGCTGCACGCGCCCAGGCCCAGCAGGCCGGCGGCGGTGACAGCACCGCCCAGGCCCAGCAGATGGCGGCGGGTGAGGGACATGGTGGACTCCGGGAAGGGGCGACGGGGCCATGCTGCGCCCCCTCCGGTCAACGAATCCTCACGCAGGATTCAATTTTTCGTGAGGTATCCACGTCGCTCCCGCGCCACAATGCGGGCAGCCTCCCCACTGGCCCGAAGCTGCCGATGTCCGCCAAACGTGTCCTGATCGTTGAAGACGATGCCCACATCGCCGACCTGCTGCGCATGCACCTGGGTGATGAGGGCTATGAAGTCGCACACGCCGCCAGCGGCGATGCCGGCCTGCGCCTGATCGAACAGGAAGGTCCGTGGGATGCACTGGTACTGGACGTGATGCTGCCGGGCGTGGACGGCCTGCAGGTCTGCCAGCGTGCACGCGCGATGGCGCGCTACGTGCCGATCATCATCATCAGCGCACGTGGCAGCGAAACCCAGCGCATCGTCGGCCTGGAACTGGGCGCGGACGACTACCTGGCCAAGCCGTTCTCGATGCCGGAACTGGTGGCGCGCGTGCGTGCGCTTCTGCGCCGCGCCGAAGCGATGGCACAGAACGCGCGCATCGATGCCGGGGCGATCGAACTCGGCGGGCTGCGGCTGGACCCGGTCGCCCGTACTGCCGCCGTCGATGGCAATGCACTGGAACTGACCCCGCGTGAGTTCGAACTGCTGCTGTTCTTCGCCCGCCACCCGGACCAGGTGTTTGCGCGGATGGAACTGCTCAACCAGGTCTGGGGCTACCAGCACGACGGTTACGAGCACACGGTCAACACCCACATCAACCGCCTGCGCAGCAAGATCGAGACCGACCCGGGCAACCCGCGGCGCCTGCTGACGGTGTGGGGGCGCGGTTACAAACTGGTCGACCCGGCCGGGGCGGCCACATGATCAAGCCGAACCTGTGGCAGAAACTGGCGCTGGTGATGTCGGCGCTGATGCTGACGTGCTGCATGGCGCTGCTGGCCTGGCAGATGCGCACCAATACCCGGCATGAGCAGGAAGTGGTGCAGCGCCTGTCGCTTGGGTTGGCCGAGCACATCGCCCAGCGCAGCGAGCTGATGGACACCAGCGGCATGCGCGATGCGGCGGTGCGCGCATTGTTCGGCCAGCTGATGGCGGTCAACCCCAGTGTCGAGGTGTACCTGCTGGATGAGCAGGGTCGCATCCTCGGCCACGATGCGCCCAGCGGCCATCTGGTGCGCAGCCGGGTGGACGTGGCACCGCTGCGGCGCCTGCTGTCCGGTGCGCCGCTGCCGATCCTCGGTGACGATCCCCGCAGTGCCGATGGCCGCAAGGTGTTCAGTGTCGCGCCGCTGGTGGTGCAGGGGCGGCAGGCGGGTTACGTGTACGTGGTACTGGTGGGCGAACACCGGCAGATGCTGGCCGACGATCTGGCCGCCGGCAGCCAATGGCACACCACGCTCTGGTCGGTGCTGTTGATCGGCGGGCTGGGCCTGCTTGCCGGCCTGGTGGCCTTCTACTGGGTGACCCGGCCCCTGCGCCAGGTCACCCGGCGCATACAGGCCTTCGACATCGACGCTCCGACGCCACTGCCCGCGCCGGTACCGCTGCGCGCGGGTGAGCGCGATGAACTGAAGATCCTCGAACATGCCCATTCGCAGATGGCACAGCGGCTGGGCGAGCAGTGGCAGCAGCTTCGCCAGCAGGACCTGCAGCGCCGCGAACTGGTGGCCAACATCTCGCACGACCTGCGCACGCCGTTGTCCTCGCTGCACGGTTACCTGGAAACGCTGGCGCTGAAAGAAGCCACGCTGTCGCCGCAGGAGCGTCGTCGCTATCTCGGTATCGCGCTGGCGCAGAGCGCCAAGGTCGGCCGTCTGGCCCGGGCGTTGTTTGAACTGGCGCGGCTGGAGCACGGTGAAGTGCGGCTGGAGTGGGAAGTGTTCGCGCTGCCGGAACTGCTGCAGGACGTACTGCAGAAGTTCGAGCTGGCCGCGCAGGCACGTGGGCAGCGCCTGCACGCTGATTTCCCGCCGGGCCTGCCGCTGGTGCGCGCCGACCTGGGTCTTGTGGAACGCGTGCTGACCAATCTGCTCGACAACGCGCTGCGGCATGCGCCGGACGGGGGCCGCGTGCAGGTGCAGCTGTCGGCGCTGCCCGACAGTGTGCAGGTGGCGGTACAGGACGATGGCCCTGGGGTGGCGCCAGCACTGCGTGGGCAACTGTTCCAGGCGCCGGCGGCACTGGGCGCGCGGCGTGGCGAGAACGGCGGGCTCGGCCTGCTGATCGTGCAGCGCATCGTGCAGTTGCATGGCCGCCGTATCGAACTGCGCGACAGCGAACAGGGCGCGCTGTTCGTGTTCGCCTTGCCGCGTGCCGATGCCGAGGCGAACTAGACGTTGTCTGCCGGTGGCGGGACACCGCTTTCCATCGGCAGCAGCAGCCGGATGCAGGCACCGCCGAGCACCGAATCGGCCACTTCCACGTGGCCGCGATGCTTGTCCGCCACCACCTGCACCAGCGCCAGGCCCAGCCCGAAGCCCGGGCTGGCCAGGTCCAGCCGCACGTAGGGCTGCAGCACCTGGCTGCGCAGTTCGACGGCGATGCCGGGGCCGTCGTCCTCCACCTGCAGGCACAGCCATCCCTCGTTGAGCGTGCTGACGATGCGGATCTGTCGGCGCGCATAGCGCAGCGCGTTGCCCAGCAGGTTGCGCAGCGCCAGTTCCAGCATGTGCCGGTTGACGTTGACCAGCCCTGCCGGTGACAGGTCCTGCTGCACCGGTATCGTCAGTGGTGCGAACTGCTCGACCACGCCGCGTACCAGCGCGGCCAGTTGCAGGCGCTGGCGGGTGACCTGATGGCAGCGGCCGAGCGCGGCGTACTCGACACCCGCATCGGTCAGGTGCTGCAACCGGTCGATGTCGATGCGCAGGCCGGACAGCGCATCGCGCTGGGCGTCGTCCAGTCCGGTGTCTTCCAGGTCGGCCAGGCCGAAGCGCATGCGTGCCAGCGGCGTGCGTACTTCGTGCGCCACCGCCTGGGCCAGCACGCGCTGGCTGTCCAGCAGCAGCTGCAGCTGTTCGGCCATGTGGTTGAACGCCTTGGCCAATGGCCGCACCAGCGCGGTACCGGCGCGTGGCGCCCGGCTGTCGAGCTGGCCATCGCGCATCCGTCGTGCGGTCTGCGCCAGCTGCGAGACATCGCGCCACAACCGGTAGACCATCACGTACATCGGCAATGCCACCGCCACCATCAGGATCAGCAGGATGATGGCCACGCCGGAGGCTTCGCTGTCCTGCCAGCCTTCTTCGGGCAGGGCCTGGTCCAGCGGCCCCAGGATCAGCGCACTGCTGCTGTTGCCGACGCGCTGCAGGCTGCGCATGCTGTCCAGCTCGATCTGCACGTGTCCGTTGAGCAAGCCCTTGCGCTGTTTCGCCGGCAGTATCGCGGCAGCTTCGGTCAGCGGCATCAGCTGCAGCGGATAGGCGAAATCGCTGTCCAACTGTTGCGCCAGGGCTGGCCACTGCGCCGGCGGCGTTTCGGCGAAGCGATGTTGCAGCATGGCGTGCGGGCCGCGCATTTCCGCCTGCAGGCTGGCCTCGGTGCGGTCTTCCAGCAGCGCATCCCAGGCCCACAGCCCGAGCACGATCAGCAGCAGATGGGCGGTGAGGAAACCGATGCCGTAGCGCAGGAAGTGGAAGGCATGGCCACGCATGGCCGACGACGGATGCTTCATCCCCATGCTGATCGGCTGAACAGGTAACCACGGCCGCGCACGGTCTTGATCCGCTCGGGCTGCTCCGGGTTGTCGCCGAGCTTGCGCCGCAGGCGCGAGATGCGTGCGTCGATCGAGCGGTCCAGGCCATCGAAGGCGATGCCGCGCAGGCCACGCAGCAGCGCATCGCGGTCGAGGATCTGGCCCGCGTTGCCGGCCAGCAGGAACAGCAGGTCGAACTCGGCGGTGGTCAGCTCCAGCAGGCGGCCCTGCAGGTGCACGTTGCGGGTGGACGGGTCGATGCTCAGTTCACCGAAGCGCAGGGCGCCATCGCGTGGCTCGACCCGGCGGTGGCGGCGCAGGTGGGCGCGCAGCCGGGCCAGCAGCACCCGTGGTTCGATCGGCTTGCCGATGTAGTCGTCGGCGCCCAGCTCCAGCCCCAGCACCTGGTCGATGTTGTCGGTGCGGGCGCTCAGCACGCAGATGATCCCGTCATAGTGGGGCCGGATCTGCCGACACACTTCGAAACCATCCTGGCCCGGCAGACCGATGTCGAGCAGGACCAGCGCCGGCTTCTCGCTGAGGATCCGGGCGATCGCGCGCTGGCCGCAGCGTTCGTGGGCGACCTGGTAACCGTGGCGCTTCAGGTAGTCGCTGACCATCGTGCCCAGCCGAGCGTCGTCTTCAACCAGTACGATATCCAGCATCTACAAGGCCTCCGGGGTGCTTCCGTACCGCCGTGGCACGAGCGCGGCGATGCTATCCCAGCTGCCGGGCCGCTCGGGTCCAAGGAGCGGGCGCCATTCAGCCGGGGTTGCTGGCGCGCGGGCCGGGCCTCAGGCCGGGCAACGACTTGGCCGCACGGTAGCAATCGGGTTGTTACAAAACGTTACGCAAGCCGCGCCTGCGGTGACGGTCGCTGACAGCGCTACGACTGACGTGGCGCTCGGCGGGGCCGAGCATGGCAGCTCTCCCCATCCGCGTGCCGCCCTCATGCCGTCCGCCTCCTGTCCCGCGCTTTTCCTTGAATGCCCTTGCCATGGAGGCCAGCGATGAGCGGCGTGGTCGGGGCCTGGCTGCCGCCTGCCGACGATGAGCAGCTGCTGCAGCAGCTGGCGCCGATGCTGCGGGCGCTGCAGCAGCGCGGCCGCGGTCGCATCGGGTACTGGACCGATGCCGACGCAGGGCTGGCCCTCGGTCATTGCCGTGCGCCGACCGACATGCCGTTGCAGCCGCTCAGCTCCAGCTGCGGGCGCTACGTGCTGTGCCTGGATGGCCGCATCTACAACCGCGCGGCCCTGCAGTCGCAGCTGCGCGACCTGCCACGCAGCTGCACCGATGCACGCCTGTTGCTGCAGGCCATCGTCGAGTGGGGCGTGCAGCGTGCACTGTCGCGCATCGAAGGGGCATTTGCGTTCAGCGTCTGGGACCGCCACGCACATGAGCTCTGGCTGGCGCGTGACCCGGTCGGCGAACGGCCGTTGTATTACGGCTGGTACCAGGGCCAGTTCCTGTTCGCTTCGGAGTTGAAGGCGCTGCAGGCCTTTGCCGGATTCGCTCCCAGCATCGACCAGGATGCATTGAGCCTGCTGCTGCGCCATGACTATGTGCCGGCGCCGCACACCATCTATCGCGGCATCCACAAGCTGGTGGCCGGGGCGATGCTGCGCGTGGACCTCAACGATCATGCCGCCGGCGGATCAACGCAGGCCACGCAGGGCGGCCATCGCTACTGGTGCGCGCGCGATGCGATGCAATCCGCGCTGCAGCAGCCGTTGCAGCCGGCGCCCAGCCTGGAGCAGGCCACCGACCAGTTGGAGGTGGTGCTGCAGCAGGCGATCGCCACGCGCATGCATTCACCCGTGGCCTGCGGTGCATTCCTGTCCGGTGGCACCGATTCGTCGCTGGTGGTGGCGATGATGCAGGCGCAGTCGGCGTTGCCGGTGGAAGCATGGACGGTGGGTTTCGACGACCCCGGTCACGACGAGAGCGACTGGGCCTCGCAGGTGGCCCGGCACCTGGGCGTGCATCACCACCTGCACAGGATGGACAGCCGGCAGGGCCTGGAACTGCTGCAACGTTTGCCGCAGGTCTGGTGCGAACCCTTCGCCGATGCCTCGCAGCTGCCTACCCTGCTGGCCAGCGAGCTGCTCGGCGCGCGCAAGCCGGTGGCGCTGACCGGCGACGGCGGCGATGAGCTGTTCTTCGGCCACCCCAGCTATGGCCGCGCGCTGCGCAATGCGCGCCTGTGCGGTGGCCTGCCGGACTGGGTGCGCGATCTGGCGCGGCGTGGCAGCAGCCGCTTGAACGTCGAGCGTGGTCGGCTTGGCGGTTGGCGCGCACTGGTGGCCGAGGTGGCCGCCAACGACGTGGAGGGGCATTACCTGCAGCGCGTCACCCGCTGGCGGCAACCGACCCAGGTGGTACTGGGGGCGCGCGAACCGGCGACGATCTTCCAGCAGCAGGACACCGCACTGCCGGCGGAAGCGCGCATCCAGCTGCTGGATTTCCGCATGGACCTGGCCGAGGGGATCCTTGCCAAGGTCGACCGTGCCGGCATGGCGGCCGGCGTGGAGACGCGCTCGCCGTTGCTGGACATGGAGGTCATACGCCTGGCCTGGCGCCTGCCGCAGCACTTGAAGTACCACGACGGCGAGCACAAGCGGATCCTCAAGCATCTGCTGGCGCGCTACCTGCCCGCGCCGCTGGTCTATCGCCCCAAGCGCGGTTTCGGCCCACCGATGGCACGCTGGCTGGCCGGCCCGCTGCGCGACTGGGCGGAAGCGTTGCTCGACCCGCAGCTGCTGCGCAACCAGGGGTGCTTCGATGCGGTACGCGTGCGCGCGATCTGGGAGGCGTTCCTGCGCGGCGAGCGCAAATGGCATACGCACCTGTGGAACGTGTTGATGTTCCAGGCGTGGTACCAGCACTGGCACGGCAACCGCGGGCGATAACCCGGAGCGATCCTTACGGGCGCGGCGAATCTTCCTGGCGCAGGGCGGAGGCCCTTGCGTGCGAATGTCCTCCGGCGCCGGCCGTTGGCCGTCACCTCCCCCTTTACTTCGCACGCAAGGGCCTCCGCCCTGCGTCCGGAGCTCGTCGGCGTCTCATTGAAGGGCCGTCGCGAGCGCTGCATCTGCGCGCCTGGTGCCGCAAGCCGAGCCTCGTCGGGGCAGGTGGGGGTTTGGGCAAAGTAAAGGAGGAGGTGGCGGCCAACGGCCGGCGCCGGGGGACATTTGCCCAGGCCCCCAACTGCCCCGACGGGGCCCTTCAGATCGCAGAGACCCGGACGAAGACGCGCTCGAGAATCCAGACGCCAGGCAAAAAAAGACCCGGCAGAGGGAGGGATCTGCCGGGTCCGGATTGCATGGGGGGAGGGACCCATGCAATGAGCGTGGGCGTCGCGCCAGTGGCTGTTGCCTGCCAGTCGCATCCGCCGTGCATTTGTATTGATGCAATGCAGCATACGCCGATCATGCGGCAATGCAACAAAAATCACGAAGGCGCCATCTCTGGCGCCTTGAGGCCTTTCAGATCAATGGGTTGATCAGGCGGCGGGGCCGCGGTAACGGCAGCCCGAGGTGCAGGTTTCGTGCACGGTGATCTCGCTCAATGCCGGCAGGGTGGGCTTGAGCTCGTTCCAGATCCACACGGCCAGATTCTCGCTGGTCGGGTTCTCCAGGCCGGGGATGTCATTGAGGTAATGGTGGTCCAGGCGGTCGTAGATCGGCTGGAAAGCCGCCTTCACGTCACCGAAATCCATGATCCAGCCGGTCTGTGCGCCCGGCTCGCCCTCGACTTTCAGTTCCACCCGGAAGGAGTGGCCGTGCAGGCGCGCGCACTTGTGCCCCGGCGGCACGTTGGGGAGGCGGTGCGCCGCCTCGAGCATGAAGACTTTGAAGATTTCCATGGCGCGATTGTACGCCGCGGGCGGCCGATCAGCCCGGCTTTGCGTTGCCTTCCCGTGAAGAAATTATTTCCATCCGGATGAAGAGATGATAGTTTCTCTTATATCCGTATGAAGAGATGTTATTGGCCGCACCCCGGCCAGGCATGGATTACTGCGGAACTTACCTCGTCCTTCCACTACCTCCCCCACATCGTCATGCCCCAGCACACCCTGCTCGTGGCGGCCCTGGCCGTCGCTCTGGCCGCGCCTTTGTCTGCCGCCGCCGAAACCCCCGCCGACGCCAGCGGCGAAGCCAGCACCCTGGCTGCCGTGCGCGTCACCGGTTCCAACATCAAACGCGCCGATACCGAAGCCTCCAACCCGGTGCAGGTGATCGGTCGCCAGCAGCTGGAACAGACCGGCAAGGCCACCGTGGCCGATGTGCTGCGTTCGATCTCGGCCAACACCGGCAACGCCAGCAACGAGACCACCAACAACGGTTGGGCCTCGGGCTCGGCCGGCATCGGCCTGCGCGGTCTTTCGCAGAAGAACACGCTGGTGCTGCTCAACGGCCGCCGCTTGGCCAACTACGGCTTCCCGTCCGGCGGCCTGTCGGACACCTTCGTCGATCTCAACGCGCTGCCGCTGGTGGCGGTCGAACGCATCGAAGTGCTCAAGGACGGTGCATCGGCGGTGTATGGCAGCGATGCGGTGGCCGGCGTGGTCAACATCATCACCCGGCAGAATTTCGAAGGCGCCGAGATCGGCGGCAGCTTCGGCGGCGCCGACCAGGGCGGCCTGCACGAGCAGAACCTGAAGTTCGTCGGTGGCCTGGGCGACATCGACAAGGACGGCTACAACATCCTCTTCAGCCTGCAGGGCTACAACCGCGAGCGACTGGACCAGGACGAGCGCAACCTGACCAAGAGCGGCATCTACAGCGACCAGCCCGGCGGCCGCTGGAACGGCTGGTCGGCCAAGGGTGCACGCTATCTGGTCAATGGCACCTCCGTGCCGATGCTCGATGCCAACGGCAACTGCCCCACCGGCACCACCCGCGTGGCCAGCGCGCCGATCGACGGCCTGGCCGGTGATACCTGCGGCTTCAACCAGGCCCCGTACACCACCCTGATTCCCTCCACCAAGCGCTACCAGGCCTACGCCAACGGCACGTTCCGCCTCGGCGACAACGTCGAAGCGTTCGGCGAAGTGCTGTACAGCCAGATCAAGAGTGCTGCCTGGTTCGGCAGCAGCCCGTTCTTCACCCTGGAAAGCGGTCGCTTCGCACTGAACGCGCAGACCGGCCTGGCCGAGCCGGTGTCGTCCAACCTGCCGGCCAGCAACCCGAACAACCCGTACGGCCGTGCGATCCCGATCGAATACACCTTCTTCGACCTCGGCGGCACCATCAAGACCAACCGGTCCACCGCCTATCGCGGTGTGTTCGGGCTGCGTGGCAACACCGAGAAGTGGGACTGGGAAGTGGCCGCGTTCGGCGCGCGCAGCAGCGAGCGCGAAACCGTCTCCGGCGGCTTCGCCAACCGCTGGGCACTGGCCAATGCACTGGCCACCGGCAGCTACAACCTGCTGAACCCGGCCGCGACGCCGCAGTCGGTGCGCGATTCGATCAACATCGCCACCCTGCGTCCGGCCGAGTCGGTGCTGCAGGGCCTCGATGCGAAGATCTCCGGCAGTCTCGGCCACACCTGGGCCGGCGACATCGGGTTCGCCGCCGGTGCCGAATGGCGCCGCGAGAAGCTTGATTCGAACAACCCATGGCAGATCGATGCTGGCCTGCAGGTGCGGCCGGCAATCGCCGAAGTGCATGGCGAGCGCAAGGTCAGCGCCGCCTACGCCGAGGTCAACGTGCCGCTGGCCTCGACCCTGGAACTGTCCGCCGCCGCCCGCGCAGATCATTACGATGATTTCGGCGACGCGTTCTCGCCCAAGCTCGGCCTGCGCTGGCAGCCGCTGGATTTCCTGCTGGTGCGTGCCTCCGCGTCGAAGGGCTTCCGTGCCCCGTCGCTGTCGGAGAACTCCAACAGCACCAGCATCGCCTACGGCAGCGTGGTCGACCCGCGTGATCCGGACGTGCCGGGCTCGCGGCAGAACCCGACCTTCTTCACCGTCGGCAACAGCGACCTGAAGCCGGAGCGCACCAAGAGCGTGAACTTCGGCGTGGTGCTGTCGCCGTGGGCGAACACCAACCTGAGCATCGACTACTACCGCATCCAGCTGGACAACCTGGTCGGTACCAACAACACCCAGACCCTGGTCAACGACAACGTCGCCGATGCCGTGCAGCGCGATGAGCGCGGCAAGCTGCAGGCGGTCTACAACCGCTACCAGAACCTGAGCGAGCTGAAGACCTCGGGCATCGACGTCGAGCTGCGCCAGCGCATCCCGACCACCGCCTTCGGTGACTTCACCGTGACCTCGGCCTACACCCACGTGCGCGACTACCGGCGCCCGACCGTGGTCGGTGGCCCGCTGGTGGACTATGCCGGCAGCAACCTCGGCGCCACCCTGCCGAAGAACAAGGCCACCACCACCTTGGACTGGAAGTACAGCGACTACACCGCCGCGGTGACCTGGTACTACACCAGTGGCTACGACCAGAAGGCCAGCACCGCTGCAGCTGCGGTGCAGAGCCGCGTCGACGCCTACAACCAGTTCGATCTCTACCTGGGCTACACCGGCATCAACAACCTGACCGTGTACGCCAAGGTGCAGAACCTGGGTGACAAGACGCCGCCGTACGATGCCTCGTTCCCGGGCATCCGCGCGCCGTACGACTTCAGCCAGTACGACCTGCGTGGCCGCTACTTCACGCTGGGCTTCGACTACCGCTTCTGATCCACCCGCCGCAGCCGGCCACCCTGTGTGGCCGGCCGTGTTGCCATGTTCCAGGGGAGTCACCGTGTCCTTCCACCGCCGTGCCGTTTTCCCGTTGTTGCTCGCCGTCGCCACCGCCGTATCGTTGCCGCCGGCGGTACATGCGCAGAGCGGCTATTTCTTCCCGCAGACCACCGATGCCGCGGCATTCGATACCGCCATTCCCACGCCGGAGCAGTTCCTCGGCTATCCGATCGGCAGCCGCTACACCCGCCATGACCAGTTGGTGGCTTACTTCCAGGAGCTGGCCAAGCACTCGGACAAGATCAGCGTGCGCGAGATCGGCCGCAGCTATGAGGGCCGACCGCTGCTGATCGCCACGGTCACTGCTGCAGGCAACCACGCGCGGCTGGAACAGATCCGCCAGCAGCACGCGACCCTGGCCGATCCGGCGCAGCCGCGCAGCGCTGCCGGTGACAGCCCGGTGGTGGTGTGGCTGGGCTACAGCGTGCACGGCAACGAGACCTCCAGCGGCGAAGCGGCGATGCTGACCGCCTACTACCTGGTGGCCAACCGCAGCGCGGAAACGCAGCAGTGGCTGCAGCAGGCAGTGGTGCTGTTCGACCCGGCGCAGAATCCCGACGGCCGCGATCGCGCCGCCAACTGGCACAACGCCTGGGCGTCCGATCCGGCCTCGGCCGATCCGGCCGACAAGGAACACGTCGAACCGTTCCCGCAGGGCCGTACCAATCACTACTTCACCGATCTCAACCGCGATTGGCTGGCACTGACGCAGCAGGATTCGCGGCCGAAGGTGGCGCAGTTCCACCAGTGGTACCCGAACGTGCAGATCGACTTCCACGAAATGGGCAAGGACAGCACGTACTACTTCGAGCCATCGCCGAAGAGCATGCATAGTCCGTTGATCCCGGCAGCATCGTACGAGTTCAACAAGACCCTGGCCAAGTACCACGCCCAGGCGCTCGATGCGCTGGGTTCGCTGTACTACACCGGTGAGAACTTCGACAATTTCTCGCCCGTGTACGGCTCGACCTATCCGGATTTCCACGGCGCGGTCGGCGTCACGGTGGAGCAGGCCAGCTCGCGCGGTCGCGTGCAGGAATCTGTGAATGGCCTGCTGACGTTCCCGTTCACCATCCGCAACCAGGTTGCCACCGGGTTGGGCACGGTGCGCGGTGCGGTGACCGAGCGCAGCGCCCTGTTCGATCTGCAGAAGCGTTTCTTCCAGAGCGCGCTGAAGCAGGCGGCACAACAGCCGGTGAAGAGCTTCGTGTTCGGCGACGCGCATGATCCGGCATTGACCCGACGCCTGCTGGAACTGCTGTTGCTGCACAGGATTGAAGTGCATGCACTGGACCGCGCTGTCAGCGTAGATGGCCAGCGTTTCGAAGCGGGCAGCGCCTACGTGGTGCCGGTGCAGCAGGCGCAGTTCCGCCTGGTCCATTCGATCTTCGCCGAAACCCCGCCGATCAAGGGCGACGTGTTCTACGGCAGCACCAGCTACGCGATCGCCCCGGCCTACGGCGTGGCTTTTGCCGGCAGCCGCAGCCGCATCGATGGCGGCGCCCGCGTGGTCGAGGTTCCCGCAGTGCAGGGCGGGCTGACCGGCGGTGAAGCGGGCTTCGCCTACGTGATCGACTGGCGCGACTACAACGCGGGCCGCGCACTGGCCGCCCTGCAGGCCAAGGGCTTGTCCACGCGTGCCACCTTCCAGCCGTTCACCGCGGCCACCGCACAAGGTGAGGTGGCCTTTGCCGGGGGCAGCATCGTGGTACCGGTGTCCGGGCAGCCGCTGCAGGGTGCGGCGTTGCAGGAGGCGGTCGCCGCCGCCGCGCGGGCCGCCGGTGTGCAGGTGCATGCGCTGGCCAGCGGTCGCAGCCGCGATGGCATCGACCTTGGCAGTGACGGCGTCAAGGCACTGCGCAAGCCCGCCGTCGCGCTGGTGATGGGCGAGGGCGTGGCAGCCACCGAAATCGGTTCGGCGTGGTTCCTGCTCGACCAGCAGCTGCGCCTGCCGGCCAGCAAGCTGGACCCGCAGCAGCTGGGCAAGGTATCTCTGGACCGCTACACCACGATCGTGCTGTCCGGCGGCACCTATGCCGGCATCGACGCGGCCGCGGTAGCGGCATTGAAGCGCTGGATCCAGGCCGGCGGGTCACTGGTCACCTATGGCAGCGCGTCGAAGTGGGCGATCGAACAGAAACTTGCCGACGGCGAGAAGCTGGGCAAGGACGAGGAAGCAACAGACACCGCGCGCCGCGCCTTCGGTGACCAGCGCGATATCGCCGCGATCGAGCGTGTCAGCGGCAACATCCTCAGCGCCGACGTCGACCCCAGTCATCCTTTGGCGTTCGGCGTGCCGCGCCGGCAACTGGCGATCAACAAGGAGAACACGGTCATCCTGCAGCCGAGCACGAACGGGTTTTCCACGGTGGTGCGGATCGACGACACACCGCGGGTGAACGGGTATCTGTCCGAGCGCAACCGCAGTCGCGTGGCTGGAAGTGCATGGCTGCTGGTGTCAGCGCAGGGGCAGGGCAACGTGATCCTGTTTGCTGATGACCCGGCGCATCGCAAGTACTGGCATGGCACTGATCGGATGCTGATCAACGCGATCTTCTTCGGGAATCTGGTGAATCCGAGTAAAACGCGGGGTTGAGGCATTACGCGCCGAACTGACGCTGGGATTGGGAGGACGGATGGGCCGCGCAGGACACGCCGCAAGTACGTCCGTGTAGGCTCGTAGGCGCCATCCATGGCGCCTGCGGTCCTGCGCGGCCCATCCGTCCTCCCCAGACAGTTTCCTGCGGGCGCGGATGCATCAAACCCAAGGCGGGAGCAAGGGCAAAAGCAAAAGCTGGAATTCCGGCTTTTGCTTTTGTCTTTGAATTGATCCTTCTTCTCTCGGCTACCCGGCGGGACAAGTAGGCGCTGGAAATGTCTGAAGCGTTGGGGAGCGGGGGCGGTGCAAAACCGCAGGCGCCATGGGCCCGAGGCATGCCCCGGGCGGGTTGGGCAGGACGCCGAACCCCGATCTTGCCGTGTGCGCAGGACCGCGCACACGAGCAAGGCGCCTACGAGCCCCCATGGTGAAGTGACCCCCAGGAGTTGGACACCTGATCCAACCCCGAGGGTTACATGAATAGATATGAGGTTTGTTTCAAATTGCAGGTCGCCAAAGAGGC
>NZ_JAVDSR010000009.1:0-195091 GCF_031455455.1 Stenotrophomonas sp. 1337 | reverse complement strand
TTCCACTCTTCACCACCCCCACATCCTGCTTTTTTTTTTTGTTCTTGGGGGTGGTGTGTCGGATTGCGGGGTGTCCGCGGCATGGATGCCGCGGCCAAGCCCCCATGGATGGGTTTACGGCGTCCCCGCAATCCGACACCGCCCCGCCAAACCCACAGATAGTGCAGAGCCGGCTGTTGCTGTTGCTTCGGCTGTTGCTGTTGAGGTTGCCGGCCAGCGGCCGGCACTACCGCGGGTGCCGGGCGCAGCCCGGCCGGACCCCCTACAGCACCTGGTACGCGCGCTCGGCCGCATCGAACACATTGCCCGGCGCGAACTGCTCGCCCAGGTAATGCAGTGCTTGCCGGTGCTGCTGCAACGAGCGCTGCGCCGCGCCGGGGCCCAGCAGCATCTGCTCGAATTCGATCAGGTCCTGCAGGATGCGCCAGTGCCGATACCACGCAATCCAGCGCGGATCGCCCAGGTCGCTGCCATAGCCTTCGGCGAAGCCCAGCGGATGCTCGCGCCCCCAGCGACCACCTACCGCGGCGCCGACAAACATCAGGTCGCGCTCGCGCGGGGCCAGTGCCAGTCCGTCCCAGTCAATCAGGTGCAGTGCATCGTCCTGCCCCATCAGCAGGTTGCCCGCGTGCAGGTCGGTATGGCACAGGCGCAACGCCGGTGCTTCACCCTGCAATTGGCGATGCAGCGCTTGGGCACGCTGGTGAAGTTCGGCGATGCGCGGCCGCTGCTGCTGCCACAGCGCCAGGAACGCACTGCCGGACCGATCCTGCGCCTGCGCCAGCGTCGAGGGATCGCGCAACCATGTCCCCACCGTGTCGACCGCTGCGGTTTCAAGCCGCAACGTCGGCAGTGCCTGGCGCAACGCCGGCGGAATCTCGGCCTCATGCAGGCGACGCAGCACTTCGCCCAGCTGGCACCATTGCGCACGGCTCAGCGGCGCCTCGAAGCCCGACTGCCCTTCGATGTAGGGGAACAGCGTGAACTGCAGGCCCCAGCGCTGCACCGATGCGCCGCCGGTCAATGCCGGCCACGGCGCAACAATCTCTTCGATGCCCAAGGTGCCACGCAGCCAATGCAGGCTGTCCCACACCGCGGGTGCCACCTGGAAGTTGCGGCACTTCAACCACCAATGGTCGTGGCGGGCATCGATACGGAACACGCACGCATTGGCGTCGGCGCCCACCGGACGCGGCACCACCGCGGTCGCGTTGATGTCGTAGGACTGCTGCAGGACTTCAACGATCTGCTGCGCCGAAGCGAATGACATGGATGCAGGCGTGCTTTGGTGACGACACCTACTATCGCAGATGGCCTTGCATCCGCACAGGCAAACTGGTCACAACATCACTCTCCTGTGACAAAAGAACTAGCCGGCGATGCGTCGCATGACCGCTTCCAACGGACCGCGCGCGAACTGCCACGACCACAACCAGGCCGCCGCGGTCGCCAGCATCACGAACAACAACGCGGCCATCAGCACCCACGACAGGCTGGCACTGCCATCAAGCAGTCCAAGCGATTCCAGCACGCCCATGCCGATCAGGATGTGCGCCACGTACAGGCTCAGCGTCATCCGTCCGGCCGCAGTGAACGGTTCCAGCCAATCGCCAGGATGCAGCCGCACCAGCGACAGGCATGCTGCGATCAGTGCACACGCCGCGCCTGCGCCGGTCAGCAGATAGGCCGGACCGGGCGGCATCGGCTGCGTCGCCAGCCACACCTGCCACGGCGTGGCGTGGCCCCACTGCTGCAACACCTGGCCGGCCCCCATCAGCAGCAGGCCGAGCAGCAGCAAGGCACGCTGCACCCGGGGTTGCGACAGCGGCAGCCGCGCCAGCAGCATGCCCAGCAGGAAAAAGCACAGCCACGGCAACACCGGATGAAAGCCATTGAACAGCAGGTTGCGCATCGCACCCGGCCAGTGCCACAGCCCCTCGTAAGCCAGCGTCTGCCAGTTCCAGCCCTGGCTGTAGTCCCAGCGCAGCAGGGACCAGAACGCGACCATCGCCAGAGCCACCATGCTGCCCAGCAGAACACGGGGCGACGCGCGCAGCCACAGCACCGCCAGCGCGAAGTACACCGCGTAGTAATGCAGGATATCGGCAGGAAACACGGTCAGGTTGAGCAGGCCGAGCACGGCCAGGAACACGGCCCGCCGCCAGGTCTGCACGCTTGCCTGCCACCACGCCAGTCGCTGTGTGGCCAGCATCAGGCCCACCCCGGCCAGCGTCACGAAGGTCGCCGAAGCCTTGCCTTCCAGCAGGTGGAAGAATCCAGCAAGCCAGCCGCCGCCGTCGGTCTCGACGGCCATCGCCAGGCGGAAGTTGACCAGCACCATGCCGGCCAGGGCGAGGTAGCGCGCCAAGTCCAGCCCATGCAGCCGCCGATCGTCAGTGCTCACGCACGCGCCCCGAGCAGTGCTGCCAGCAGAGAGGGATCAAGCACGTCGATATCGGCATCGCTCGCCTCACCCAATCCCTGCCGCAGCGCGGCGCTCTCGATTGCATCCAGCAGCACCTGCGCCTGCAGCGCGGGCGCCAGCACGGGCCGGCGGCGCTCACGACGTGCGACCTCCTGCAAAGCCTCGGCAAGACCGCGCTGCAACTGCGCGCGGTTGCCAGCGAATGCCGCCGCCACCGCCGGATTACGCGCGCTCTCGGCCAGCACTTCCACGCTCAACAGCGCCCATTCCGGCTGCCGGCACAGGGTGTGGAAGTCCCGCAGGAACCCCTGCACCTGCGCACGTTCGCCATTGCATCCCGCCAACCGCTGCAGCAACGGCTGCAGTTCGTCCCGTTCGGCCTCGGCCGTCGCCAGGATCAGCGCCTCCTTGCCGGGAAAGTGGTTGTAGAGATTGCCCAGGCTCACCCCGGCCGCCTGCGCGATGTCGCGCATGCTGGTCTGGTGGAAGCCCTTGGACAGAAAGCACTGCATAGCCGCCTGCAGGATCTGCGAGGCGCGTTGCTCATTGCGGTCGGTGCGGTTCATGCGGCAAACAATGAACGAACGTTCGTCCATTTGAAAGCCGAATGCAAGCCGTCGGCCAGTCACCATTCAGGCCGTCGCGCTTGACCTCAACCGCTGTTGAGGACCGATCCTGCCGCGCCCTGCTGCAACTGCGGACCCTGCATGCACCTAGAAGAACTCGTCCAGCAGGCGGTAGAACGCGAGTCGGCGCTCATCGGCACCAATGCCATAGCGGGCCAGCAAGGGTGCAACCCAGCGGGTGTCGTCATAGTTGTGGACCAGGCTGCGTGCGGCCAATGCCAGGTCCTGGCAACGATCAGCCACACCCAGCCGGCCGCAATCGATGAAACCGCTGAAGCGGCCGTGGACCGCCATCAGATTCGGCAGGCATGCATCGCCGTGCGCTACCACCAGATCCTCATCCGCCGGACACGTTGCGATCAGTTCGGCATGCACCTGCTCGGCGCTCTGGCCCAGGCGCTCATCGTCGAAATCATCCGCATCGATCAACCCTGCGGCAACGCGCGCAGCGACCTCCGGCAAGCGCGATGCAAGGCGATGATCGAACGGACAACCGGCAACCGGCAGCGCATGCAGGGCGCGCAGCGCGTCAGCCAGCAGCACGACCACCTGGGCGGGCGCCAGCGTCGGCGACGATGCCAGGTCATGGCCGGGCAACGCGCTCATCAGCAGCCAACGCCGACCGCCCACCTCCGCAGTGTCCAACACCGTTGGCACCGGCTGTCCCTGTGCCCGCAGCCAACGCAGACGCAGGATTTCGCCCTCCAGTTCGCTGAAGGCATCGATCACTTCCGATTTCAGGAACGCATCCGGCAACCCTTGACGTCGCACCCGCGCCACATCGGCGCGCGACACGCCGATGCCCTGCATCTCGATATCTGCATCGCGCAGCGCGCTGCGCCACTGCGACGGCAAAGGCATTACACCGCCATCGCTCGATCCTGCTTCCATCCCCACCACTCCGGCCCCGGTCACAGCCTGGATTCTCACCGAAGCGGACACCTGACAGCAAAGGACACTGCATGAAACTCATGGTCATCGGCGCCAGCAAAGGTCTTGGCCGCGCCTTCGTGGAAGGCCTCTGCCGGCCCGGCGATACCGTCATCGGCGTATCGCGCACACGCCCCACGCAGCTGGACTGCAGCGAGGGCGTCGACCTGCACTGGATAGAAGCAGACCTGAGCCAGCCAGCACGGGCCGCCGCCAGCATCGCGGCGCAGGCGCCGCCGGATCTCGATGTGCTCATCCATAACCTTGGCATCTGGGAGGAGACCGCATTCAGTGACGACTACGATTTCCTCAACGAAAGTGACAGCGCGCTGGCGCAGCTGGTGGACGTCAACATCACCGCCACCCTGCTGCTGCTCAAGCAGCTGCTGCCGCGCGTGCTCGGCGGGCGCCGCCCGCAACTGGTGTTGACCGGCTCGACCTCGGCGCTGCCGCGCAGTGGCCGCCCCGAGGTGGCCTTCGGCGCGTCCAAGTTCGCGCTCAACGGGATTGCCGATGCCCTGCGCGAAGGCTTCCGCCAGCAGCGGCTGGCCGTGACGACGCTGCAGCTGGGCTACCTCAATACCGAAGATGCACTGTCGGTGCCGCTGCAGCAGGCGGCCGCACGCGGCAATGGCGAGTACGTGCCGGTGCACGACGTGGTGTCGATGGTGCGCGCCCTGCTGCAGCTGTCACCGTCCAGCTTCGTGCGCGAGCTGGTGCTGCCCGCCATCGCCGATCCGCGTTACTAGACCAGCGCTCAGCACACACTGGCAGCCCCGGTTTGGCCGTACACGCGGCCGTGGTTTACTCTGCGTCTACTGGCAGTTGGCCGCACACAGGACCGGCTATGGCTATCGATGCGCTATCGAGGCTCTCGACCCGGGTTCTGGACAGCGCCCTGCCCAGCCTGCCGCTGTACTTGCTGCAGGCCACTGCGGTGATCGGCATGATCGGCGTGTTCCTGATCGCCACCCGCCGCGGCGGCCATGCCATGGAAGGACGCCGCGTCTACATCGGCGCGATCCTCGGCCTGATCTACCTGTTCAATTCATGGTTCGTGGCCGGCTACGCGCAGGGCGTGGTCAAACTCAACCTCGGCATCGACATCCTGCTGATCAGCGGTCTGCTGGGCGGCTGGCGCGGCGGCGTGACCTGCCTGCTGGCCAGCCTGCTGGCGCGCTACCAGTTCTCCGGCACGCAGTATTTCCTGCCCGCCAGCCTGGAAGCGGCGCTGCAGGTGCTGGCAGGCATCTGGCTGCGCGGGCGGATATACCCGCGCATGCTCACCCACTTCTCGCTGCGGTTGATCCTGCAGGCCTGGGCGGTGCGCATCGCGGTGACATTGATCGGGCTGGTGTTGGGCGTGGCGATCATCGGCAGCGCGCAGCTGCCCCTGCTGGAACTGGCCACCCAGCGCGTGCTGGCCCTGCCGGTGTCACTGCTGGTGCTGGTGGCCGTATTCGCGCTGGTCTACAACGATGCGCAGATCGATGCCCAGCGCCAACGCGAACATGCGTGGATGCGCATCGACCCGGTGAGCGGCCTGCCCAACCTGCGCGCCCTCGACGAGCGTCTGCAGCGTCATTGGCGCAGCAGCGACGACCGCGGCAACGCGTGCCTGATCGTGACCGAGATGGGCAACCTGCAGGACCTGCTGCTGCGCTATGGCCCGCTCAATGACAGTGGCCTGTGGAACCCGCACAACGCCGAGGCCGTGCGCCGCACCCTGCTGCATGCGCGACCGACCGATGCGATGGAGATCTATCAGTTCGGTGACAGCGCGCTGGCGATCCTGCTGCCGGACGCAAGCCTTGCCGATCTCCGCGCGGATACCGGGCTGCCTGCGCTGGCCGACCGCCTGTCCACGGTGATCGGCGATGACTGGCCGGGCTTCCGCCCGGTGTTCCGCTGCGCGGTGGTCGAGCTGCAGCCGCCCACGCAGGACGACAGCTCCATCCCGTTCCGCGCGGTCACCCTGGCCTTGAACGCGATCGAGTCCGGTGTGGTGTTCTTCGATGATCCGATCCAGCGCGACAGCGAAGTGGATGCCCTGATCGAGACCGCGCTGGACCACTGGCTGCAGCACGCCGATGCACCACTGTACTACCAGCCCAAGTTCCGCCTGCAGGACCGCCACCTGGTCGGCGCCGAGGCGCTGCTGCGGATGCGCGATGGCGATGGCCACCTGATTGCACCGATGCGGGTGGTTTCGCTGCTGCGCCGTCGCGGACGCCTTGCCGAACTGGAATGGGCCACGCTGCAGGCGGCCACCGCCTTCCTTGGCCACTGCAGGGATGACGGGCATACGCTGACGATCGCAGTGAACGTGTCCGCCGAATCGCTGCGCCAACCCGGCTTCGGCGCACGCCTGTGCACCTTGCTGGAGCAGCAACGCATACCCGGCGCGATGCTGCGGCTGGAGATCGTCGAGTGGACCGAAATCGTCGAGCGCGACGTTGTCGATGCCAACGTCGTCGTCCTGCTGGCCGCTGGCATGAGCCTGTCACTGGACGACTTCGGCGCCGGCTATTCGACCCTGATCCTGCTGTCGCAGCTGTCGGTGGCCGAGGTCAAGATCGAGCGGGCATTGATCGCCACGTTGTCCGATGCCAAGTCGCAGTCCATCGTCCGCTTCATCGTGGAAGTAGCCCACCGCTGCGGTGCCATCGTCGTTGCCGAAGGCACCGAGACCCCGGCGCAGGAGCAGCTGCTGCGTGCGCTGGGGGTGGATGTGGGCCAGGGCTATCTGTATGCACGGGCCCTGCCACCGGAGCAGTTCCGGCAGCTGGCCTGAGCGGCCTTCAGGCCAGCCGCATCGACAGCTCCACATCGTCGGCGAAGGGCACGGACAGATAGCCTGCATTGCCCGAGCGCATGCGCTGCTGGTAGCGCGGGCTGTCGTCGGCGTTGTCGGCGATCACCACTGCGCCCGGTCGCAGCCGCTCGTGCAGCAGCTCCAGCACATCGTCGTACAGCACCTTGGCACCATCGAGCAGCACCAGATCGATCGTATCGGGCAGGTCCACCGCCAGGGTCTCCAGTGCGTCGCCCACGCGGATCTCGACCAGATCGTCCAGGCCCGCTTCACGCAGGTGGCCGGCGGCACGGCGCGCCTTCTCCGGTTCGAACTCGGTGGTGATCAGGCGGCCGCCGCCGTTGTCACGCAACGCCGCAGCCAGATGGATGCTGGAGATGCCGAACGACGTACCGAACTCAACGATGCTGCGCGCGCCACTGCTGCGCGCCAGCAGGTACAGCAGGCGGCCGGTTTCCGGCGACACCGGCAGCCACAGGTCCTTCAGCAGCTCGCCATACAGGCGCCGGTATTCGGTGCGGCTGCCCAGCAGGCGCTGCCGTTCTTCGGGGGAGACGGAGGTCAAGGCCGGGCTGAGCGCGCTGTCGGCTTCGGCAAACAGGCGCGCAAGCAGGGGCGCGACCGGGGTTGAGATCAGGGTGGACATGGGCGGGTGTTCCTTGCGATGACGGGGTTAGAATGCGAATGATTCGTCGCAATCAAGAATACGGACGATCTCCGGTTCCGCCTATTCGCATTGGAAAAGCCCCATGTCCGAACGTCGTCCGCCGCAGATTTCCTCGAGAAAACAGCCTCGCCAGTCACGATCGAACGACCTGGTCGCAGCCATCCTCGAAGCCGCTGCTCAGGTTCTGAAGCACGAAGGCGCCCCCCGGTTCACCACCGCGCGGGTGGCCGAACGCGCCGGCGTCAGCGTCGGCTCGCTGTACCAGTACTTTCCCAACAAGGCGGCAATCCTGTTCCGCCTGCAGCGCGACGAGTGGCAGCAGACCGGCGCGATGCTGCGCGACATCCTGCAGGACACACGACAACCGCACCTGCAGCGCCTGCGCACGTTGGTGCATGCCTTCATCGTGTCGGAATGCGAAGAAGCGCAGACCCGTGGCGCGTTGAACGATGCCGCGCCGCTGTACCGCGATGCGCCGGAAGCGCAGGAAGCACGCAGCGAGACCGACGAAGCGATGCTCGTGTTCATGGCCGAGCTGCTGCCGCAGGCCTCGGCGGGCACGCGCCAGCTGGCGGTGGATCTGATCGATACCACGCTGGGTGCCACCGGCCGCGAATTTTCCAGTAAACCGCGCACTGCCGCCGAGATGCGCGTCTATGCCGATGCGGTCGCGGATATGTTCTGCGCCTATCTCAGGCAGCTGGGCGCGCACTGACGTGCAGCCGCCGGCTTACACCGCGTAGAAGCCCAGGAACATCGCCACCGCCGACTCGGCCACGCGCGTGCGTTCGGCCTGTGCCAGCGGCGCCTGGCCCATCGTCACCTGCGGCCAGAACGCGAAGCTCTTCACCAGGCCCTGCAGCTGATGGCCGGCGAATTCCGGATCGATCTGGCGCAGCCGCCCATCGGCAATCGCCGCACGGATCCACGCGCTGACGCCGCTCTCCTTCTCGCCCATGCGGCAGACGATCGCCTGCGCGCGCTCGGGTGAATGGATGATCTCGGCCATCGCCACCCGTGCCAGGTCGATGAAGTTGGCATCACCCAGCAGGTCCAGCTTCTGCCGCAGCAGCTGCAGCAGCTGCACATCCAGCGGCTGGTCGGCGCGGTACGGCAGCTCGACGCTGGCCACGCTGCTCTGCCACAGCTCTTCAAGGATCAGCGCGAACAGTTCTTCCTTGCTCGGGAAGTGGTTGTAGACGGTGCGCTTGGAGACGCCAGCCACCGCCGCGATGCGGTCCATGCTGGTCGCCTCGTAGCCGGCCGAACGGAACTCTTCCACCGCCGCGCGGACGATGGCCTCGCGCTTGCGGTCGGTAAGGCGTTGCGGGGTACGGGGCATGGCGGAACCAGACAGCTGAACGGACGCCACCATTTTACACCCAGCAGTGTACTTTCTGAAATCCGGAAACTACACTGTGCAGTGTACCCTGCGGACGTCACCCGTGAAGCGCCTGCTCCTTGTCCTCCTGCTCGGAATCCTCGCCGTGACCGCCTATAACTTCTGCAAATCCTGGTCCATCCCCGACTTCCCCGATTCACCTCAGTACCGCGAAGGCAAGTTCCGCAATGCCCTGCCGAAACCGGCAATGGGCCTGCGTGATGGCCTGGAGATCTGGTGGACCTTCCTGTTCAACAAGCCCAAGGGCACCGTGCCCGACCACCCCATCCCGGTACAGGCGCTGGACCGCGCCACCCTGGACGCGGCGCCCGACCGCAGCCTGTTCCGCCTGGGGCACTCGACGATCCTGCTGAAGCTGCGCGGCCAGTACTGGTTGACCGATCCGGTGTTCTCCGAACGCGCCTCACCGGTGCAATGGATGGGCCCGGCACGCTTCCATGCGCCGCCGATCAGCATCGACGAACTGCCGCCGATCGCCGGCGTCATCTTCTCGCACAACCACTACGACCACCTCGACCACGCGGCGGTAATGAAGCTGGCCGGCAAGACCGCGCGCTTCATCGCACCGCTGGGTGTGGGCGACCAGCTGATTGCCTGGGGCGTGGATGCAGCCAAGGTCGAGCAACTGGACTGGTGGCAGTCCACCGAAGCCGCTGGCCTGCGCCTGACCGCAACCCCCGGCCAGCATTTCTCCGGCCGCGGCCTGGGTGACAGCGATCGCAGCCTGTGGGCATCGTGGGTGATCCAGGACGGCGACTTCCGCATCTTCTTCAGCGGCGACACCGGCTACTTCGACGGCTTCAGGGCCATCGGCGAGAAGTACGGTCCGTTCGACCTGACGATGATCGAAACCGGTGCCTACGATCAACGCTGGGCATTCGTGCACATGCAGCCCGAACAGACCCTGCAGGCGCACCTGGACCTGCGTGGCAAGTGGCTGCTGCCGATCCACAATGGCACCTTCGACCTGGCCCTGCACGAGTGGCAGCAACCGTTCGAACGCATCAGCGCATTGGCTGCCGCAAAGAACGTGCCGGTGGCCACGCCGATGATGGGCGAGGCACTGGACATGCAATCACCGACCGCTGGTACGCGCTGGTGGGAGCGTGTGCAACTGTAACGGCCTGTCGCGCAGCGACCCTCAGCCGGGATGCTGAACCAGCCGTTCCTGCTCCTTCGCCACATTGATCTGCAGCGCCGCAGCAGCGAGCTCCGCCAGCTCGCTGCTGACCTTCTGGCTGCCGCGCGCCTGCATCCACGAAAGAATATCGGCCAGATGCCAGATCGACGCGCTGCCTTCGTGCACCGGTGCCGGAAACGTCTGCGGGTGCGCGAGCAGCAACTTGCGCATGTTCTGCCGTGACATGCCCAGCAGATCAGCGACATCCGTCAGCCCTACCAGATCGGGACTGACTTCGATCAGCTCTGCATCGGGTACGGCTTGTCGTACATCTGCAAGCGCGGAAAGTACGGCCTCCCGGGCGCTGGCCGCCTGACGGCAGAATTCAAGCGCCAACCTGCCCGGCCTGCCAATGCCCAGCAGCGCATCATCACAGCCGGCATCGGCAAGGCGTTGCTCAAGCGAGCCAGCATCGGTACCTGTATCCGGCAGACGGTATTTGAGAATGAAGGTGAATTCCATCATCGATGTGTCCTTGGGAAGATGGCGACTGCGTCATCGCTCACGGCTGCAGTTCTCGACAACGCGACACAAGGCCCGCGCGTGGTTCAAGGCATTCCGGGGCGTGCTCCATACGCTCACCACACAGAATTCTCCGCATCGGCAGTCCCTGTCGTTGTAGGGACAGTACATTCGTCCCCAGGCATGACTGCCGCCGATCCGCAGCCACCATCCACGCGACTCGGCGAAACGGAGGGCAGCTTCAATGTCTTTGTCCGGATGGCGCGAACGGGGCATTCCCTTCCCTCTGAGTCTGGATGCGATCACAAAGGTTGTCAAGTGACAACCCGTGGTGGTGCGATCAGTCGCTTCGACCCTACAGCCTCTCCGCCATGGGTCCAGAGCCATCCGCGTCAGTGATCCGGGTGCACCTGTTCCTGCAGGTGAATTCCCAACCCACACTCCTTCGCCGAGATCCCAGGTCGCAGCTCAAGCGATGGGATCAGATAATCCCCAGCGTTCTGCCGCCGGTAGGCAATCACCGGATCGCTCGCCAGCCCATCCAGCCGCGCGCCCAGCCCCTCCAGCACGCCAGGCAAGGACGCCTCATCGATACGGCTGCTGCGGTAGATCACATGCGCGGGCAGCACGTCAAAGCCGGGATAGAACAGGATGCCGTGCTGGATCGGGAACAGCACATCGTCGATCGGCCCATTGATGCCGCGCGGACCGTAATGCGACTCCCAGCCACCGGTGGTGACCACCAGCATCGCGCGCTTGCCGGACATCGCGCCCTCGCCATAGCGGTCGCCCCAATGCCGGTCGGAATGTTCGCCCACGCCATAGGCAAAACCATAGGCATACACGCGATCCACCCACCCCTTCAGGATGGCCGGCATCGAGAACCACCACAGCGGGAACTGCAGGATCACCGCGTCGGCCCAGCGCAGTTTTTCCTGCTCGGCGGCGATGTCGGCACTCTGCCGGCCCGTCCTGAAGGCGTCGCGCGAATCCAGTGACGCGTGGAACGGCACCGAAGGATCCCGCCCGGGGTGATCGTCGGCATCGATCTGCGCCTTCCATTGCATGGCATGCAGGTCGGACACCTGCACGGTGTGGCCGGCGCGTTGCAGGTGCTCGACGGTGAAGGCCTTCAGGGTGCCATTGAGCGAGGTGGGTTCGGGGTGGGCGTAGACAAGCAGAACGTTCATGGTGGTACCAGGGAGGGAATGCCGGCCATGTTGGGTGCCGCCACGCTATAGTTGAAATGAATTCCTGCAATCCCCGGCATTGCCATGGACAATACCCTGCGTCGCATCGACCTCAACCTGCTGGTAACCCTGCAGGCCTTGCTGGAAGAGCAGAACGTCACCCGCGCGGCCGAACGCCTGCATCTGGCCCAGCCCACGGTCAGCGTGCAGCTGGCGCGCCTGCGCCACCTGTTCGATGATCCGCTGCTGCTGCCGGGGCCACGCGGCATGCGTGCCACCGCACGTGCCGATGCGCTGCGCGAACCATTGGCCGAAGCACTGGCCGCACTGCAGCGTGCGGTCGCACCGGTGCAGGCGTTCGATCCGGCCCAGGCCACGCAGACCTGGCGGATCATGGCGTCGGACTTCGGCGAAACCACGATCGTCCTGCCGGCATTGGCCGACCTGCGCGTGCGCGCACCCGGCACGCGCCTGGCCGTGGTCAGCCTGGCGCCGGCGCAGATGGTGGCGCAGAGCGAACGCGGCGAGATCGATCTCGCCCTCCACATCACCTCCGACGCGCCTGCCTCCCTGCACCATCGTCCGCTGTTCCAGGAACGCTACGTGCTGGCCGGGCGTCGCGACCATCCACGACTGAAGCGGCGGCCGACGCTCAAGCAGTTCTGCGCGCTGGACCATGTGATCGTGTCACCGGATGGCGGCGGTTTCCATGGCGGCACCGACAGCGCGTTGGCGCATGTAGGCGCGCGTCGCAACGTGGTGCTGTCGGTGCCGCACTTCCTGTTCCTGCGCAGCGTGCTGCTGCGCACGGACCTGGTGGCGATGATGCCCTCGCGCCTGGTCGCGCAGGACCCGGCCTTGAAGGCGGTTGCCGCGCCCATTGATGTGCCCGGGTTCGAGATGGTGATGCTCTGGCACGAACGCGTGCATCGCGATCCGGCACATCGCTGGCTGCGCGAGCGTATCTGTGCGCATTCATGAAACCTCGTGCCAGGACCCGCCCGGGAAATATTGCGACGCGTCATGTAACCGGTTACATCCCTTGCTAGCGTAGGCCCGCCCGTTCCCGGGCCCTGCCGATGTGAGGCCTTCGCAATGACGTTGTGCGCTGACCGCTGGACCGCTCCCTGCCTGCCGAACCGGCGCCTTGCCGCGGCCCTGCTGCTCGGCCTGTCACTGGCCGCCACCGCACAGAACCTGCCACCGCGCGCGCATTGGCAGGCCAGCGCGTCGTCGCAGCAGGTTCCGGCGATGGCGATCAGCCACCTGATCGACAACGATCCGAAGACGGTGACCGGCGGTGCGTTCAGCCCCGGCCACTGGTTCCAGGTCGATCTCGGCAAGCCTGCGATGCTGGCCGGTGCACGCCTCACCTGGGATGTCTCCAACCCCGAAGGCTATTCGCTGCAGACCTCGCTCGACGGCAAGCAGTGGCAGAGCGCCTACGTCATGGGCGATTCGCTGGGTGGCATCGAGACCCTGTACTTCGCGCCGCGACAGGCCCGCTACCTGCGTCTGGCCAGTCCGCAGCGCACCTCCGACTGGGGCGTATCCATCTTCGAAATGGAACCGCTCGACACCACGCTCAGCGCACGGGTGACCGGGCTGGACGCCACCCAGTCCGCTGCGCTGTGGCAGGGCGGCGGCACGGTTGCCATCCCCGCAGGCAAAGGCGGCATCCACACGCTCGACATCACCCTGCCCCGTGCGCAGCCCAGCACCGGGCTGGCGGTGGACTGGGCCAACGTGCACGGCGCTGCACGCCTGCAGGCGCAGGACACACAGGGCCGCTGGCACGAACTGGCGCGCGACGCGCAGGCGGCGACCCGGCAGCAGAGCTGGCTGGCGGCCGACGCGCCACTGGACATCCAGGCACTGCGGCTGACCGTGGAAGGCGATGCCCCCCAGGTCAAACGCATCCGCCTGCTCGGCCCGAAGGCGGTGATGACGCCGATGAAGCGCTACCAGATCGCCGCCAGTGGCGCGCAGCGCGCGTTGTTCCCTGCCTCGCTGCACATGCAGCAGACCTACTGGACCGCAGTCGGCGTGCATGCGGGCCGGCAGAAATCGATCTTCGACGAATACGGCAACATCGAAGCCTACAAGGGCGCACCGCTGGTGCAGCCGATCTGGCGCAGTGCCGATGGCCGCGCGACCGGTGCCGCCGAACAACCGGTGCAGCACGCACTGCGCGATGGCTGGAAGCCGATGCCGTCTGCCACGTGGTCACCGCAGCCCGGGCTGGAACTGCGCAGCGAGGCCTTCGCCATCGAGCGCGACGGGCAACCGGTCACCTTCGTGCGCCATCGCCTGCGCAACACCGGCAGCGCGGCCATCGAAGGCACGCTGACCCTCGCAGTGCGACCGATGCAGATGAACCCGCCGTGGCAGAACGGTGGCCTGTCGCCGATCCGCCAGGTGGCCGTCGAAGGCAACAGCGTGCGCGTCAATGGCCGCATGCTGTTGCAGTCACTCAGCGCGGTGGATGCCGCTGGCACCGCCCCCTTCGGCAACGAAGGCGACACCGAGATCACCACGGCCATCGCCAGCGGGCAGCTGCCTGCCGCTCAGCAGTCCAGCGATGCCGCAGGCTTGGCAGCGGCGGCGTTGAGCTACCGCGTCACCCTGGCACCCGGTGCCAGCGACGCGGTGGTGGTGGCCTTCCCGCTCGGTACCGCCACCGCCGATGCCAATGGCGTGCTGCCGGAAGCACCGGCCCTCAACCTCGCCTCGCTGCCGCGCGACGGCGACAAAGCGCTCGACACGCTGGCCAGCCGCGCCTCCGCCGATTGGCAGGCGCGGCTGGGCCAGGTCGGCCTGCGCCTGCCCGACCCTTCGCTGGTGGACATGCTGCGCGCACAGGCCGCCTACATGCTGATCAACCAGACCGGCCCGGCCATGCAGCCCGGTCCGCGCAACTACAACCGCTCCTTCATCCGCGATGGCATGGCCACCTCGGTCGTGCTGCTGCGCATGGGCGAAGCCAAAGTGGCACGCGACTACCTGGCCTGGTACAGCGAACACGGCGTGCACGGCAATGGCCTGGTGTCGCCCATCCTCAACGACGATGGCAGCGTCAATACCGGCTTCGGCTCGGACATCGAGTACGACAGCCAGGGCCAGTACGTCACCCTCGTTGCCGACGTCGCCCGGCTCGATGGCGGGCCGGAAAGCGTGCGTGCCTACCTGCCCAAGGTGAAGGCCGCGCTGCGCTTCCTGCAGGAACTGCGCGAACGCACGCTGGTGCCGGGCTACATGGCCGACCAGCCTTCGCCAGAGCGCTTTGCCGGCATCCTTGCGCCGTCGATCAGCCACGAGGGCTACCCCTCCCCCACCCACAGCTACTGGGACGACTACTGGGGCCTGAAGGGCTGGCATGACGGCGCGTGGTTGGCCGAATCGCTGGGCGACCACGAAACCGCCACGTGGGCGCGCGAACAGTACAAGGCGCTGTATGACGCACTGCACGCCTCGATCCGCGCGACGATGGCGTGGAAGGGCATCGACTTCATTCCGTCATCGGCCGACCTCGGCGATGGCGACCCGACCGGTGTATCGATCGCGCTGGATCCCACCGGTGCGCAGAGCGTGCTGCCGGCCGAGGCCCTGCGCACCACCTTTGCCCGCTACCTGGACGATGTGCGCAAGCGCAACCAGCCTGGTGCGCTGTATGCCTACACGCCGTATGAAATCCGCAACGTGCTGAGCTACGTGCACCTGGGCCAGCCCGAAGCGGCCGACGAGCTGCTGCAGGACCTGCTGCACGATCGCAGGCCGCTGGAATGGCAGGTGCTGGCCGAGGTCGTGCACTCGCGGTTGCGCTTCCCACGCTACCTGGGCGACATGCCGCACACCTGGATCGGCGCCGAATACGGCCGCACCCTGTTCGGCATGCTGATGCGCGAGGATGACGATGCGTTGTCGCTGCTGCCGGGCACGCCCCCTTCCTGGGTCGCTGGCGACGGCCTGGCAGTGGACCGCCTGCCCACTGCCTATGGAACCCTGCAGATGCAGGCGCGGCAGCGCAACGGCAACCTGACCGTGTCGCTAGGCAAGGGGCTGCGCAAGGGCACGCCGGTACGCGTATGGTGGCCCAGCCGTACCCTGCCCAAGGACGTGCGCGTAGATGGGCGATCGGTACGGAACTTCGACAAGGACGGCGTGCTGCTCGATGGCCCGTTCCGCACCCTGGAGGCACGTTGGCAGTAATGCCGATGCAGGAACCGAAGTGATCGAACTTCTACTCGATGGCAGCCCTGTCGCCGCCGCTACCGACGATCAGCTGGCCAGCGCACTGGCGCTGGCCGCATCCATGCCCCAGTTCGAGCTGTGGGCATCGGTGCCCGACGGTCCATCGCTGTGCATGCTGCGCAATGCCGAGCATGCATGGCTGATGTACCTGCGCGAGCCCGGCGACGACGGCCTCCATTCCTGCGGAAACGAACACCGCGCCGGCAACGCCTATTTCCGCCTCGACAATGGCCAGGTGGATGGCTATCCCCTGGCGTGGTGCATCGGCATCGAGGCGTGCTTCGCCGCGATCAGTTTCTTTCACGGCAATGGAGGCGCCCGCCTGGAACACATCGATTGGCAGCCCTGACCCCGGTAGAGGCCGACCTTGGTCGGCATGCCCCGCCTCGCATTCCGGTGGGTGCCAACCGTTGGTTGGCACGCCCTCCGGTAGATGCCGACCTTGGTCGGCACGCCTTCCGTCGAGCAAGCTCGACGCCTACCAAGCGGCATCGCTAGAACCCCGGCAACCCTGGCGGATTGGTCTGCGACTGCGGCACCGCTTCTTCGGCCACATTCCAGCGCGCCAGCACCTTCGCGTAGGTACCGCTGCTGATCTGGGTGTTCAATGCCTGGGTCACCGCATCGGCCAGGCCACTGCCCTTTCGGGTGGTCACCGAAATCGCCGCTGCGTCCGGCCAGCCACCCGGGAACAGGCCGACCCGGCGCACCTTGCCATCACGCGCCGAATAGGCGCCGGTGGCATTCGGCTCGAACGACACGTCGGCGCGGCCGGTGATCACTGCCAACCGCCCGATCACCGCATCATCGAAGTACTGGTACTCCACCGGTTTCAGGCCTGCGGCGATGTTCTGCTTGTCCCATTGGCGCAGGATCTGGTCCTGGTTGGTGCTGGCCCCCACCACCACTTTCAGGCCTGCCACGTCGGCCGGTGTGGCGATCTTCTGGATCGGGCCATCGGTGCGGGTATAGATGCCCAGCAGGTCGAAACGATAGCTGGAGAAATCGAACTTCTTCTTGCGTTCTTCAGTGACCGTCACGTTCGACAGCACCGCATCGTACTTGCCCGATTCCAGCCCCAACGGCCAGTCGGCCCAGGCCACCGGCACCACCACCAGCTTCAGGCCCAAGCCATCGGCGATCAACCGCGCGATGTCCGGCTCCACGCCCACCACTTCCTTGCTGTCGGCACCGTAGTCGGCCAATGGCAGCTGGCCGGGATGGGTGGCGATGGTGAACGCGCCGGGGGTGACGAAGCGATAGCCGGCCGGAATCAGCGCCTGCGCCTTCGGATCGGGCGTGCCCTTCAGTATCTGCGCGTTGCTGGCCGCCAGCGAGGTCGCTGCAACGGGCACGCCGTCGGGGCCCTGGCGCACGCGCGAATAGACGATGCCGGCAATGCCGATGACCAGCACACCGACGATCAACAGGGTGCTACGGGCGGGACGTCGCTGCGATGCTGGGCTCATGGCGGTTCTCGAAAAAGGGTTACAGGGTCTTGGCCAGGAAATCGGCGGTGCGTTGCTGGCGCGGGTGTTCAAACAGCGCGTCCGGCGTGCCCTGCTCGATCACCCGGCCCTGGTCCATCATCACCACGTGGTCGGCCACGCGGCGGGCGAAGCCCAGTTCGTGGGTGACGATCACCAGCGTGGTGCCGGAACTGGCCAGTTCCTCGATCACGCTCAGCACCTCCGCCACCAGCTCCGGGTCCAACGCGGAGGTCGGCTCGTCGAACAGCAGTACCTTCGGCTGCAGGGCCAGCGCGCGGGCGATGGCCACACGCTGCTGCTGGCCGCCAGACAGCTGGCGCGGGAAGGCATCGGCCTTGTCGGCCAGCCCCACCCGCTCCAGCAGGGTGCGTGCCTGCTGCTCGGCCTGGGCGCGCGAAATGCCGCGCACCGCGATCGGTGCTTCGATGATGTTCTCCAGTGCGGTCATGTGCGGGAACAGGTTGAAGCCCTGGAACACCATGCCGACTTCCGCGCGGCGACGGCGGATCTCACCTTCCGGCAGCTCGTACAGGGTGTCGCCGTCGCGGCGGTAACCGATCAGCTGGCCGCCCACGGTGACGAAGCCGCTGTCAGCACGCTCCAGGTGATTGATCAGCCGCAGCAGCGTGGACTTGCCCGCACCGGACGGACCAATCAGTACGGTCACGCTGCCGGCCCTCAGTTCCAGATGCACGTCATCAAGCACCGTCTGCTCTCCGAAGGCCTTGCCCACGCCCTGCAGGGACACAGCCGCGCCCGTTCCGGCCTCGATCGGCACGGCAAATGCCGCGCGGCTGGGCACGCGTGCAATGGCCGGCACCGCCGGGCGCGGTGACGTCGACGGTACCCGCGACACGCTGCGCTCATGCTGCAGCTGGCCGCGCGCGAAACGCTGCTCCACCCGCCGTTGCAGCAGCGACAGCACGGTAAGGATCACCAGATACCACACCGTGGCCACCATCAGCAGCGGCACTACCTCCAGGTTGCGCCGGTAGATCACCTGCACGGTGTAGAACAGCTCCGGCAACGCCAGCACGTAGACCACCGAGGTGCTCTTGGCCAGGCCGATCACATCATTGAACGCCGCGGGCAGGATCGAACGCATCGCCTGCGGCAGGATGATGCGGCGCACCTGGCGCCCACGCGGCAGGCCCAACGCTGCGGCCGCCTCGTACTGGCCGTGGTCGACCGACAGGATGCCACCACGGATCACCTCGGCCGAGAACGCCGCCTGGTTCAAGGTGAGGCCGAGCACGGCGGCAGTGAACACGCCGATCAGCTGCGTGGTCGGGTACGAGAACAGGCTGATGCCGGTGAAGGGAACGCCCAGTTCGATGGTGCTGTACAGGTAGCCCAGGTTGTTCAGCAGCAGCAACAGCACCAGCAGCGGAATCGAACGAAACAGCCACACGTAGCCCCACGACACTGCCGACAACAGCGGTGAACCGGAGACCCGGGCCAAGGCCAGCAAGGTGCCCAGCGCGAAGCCGAGGCCGGTACCGAGTGCGGTCAGCAGCAGCGTTCGCCCCAACCCTTCCAGTACCGGCCGGGCAAAGAACCACTCGGCGAACGTGCCCCAGCCCCAGCGCGGATTGCCCAGCACCGACTGCAGGCCGATCAGGATCAGCGCGAGTGCCAATACCGTGCCGATCACCTGCAACGGATGCCGCGCCGGCACGATCTTCAACGCCGTGGCCGGCTGGCGGACAATGCCCTCGATGGCAGTGGAAGGCGTACTCATGCCGCCGCTCCATGCAGTGCGAGGGTAGCTGCGTCGCCCGCCTGTGACTGTGGCTGTGGCACCAGGTGTTTTTCGAACGGCAGATGCGCGATGGTTTCCGGGTCCGCATGCAGATCGAACAACGCGGTGTAGCCGTGGCTGAGGTACAGGCCGACCGCCTCGGGCTGGCGGAAGCCGGTGGTCAGGAACACGCGCCGATAGCCCTGCCGTGCAGCCTGGTCTTCCAGTTCCTGCAGCACGCGCCGCGCGATGCCCTGCCGACGCAGGCCAGGCAGCGTCCAGATGCGTTTGAACTCTGCGGTGTCCTCATCGCGATGCGGCATGAACGCGCCGCCGGAAATCGCCACGCCGTCGCGCAGCAGCAGCACGAACGCACCGACCGGGGCAGCGAAGGCTTCGGCCGGATAGCGCTGCAGCTCCTCGCGGGCACTGCCACCAATACGCCGGCGCACATCCGCATAGCGGTGGTCGTACTCCTGCTCCAGGCCGTCGAACAATGGGCGCGCCAGCGGATCGTCCACCGAGGTGTACAGGAACCGATCGTTGTCGTACCGCACGCTCATGCCACGTCCTCCACCAGATAGTGCTCGGCCAGACGCGCCCACAGGCTGGCCGCCGGGGCGATGGCCGCGTCGTTGAACACATAGCGCGGGCTGTGCAGCGGCGCGCTGTCGCCGTTGCCGACGAACACGAAACTGCCCGGCCGCGCCTGCAGCAGGAAGGCGAAGTCCTCGCTGGCGGTACGCGGCGCGAAGGCCTCCACCACCTGCGCCGCACCGAACCCCTGTAGAGCCACCTCGCGGATGTAGGCCGTCTGCTCAGGGTGGTTGATCACGCTGGGGAAGCCACGCGGGAATTCGATCTCGGCACGCGCACCGAAGGCAGCGGCGGTCTGCTCGGCAATGTCGGTGACCCGCCGGCGCAGCGTATCGCGCACCGCCGGCAGGTAGGCGCGCACGGTCAGCTTCAGCTCCACCACATCGGGGATGACATTGGCCGCCTGCCCACCATGGATCGAACCGACGGTGACCACGCCCATCTGCCGCGGATCGACATTGCGCGACACCACGCTCTGCAGCGCGGTGATGATGTGCGCGGCAGCCAGGATCGGATCGACGCTGCCCTGCGGCTCGGCGCCGTGGCCGCCCTTGCCGATCACCCGCAGACGCGCCCAGTCCACCGAGGCCATCGCCGGTCCGTCGACGAAGCCGAAGTGCCCCACCGGCACGCCCGGCCAGTTGTGCAGGCCATAGATGGCATCGACCGGAAAGCGCTCGAACAGGCCATCGGCGATCATCTTCGAAGCGCCCGAGCCGGTTTCCTCGGCCGGCTGGAACACCAGCTGCAAGGTGCCATCGAAACGCCCGTGGTGCGCAAGGTAGTGGGCAGCCGAGAGCAGGATGGCGGTGTGTCCATCGTGGCCGCAGGCGTGCATCAGGCCTTCGCGCTGGCTGGCATAGGCCAGCCCGGATTCTTCATGGATCGGCAGCGCATCGATGTCGGCGCGCAGACCCAACCGGCGACGGCCCTGCCCGCGCTGCAGCGTACCGACCACGCCGGTGCCGCCGATGCCGGTGCTGACCGCGTAGCCCCATTGCTGCAGCAGCTCGGCCACGCGGGCGCTGGTGCGGTGCTCTTCGAAGGCTAGTTCCGGGTGCTGGTGCAGGTCGTGGCGGATCGCGATGGCCTGTTCGGCACGTGCCGCGATTTCGGGCAGCACGCCAGTCGTTGGGGAACTCCGCCGGGCATGGCCCGGCGCTACCGCGTTTTCTCCGCTCATCGCCTTATCCCACCTTCCGCGCCGGCTCGGCGTCGGTGCTGTAACGGCTTGCCTTGCGTGGCAGGCCCAGGTGGTCGCGCAGGGTCTGTCCTTCCAGCGCACTGCGGTGGTAACCGCGTGCTTCCAGCAGGGGCAGCACCAGCGTTACGAAATCATCCAGGCCTTCGCGCTGCGCGGCGAAGCCGAGGATGAAGCCATCGCTGGCGCCGGCGTCGAACCAGCGGATCAGTTCGTCGGCCACATGTTCCGGCGTGCCGATGAAGTTCGGCCGCGGGCTCACCGCCTGCAGTGCCACCTGGCGCAGGCTCAGGCCCTGCTCGCGCGCGTCCTGCTTGATGCGGTCGGTGGTGGAGCGGAAGGAATTGGCGCCGATGTCACCCAGCTCCGGGAACGGTGCATCCGGGTCGTACTGGCTGAAATCATGGTGGTCGAAGAAGCGGCCGAGATACGCCAGGGCATCGTCCAGCCCGGCCAGCGCGGCAATCGCCTGGTACTTGGCCTCGGCGTCTTCCGCCGTGCGGCCGACGATCGGGCCGATGCCCGGGAAGATCTTGACGTCACCGGCGCTGCGGCCATGGGCGATCGCCGAGTTCTTCACCTTCTGGGTGAACGTACGGGTCTCCTCCAGCGACGGCGCGTGGGTGAACACCGCATCGGCGTACTTGCCAGCCAACGCAATGCCATCGTCGGACGATCCGGCCTGGAAGATCACCGGCTGCCCCTGCGGCGAGCGCTGGATGTTGAGCGGGCCTTCCACCTGGAAGAAGCGGCCCTTGTGATCCAGCCGGCGGAACTTCTCCGGCGCGAAGAACGTGCCGCTGTCGCGGTCACGCACGAACGCATCGTCATCCCACGAATCCCACAGCCCCTGCACCACCTCCAGGTACTCATCAGCAATCTGGTAGCGCAGCGCGTGTTCCGGATGCGGACGCCCGTAATTTCGTCCCGAGCCTTCCAGCGGCGAGGTCACCACGTTCCACCCTGCACGGCCACCGCTGAGCAGATCCAGCGAAGCGAACTGGCGCGCCACGGTGAACGGGTCGCTATACGAGGTGGAGAGCGTGCCGGCCAGGCCGATCTTTTTCGTCGCCGTCGCCAGCGCCGACAGCAGCGAGATCGGTTCGAAGCGGTTGAGGAAATGCGGAATCGACTTCTCGTTGATGTACAGCCCATCGGCAACGAAGCCAAAGGCAATGCCGTTATCCTCGGCGGTACGCGCGATGTCGATGTAGTAGCCCAGGTTGACGCTGGCATCGGGCACGTTGGACGGGTGCTTCCACGCATGCATGTGGCTGCCGGGGCCCTGCAGCATGATGCCGAAGGGGATGGGACGCGGGGTCGTGCTCATGGGGTGGCTCCAGCAGTCAGGCCACCGCCGCGCGGGGCGCGGGCGACAGCAGTTCAAGGGACGTCAGGCGTGCGTCGAGGTCGGCCACCGGCGCGTCGAGGATGAATTCACCGACGCCGAAGCGGCGGTGCAGCGCATCCAGCTCGCTGCGTACATGCTGCGCATCGCCAGAGAGCACGCTGGGGCGTGTTTCTTCGATGCGGAAATCAGCAACCCCGACCTGCCGCGCGTATTCGGCAGCGGCCTCGGGACTGGGCAGGTTCACCGTCTGCCCTGGCGCCAGGTGCAGCTTGTAGACCCGCAGCGCGCCGATATAGCGGGCGGCGGCCTCGCTGGTGGGCGCGGCGAAGGCCACCGTTGCCAGCAACGGGGCGTGCGCGGACACCGCGCGATAGGCCTGGAAGGCGGCCTCGATGTGCTTCGGGTCGCCATCGAAGTGGGCGGCGTAGACGAAGCGCCAGCCAAGCTCTGCGGCCTGCCGCGCACTCTGTGGACTCGCGCCCAGCAGGAAGCGCTCCGGTGGCGTCTGCGGAATCGGCCGCGCCTGCGCGTCTGCCTGCGCATCGGACAGATATCCTTCCAGGTCGCGCAGCTGCTGGTCGAAATCGGCGAATGCCGGGCGACCGGCGGCCAGTGCGGCAGTCGATGCCGGCAGACCACCCGGCGCCTTGCCCACGCCAAGATCCACGCGTCCGGGCGCAAGGGCGGCCAGCAGATTGAAATTCTCGGCCACCTTGTAGGGGGCGTAGTGGCGCAGCATCACCCCGCCACTGCCGATGCGGATGCGCCGGGTCTGCGCCAGCACCCACGCCGCCAGCACTTCCGGTGCCGGGCTGGCCAGCGTCGGCGCGGCATGGTGTTCGGCAAACCAGTAGCGGTGGTAACCCAGTTGCTCGGCGCGCTGCGCCAGTTGCAGGCTGTTGCGCAGCGCTTGTTCGGGCGTGCTGCCGTCGGCCACCGGGCTCTTGTCCAACACGCTGGTGAGGTAGCTCATCGTCACGTCCTCGCTCAGGGATGGGCCACGGGAATGCCGAGCAGGCCATTCAGTGCCGCCAGGATCGGCTCAGCACCGGAGATGTACTGGCGCTGCTGGTACTCACCACTGGCGTGCTCATTGACCACGCCCTGCGGCAGCACCAGCTTCGGCAGCGACTGGTCCTGCTCACCGATCTCGGCGATCACCTCGCGGCGCGGTCGGCTGAAGCCGATGCGGCGCACATCCAGCTGTGCGTCCAGGCCATCGATGCTCGACAGCGCACCTTCCAGCAGCAGGCTGTGCCGGCAGAAGAAGCGTTGGCCGGGCAGCTGGCCGTCCTCGAACTCGCGGTCCAGCAGGAACAGGATGGGTTTGTGGGTTGCGTCTACAGCCACGGGATCGTCCTCGTAGGGGCCGGCAATGCACTGCCGCTTCGATATCGATGCTAGAGAAGGACGGCCCGATGCCAGCGCCGGAACTCGACAATCCACGGTCGGATCCGGCCATGCAGATGCAGGTTGGCAATAAGCAGACTGCCGGCCGTTATGGGCACGGGCGGCATCACGCCGCTTGCGCAGGTGCGCGCCAGCCCAGCGCCGGCGCGATGTCCTCGATCACCGTGGTGAGGATGCGCCGGTAGTCCTGCTCGGGCAGCTCATAGGGCAGTTCCACCCGCAGCTCGTCCACCTGCTGCAGCAGCGGATCGGCCTGCAACCGCGCGATGATCTGCGCCGTGCTGCCGACCACGTCGGGTGCGAACATCGTGCGTCGCGGCCCTTGCGGGGCCAGGGTGCGCGCATGCCGCTGCGCACTGAAGACCTCGATCCGCTGCCGCGTGGCCGCATCCACACCCTCGGTGGGCACCAGCACCCGCCCCACCGCCACGCGGCGTGCGCTGCCCACCGGCAATGCCGCACGATAGGCCTGCAGGTGCTGCAGCTGGGCGCCAAAGAAGTCATCACTCAGCTCGGCACGGTTGACGTTGCCCAGCAGCAGATGCAGCCCCTGCTCACCCGCAGAACGCGCCGACTGCAGGGAGCCAGCGCCGTACCAGACCCGGTCCACCAACCCCGGCGCATGTGGCTGCAGACGCGGGCGATAGCGCGTGGCGGCGTTGCCGACTTCGGCATCGGCGGTGCCCAACGGTTCACCACGCAGCGCTTCCAGCAACCGCGCCACCCGGCCATGGGAAAAGTCGATGCGCGCAGGGTCGCTGTCGTACAGCAAGGGCCCTACCAGCCCGCCGTGTGGCGGCGCGCCGGTACTGACGCCTACCTGCAGCCGGCCACCTGCCAGCGCATCCAGCAAGGACAGATCCTCGGCCAGGCGGAACGGTGTTTCGTAGCCCAGCTGGATGACCGCACTGCCCAGTTCGATGCGCGTGGTGTGCTGGCTGGCCGCCGCCAGGAACACCGCTGCCGAGCTGATGCCCGGTTCCAGGTGGCGATGGCGCACCCACGCGCCGTCATAGCCCAGCTGTTCGGCAAACGCGATCAGCGCCAGCGTCGCGTCCAGGCCCGCGCGTGGTTGTTCCGGCAGATAGCTTCCCGGCGTGAGGAACGCCAGATGCCGCAGCTGCACCGCCACGTCCTAGGCGATCCTGCGCAGCGGCGCAGGCAGCGCCGCCGCCAAGGGCGCCACGTGTCCCGCCGCGCGCTCGGCCGCCAGTTGGATGCGTGCCTGCAGTGCAGCGCTGTTGATCCGGTCGCCGTCGAAGTCGGCCGGCGTGGCATACACCCCGATCGGCAGCGTGTGCGCCTGCAGGAAGCTGAAGAGTGGACGCAGCTGATGGTCGATCACCAGCGCGTGGCGCTCGCTCCCACCAGTAGCCGCCAGCAGCACTGGCGTATCCACCAGCGCGTCCAGCCCGATGAAGTCGATCAGGTGCTTGAACAGGCCCGGATACGACCCACGATACACCGGCGCGGCCGCCACCAGCAGCTGTGCAGATTCAATCGTGGCCAGTGCGCGTTCCACCTGCGGCTCCACTTCACTACGCTGCAGCGCCTGCCCCAGCGAGCGCGCGATCGGCGCCAGCTCGACCAGCTCCACGCTGATGTTGACCCGCTCGCGCAGTTCTTCCAGCAGATGCCGCACCAGCAGCAACGTGCGCGAGTTGGCCGACGCCGTCGGCGAACCAATCAACGCAACCACATTCAATGCAGATGACATGACCCCCTCCTCGGTAGCGCCGGGCCATGCCCGGCGACGTTTCACATGAACCTCAGAACCGGTAATTGACGCGCCCGTACCAGAACGTCCCGACGTTGCTCAGCACATCACCGCTGTCCCAGGTGGTCTCGATGCTGGCCACATCGGTGGCGCTGCGTGCGTACGCAGGCACCTTGCGGGTGCGCTTGTCGAACACGTTGTTGATGCCCAGCGCCGCGCTCCAACCGGCACCCAGCTCGACGCCACCGGACAGGTTGGTCACCAGCACCGGCAGCTGCTTGTACTCCACGCCGTTGTTCAGGCGCTTGATCGGGCCGTAGTAAGTGAAGTCCACGTTCGAACGCCAGCGCCCGTTCTGCCAGCCCAGCCCCGCCACCTGCGTGTACGACGGCGTGCGGAAGCGCAGCGCGTACTCGCTCGACTTGGTCAGCAGGTTGATGTTCGGCAGCCCCTGCAACGCCTGCGGAATCGCGCTCACCTTCTGGATGGTGGTGCGGCCCACATTGGCCGCGTAGCTCCAGCGCAGCTTGCCCCACTGCGTTTCCTGGTTCGCCTCCAGGGTCAGCTCCACGCCGCGCGTGCGGGTGTCGCCCACGTTGGTGAAGTAGCTGGCATAGAACGCATCACCGGGCAGGATGCTGATGCCGGCCGTGCCCAGCAGCGCGTCGATGGTGTTCTTCTGCGCGGCGGTCAGCACGGTGCCACTGTTGTCGGTCACCCGCGCCGGGTCCTGCGCGTTGTAGCCGATCTGGCTGGACTGGCCCAGCTGGCCACGGATGTCGATCTGGTACGCATCCACCGCCAGATGGAATGCCGGGCTCGGGTCCCAGGTCACGCCGAGGCTGTAGTTGGTGGCCTTCTCCGGCTTCAGCGGCGTAGCGCCCAGCGCCACCGCCGCCGGCGAAGCGACCTGCGCCACCAGCGTGGTACCGCACGGGCAGCTGCCGGTGGCCTGGTAGAACTGCGCGCCCAGGCTCGGCGCGTGGAAGCCATTGCTGACCGTGGCACGTACGCCCAGCGCATCGGTGAAGTCGAAGCGCGTGGTCAACCGACCGGTCGACACCGTGCCGAAGTCCGAGTGGTCTTCCCAGCGCGCGGCGGCGTCCAGGTACCAGCGCGACGTGATGTTGGTCGCTGCACCGGCGTACACCGCCTTGCTGTTGCGGTTGGCCTTCACCGCATCGGCGGTGGAATAGCCGACGAAGGCAGCCGCACCGAAGCCGGTGTACGACTCCCACTGCCCTGCCCCGCGTTCGTATTGTTCGTGCTGGTACTCGGCACCGGCACTCACTTCCAGCGGCGATGCGAAGGCCGCCACCTCGAAGCCTCGACGCAGATCAAGGTTGGCGATGCCCTGCTGGTAATCCAGCTTGCCGTCATAGAAGTCGGTCGGCGAGCCGGGGTACGGCAGCGAGTAGTTCACCGAATTGCGGGTGTAGGTGCGCACCGTGTTGCGGTTGCCGGTCAGGCTGAAGTCGTAGTCCCACCCCGCAACCTGGCCCTTCACCCCAGCCGTGCCGGTGTACTGCTTCTCCTTGGTTTCCAGCACCGGCAGGAAGCCATCGGGAAACACGCTCAGCACGCCCGGCGCCTTGTAGGTGGTGAAGATCGTTGCCGGCAGGCGGAAGTTCTGGATCGCCTGCGCGGTGCGGTCGCTGGCGGTCGCATTGGCGTAGAACTGGGCGTTCTCGCCCAGGCCATGGCCCACGTTCACCGCGAAGGCCTTCAGCGCATACGACGGCGAGCTGAGGATGATGTTGGCCTCGGCATCGCGCCCGGCCTCGGCCGGGTTCGGCGTCGCTCCAGCCGGCAGGCGGTTGTTTGGACGCAGCGCCACCAGGTTGCCGTTGCCATCCACGGCGGGATAACTCAGGTAGCCGTCGATGTAGCGCCGCGTGCGGATCGCATGGTGCTGGCGCGTGCTCTCGCCGGACAGGTTGATGAAGCCATCCTCGCCCCACGGCAGGCCGATGTTGGCGCGCACGCTGGTGCGGCTGCCGTCGCCATCGGTGCTCTGCCCGCTCTCCACCGACACATCGCCACCGTGCGCCTGCGATTTCAGGATCACGTTGATCACTCCGGTGATCGCGTCCGAACCATAGATGGCCGAAGCACCATCACGCAGCACCTCCACATGGTCGATGGCCGACACCGGAATCAGCGCCAGATCGGCCCAGGCGTGGCCGGGATAGCCGCCACCGTTGGCGCCACTGACATACGCGCTGGCGTTGCGGCGCTTGCCGTTCACCAGCACCAGCGTGTAACCCGGCGACAGGTTGCGCAGCTGGTAACCGCGGATCAGGCTTTCCTGGTCGCTCTGGTAACCGCCGATCTGGCTGAGCGATGGCAGGCTGCGCTGCAGCGCCTCCAGCAGGTTGGCCTGGCCGGTCGCGGCCAGGTCCTCGGCGGAAATCACGTCGATCGGTGTCGAGCTGTTCTTCACCGTGCGCGTGCTGGTGCGTGAACCGGTCACCACCACCGCATCCAGCGTGGACGCAGCAAGGTTGGCAGAAGTAGCAGTGGCCGCCGACGGTGCATCGGTCTCAGCCGCATACGCCGGAGCAACGGCAAGAGTGGCGGCAATCAGCAGGGAGAGCGTGGACAGCGCAGGAATGTGGGCAGCAGGCATGGGGGCTCGTGGGGGTGGGCCGGAGACACGCCTCCATTCAAGAGCCCACGCCCAACACGCAACAGCGGATATCGCGTCATGTGACCGTCACATCGCGCCAGCCACATGACCGCTGGTAATGACCTTACGCAGCCTGCACACACCGGGTCGGATCCCTTTCCAAAGGAAAGGGCTCTGACCCCATACACGCGAATCCGCAGGGTCAGAGCCCTTCCTGCGGAAAGGATCTGACCCCGGTCTCCATATACCCTGCGGGCATCACCTCATGCCCGCGCGCCACTCAGCGGCACGTGCCTGCGTCGGTAGCATCAAGCCATGCCCACCCTGCCTGCCGATCCGACCGCGCCCACCGTCGCCATCGTGGCCTGCCACGGCCAGGGCCTGTTCGAATTCGGCTGCGCGGTCGGCCTGTTCGCACCCATCCGCCCTGAACTGGGCGTGGCCTGGTACCGCACCCAGCTCTGCGCTGGCGAGCCCGGTGCACTGCGCATGCTCGGCAGTGCGCAGGTGCAGCTGCCCTACGATCTGAGCGCCGTCGACGACGCCGACATCATCGTCATTCCCGGTTGGCGCGAACCCAGCGAGCGCCCGCCGCAGGCGTTGCTTGATGCCCTCACCCGCGCCCACGCGCGCGGCGCACGCATCACGTCCATCTGCTCCGGTGCATTCGTGCTCGCCTGGGCCGGTTTGCTCGATGGTCGCCAAGCCACCACCCACTGGCGCCTCACCGAAACGCTGGCGCGCGAATTTCCGCGCATCCACGTGCGCGACGATGTGCTGTACGTGGACGCCGGCAGCATCATCACCTCGGCCGGCTCGGCCACCGGCATGGACATGATGCTGCACATGGTGCGCAAGGATTACGGCGCGCGCGTGGCCAATCTGGTGGCCGAACGGCTGGTGCTGGCACCCTGGCGTGATGCCGAACGCAGCCAGCGGGTCAGCCGCGCGATCCCGCTGGGCGAGCCCACGCGGCTGGCGAAACTGATGGAATGGATGCGCCGCAACCTGCGCGAGCCGCATTCGCTGGGCAGCCTGGCCGAACAGGCCGCACTCAGCCAGCGCACCCTGCAGCGGCAGTTCCTGGAAGCCACCGGCCTGTCGCCCATCGACTGGCTCATCCGCGAACGCGTGGCCTACGCACGCGAACTGCTGGAAACCACCGACCGCCCGCTGCAATGGGTGGCCGAACAGGCCGGGTTCGGATCGCAGGAATCGTTCCGCCGGCACTTCCGCGGCATGGTCGACGCCAGCCCCATCGAATACCGCAACCAGCACCGCAGTGGCCTCAGCGCCGACCGGCTGGTGGGTTGCTGAGTCCCGGTAGCGCCGGGCCATGCCCGGCGAGCGAAGCGGCCACTGCGGCGCGAGACGCCGGGCATGGCCCGGCGCTACCTCCCCGCTCGCTCAGTCGTCCTGCACCAGCCCGAACTCGCGCAGCAGCCCACCAATCTGGGTCTTGTCCAGCTTGTTCATCAGCAGGTTGCGCAGGAACGCCGGCCCCGGAATGTCCAGCTCCTTGCCATCTCGAAGACGCCCGGTCGCGGCCAGCAGCGTGCGCACGTCGTAGGTCGAATTGAACACCTCCGGCACGCCGCGCTCGATGCCCAGCAGCGTGTACACCGCTTCCATCGGCGTGCGCACCGAATACTCGGTGGTGAAGATGCAGTCGCGCTGCTTCGATTCGGCAAACTGGCCGATGAAGGCAAAATTCACCGCGCCCTCCGGCACCACGTCCGGGCGGTCACCGGCCTGGCGCGGCATGAAGAACGCAGTGATGTACGGCATCATCACCGGCACCGTCTTCGCCCCGGTCGCCGCCAGCTCGTCGATCTCCTCCACCGGCACACCCAGGTGGTACAGCCACTCGCGGGTGATCTCCTCGCCCGTGCAGTCCTGCATCGGCTTGTTCACGTAATCGCCGGGCGTATCCACGAACAGCGAATACACCCACACCACGATCTGGTCCTTCGGCTGGTTCTTGAAGTGCGGCTGGCGGTTCACCGTCCAGCTCATCAACCAGCGCGAGTCACGCACGCTCACGATGCCGCCGGTCACCACCTTGCCGCTGAACGGATCGCGCTTGGCAATCTTCTCGATGTACGCCGGAATGCGCGCGTCCAACGTGGTTACCGTCGCCGATTCCCACTTGGTTTCCGGTATATGCGCACCGAATACATCCGGGCGCCCGAACGCCGCATCCTTGGCAGCGATGCGCCGCCACAGGTCCCACGCCGGTGCCGGGCCTTCATTCAAGCGCGCAGCGGTGTGGTGGTCGCCGTTGTCGGAATTCTCGGTGAGCGAGCCGATCGTCATGAACACCAGATCGTCCGCGCCCAGGTCCACGCCACCGGCCTGGCCGTCCCGTGTCCAGTGGATGCGCGTGGCCTGCTTGCGGCCCGCCTGCAGCTCGAAGTCCACATCGGTCACTTCAGTGCCGTACTGGAAACGCACGCCGCGCTCCTGCAGCCACTTCACCAGCGGCAGCACCAGCGATTCGTACTGGTTGTACTTGGTGAACTTCAGCGCCGAGAAATCCGGCAGCCCGCCGATATGGTGGATGAAACGATGCAGGTACAGCTTCATCTCCAGCGCCGAGTGCCATTCCTCGAACGCGAACATCGTGCGCCAGTACAGCCAGAAATTGCTGTCCAGGAAATCGCGGCCAAGCACTTCGTTGATGCGCTTGTTCTCCATCTCCTGCCGGGTGGCCAGGAACAGCGCGATCACGTCCTTCTGCGCCTGCTCGCTCAGGGTGAACAAGCCATCGGTATGCGCATCTTCGCCGCGATTGATCGTGGCACGCTGCAGCGAATAGTTCGGGTCGTCCTTGTTCAACCAGTAGAACTCGTCCAGCACACTGGCATCGTCGATTTCCAACGACGGAATCGAACGGAACAGATCCCACAGGCACTCGAAATGGTCTTCCATCTCGCGGCCGCCGCGGATCACGAAACCCTTCTCCGGCACCTTCAGGCCATCCAGCGCGCCACCGGCAATCTGCTGCTGTTCCAAGATGGTGATGCGCTCGCCGGGCATGCGCCCATCGCGCACCAGGAACGCCGCACCGGCCAGCGAGGCCAGGCCCGAACCCACGAACCAGGCCGTCTTGTTGTCCACGCCCGCCGGCTTGCGCGGGCGCGCGAAGGCCTCGTAGTTGCCACTGCTGTAGTACATGCGCGTCTCCTTCCTGGATGGGGTAGCCCCCACTCTAGCGCCGAACCGATGTACCGCATCCTGCAGAAAGGCTGCGACGCAGTGACGCAGGTGCTTGCTGTCCCCGCGTTTCCAGCGGCCTCAACCGCCGTCAGCCGTCGCCTCGGTAGTGAACCAGCGCTGGAACCCGTCGATGGCGTCCGGCATCAGCGCGCTGGCGCGCTCACACACAATGGACTCGGCGTGGCGAATGGCACTCACTGCATCCGGCTGCGCACACAACGCCATCGCCACATCCGACGCGTCCAGCATCGCGAGGTTCACGCCCACGCCCACCGGCGGCATCAGATGGGCAGCATCGCCGATCAGCGTCACGCCGTTGCGCAGTGTCCAACGGAAATCCGCCGGCAGGCTGTAGATCGGCCGCCGCACGAAATCGGTGCACGCCTCCAGCAGCCGCCGCAGGTTCGGTGCCCAGCCGCTGTAGCTGCCTGTCACCAGCGCACGCATGCCTTGCTGCGCGATCTGCGCATCAAGCCAATCGGAAGGCCGCTTCAGCGCTGCATACACGCAGAATCGATCGCCGCTGTTGCGCTGACCGAACAGCGCTTCCTCGCCGCCAAAGCAGAACAAGCTGCCCTGCCCCACCATGGCCGCGATATCCGCCGCAGGCTGCGCGATCCATCCTTCAAAGAAGGTGATACCAGTCGACAGCGGCTGGCAGGCACTCAACGCAGCGCGCACCCTCGACCACGCACCATCGGCACCGATCACGATGTCCGCCTCGGCCTGCACGCCATTGGCGAAGCGCAGGTTGTGGCGGCCGGCATCTGCAGGTTCCATCTCGCTCAGGCAATGGCCCCACTGCACCGTGTCGGCCGGCAACGCGTCCAGCAGCAACTGGCGCAGGTCACCGCGGTCGATCTCCGGCTTGTCCATGGTTCCCTCCGGCCCGAACCCACCTGCGGTAATCGCCCCGGACCACGGATCACCCACCCGCGCCTCCTGGCCTTCATGGCGCGCCACCGCCCGGAACGCCTCCAGCAGACCAGCCCGCTGCAGCGCTACCTGGCCGGAGTCCTCGTGCAGGTCCAGCGTGCCGCCCTGGGTGCGCTGCTGCCCGGACGACTCGCCCTCGTACACGCTCACCCGATGGCCGCCGCGATGCAGGATGAGCGCGGCCGTCAGGCCGGCGGGGCCCGCGCCGATGATGGCGATACGTGGAGGGTGCGGCATGAGGTGGCCTGCTGGTCGGTTGATACATCAACCGTAGAACGCTCGAGTTGACACGTCAACCAACCGCAGGCAACGTGAGCGCATGACCTCACCCACCATCACCCCTGACGAGTGGGCCGCTTGGCGCGGCTTCCGGCGCATGGCCGAGATCACCTCCGGCCGCATCGTCCACGACATCACCCGCAGCACCGGGCTTTCCAGTGCCGACTTCGTCGTGCTGATGGAACTGAGCAAGGCCAAGGACCGCTGCCGCCGCCAGCGCGACCTGCAGGACTACCTGGAATGGGACAAGACCCGGCTCTCGCACCAGCTCACCCGCATGGCCGGCCGTGGCCTGATCGAGCGCGACACCGACAGTGACAACGTGGTGGTGATCCGCATGACCTCAGAAGGCCGCACCCAGCTGAGCGCAGCACGGCCGGTACACGTCGCCAGCGTCCGCCGGAATTTCCTCGACCATCTCTCAGCCGATGACCTGGCCGCACTGCAGCAGATCACCGACAAACTGCATGCAGCACTGCAGGACGCGGAAAACTGAGACGCCGCCAATCGCACGCGGCATCCCGGTAGTGCCGGCCGCTGGCCGGCAGCTGCAGTCCCCCAATTCCACCAGGCTGCCGGCCAACGGCCGGCACTACCCCAACCGACAATCCACGCCGCGTCATTGACCGGTAGTGCCGGCCGCTGGCCGGCAACTGCAATCACCCACTCCACCAGGCTGCCGGCCAGCGGCCGGCACCACCCAGGCCGACAATTCACGCCGCTGCATCGACCGGTAGTGCCGGCCGCTGGCCGGCAACTGCCATCACCCAACTCCCCCAAGCTGCCGGCCAGCGGCCGGCACTACCCCGGTTGAAAATCCACGTCCGCACAGTTGACATGCAGGCATTTACCTGCCTATTGTGATCCCACGGACGGCACCCCGCCGCCCACCGTGGAGCCGCAGTCATGGTGGATATCGCTCACAGAGTCGGCATCAAGGCCCCATCAGCCCAGGTCTACCAGGCCCTGGCCACCCCCGAAGGCATCGCCGCCTGGTGGGCCGAAGACACCACCGGCGACCGCCACCCCGGCGGCACCGTCACCGCCCGCTTCACCGCCAACGGCCAGGAAATCGGCGCCATGCAGATGAAGCTGCTGCAGCTGCAGCCGAACGAGCGGGTGCTGTGGGAATTCATCGACGGCCCACCGGAATGGATCGGTACCACCGCGCGCTTCGCCCTGCACCAGGACGGCGACTACTGCATCGTGCTGTTCAGCCATGAAGGCTGGAAGGAGCGCGTGGAGTTCATGCACCACTGCAGCACCAAGTGGGCCATCTTCCTGATGAGCCTGAAATCCCTGCTGGAAACCGGGCGCGGTCAGCCCAGCCCACACGACGTCAAGATCGACAACTGGAATTGAAGGCACCCCATGGATGCAGACAAGGTGTTCAAGGCACTGGCCGACCCCACGCGCCGCATGCTGCTTGACCTGCTGTGCGAGCGCAACGGGCAGACGCTGGGGCAGCTCTGCGAGCACCTGCAGATCGCCCGGCAATCGGTTACCCAGCACCTGGGCCTGCTGGAAGACGCCAACCTGATCAGCACCGTTAGGCGTGGCCGCGAGAAGCTGCACTTCATCAACCCGGTGCCGCTGCACGATGTCTATACGCGCTGGGTAAGCAAGTTCGAGCAGCAGCGCCTGAGCCTGCTGCATGACCTCAAACAGGAACTGGAAGGAGAATGACGATGAGCGCTGAATCCACCCGTTTCATCCACGTGATCTATATCGCCTCCACGCCGCAGAAGGTGTTCGAAGCCATCACCCGGCCGGAGATTGCCCGCACCTACTGGGGCCATGAAAACGTATCGGACTGGAAACCCGGCTCGCGCTGGCAGCACGTGCGCGCCAACGACGAGCGCAAGGTCGAACTGGTCGGCGAAGTGGTGGAAAACACCCCACCCTCGCGACTGGTGATCACCTGGGCCGCCGCCTCGCAGGCGGACAACCCGAACGCCTACAGCCGGGTGACGTTCGAGATCGTGCCGTATGAGGACATGGTCAAGCTGACGGTGACCCATGACGAGCTGGAACCGGGCAGCGGCATGGATACCGGCATCCGCCAGGGCTGGCCGATCGTGCTGTCGAGCCTGAAATCGCTTCTGGAAACCGGCAAAGGCCTGGACGTATTCGCCAAGCCCCAGTAGTGCCAGCCCATGGCTGGCAATCCGCCCACGGCCCAAGCCAACCCCGTGAAGGCGCCTTGATCCCGCTGAACGACGCATGCAACGCGTGCTGGCCGCTCGTCCGCAAAGTACGCGTTACGTCACGTCAACACGGCATCATTGCGTTGCAGTTTCAATACCCTTCCACAGGTTCCTCTTGCAGCCCTCTTCCCCTTCGGCCGGTGAACCGGCCCCGTCGTCGCCGGCCTTCATTGAAGTTGTTGTTGTGCGGGCCGGTACCCACCTGTTTGCCATCGATGTCGAAGTCGCAATTGAAATCCGCGGCCCGGAAACCTTTGATCGCCCCGGCAGTGGCGCGCGCCCGCACCTCACCGTGCGCGGCCACGCACTGCCGGTGGTCGACCTGCGCCAGGCCAGCGGCTTGAGCGGGTTCGCTCATGGCTGCCCGGCCATGCTGCTGATGCAGGCCGGCACGGAGACCTCTGCCTTGGCCGTAGACGAGGTACGGGACATCGAAAGCGTGCCACGCCACAACGTGCGGCCCGCCGCGGATAGCCCGTTCGGGTTCTGCAGCAATCACGTCACGCTGGATGCGCTGGGCGAGATTCCCCTGATCGATCCCAGCCGGCTTCGATAACGCCGAACCACCGCGCCAACCTCCCGATAACACCGGACCCCACACCGATCTCCCGGTAACACCGGACCCACACCAATCTCCCGATAACACCGGATCCACACCGACCTCCCGATAACACCGGACCCCGCACCGATCTCCCGGTAGCGCCGGGCCATGCCCGGCGGGCAGCCGGCCAGCTAGCGCGCCGTCCAGCCCCCATCCACCGGCAGCGCCGTGCCCGTGATCTGAGCCGCAGCATCCGAGGCCAGGAACACCACCATTTCCCCCAGCTGCTCAGGCGTCACGAACTGCAACGAGGGCTGTTTCTCGGCCAGCAGCGCGCGAGCGGCGGCCTCCTGATCCGTTCCCTCCCGCTCCGCCAAAGCGGTGATCTGCTGCTCGACCAGCGCCGTTCGCACCCACCCCGGGCAGATCGCGTTGGCGGTGATGCCGGTACCCGCGTTCTCCAACGCCGTTACCTTGGTGAACCCCACCACGCCGTGCTTCGCCGCCACATAGGCCGACTTGTTCACCGACCCAACCAGCCCATGCACCGATGCAATGTTGATGATGCGACCGGCTCCCTGCCCCTTCATGTAAGGCAAGGCCGCCGCCGTTGAGTGGAAGACCGCCGAGAGATTCAGTGCGAGGATTGCATCCCACTTCGCTACGGGAAACTCCTCGATCGACGCGGTGTGCTGGATGCCCGCATTGTTCACCAGGATGTCGATACGCCCCATCTTCGCCACGGCGTGGTCGATCATGTCCCCAACGGCGTCGCCGCGAGACAGGTCGGCGCCATCGTGCGCCACCCGCACGCCGAACTCAGTTTCCAGGTTGGAACGGATGCGTTCGACTTCCTGCGCATCGCCGAAGCCATTCAGCACGATGTCGGCGCCTTGCCGCGCCAGCGCAGTGGCAATGCCAAGACCGATACCGCTGGTGGAGCCGGTAACTACCGCAACCTTTCCATTGAACATGGGCGAGCTTCCTTCGGGCATAGGCAGCCAGTTTACCTTCGTAGATCCACGCCACGCGTGGATGCTCTGCCCCTCCTGCCCCAACGAAGACGCTCCTCGATCAAGGCGTCAGGCAACCCGCCCAACCACTGTCGCAAATGACATTGGACCCAGAGAGTCAAGGGCCTCCATGAGCTTTACGAGTACTTTCAAGTCAACCCCGGAGAGATCTGACCACTCCTCTGATGCCCAGCAGGACCTGGGTGGCGTTGAACTCATACCTGCAAGTGCAGATACTCATGAAAACGTGTCAAACCGCTGACCAGGTGAAACCCATGCCTCATTCCCCTCCCCCGGTACCGGCAAAGCTCCTTGAGTTGCTCAAGGACTATCCGGATCACATCGAACAACTGCAGAGGGCTCTCATTTCAGTGAGCGACGGGCGGCAGAGTTACGCCCCCCCCTTTGAGGCCGCAGTCTGGCTGTTGGAGGACTGTCTTAGTGCATTCAAGAGTGAAGCGCGCGCTGAAATTGATGCCGCTGTGGCATCAGGCGATCCGCAAGCCATCGAACGAGCCAAAGAAAAGGAACGACTGATGTCATTTGCCAGGTCCAGCAACATTGGCCTAGCGAATCTCAGTGAGCTGCGCGCCTACTTTGAAGCCAGTATGAGGTAACGCTGATGGCCTCCATGGATGGTCAATTGCCAGCAGATGTGCACCAATCGGCTCTTCGGGAAAAGATCATTCCGGAGAGTGGCTTGAGTCACCACACCTCACAGACAACACCGAGGGCCATCCTCCTCGCAGGACAGCCTGGCTCAGGAAAAAGCACACTTAAGGACTTCGGCAAAGCGGAACTTGGCGGAAATGTAGTTGTCGTGGATCCCGACGAACTACGCGATGCATATCCAGGCGTAGAGCGACTGTATGAGCGGCACCCATACACCTGGGCCGGTCATACCCACGAGGACGCCAGCCAATGGGCCAAAGAATTGCGCTCCGCGGCAGTTGAGGGTCGTAGGAATCTCATCCTCGATACCACACTGGGCAACGGTGATAGCGCAATCAAACTGATAAAGGACCTTCAGGCCAAGGGCTACGATGTTGAGATTCGAGGCGTCGTCGCACACCGACTGGAAAGCGAGCTGGGCGTCGAAGGTCGCTTTACCAAATCCATGGATCGCACTGGCTTCGGCCGCTACGTCCCCGAAGACGTGCGCAAACACGTCTACGAAGCCTTGCCCGGCAATCTGGACAAGGTCCAGGCCGAGACCGGCATCCAGATTCGGCTCTACGGACGCGAAGGCGCGCAGGTCTACGACAGCCATAGCGACACCCGCCTACCGGGCGCAGCACTGGAAGCCGAACGCGAAGCTCGACTGAAAGAACCTCGAATCACCCAATCATTGCGCGATGGCTGGCGAGCACAAGGGCGCTGGCACGCCGAACTTGCGAACACCCTGCCCCACAACGACAAGGTCAGTCCGCCAACAGCGGCAGCCGTTTTCGATGAGCGCACGGCACTCAAGGTTGTTGAAGCCAATGCGTCCAACATCCGCCAAGCGCAAACCATTGACCACACCATCCGCGTCCGTCCAAACATGGTGCGGGGCGCCGTCATCGGCGGTGCCGCAGCAACTGTTGTTGAAGCAGCCACGGAAGGGACAAAGATTGCCGACCTGTACGCGCGCGACAACCGCACAGGAGCGGAAGCTGCGATATTGGACTTCGGTGCGCGCAGTGTCGGCGGCTGGACCGGGGCAGCGCTGGGCGCCAAGGCGGGCACGCTGCTGGGCATCGAGTCCGGCCCCGGCGCGATTGTCACCGGCATTATCGGTGCCGGACTGGGTGCGTGGGGTGCCAGCGAAGTTGTCGAATGGGTCGAGAAGTACAAGATCAACAATCAGGGCGACGGCTCCGGCAGAGTCTGGACGTTTGATCCCGCGCATCCTGAGAAGGGCTGGACGCACAGCGAGCGGGAAATCATAGGCACCGTCGGCACCTTGGCCGATCGCCCGATCTACGGCCCGGCTACGCTGCTGACGGCCGATGCCGAATTGACCCAGCAACTGAACTACCAAGCCTCAAGCTTGGCCGTTGGCCTGCGGATGCGGGAGCCTGATCAACCGATAAATCCTTTCAGCATTGCCGGCGACGCCACCGACACACCCAGCGCACTGCCGCGCTCCTGGGAGCGCAGTCCGGAAACCGGCGAATGGCGACGTGAGGTCGTCCATCAAGTCCTTGAGCACGGCATCAAGAACACGACGGTGGAAGTAGCCGATGCCGCCAAGGCGGCCCATCTCGATGAGACCGCTCAAGGCATCATGGCCTTCAACGCCGCCCGGAGTTCAGCCGCCTTCGCCAAGCAGTACGAGCAGGTATACACCACGCAAGGCTGGTCCCAGTACGGCGAGATTCCGGAGGAGGTGGTCTTCGCCCGGAACCATCCAGATCACGTTCTGGCATCCGATGGGCGCACCTATCAGCGCCAGCACGATGGCGAATGGCTGCATGACGGTTGGATCTACGATTCGCTGGCCGAGGGCAACATCCGCGACGAGTTGAATGGCACCTACCCGCAGATCCGGGCGATCCAGCAGCAGGAGGCTCCCACACCCGGCTCCCATGAGCGACGTATTGAAGCCCTGACCGCAAACGAGCGCGATGCCTACGATCAGGCCACGCAGGAAGCGAACCGGCTGGGCGTCGCGGCTCCCCAGGCGCAGCAACTGGCCGCCGCAGCCGTAGCCAAGGTGCGCGGCGAACACGCCGATGAGCGCCTGAGGCCGCAGGCAGTAGTCGATGCGCACGCCGAGGAGCGAGCTGCGCCGGCGCCCAGCGCACCACCCCTGGTGCAGGAGCACCGCACTCCCGCGCCTGCAGCACCGACGCCGTCGGTTCTTGCCGAGCCGGCACAGGAACCGGCGCGCCCGGAAGGGCCACGACCCGAGCCAACTGCAGCTAAAGCGCCCCCAACGCAGGAAGATTCGAGCGAGCAGAAAGTGCGCACGGATGCAGACTCTCCTGCGCAGCAGACGCCGTCTGCGCCCGCGCCATCACCCTCCATTCCCGCGGCTGAGCAATCTCGCGCCCAGCCCGAGGCGAGTGCGCTGCCTGCTTCCGGTGTTGAGCGCCACGCTCCCGCGCAGGATCCAGTTGCGACTCACGCCCACTCCCTGGCCCCAGCGAACCAGAGCGAAGTGGCCGACGCCGCGCCAGTGACTGCTCGCCTCCACGAAAACGACGCAAAGCCGGCGCCGATCCAGCCCGAGTCAGAAATTCCAGCTAACCGCGCCGCAGTCGAGCCGGCTGCGCCCCCGCCGGCAACAGACGCCGCGCCCAAGGTCTCGGAGCACGAGCGTCCTTACACGCCATTGCCAATGGACGTGCAGCCCACCCCGCCGTCCAGCGCAATGGCCTTTCAACAGCCTGAAGCACCGCCCGCTCCCCTGCTGCCGACCCAGCCCGAGCATCCCGATCACGCCCTCTACCAACAGGTACGAGAAGGCGTGGCAAGGTTGGACGCCAAGCACGGCCGCACCTTCGACGAAGCCAGCGAGCGCATGACCGCCAGCCTGCTGGTGCTGGCCAAAGACAACGACCTGGACCGTGTCGACCACGTGCTGCTGAGCAACGCCACAGCAGACAAGCCCACCGGTCACACCCTGTTTGTGGTCCAGGGCGAGCCCAGCGACCCCGCACACCAGCGCGCCGCAATGCCCACCGAGCTGGCCGCACAGACCTCGGTTGAAGAATCAATGCAGCAGTTCGACGCGGTCAGCCGCGAGGCGCAGCAGCGCGCCATTGCCAACCAACTTGAGCAGCAGCTGGAAGATCAGCGCGTGCAGCAGGATATCCAGATCCGCGCCGCCAGCATGGGCTGAGTGGGTGAGACACGTGCGAAATCATCTACGACAACCATCCACCTAGTCCCTCTGTTTACCAATCGGCGCCGCTGATGTCGCCGCGCGATTAGAAGCGCAGGCCCGCTCGATCGACCGTCGCTAGCGGATTGGCTTTCCGCACCGCCTCCAGGAAGAGCAGGAAGTCGCGGTTGAACAGCGTCAGGTTGTTGGTGAACGTTACGCACCTTCTGCCCGCTGCTTTGCTGAAGCACACCTGCCAGACATAACGCTCGTAGATGACATCGGAGGTTCGGGTGACGGAGGTGATCTGCGTGAGCGGAACCGCCGTGGGCATTGGGCCCCGATGCAGATAGAAGGTATCTGTATCAAAGAAGTAGTGCTCTCGATCCTCTTTCCCATTAACCATCACCAAGGTCATGGACGTACCGGAAATCCGCCGAGGCGGGTTCAAGCGCAGCCCAGATTCCAACGCGGAACGGGCTCTCAGTGTCCTTCGCCGCTGAATGAACCAGATGGTCAACAACGGAAGCGCCGCAAGGACAATCAAGCCTACGGTCTTCAACACAGTTTCCAATGTGCTTGGCACACAGATCTCCAGGGTGAACGTTCAGGCATTGGCGATGTCCAAGTAGATCCACCCCACGCGTGGATGCCCTGGCTTCAACGCCCCATCACTTCCAATGATCCGGCCCCAGAAACGGCAGGCTCAGCACAAACACCGGAACCGCCACAGGTATCAGCGCCGCACCCAGCACCTTCCCGGCCGCCGTACCCGCCCCTGGCTTATCCGCCGCCTCCGGCTGGATCCGCTCAGCCCGCGCGGTAATCGACTGCGGCAACTTCGCCTTCGCGGCCAGCGCAGCAGCGTCCGGCAATTGCACCCGCTCGCCATCGCCCTCGAACAGCGCGCTGTAATAGCTGCCGCCCTTCCTGGAAAGATTGCAGTCCGGGTTGGCCGCCAGTTCGTAACGGCTCCGCGCTTCAAGGATGTACGGCCGGCGCGTCAACTCGTCAATGGCCTTGGCCACCCGCGGGCTGATCTCCAACCGCTCCAGCTTGAACTGGGCAGCTTGCTCCGGCGTCACCTGCTCGGGCCGCAGCAGCAGCGCGTAGCTGCCATGCACCTTGGTGCGGCCAGCCGGAACGCGCCAGTCTTCACGGATGTACAGCTGCGCGCAGACCACGGCCTCGCGCAGCGGGCTGTCCATCAGCGCGCGGTAATCACGGAACGGCGCCGCATCAAAGCGCATCGGCTCGTCATAGACCGGCAGCAAGTACAGCTTGCCGTCGTCGGCCACGAACGCGCCGGTGATCTCGCGACTGTAATGGTGATACTCAGGCCCGCTGGCGCAGCCAGACAACAGGGTCAGACACAAGGCGGAGAGAATGAAGAGGACGGACGTTCGCATGTCGTAGTGGCTGGCTTCCCTGGGTAACCGACCTCGCCGATAAGAACGAGGCCGATCCAACATGGTGCCACGGCGCCGCATGCGATGCAGATCCCGCCTTACTTCAACCGCTCAACCAACCGCTGCCCCACCTCCAGCGCCGAAGCCGGGTTCTGCCCGGTAATCAGCTCACGATCCACCACTACATGCCCCGTCCACGGCGTGGCATTGCTGCTGAACCTCGCCCCCGCCCGCACCAACGCGGTCTGCGGGTAGAACTTCATCTCACCGCCGCCCAGCAGCGGCTTGGCCTGCTCTTCTTCCTGGTTGCTGATCACCGTCATCTGGTAGCCGCTGTAGATCCACTTCGGCGTGGCCGGCAACGCACCGGCTTCCAGCTTCGCCACGAAACCATCTGCATCCGGCAGCGTGGACAGCAGCGCGATCGGCCCATGGCAGACCAGCGCGGTGGTCTTGTTGCGCTGGTGGAAGTCGGCCAGCAGCCGGCCCAGCGCCGGGCTCTTCAGCAGGTCCTGCATCGGCGCGTGGCCACCGGGAATGTAGACCGCATCGAAACGCGCGTAACCCTGCTGCTCCACGCGCGCCAGGCTGACCACCGGCGAGGCGGTCGGCGAGGTCAGCGCCAGCTTCTCCAGCAGGTCCTTGTGCAGCGTCAGCTGCGCGGCGTCGTTGCCGAAGTACGCCGGCGTCACCGAGGACGCATCCACCGTCGGCGCCCGCCCCTGCGGTGTGGCGAAGGTCACCTCGTGGCCCGCGTCCAGCAGCAGCTTGACCGGCTGCATCAGCTCGTTGAGATAAAAACCGGTGGACAGCACCTTGCCGTCCTTCAAGTCCAGGTGGTTTTCGTCGGACAGCACCACCAGCACGTTGGCGGCATGCGCGCCGCTGGCGGCCAGGGTCAGGGCCAGCGCTGCGGCCAGCCGGGTCATCAGGTTCATGGGGAGCTCCTATTAGGGAATGGCGGCCACTTTATTCATCGCCCCAGCGGCGATAAATTGGCCCCATCGCAAAACATCTGTTCTCCGGAGAGCCAAATGAGCCGCAAGTTCGACTACCTGGGCGACGTGGAGGTGTTCCTGGCGGTGGTCGAGCACGGCTCGTTCACGGCCGGCGCGGTGGCGCTGTCCACCACTCCCTCGGTGCTGAGCCGCGCGGTCACCCGCCTGGAAGCGCGGCTGGGCCGGCAGCTGCTGCAGCGGACCACCCGCCGCGTGGGCCTGACCGACGCCGGGCGGCTCTACCGGGAACAGGTGCGCACTGCCTTCGGCCTGCTGGACGACGCCGAGCGCGACGTACTGGCCCAGGACGGCGCGCTGGCCGGCCGCGTGCGCCTGAGCGTCCCCACCACCTATGGCCACTACCGGCTGCCGCCCGTGCTGGCGCGCTTTGCGCAGCAGTACCCGCAGGTGCAGGTGGAACTGAACATCACCAACCGCAACGTGGACCTGGTGGCCGAAGGCTTCGACCTGGCCATCCGCCTAGGCCAGCTGCCGGACAGCGGGCTGGTGGCGCGCAAACTGGAAGACGCCCCGCTGCTGCTGGTGGCCGCGCCGGACTACCTCCAGCGCTGCGGCACGCCGCAGGCGCTGGACGACCTGCAGCAGCACCTGTGCCTGCCCTTCGTGATGCCACGCACCGGGCGGCTGGCGCCTTGGATCTTCCGCGACGGCGCGCGCGACGTGGACTGGCTGCCGCGTTCGTCCATCGAGACCTCCGACGATGTGCTGGGCGTGGTGTCGTTGGCCGAACAGGGCATCGGCATCTGCCAAAGCTATGAGTTCATCGTGCGCGAGCGGTTGCAGCGCGGGCAGCTGGTGGAAGTGCTGCCGCAGCTGCGCGGGAGATCGCGCCCGTTCTCGGTGATCTATGCGCCGCATCGGCGGCAGTCGGCGGCGGCGCGGGCGATGATTGAGCTGTTGGTGGGGAATGCGGCGGTGGTTGAGGATGGTGCTGGTTGAGGCTGCGACGCTCCTTGGCGATGTCGTGTTTGAACCGCTTTTCGGGGTGTACGGCTGATCGGGTGCCGTTGTCTGCCGATGCTGACTAAGAACTGTTGTAAAGAAGGCCATCGCGCTATTCGCTTGCGGCATGGGCGATTGCGCCACGTTGATTCGCAATCAACATAGCGGCTGCGCGAATGCGTCTCGTGGCGTCGCGTGCTGCACGAATGGCGCGTGCAACAATAGTTCCTCGCTCTCGGATTCCGCGATTTCTTCGCGAATTTCAATTTGCATTCGAAGCGACCGCGTAAACACCATGGCGCGCCACCGACAACGGGTGGCCGGGTCTGCAAACCCGAATTGTTAGTTGTTTACGCTTACCCGTCGGCACCGCCCTTAACCGGTGCCGGCGGGTAATCCGTCGGCCTTTATGGCGGGCGGTGCGTGGGGGTCTTCGGGCCCGCCGGGTACTGACAACTAACGTCCGGTTTGCAGCCACGCATCGTCCGCCACCCCGCCTACGCGGTGGCGCTGTTAAGCACAGCCAAGGAAACCGACGCCATGAGCGAATCCGAGACCTTCTCCTCGTACGCCGCTGTTGAGCCCATCAACGACGACACCCCACTGCCCGACCTGAACTCCCTGCTCGGCATCCTCAAGCGCATGCGCGGCTGCGAGGGGGCTGATGGGCTGCCCTAGCCGGAGAACGATGTGTCACCCGGCCGCCGTGTGAGCCTGGCGAGGACCGAGCGCGCTTTGGTGGGGCTGCTGACGGTGCTGGAGGTGCTACACGCGGCGGACCGCTGCCGGGTGGCAGCGGAGCCGGAACGGCATCTGGATGAGGGAACTGTTGATGGGCTGTTTCTGGCTTGCCGGGGGCTGGCTGAGTGGGCTTCTCGGGAGGTGAGGCCGGAGTGATTTCTCTTGGCCACGTAGACGCCTGCTGACGAACCCAACATCCGCTTCCGGCCATGAGGAGCCGTTCACAATATCCGCCTAGCCGACGGCTGGTAGCGGACGCCCAAGGATTGGAAGACCAAAGGCGAACCGAACCACTTGAAACCTGTCTGCTGGCTTGATGCTGGAAACACCAGCAAGTTGAGCAATTGCTTTTGGCAGCCGGTACTGGACGAATGTTCGAGTGAGACAGTCGGCCTCCTACGCGATCTGTGGAAGTAGCCGTACGGTAATCAAGACCGCCCAGGAGCAAGCCATACGCACTTGCAATTGAACATGAGCGCAAGTGCGTTTATTTGGCTTCGATGGGAGCCTGCTCCAAGGAGGGCTATCTGATGGCCCAAACCTTGTCATACGCGAGCTCTGCCAATTCCGTAGTTCGACGCTCTATCTCTGCTGTTCCCCAAGTTGTTGCTGCATCGATCTGAGAATCCAAGATATAGCCATGATTTTTTAACAGAGCCTTCTTTTCCGCGAAATTGTTGGCCGCCAAAACCTCTCCATTGTACTTCACGGGCACGCCCAAAAGATTGCCGATGCTGTGCAATGAAGGGACACCAGTGTTCTGTGAAAGAAGGTGTTCGAGCGACTGTCCTGCGCGGTCAACATCGACTGCTGGGTTTTGGTGCTTGTAGATCTTCCACAACGTGTAGCCGATGATCTCCTTGTGCCTTGGCGTCAAGTAATTTAATGCCTTGAACCGAGTTATGAACGTATCTCGAGCAGGCACCTTGCCTTTAATTTTATTCTTGAACTCGTTGATACACAGACCACGTGAATTCGCATCGGGAGCAGAGGCAAGCGCCCGCGCATGAGCCGCGTACATCTTGCTCACACCGCCAGATGACGGCAGATTACTGATCGTTGTGTACAGATAGTGATAGCGCTCTACGAGCCAGAAGATTTCTCGTACTTGACCATCTTTGAGCTTCTTGGAACCGAACATACGCAGCACTGTCAAGAGCAATGGATTTGCGATCTGGATGTTCAGAACATTCGAGACGCACCGAAGCGAGTCTTCAACATCCCGATTTCCTTTGTTCCACAGGGAGAGCCGCTCGGGCTCCATAATTCCGCGGTATAGATCACTATCGGTCCTGAGCTCATCGAGGAATGCACGCACATTGGCGGCGGACACCTCCTTCTTAATGGCTTTGAAAAGCTCCTTCTCTGTCGTGAAGGGATGCTTTGAAAGCCAGTAGTGATGAAGGAACGTCGCCATTTGAATCGGCCTAGTGGCTTGCTCCAGAGTGCTCTGCATTTCCGTCCAATGGTCCTTGGGCCGGTCAATTGCCTTACCCGTGGAAGGAAGCAGCCGCAGCAGATGGTTCTTCGCAAGATCTGCGGCAGTGAGGTCCTTGCCCCGTGTGTTGAGCGTCTCAAAAATGAGATACGCGTCATCTTGGTTGTCCAGCGTGATCGAAATCACCTTGAGACCCAAGATCTTATCCCGCACACGCTCCAACCATTTTTTTCTAGCATGGTTTGCCTTTGAAGGGACCACCTTAGAGGCCGCCTCCTTCACGCCCTGATCAATGAGGGTGTTAATGATTTTGTAGGCAGCACTGATCGCCTTCTCTTCCTCACCAACATCAATCTCTGTCTTCTCTTTCTCAACGCTCTGGATTTTCGCTTGCAGGTAGGGGTATGAAGTCTCTGTTTTAAGAACGAATTGTGCTTGATCGTTTAGATCCCGCGTTTCAATTAAACGGTGCACCCCTTTAGCAGGGGCCGCAAAGCCCAAGTCACTGAACCTGTCGCGAATAGCACACAGAGCAATCGTGATGGTGGTGATGCGCTGTTGACCATCCACAAGACCAAAGGAAGAGCTTGAAATGTTGTAAGAGACAAAGGACCCAATGAAGTAGTCCTTTTTTAGATCCGATGTGCTATCAACCCAGAATTCTTCAACGTTATCCTCATCCCAAGAAAAGGGCCGCTGAAAACGTGGAATGAGATACGTGCCAGTCTCTAGGACTTGACGTATATCTTTTTCAATACACTGAATCTTCATCTCTCTCTCCGCTAAACAAGGGTGGGGCGCTCCGTCATTATAGTTCAACGAAGTCCGAATTTCTGATCGCGACGTCGAGTGCCGGCAGGTCCTCTAGCGGCGAAAAGCAGACACCAGCTTCTGACCTGCTATCCGTCAATGTTAGTTGCAATCAACGCCGCTTCACTGCAACCCTCAACGTTGCGCGACTTGTAAGCAGGACTTACCTGGCCAACACGGCGATATCGGTTCCCGTCACTTCGACCTCTTAGTCTCGGGGGTAAAGGGGACGGTCCAACTCAGGTCCATAGCGCTAGGGCGCGCCTAGATCAGTGCCGTCCCGTTCGCCGATGCCATGAACCCGTTCGCCGTTGCGTGCGCAAGACTGCTGCACCAACGACGGGGCAGCCCCCGAATCCCCTCCAAAATCGGCTCGCCACCAAGCAGAGGGAGAACACAGCACTTGCCAGCGTGCTCAGAGAGGTCTGTAAGATTGAGGCCACGGGCGTCCTCGTCATCTAAAGAGCTAGACGCCAGAGAGATTCTAGTGACGGTATAGAGATGCACCAGAAGGCCAACCCTGCACTCTCCGGACAACACCTCTGCTTACAGCAAAGAGTGAAGTCAAGGGCACCTACTGATCGCCTTAGGAGGTTCAAGGCAATCCACATAGGCGGCTGTAGATCACCTAATCCTCGTCATCGCCCGCATTCTCATTGGGACGCGACTCATCCACCAATGCTTCAAGAAGACTGGCGAAATCCAAGAATGCCGTGCTCTGGTAGCCACCATGATCTTGTTCAAAGGTGACATACTCCTCCGCGTCATCCTCCTCTAACAACGTAAGCAGGTTCTCTGGAATGTCCCCTTTTGCTTGGAGAATTGCATCGAGGTTGAAGGTGAACATTGGGGTGCTCGAAGCGGCTGAATTGTAAAAACGCACTGCAACGTCCGCTAGCAATTTGAAATGGTGATCTGCCGCCACCGTCTCATGTGTAAAGTTGGCCCAGTCACGAACACCGGCTTCGTAGCAAAGCAACCATTGCTCACCCCACAGGCTCGAACGATCTCGCAACGAATCCCACACAGCGTAATCGATGCCGCAGGGCAGCAACCCACTCGCCTCCATGTCCAGCAGGATGAGACTACAAACCGAGCTCTTCATCTTTGTAACAGGAGCGACGTTCTCATAATTGAGCTTCAACTCATTCGTCTTGCACATCCATAAGCACCACGCGACTTCACTGTGGTGGCTAAGCGGTGCATGCTCCTTAATGATCGAGTTGGCTAGCCTCTCCAGCGGCTCCTTCTTGACCGGATACCCGATGCCAACATAGGTCGAAACAATGTTCTCAATCTGCTGGAGAGTATTTGGATAGGCAATTGCCACATGGCAGAGATGCGCTACAAACGTGGCCCAATTTTCCGGCTTGATGACGATCGAAGACGCCCGCTTTAGAGCGTAAAGCATGACACTCTCGTCTGTGTTCTCACGGGCCAAGCGTTTCGCAAGTTCGAACAAGTGATGAAGGTCTCGCGCCTGAGCCTTTCCTCGATTGGAAATGGGAAATGCTCTGAGCTGATGGCTCCATAAGTCATCGGAAATCTCAACCGTCTCACAGATCCTTGTTTTCTCGAAGTTGATCTGAAGCTCATACTGACTGAGCGTCTGAACCAGCGAGGCCAGGCAGGATTCGGCTTCCTGACGCGTGTGAAAGAACAAGTAGTAGTCATCGACGAAACGAAATCCGCTCAATCTTGCGAATTGATCGAAAAGTTGAACATCAACCGCAGACGCGATTGCTTCGGCGATGATGTGGGAGGTATCGGGCCCTATGGGAAGGCCGATCGTCTGACCGTCCTGCAGCTGCCGGCATGTCTCATCGAGAAGATTCCCGTACAGACGGACACGATTCCTGTCAGTCTTTGAGACTAACTTGGAGTGCAGCGCCCACGGGATTGAATGGGTGTAGATAGTAGGAAAAAACCGGGAGATATCCGTCCTTAGTACGTACTTGTAGCCGGCCGACCGATGAAGGAGCGTCTCCGAGTGCAGTTTCATGCTCGGTAGCGTTGCGCCTCGAGGAGAGCTGTGCCTTATGCGGGGGCGGCTAACGCTCAACTTGCTCTTTCTGTAGTGCTTAAGGAGACTTCCCCAGTGCTGTGATATGTACTCGGACAGATAAAGTTGGGCCACCGGGTTGGTGATGCCCGTCACCCTTCTGCGATGTCCGGCACGGGCAACGCTGAAGGTCTCAATCTTGGAGGTCGGAGCCTTCTTTGGGTTTTGGATACTCTGCTTCCCCTGGATGTTTGGGTCCTTCAATCCGCTCCATCCAGTCAAGAAGTTTTCGTAATGCTCCGAAAAGTCACTAGTGTGGAATCCTGGAGGCAGCTGCGATGGGAAGTGGCCTAGTTCCAGTAGTCGACGAGTCCTGTCCATGACGTTCAATCCGAGTTCGGTCAAATCTTGTACTCTTAAATGCCGCCAAATGTCACTACTGCATCGACGAACGGGGGCGCTGCTGCCCTAAAGAGCGGCTAATGCCCCCCCCACCCTGAGGCGGGCAAGCTAATGGAGCGGCACATAGTCTATGCATCATTGGGCTACGCATTCCAAGTCCACGTCGCAGGAGTGGACCTTTTCAGGAAAGCAGGTACACCATTGCCCCTAGTGCGCTTGATGAATAAGGAGCTGCACAAACAACAAAGGCGCCTCCCGGCGCCCTCGTTCCTTCACTCATCCCCACTGAAATTCAACTACTAAAGCCAATGAGAACCGTCGCGACCATTTCCATCTAGGAACAGAAGGTGATTAGGAAGCGGCTCCGCAGTCCTACCCTTTCCGATCATGTAAGTCGCAGTCGTCTCTTGGAGCGCAAGAGACTCCATTTGTTTGGTAACGTGCTCCGGCATCATGAAATTCCCATATACCCATCGTAGACGAGCGCTAGGTTCAAATTGGCTCATCTCCATCGAATTAAAGATGTGCCTTGCTGCGTCGACGGAGTTTCCGCCGATTGCTTCGTAGCCCACATGAACGCAGCCGGGCAAATCTGGTTGAAGTTGTCGCTCAGCCCGAGCAACAAGGGAACGAAAATGAGTAGCTTTACGCTTCATTGCCTCCACTGAAACGCTACGCCAACTGACTAATGAAATCCTAGAAACCGAAGTGGCATGAAAAGGAAGAGAGCGAGCGGCCACCCAGTCTCCGCGAATGCTGTGATCGAAATTAGGGGCATAAGCCCCAGCCAACAATTCCACCATACGAGTTGAACCAAAAAATACATCATCGCACGACAGAACTGTCTGCATAGCCCCCCATAGCACGGAACGAATTTGACCACGGCCAAAAGAATCACGCCAGCGCACGACCTTCTTAGTGCGTATTGCTCTTTCGACCTTTTCCGCCAAGTAATCGGCAGGAATTTGAGACAGCTCGCTAGTAAAGATTACTTCGATTACCAATGAAGCCGATTTTTCGGCACACACATCATGAGCAGCCGCTGCCAAACCTTGCCCCTGCTCAAACTCGGCTTGCTCATAGCCCGTACGAGTCACACGCTTGCATTCGGCCGCCCAACGACGACGGCCTGATTCGACAAGTAGGTCTTGTGTTTTCGCCCGTCCCGGGCGCTCCGGGACAAATGCGACCTTCCATCCGCGGCTTGCATAGGCACCGGCTACAAGCAGCTCGTACAGACCGTTGTCTGGGACATTGCGGCCATCAGTCATCAGCCGAGCCACACGCTCCTCAATCCCCTTAATTGCTTGCAGACAAGGTAAGAGCTCGCCGATTCTGCGAATAACTGGCGCAATTCGATATCCGTCGGGCTCATACCATTGGTTACGCGACGCGCGAGAACTTGCGTAAGCATCGCCCTGGAAAAGATACCAAGCAATGCCGTCACTGGCGTCATGCAATGGAACTCTGTCACCTCGGGCCCACTGATTCCGTGCATTATGAAAAAGGTCGCGGGTACTCTCCAGACGCTGCTCCCAAGCACTCGCATCCACGTGCGAAGTCAACCATGAGATTGCTGCCATCGACGCGTCACATCTCCAATCTTGCCCGGTCCGCGGCGCGCGCCAAATTATGCTTGGATCACCCATGAGACCGATGATACGTTCATCTCCCCTAGTTTGAAATACTCCTGCCCTTGGACACACGGCTGCAAGGTGGGTTGATGTGTCGGCCCGACCTGGCCGCGACCGTAGCGTTTTTTCCATGCAGTGAGGGTGAAGTGCGCATTTGTCGAATGGCATGAACACGAGAACAGCGTGCACCGCATGTTCAAGATTGTGACGGCTCACCTCAGCGGCTACTGCGCCTAAATGGCCGATCGGCCCGCCCAGAACGATCAATGGCTGCCGGGCCTGCCAAGCATGCTTGGTTGGAAAGTGGCGGCGTGTACGGCTACCGCAAGCTCACCTTGGATATGCGCCATCTGGGCGAGAACTGCGGCGGGCACAGAATAGTCCACTTGCTCAGAATCGACGGCTGTACAGACACCCCTTCCGCCATCACTCTGCCATGCGGGATGGCAAACCAGCTGTCGCGGCATCAACTACGTGCAACCAGTTCACCGTGTCGTAGCCTAATCAATGCTGAGTAACCGATATAGCGTGCATCCGCACTCACGAGAAGTGGCTATACCTGAAATGGTGCCCGACCTGCTCTCTTGTCAGGCGGCCGGCTGGTAAATGGGTACCAGCATCGATATCGGTCAGGTACTCAATACGATAAAGATGGCCTTGTAGCGGCGTCAAACCAAGCAGCCGGTCATTGTCCATTCCGATAAGGGCAGTCAACTCACTTGATATGACTGGCAGATCTTCCTACACGACCATACTCGATGATCAACATGGGACATGTGGCGCCAAGCTGAAATTCTGGCGCGCACGCTCTTCATGCGCATACGCCGACCATATTCGACCAACGTCAACTTAGGCGCCATCCGACCAAAACAAAAGGCGCCGAAGCGCCTTTTGTTACTCCACCGAGCAGGATCACTCCCACTCAATAGTAGCCGGCGGCTTCCCAGAGATGTCATACACAACCCGCGACACCCCCCGCAACTCATTGATGATCCGGTTGCTCACCGTCCCCAGGAACTCATACGGCAGATGCGCCCAGTGCGCCGTCATGAAGTCGATCGTCTCCACGGCCCGCAGCGCAATCACCCACTCATAAGCCCGCGCATCACCCACCACGCCCACCGACTTCACCGGCAGGAACACGGCAAACGCCTGGCTGGTCTTGTCGTACAGGTCGGCCTTGCGCAGCTCGTCGATGAAGATCGCATCGGCCTTGGCCAGCAGCTCAGCGTACTCACGCTTCACTTCGCCCAGGATACGCACGCCCAGGCCCGGGCCCGGGAACGGATGGCGGTAGACCATGGTGCGCGGCAGGCCCAGCTCAACGCCCAGGCGGCGCACTTCGTCCTTGAACAGCTCGCGCAGCGGCTCCACCAGGCCCAGCTTCATGTGCTCCGGCAGGCCACCCACGTTGTGGTGGCTCTTGATCACATGCGCCTTGCCGGTCTTGCTGCCGGCCGACTCGATCACGTCCGGGTAGATGGTGCCCTGCGCCAGCCACTTGGCGTTCTTCAGCTTGTTCGACTCTTCGTCGAAGATCTCGACGAACAGGTTGCCGATGATCTTGCGCTTGGCTTCCGGATCGCTAACGCCTTCCAGCGCGCTGAAGTAACGGTCGGCGGCATTCACGCGCACCACCTTCACGCCCATGTGCTCGGCAAACATCGCCATCACCTGGTCGCCTTCCTGCCAGCGCAGCAGGCCGGTATCCACGAACACGCAGGTCAGCTTCTCGCCGATGGCCTTGTGCAGCAGCGCGGCCACCACGGACGAATCGACGCCGCCGGACAGGCCCAGGATCACTTCGTCATCGCCCACCTGTTCGCGCACGCGGGCGATCTGGTCGTCGATGATGTTGGCGGCGGTCCACAGGGTCTGGCAGCCGCACACGTCCACCACGAAGCGGCGCAGCAGCGCCTGGCCCTGCAGGGTGTGGGTCACTTCCGGGTGGAACTGCACGCCGTACCAGCGCTTTTCTTCGTTGGCCATGGCGGCCACCGGAATGCGGTCGGTGGTGGCGGTGATGGTGAAGCCCGGCGGCGCAACGGAGACGTGGTCGCCGTGGCTCATCCAGACATTCAACTTCGGCTCGCCGCCGTGGTCGCTCAGGCCCTTGAACAGCGCATCGGGGTTGATCACGTTCACTTCGGCGTGGCCGAATTCGCGCTGGTCAGCCGCTTCGGTGGCACCGCCCAGCTGCGCGGCCAGGGTCTGCATGCCGTAGCAGATGCCGAAGATCGGCAGGCCGCTGTCGAACACTTCCTGCGGCGCGGCGGGCGCGCCCGGCAGCGTGGTCGATTCCGGGCCACCGGACAGGATGATGCCCTTGGCGCCGAAGCCGGCGATCTCGGCCGGGTTGTGGTCCCACGCCCAGATTTCGCAGTAGACGCCCAGCTCGCGGATGCGGCGGGCAATCAGCTGCGTGTACTGCGCGCCGAAATCGAGGATGAGGATCTTGTCGTTATGGATGTTGGTCATTCGGGCGCTCAGGGATGGGTAGTACAGAGAAGGTGCTCAGCACACTGGCGGACAACTCACGCCGCAATTCATCGGCCACCGGATCCGGCGCGGTCCATCGCACGCCGATGAAGCCATCGGCACGCTGCTCGCGCCGTGGATAGGGATCGCCCCACATGCAGGTCTGCAGCCGTTCGGTCTCGGCGCTGCTGGTTTCGCAGCGGATCAGCCGCGCATCGGTCATGTCGACAAGCTTCTCGTCGAACCAGTAACCGAAGCTCCGCTCGAAGTGCGGGAGCTGCGTCGACCAGCCCAGCCGGCGATAACTCTCATCACGCAGTGACGGCAGAATCTCCGGGCTGTATTCACCCTGCCAGCAAACCAGCAAGCCGTTGAAACTGGATGCGCGCGGCGGCACCAGGCGCCATTGCAGTGCCCCCTGCGGTTCAAGCCGCCAGCCCTGTGGCAGGTCGAAGGTCAGGTTCGGACAGGACACCCGGTTCGCAGGGGGCGCCCGCTCGGCCGAGGAGTGCTCGGCAGCGCCGGAGCACCCCGCGACCAGCATGGCCACGCCAAGCAGGCTCCCGCCGCGGTATCGGCCGGCGCGCTGGCCGGCAGTGCGGAGGTAGCTCACGAGGCCAAGGCGGGCAGTCATCAGGAGCGGTAGTTCGGCGGCTCTTTGGTGATCGTCACGTCGTGGACGTGGCTCTCGCGCTGGCCGGCGCCGCTGATCTTCACGAACTTGGGCTTGCTGCGCATGTCCTCGACGGTGGCGCAACCCACGTAGCCCATGGTGGCGCGCAGGCCGCCCATCAGCTGGTGGATGATGCCGCCCACCGGGCCGCGGTACGGCACGCGGCCTTCAATGCCTTCGGGCACCAGCTTGTCGGCGGTGGCGGCGTCCTGGAAGTAGCGGTCCTTGGACCCCTTCTCCATCGCAGCCAGCGAGCCCATGCCGCGGTAGCTCTTGTACGAACGGCCTTGGAACAGCTCGGTTTCGCCCGGCGATTCCTCGGTACCGGCCAGCAGGCCACCAATCATGATGGTGGAGGCACCGGCGGCCAGCGCCTTGCCGATGTCGCCGGAGTAGCGGATGCCACCGTCGGCGATCAGCGGGATGCGGTCCTGCAGCGCTTCGGCCACCAGGTCGATCGCGGTGATCTGCGGCACGCCCACGCCTGCCACCACGCGGGTGGTGCAGATCGAGCCCGGGCCGATGCCGACCTTCACTGCGTCCGCGCCGCTGTCCAGCAGCGCCAGCGCGGCCTCACCGGTGCAGATGTTGCCGCCGATGACCTGCACGTTCGGGAAGTTCTTCTTGACCCAGCTGACGCGGTCCAGCACGCCCTGCGAATGGCCGTGCGCGGTATCGACCACGATCACGTCCACGCCGGCAGCCACCAGCGCTTCCACGCGGCGGTCGGTATCGCCGCCCACGCCGACGGCCGCGCCGACCAGCAGGCGGGTGGCGATGTCCTTGGCAGCGTTCGGGAAGTCGGTGTTCTTCTGGATGTCCTTGACGGTGATCAGGCCACGCAGGGCGAAATCATCGTTGACCACCAGCACCTTTTCGATGCGGTTGCGGTGCAGCAGCTGCAGCACTTCATCAGACGCGGCGCCTTCCTTGACCGTGATCAGGCGATCCTTCTTGGTCATGATGTGGCGGACCGGATCGTCCAGCTCGGTCTCGAAGCGCATGTCGCGATGGGTCACGATGCCGGCCAGCAGGCCGTCGCTACCCACCACCGGCACGCCGGAGATGTTGTGTGCCTGCGTCAGGGCCAGCACGTCGCGGATGGTGGTTTCCGGGCCGACGGTGATCGGGTCGCGGATGACGCCGGCCTCGAACTTCTTGACCTTGGCCACTTCCGCGGCCTGCTGCTCCACGCTCAGGTTCTTGTGGATGATGCCCATGCCACCCAGCTGTGCCATGGCGATGGCCAGGCGTGCTTCGGTGACGGTATCCATGGCGGCGGACAGGATCGGAAGCTTGAGCTTCAGGTCGCGCGTCAACCGCGTTTCGAGGTTGACGTCCTTGGGCAGGATGGTCGAATGAGCGGGGACGAGCGAGACGTCGTCGTAAGTGAGTGCTTCAGCCTGGATGCGCAGCATCGGCATACCCGAGATGTGGGGAAGCGCGACATTTTACCCTGTTTTGGCGACCAAGAACAGTAATTTTGGTAACCGGAAATAGGTAATCCTGCGACACAGTGTCGCGCGGGCGGGGATCTGTTCAGGGCACCTACCGAAGCGGGTAGTGCCGGCCGCTGGCCGGCAACCTCATGAACCTTCGGATGGCATACCGGGTTGCCGGCCAGCGGCCGGCACTACCGTCAAACCCCAGCTTCCGCCGCTTCCAACGTGTTCTGCATCAGCGTGGCCACGGTCATCGGGCCTACGCCACCCGGCACCGGGGTGATCCAGCTCGCCCGCTGCGCTGCGGCCTCAAACCCGACATCGCCCACCAACCGGCCGTCATCCAAGCGGTTGATGCCCACGTCGATCACCACCGCGCCCGGCTTCACCCACTCGCCCGGCACGATGTCCGGCCGGCCGACCGCCACCACCAGGATGTCGGCGTTGCGCACGGCCTGTTCCAGCACGTCCTTGGGGGTGAACTTGTGGCAGCTGGTCACGGTGCAGCCGGCAATCAGCAGCTCCAGGCCCATCGGCCGGCCGACGTGGTTACTGACGCCGACGATGGTGGCGTTGCGGCCGCGCACCGGTTGGTCGGTGTGGCCCAGCAGCGTGGTGATGCCACGCGGGGTGCACGGGCGCAGGCCGAACTCGCGCAGGGCCAGGTGGCCGACGTTTTCCGGATGGAAGCCGTCCACGTCCTTGCGCGGGTCGATGCGCTGGATCAGCCGGCGCGCATCCGGGATACCCGGCAGCGGCAGCTGGATCAGGATGCCGTTGATCTTCGGATCGGCGTTGAGCTGGTCGATCAGGTCGAGCAGCTCGGCCTCGGTGGTGCCGGCCGGCAGGTCGTAGTCATAGGCCTCGATGCCCACCTTCTCGGCCGCGCGGCGCTTGTTGCGCACGTACACGGTCGAGGCCGGGTCGCCCCCCACCAGCACCACGGCCAGGCCCGGGCGGCTGCCACCGGCGGCGACACGGGCGTCGACCCGCACCTTCAGGCTGTCGAGCAGGTCCTCGGCGATACGGCGGCCATCGAGGATGCGGGCAGGAAGCTGGGGGGCGGAGTCGGTCATCGGGTGCGGGCGTGGGGCGGCGGGGACGCTATTGTCCCCGATTCACGCCCCCTCGCCCACCGGCACGGACGGGGTCGGATCCCTTTGCCAAAGGCAAAGGGCTCTGACCCCATCGACCAAGCACGCACGTCGGTAGTGCCGGCCGCTGGCCGGCAACCTCATGAGCGCAGGAAGCACCGTGCAGTTGCCGGCCAGCGGCCGGCACTACCATGCTTCAGATCATTCCTCTTCTTCTTCCGGCACTTCATCCGCATTGAGCGTGCGTGCCTTGCGCTTGGGCGCGGTAAACGGCGTCGGCGTCGGCACACCGGGCAGCGCGCTGCCGAACACCATGTGCGCGCCGGCCCTCAGGCTGCCACCGGCCATTTCCAGCTCGAAGCGCTCGGCATCGCGCTCGCGGATCTGCTCGGCGATCTCGCGCGCATCGTCTTCGTCCGCGCCCAGCTCCACCAGTGCCGCCTGCCCGAACAGCAGTGCCGACTCGAACGTTTCGCGGATCTGGAAGTCCACGCCGGCATGGATCAGCCGCAGCGAATGTTCGCGGTCGAACGAGCGCACCAGCAGCTTGGCCTGCGGGAATTGATGGGCCACCAGTTCGACGATGCGGTCGGCGTCCTCGGCATTGTTCACGCACACCGCGATCGCCCGCGCACTGCCCGCGCCGGAGGCATGCAGCACGTCCAAGCGGGTGCCGTCGCCGTAATAGATCTTGAAACCAAAGCGCTCGGCGTTGTGGATCATCTCCACATCGTTATCGATGATGGTCACGTCCACGTCGCGGGCCAGCAGCGACTGGCTGGCCACCTGGCCGAAGCGGCCGAAGCCGATCAGCAGCACGCTGCCGGACAGGCCATCGGCGGTATCCACGCCTTCCAGGCTGACGGTCGGCGTCGGCGCCACGCGCTTGTAGACCAGCACCACCAGCGGCGTCAGCGCCATCGACAGCACCACCACGGCAGTGAAGTTGGCATTGATGTCCAGGCTGATCACCCCGGCACTGGCTGCGGCCGAGAACAGCACGAAGGCGAACTCGCCGCCCTGCGCCATCAGCACGCCACGGTCCAGTGCCTGCGCGTGGTCGCTGCCCATCAACCGCGCCACCACGTAGATGCACAACGCCTTGGCCGCCATCAGCGCCACCACCAGGCCGAGGATCATCGGCCAGTTGCCGGCCACCACGCCCAGGTCCAGCGCCATGCCCACGCTGAGGAAGAACAGGCCCAGCAGGATGCCGCGGAACGGTTCGATGTCTGCTTCGATCTGGTGGCGGAAGGTCGATTCGCTCAGCAGCACGCCCGCCAGGAACGCGCCCATCGCCATCGACAACCCGGACAGCTGCATCAACAGCGCCGCGCCCAGCACCACCAGCAGTGCGGCGGCGGTCATCACTTCGCGCGCTTTCGACTCGGCCAGCACGCGGAACAGCGGATTGAGCAGGAAGCGGCCCACCAGCACCAGGCCGACGATGGCACCCACGCCGATCGCCACCGACATCCAGCGCGAGCCCTCGCCATCGGCACTGCCGGCAGCCGGTGCCATCCACGCGACAAGCGCCAGCAACGGCACGATCAGCAGGTCTTCGAACAACAGGATCGAGACGATCTTCTGCCCCGACGGCAGCGCGATGTCGCCGCGCTCGGCCAGCAGTTGCATCACCACCGCAGTGGAAGTCAGCACGAAACCGGTGGCGCCGATGAAGGCGATCTGCCACGGCAGCCCGAACAGCTTGGCGATGCTGGTCAGCACCAGCGCGCAGGTGACGATCTGCAGCGTGCCCAGCCCGAAGATTTCCTTGCGCAGGCTCCACAGGTGCGAGGGCCGCATTTCCAGGCCGATGACGAACAGGAACATGACCACGCCGAGTTCGGCGGTATGCAGGATCGCCTGCGGGTCGGAGAACCAGCCCAGCCCGAACGGGCCGATCGCCAGGCCGGCGGCGAAGTAGCCCAGCACCGAGCCCAGGCCGAGCCGACGGAACAGCGGCACCATCACCACCGCTGCGCCCAACAGGGCGACGACCTTGACCAGCTCGCTGGTCGCTGCTTCTACCGCCATGCGGTGGGTTCCCCGGAAATCGAAATCGGCCTCAACGATAGAGCAACACCGATGACGGCAATAGCACGTGTGTTGCGTTTTATTGTCTTGGAGATGGAACGATAGCGGAAGTGGCCCTGGGCATCATCCCGAAACCATAAACGGTAGCGCCGGGCCATGCCCGGCGAGCGCAGCGGCGCGCGCAGGCACATCCGCCGGGCATGGCCCGGCGCTACCGGGTTCACCCACCCCGACAGAACGCGGCGTAATCGATGTACCCCGGGAACGGCACGCCCGGCGCGCACACCGCGCACTGCGGGTCGGGGCTGATGCGGGTCTCGCGGAAGCGCATGCCCAGCGCGTCAAAGCGCAGCAGGCGCCCCACCAACGGTTCGCCGATGCCCAGCAACAGCTTCAGCACCTCGGTGGCCTGCAGCACACCCGCCAGCCCGGGCAGCACGCCCAGCACGCCGGCCTCGGAACAGTTCGGCGCGAACTCCGGCGGCGGCGGCTCCGGGAACAGGCAGCGATAGCACGGCGCCTCGCCGCGCTGGCGGCCGGCATCGAACACGCTCACCTGGCCATCGAAGCGCTCGATGGCGGCGTAGACCATCGGCGTGGCGTGCTTGATGCAGGCATCGTTGAGCAGGTAGCGCAACGGGAAGTTGTCCGAACCATCCAGCACCACGTCGACGCCCCGCAACAGGCGGTCCACGTTCTCCGAGGTGACGCGCTCGGGCACGGCCTCGACCTCGATGGACGGGTTCAACGCCAGCAGCCGCTCACGTGCCGAATCAACCTTCAGCTGGCCGACGCTGGCCTCGGTATGCACGATCTGCCGGTGCAGGTTGCTGCGCTCGACACGGTCGTGGTCGGCAAAACGCAGGTGCCCTACCCCGGCGGCCGCCAGGTAGAACCCGGCCGGCGCGCCCAGGCCGCCCGCGCCCAGCACCAGCACCCGCGACTGCTGCAGGCGGCGCTGCCCAGCCTCGCCCACCTGCGGCAGCAGCAGGTGGCGCGAATAGCGGTCGTAGAAATCGCGGTCGGCGGCGCTGGTCAGTGGCTGCACCAACGGCAGCGCCAGCTCGCGCCAGGCCACGGTGCCGCCGGCAACGGAGCTCACGTTCGTATAGCCCGCATCCAGCAGCGCCTGTGCTGCATCAACCGAGCGCTTGCCGCTCTGGCAGATCAGCAGGATTTCCTGTTCCGGCAGAGGCAGGTGTGCGGCGGGGTCGTCCAGCAGTTCAGCCTTGGCCACGCCACGCGCGCCCTCGGCCATGCCGCCGGCCCGCTCGTGCGCCTCGCGCACGTCGATCAGCACCGCACCATGGGCCACGCGCGCGCGCGCCCGCTCGGGGGAAAGCTCTGGAATGCTCATGGCGTCCATTGTAGAGCCGGGCCCCATGTTGACGGAGCCGACGGCGCGTAGGACCCTCTGGCCGGTGAAACCATCGATCAATCCCGTACAGACCGAGCACCTGGTGCTCCGGCCGTTCTCATGCGCCGACGGCCCCGAGGTCTTCGCCGGCATCACGCCAACGCTGACCCGCTTCATGGCATTCGATCCGCCGGACTCTTTTGCGGCATTCGAAAAGATCGGCCAGGAATGGCTGCGCCTGATCGAGGAAGGCGCGGAATACACGTTCGTGATCCGGCATCTGCAGGACGGACGCTTTGTGGGCATCGCCGCCGTGCACCGCGCTACCGAGGGCGAACCCGAGCTTGGCATCTGGATAAGCGAGCGCGAGCACGGACAGGGCTACGGCCGCGAGGCAGTGCGCGCCGTCGTCCACTGGTGCGCGGAACGGCTCGCTGCGGTCGCCTATCGCTACCCGGTGGCGGTGGACAACGTGGCCAGCCGGCGGATTGCCGAAGCACTGGGCGGCCAGGTGGTCGGCACCGAGCAGAACGCGAAGTTTGCGTCGGTGGTCTATCGGATTCCGGTGCCAGGGCTGCCTGGCTGAGGTTGCCGGCCAGCGGCCGGCACTACCGACAGGATCGCCACAACGAGAAAGGCGGCCCTGCGGCCGCCTTTTCGTGGATCACTTGCCCTTGACGTGCTTCATCAAGCGCCGCTTGGCCTTGACCTGCCGTTCGGTCAGCACGTTCTTCTTGCCTTCGTACGGGTTGGCACCCTCGCGGAAGATGAACTGCACCGGCGTTCCGATCAGCTTGAAGCGCTTGCGGAAGAAATTCTCCAGGTAGCGCTTGTACGACTCCTGCAGTTCCTTCAGGCGGGTGCCGTGCACGATGAAGGTCGGCGGGTTGGCGCCAGCCGGGTGCACGTAACGCAGCTTGGAAACGTGGCCGCGGATGGTCGGCGGCGGGTTGGTCTCGTAGGCCACTTCCAGCGCCTTGTTCACTTCGCTGGTGGTGAAGGTCTTGTTCGCCGATTCGTGCGCGCGGTGCACCGCACGGAACAGCTCACGCAGGCCCGAGCCATGCTTGGCCGAGATGCGCACCGATTCGGCCCACGGCACGAAGCCCAGGCGCAGCGACAGCATCGTTTCGGCCTGCTCACGCTGGTAGTCGGTCAGGCCGTCCCACTTGTTGATCGCGATCACCAGCGCGCGGCCGGCATCCAGCACGGCGCCGAGCACGGTGGCGTCCTGGTCTGTCACGCCTTCGGTGGCGTCGAGCATCAGCACGGCCACCTGGCACTGCTCGATCGACTGCATGGTCTTGACCACCGAGAACTTCTCGACGACCTCGTCCACGCGCGAACGGCGACGCAGGCCGGCGGTGTCGATCAGGCGGTACTCGCGGCCGTCGCGCTCCAGGTCCACCGAGATCGAATCGCGGGTGGTGCCCGGCACGTCCGAGGCGATCATGCGCTCTTCGCCGAGGATGCGGTTGACCAGGGTCGACTTGCCCACGTTGGGGCGGCCGACGAAGGCGATGCGCACGCGGTTCGGATCGTTGTCCAGCTCTTCGCCGCTGCCCTCTTCCGGCAGACGCTGGATGACCTCGTCAAGCAGGTCGTCCAGGCCCTGGCGATGGGCAGCCGACACGGTCAGCATCTCGCTGAAGCCGTAGCGGGCGAACTCCGAACGCACGGTGTCTTCGTCGGTGCCGTCGATCTTGTTGATCAGCAGCAGCGTCGGGCGCGACAGCTTGCGCAACCAGGCCAGGATCTCATCGTCCATCGCCGAGGTGCCCTCGCGGGCATCGACGACGAACAGGATCAGGTCAGCTTCGCCAGCGGCAGCACGGGCCTGGCGCGTGGTAGCACCAGCCAGGCCTTCTTCTTCCTCTGCGATGCCGCCGGTATCGACGACGAGGAAATGGTTGTCCTCGTCAAGCCGGCAGACGCCATAGTTGCGGTCCCGGGTGACGCCGGGCTGGTCATGGACCAGGGCGTCACGTGTACGGGTCAGTGCATTGAATATGGTCGACTTGCCGACATTCGGCCGTCCAACCAGGGCGACCAAAGGCAGCATCGCGATTACTCCGTATTAATTTGCCAACCGGAATGCGGTCAGCTTGCCATCAACGTTCTGCACCAGCAGCACTCCATCGACGACGATTGGCTGGGCCAGAAGCGCATCACCGCCGCTTTTCGCCCGCGCCGCCATCGCGCCATCGGAGGCCTGCAGCCAATGCAGGTATCCCTTGTAGTCACCGACCACCACGTAGTCGCCGTGCAGCGCCGGACCGGTCAGCGAGCGCCGGGCCAGTGCGGTCTGCGACCACATCGCCGCGCCGCTGGCCTTGTCCAGGCCGAACACGCCGCCCTTGTTGTCAGTAACGAAAACATTGCCCGAAGACACCGCCACACCGCCGGCACCGCCGTGGTCACGCGCCCACAGCGGGCGACCGGTCGGGCCTTCGATGGCCATGGTCTGGTTCTTGAAGCTGCTCACGAACAGCGTGTTGCCGTCGAGCACCGGGGCGCCATCGACGTCGGCCATGCGGTCCAGCTCGGTACGGCCTTCGCCGGTACCCACGTTCTGGTCCCACAGCGTGCGGCCGTCCTGCATGGCCAGCGCAGACACGCTGCCCTCGTCCTTGCCGATGAACAGCACGCCCGGACCGGCCACCACCGGCGCGTTGCCACGCACGGTCAGCGCCGGCAGCTCGCTGGGGTTGAACCACTTCTGGGTGCCGTTGCCGGCATCGAACGCGGTGACGCGACCATCATTGCTGCGCACGAAGACCATGCCCTGGGCAATGGCCGGTGCGGCGATGACTTCGTTGGGCACGCGTGCGCGCCACTTCTCGCTGCCATCGTTGATGTCCAGCGCGATCACCTGGCCATCGAGGGTACCGATGACCACCAGGTTCTCGCCGACGCCCGGACCACCGGACAGCCGCAGCTTGGCCTTCTTCTTTTCCTTCTTCGGCTCCCAGGTCCAGACCTTCTTGCCGGTCTGCAGGTCGATGGCGTGCACGCCACCGGTGATCGCCGCGGCGAACACGTGGCCATTGGCCACTGCCGGGCCCTGGCGTACGCCGATGCGGCGCTCGCCCTTGCCCAGGTTGACCGACCAGGCCTTGTTGACCTTCAGGGTCGGCTCGAACTTCACCAGTTCCGCCGGCTCCTGTGCCTTCTTCGCTGCTGCGTCCTTGCCGGCGAACCAGCCCTTCATGGTGCTGCAACCGGACAGCGCCATACCGAGCAGGAGTACGGTGGCGACGCGCGTGATCATGACCTTCTGACTCATCAAACCGACTCCGCAGGGGCGGCGACGGTGCCGCCGGCGTCCATAACCTTGGTTTCCAGCAGTCGCCGCTGCGGCGCTGCCACGTCCAGCGTCTTCAGCGCCTTCTCATACTGTTCGCGGGCCGCGTCACGCTTGCCCTGCGCCATCAGCGCATCGCCATGGATTTCCAGGCTGCTGCTGTCGGTGGCGCTGCCCAGCAGCTTGATCGCTTCATCGCCCTTGCCGGTCGCCACCAGCAGGCGTGCCACGCGCTGGTCGACCACGCGCTGCAGGTCGCCTTCGACCTTCACCGCGCGCAGGGTGGCCAGCGCTTCTTCATTCTTGCCGGCATCGACCTGGGCCTTGGCCAGCTGCAGCGCAGCCAGGTCGCCGTAAATGCTCGACGGGCCAGCCTCCAGCGCCTTGACCGCCTTCGCAGCGTCATCGAGCTTGTTCTGCTGCAGGCCCACCAGGGCCTTCTGGTACTCGACATTGGCCGAGGCCAGCTTGCCGCCCTGATCCTTCTGGTACCACTGCCAGCCGGCAATGGCACCGATGGCGATGACTACGCCACCGAGGATGCTGGCACCGTTCTTCCGCAGCCAGCTGCGGACGCGTTCACTTTGTTCGTGCTCGTCGAGCAGGTCGTCGATCGCCATGCGTACTCTCGCCCCGCCCATCGGGAGGGACCATTGGGATTATCGAAGGTGGTGAAACCGCGCCTCAGTGTGAAACCGGGACAACGGAGCCTTCAGAGGATACCTGAAAGCGTGCCACGTTGGCTCGCTGATAGGGCGTCAGATCGACGATAGCGCCATTCTGCTGAACCTGGACCGCCGAGGCGTTGCCCAGAGTGACCCGGGCCACCTGGCCGGGGGTGAAGCTGCGGGTCTCGCCCGCCTTGATCAACGCCTTCTCGACGCTGCCGCCATCCGGACCGGCAATATCGACCCAGCTGTCGCCGCTGAACTGCATGTCCAGGTTGGCGGCAGCGGCCGGCGCAGCGCGTGGCACCGGGGCCAGCGAGGCAACGTAGGGGGTAGCAGTCGGCTTGGTGACAGGTGCGGCCGCCACTTCGGCGGGTGCCGCGGCGGCGGACCCGGGACCGGCCGGGGTAACCGGTACGGCGGCCGGGATCACATCCAGCGAGGCGGTGTTCGGCGAAGGTGCGGCGCCATCGAAGTGACCGCGGGTGGCAAACCAGACCGGGACCGCCAGCACGGCGGTAATACCGACATACAGCGCACGGCGGCCGAGATTCTCGGCGATCCGGCGCGCACGCGGGGTATGGGTGTGGCTGACCAGGGTCGGCGGAACCACCGGGCCAACCTGGGCCTGTTCCAGCAGTTCGCTGACATCGACGCCGAGCAGGCGGGCGTAGCTGCGCAGCTGGCCGCGCACGAACACCGGCGCGCCGAGCTTCTGCCACTGCTCCTGCTCGAGCGACTTCACCACTTGAACCGGCATGCGCAGGCGCTGGCCAACATCTTCAAGGGTCAGTCCGGCGGCCTCACGGGCCTGGCGCAGGCGGGTGCCGCAGCCGGCCACAGTCTCGAGATCGCTCACAGTCTGGTCATCAATCACAATGCATCAACCCTGGAGTTAGGAGCCCGCGTCCTGCGGAAATTCCTGTCGAATCCGCTGAAGATAGCGATCAGATGCCGCCTGATCACCCAGTCGCGCCTCGATTTCAGACGCAAGTTGTAACACGGAACGCGTGGCCGGTGCAGCCGCAATCCTACGTTCGGCGAAGGCGCGGGCCTCCATGAACTGGCCGCGACGGAAGCTCAGCTGGGCCATCGCCTCCAGCGCGACCGGGTTGCCAGGCACCTGGGACAGGGCGGCACGCAGGTTGCGTTCGGCGCGATCAAGCTGCCCGGCATCCAACGCACAGCTGCCGCCGTTGGCCTGCGCCTCGGCCGGCGTGGTGTAGCTGCGCGCCTGCAGCGCACGATCGAACCAGGCCAGCGACTCGGCAGCCTGTCCGTTCTGGCACAGCCAGGCACCATAATTGTTGAGCACGTCCCCCCGCTGCGGCGCCAGTTCGGCGGCCCTGCGGAAACCTTCCCCGGCCTGTCGGGTGCGGCCACGCTGATCATCGATGCCGGCCAGCAGCACCAGTGCATCGGGGTCGGCAGGCGCCAGCTTGATCGCATCGCGCGTCTTGCGCTCGGCCGCATCGAGGTTGCCGCTCTGCATGTCGCGTGCGGCCAAGGCGAGCAGATCCGCGGCGCGGACCTGCCGGCGAACACCTTCAGGGTCGCGGACCGAATAGACCGTCGCCTGGCTGGGGCCCAGCTTGGCCTTGGGTTGCGACTTGCAAGCGGTGACCGAGAGGGCCAGCACGGCTGCAAGCAGCGCCAGCCAGAAGCGGTCAGGCCGCGGCATCGCTCCCCTTCCCCGCCTGCAGCGTCTTGTTGAACTCGGCCTGGCGGCGCGTGCGATCCATCACCTGACCCTTGAGCTGGCCACAGGCGGCGTCGATATCGTCGCCACGGGTGCGGCGCACCATGGTCAGCACGTTGCTGTCGAGCAGGATCTTCTGGAAGGCGCGGATATGCGCTTCTTCGGAACGCTCGTAGCGGGTACCCGGGAACGGGTTGAACGGGATCAGGTTGACCTTGCCCGAGTCCCTGGCCTGCACGGCGTTGTCGAACTGGTGCATCAGCCGCGCCAACTGGCGGGCGTGCTCGGGCTGGTCGTTGATGCCCTTCATCAGGGTGTATTCGAAGGTGACCGATTCGCGGCGCTTGTTGGCGCGCAGGTAGCGTGCGCACGAAGCCATCAGCTCGGCGATCGGGTACTTCTTGTTGAGCGGCACGAGGGTCTCACGCAGCTCGTCGTTCGGCGCATGCAGCGACACCGCCAGCGACACGTCGCTTTCGGTGGACAGGCGGTCGATCTGCGGCACCAGGCCGGAGGTCGACAGGGTCACGCGCTTGTTGGCCAGGCCGTAGCCCAGATCGTCGCGCATCACGCTCATGGCACGCACGACGTTGTCGAAATTCATCAACGGCTCGCCCATGCCCATCATCACCACGTTGGTGAGGCGGCGCATCTGGTGCGGGACGTTGCCCAGGTGGCGCGCCGCGATCCACACCTGGCCGATGATCTCGGCGGTGGTCAGGTTGCGGTTGAAGCCCTGGGTGGCGGTGGAGCAGAACGTGCAGTTCAGGCCGCAACCGACCTGCGAGGACACGCACAGCGTGCCGCGGGTCTTGTCGGGGATGTACACGGTCTCGATGGCGTTCTTGCCATCCACGCCCATCGCCAGCAGCCACTTGTGGGTGCCGTCGGCGGAGGGCTTGTCGAAGATGATGTTCGGGACGAGGACCTCGGCATGCTCCTGCAGCTTGGCGCGCAGGACCTTGCCGAGGTCGGTCATCTCATCGAACTCGGTGACGTAGCGATGGTGGATCCACTTCATCACCTGATGGGCGCGGAACTTCTTCTCGCCGAGAACCTCGACGAAAAACTTCTCCAGGCCCGCGCGATCGAGGTCGAGCAGGTTCTGCTTGCCAGCCGTGGGTGCCGACTTCGGCAGCGGCTGGATGGCGATTTTCTGTACGACCTCGTTCACGGCATTACTCTCAGCGCGAGACGACTTCGGTGGCGGCGAAGAAGTACGCGATTTCAATCGCGGCATTCTCGACCGAGTCCGAGCCGTGGGCGGCATTGGCATCGATGGATTCGGCGAAGTCGGCGCGGATGGTGCCCGCAGCGGCTTCCTTCGGGTTGGTGGCGCCCAGCAGGTCGCGGTGGGCCAGGACGGCGTTCTCGCCTTCCAGGGCCTGGATCATCACCGGGCCGGAGATCATGAACTCCACCAGTGCGTTGAAGAACGGACGCTCGCGGTGCACGGCGTAGAAGCCTTCGGCTTCACGACGCGACAGCTGCTTGTACTTGGCGGCCACGACCTTCAGGCCGGCCTTTTCGAAGCGGGCGTAGATTTCGCCGATGACGTTCTTGGCAACGGCGTCCGGCTTGATGATCGAAAGGGTGCGCTCCAGCGCCATGGGATGTCTCCAATGGAATCGGGCCGCTGATGGCCCGAAGGGTAACAAAAAAAAAGCCGCGTCGAAACGCGGGCTTAGCCTGATAAACGTGCGCGGATTGTAAAAGATAAAGCGGCAGGGTGGTAGTGCCGGCCGCTGGCCGGCATTGGCCGCCATTCAACCTCGGGGCTGCCGGCCAGCGGCCGGCACTACCCCCATTCACCCACCTGAGCGGATTCTGACCAGCCCGGGCATTTTTGCTGCACTGCAAAATGCCATACGGTACCGTCTGGTTCTAGTATCAAACAATCGTTTGATTAAGGTCCGCCCGCCCGATGGCCAAGCCCGCCCACTTCTCGACCAAGGACCGGATCCTCGGCGCCGCCGAGGAGCTGTTCGCCCAGCACGGCTTTGCCGGCACCTCGCTGCGCCAGGTCACCAGCCAGGCAGACGTCAACATCGCTGCGGTCAACTACCACTTCGGCTCCAAGGAAAACCTGGTCAACGAGGTGTTCCGCCGCCGCATGGACGAGATGACCGGCGCCCGCCTGGCCCAGCTCGAGCGTGCCCGCAACGAACACCCCGGGCAACTGCGGCCGGTGCTCGCCGCCTTCGTCGAGCCGGCCCTGGCGCTGGCGCAGGACCGCCAGAACGGCGGTGCCTTCGTCCGCGTGATCGCCCGTGCCTACGCTGAAAAGAACGACAACCTGCGCAAGTTCCTGTCCGACCACTACGGCCACGTGCTGCGTGAGTTCGGCAAGGCGATCGCCACCTGCGTGCCCGGCCTGAGCAAGGAAGAGCTCTATTGGCGCCTGGATTTCCTCGCTGGCTCGCTGACCTATGCCATGGCCGATTTCGGGCTGATCAAGCGACCTGCCGGTGTCACCGAAACGGCGCATCGTGCCCATGCCGCCCATGAACTGATCCATTTCGCCGAGGCCGGATTCCGTGCCGCCGCCCGCAGCGGCAGCGCCCTGCCCGCCTCCATTGATTCCACCCAGTAACTGCTGACCAACAAAGGCCCTACACCATGTCCAATTCCCTGCTAGTCCGCCGCGCCGCCGTGCTGGGTGCCGGCGTCATGGGTGCCCAGATCGCCGCCCACCTCACCAATGCCGGCGTCGACACCGTGCTGTTCGACCTGCCTGCCAAGGAAGGTCCGGCCGATGGCATCGTGCTGAAGTCGATCGCCAACCTCGGCAAACTGAGCCCGGCGCCGCTGGCCAGCAAGTCGCTGGCCGAAGCCATCACCCCGGCCAACTACGAGACCGGCCTGGAACAGCTGAAGGACTGCGACCTGATCATCGAGGCCATCGCCGAACGCATGGACTGGAAGCAGGACCTGTACAAGAAGATCGCCCCGTTCGTGGCCGACCACGCCGTGCTGGCCTCCAACACCTCGGGCCTGGGCATCAACAAGCTGGCCGACGTGCTGCCCGAACAGCTGCGCCACCGCTTCTGCGGCGTGCATTTCTTCAACCCGCCGCGCTACATGCACCTGGCCGAGCTGATCCCGGCCACCACCACCGACGCCAGCGTGCTGGAAGGCCTGGAAGCGTTCCTGGTCACCACCCTGGGCAAGGGCGTGGTGTACGCCAAGGACACCCCTAACTTCATCGGCAACCGCATCGGCGTGTTCTCGATCCTGTCCACCATCCACCACACCCAGGAATTCGGCCTGGGCTTCGACGAAGTGGACGGCCTGACCGGCCCGCTGGTCGGCCGCCCGAAGTCGGCCACCTACCGCACCTCCGACGTGGTCGGCCTGGACACCATGGCCCACGTCATCAAGACCATGGGCGATACCCTGCCCAACGACCCGTGGCATGAGTTCTTCAAGTCGCCGAAGTGGCTGGATGCGCTGATTGCCAAGGGCGCACTGGGCCAGAAGACCGGCGCCGGCATCTTCCGCAAGGTCGGCAAGGACATCGTGGTGCTGGACCTGGAAAAGCAGGACTACCGTCCGGCTGACCGCGCCGCTGCGCCGGAAGTGGTCGAGATCCTGAAGATCAAGAACCCGGCCGAGAAGTTCGCCAAGCTGCGCGAGAGCCAGCACCCGCAGGCGCAGTTCCTGTGGGCGACCTTCCGCGACCTGTTCCACTACAGCGCCTACCACCTGGCCGACATCGCCGAGACCGCGCGCGACGTCGACCTGGCCATCCGCTGGGGCTACGGCTGGTCGCTGGGCCCGTTCGAAACCTGGCAGGCTGCCGGTTGGAAGCAGGTCGCGCAGTGGATTGCCGATGACATCGTCGCCGGCAAGAGCATGAGCAACGCCCCGCTGCCGGATTGGGTATTTGACGGCCGTGACGGCGTGCATGCCGCCGAGGGCAGCTACAGCCCGTCGCGCAACGCCAAGCTGCCGCGTTCGTCGCTGCCGGTGTACCAGCGCCAGCGCTTCCCCGATCCGCTGCTGGGTGAGAAGTTCGCGCCGGGCGAGACCGTGTTCGAGAACGACGGCCTGCGCATGTGGCACGACGGCGATGGCATTGCCGTGGTCAGCTTCAAGACCAAGATGAACACCGTGTCCGACCACGTGCTGGATGGCCTGCAGGAATGCGTCACCCGCGCCGAGAAGGACTTCCAGGGCCTGGTGATCTGGCAGCAGAAGGAGCCCTTCTCCGCCGGTGCCGACCTGGCTGGCGCCCTCGGCCTGCTGCAGGCCGGCAAGGTCGATCAGTTCGAAGCGATGGTGCACAACTTCCAGCGCACCAGCCAGCGCATCAAGTACTCGCTGGTGCCGGTGGTGGCTGCGGTGCGTGGCCTGGCCCTGGGTGGCGGCTGCGAGTTCCAGATGCACAGCGCCAAGACCGTGGCCTTCCTGGAAAGCTACATCGGTCTGGTCGAGGCCGGCGTCGGCCTGCTGCCGGCAGGCGGCGGCCTGAAGGAACTGGCCGTGCGCGCATCGCAGGCCGCCGGCCCGGGCGGTGACGTGTTCGCCGAACTGAAGAAGACCTTCGAGACCGTGGCGATGGCCAAGGTGTCCAACTCGGCGGTCAACGCCAAGGAACTGGGCCTGCTGCGCAGCACCGACAAGGTGGTGTTCAACAGCTACGAGGCCCTGTACATCGCCAAGGCCGAAGCACGCGCCCTGGCCGAAGCGGGCTACCGTCCGCCGCTGCCGGCACGCCGTATCCAGGTGGCCGGCGACGTCGGCATCGCCACCTTCAAGATGATGCTGGTCAACATGCTTGAAGGCCGCTTCATCAGCCCGTACGACTACGAGATCGCCGAGCGCATCGCCACCGTGCTGTGCGGCGGCAAGGTCGACCGCGGCACCCTGGTCGACGAAGAGTGGCTGCTGACCCTGGAGCGCAAGCACTTCGTCGAACTGGCCCAGCAGGAAAAGACCCAGGCCCGCATCGCGCACATGCTCAAGACCGGCAAGCCGCTGCGGAACTGACGGAAGACATCGGTAGTGCCGGCCGCTGGCCGGCAACCTCTTCCAACCCCTATTCAAGAGATCACTGCAATGACCAAGCAAATCCAGGACGCCTACATCGTCGCCGCCACCCGCACCCCGGTTGGCAAGGCGCCCAAGGGCATGTTCCGCAACACCCGCCCCGACGACATGCTCGCCCACGTGCTGCGCAGCGTCGTGGCGCAGGCGCCGGGCGTGGACGTCAACCGCATCGATGACGCGATCATCGGCTGCGCGATGCCCGAAGCCGAGCAGGGCATGAACGTAGCCCGCATCGGCGTGCTGCTGGCCGGCCTGCCGAACACCATTGCCGCGCAGACCGTGAACCGCTTCTGCTCCTCCGGCCTGCAGGCCGTGGCGCAGGCGGCCGACGCGATCCGCCTTGGCAACGCCGACCTGATGCTGGCCGGCGGCACCGAATCGATGTCGATGGTGCCGATGATGGGCAACAAGATCGCGATGGCCCCGAGCGTGTTCGACAACGACCACGTCGCCATCGCCTACGGCATGGGCATCACCGCCGAGAAGGTCGCTGAAGAGTGGAAGGTCTCGCGCGAAGAACAGGACGCGTTCGCCCTGGCCTCGCACCAGAAGGCCATGGCCGCCATCCAGAATGGTGACTTCAAGGACGAGATCAGCCCGTACGAGATCGTCTCGCACCAGCCCGATCTGGCCGACGGCAAGCGCATCATCACCCGCAACAAGGTGGCCGACACCGACGAAGGCCCGCGCCCGGATTCCTCCGCTGAAGGCCTGGCCAAGCTGCGCCCGGTGTTCCGCAACGGCCAGTTCGGCGGCACCGTCACTGCCGGCAACTCCTCGCAGATGAGCGATGGCGCCGGCGCAGTGCTGCTGGCGTCGGAACAGGCGATCAAGGATTACGGCCTGACCCCGCTGGCCCGCTTCGTCAGCTTCTCGGTGGCTGGTGTGCGCCCGGAAGTGATGGGCATCGGCCCGATCGCCGCGATTCCGAAGGCACTGAAGCAGGCCGGCCTGACCCAGGACCAGCTGGACTGGATCGAGCTCAACGAAGCCTTCGCGGCACAGTCGCTGGCGGTGATCCGCGATTGCGGCTTGGACCCGAGCAAGGTCAACCCGCTGGGCGGCGCGATCGCGCTGGGCCATCCGCTGGGTGCGACCGGCGCGATCCGTACCGCGACCCTGCTGCACGGCCTGCGCCGTCGCCAGCAGAAGTACGGCATGGTGACGATGTGCATCGGCACCGGCATGGGTGCGGCGGGCATTTTCGAGGCGCTGTAGGGTTCAAGGCGTTGCCTCGTTGGGCTTCAAGGCGTGGGCCGGGTTGGCAGGGCTACCCGGGACACGCCGTGAACCCATCCATGGGGGCTCGATGGCGCCATCCATGGCGCCAACGGTCCCGGGCAGCCCTGCCAACCCGGCCCTTCCAGCCTCCCCGCGGCGGTGGGATAAGAAGAGGCAAGAGCAGTAGATCCACGCCATGCGTGGATGCTCCGAAAACGAAAAAAGGCAGCCATCGGCTGCCTTTTTCGTTTCTGCCCTGCTCTTGATTCCGCCCTTCCCGTCCGCGCCCGCAGGAAACCAAGCTGGCGGGATGGGTGGGCCTTTGCAGGACCGTTGGCGCCATGGATGGCGCCATCGAGCCCCCATGGACGGGTTTACAGCGTGTCCTGCGAAGGCCCACCCATCCCGCCCATCACGTATCAATCAAGGCGTCGCGAACGGAGCGCTTGAAAACCCTTACTCCGCCAGCATCGCCGCCAGCTTCTCGCGCGCCGGACCGGCCAGCTTCGGGTTGTCCAACGCGAAGCGGATCGTCGCCTCGACCAGCCCCAGATGGGTGCCGCAGTCGAAACGGGTGCCCTCGAAACGATAGGCATCGACCTCGTCGGTCTTCAGCAGTTCGGCGATCGCATCGGTCAACTGGATCTCGCCACCGGCACCGGTGCGGGTCTGCTCGAGCAGCTCGAAAATCTTCGGGCTCAGCACGTAGCGCCCCACCACCGCCAGGTCACTCGGTGCGTCTTCCGGCTTGGGCTTCTCCACGATCTGCGAGATACGCCCCTTGCGGCCGTCGAACGCCTCGGTGGCGACGATGCCGTAACTGGCCGTCTTGTCGTGGGGCACGTCCTCCACGGCGATGACGCTGGCACCGCTGGCCTCGTTGAGGTCGGCCATCTGCTTCAGCGCACCCGCGCCGCGGTTCCAGATCAGATCGTCGGGCAGCAGCACGGCGAACGGCTCGTCACCGATGACCGCCTTGGCGCACAGCACCGCATGGCCCAGGCCCAGAGCCTCGGCCTGGGTGACGAAGATCGCGCGCACGCCTTCCGGCAGCACATGGCGGATCAATTCGAGCTGTTCGTGCTTGCCCGCGCGCTCGAGCTTCTGCTCCAGTTCGTAGGCCTTGTCGAAATAGTCGGCGACGGCGTGCTTGTAACGGTTGGTGATGAACACCAGGGTGTCACAGCCTGCTTCGATCGCCTCATCCACGGCGTACTGGATCAGCGGCCGATCGATGATCGGCAGCATCTCCTTCGGCACCGTCTTGGTCGCCGGAAGAAAACGCGTGCCCAGACCCGCTACCGGGAATACCGCCTTGCGAATGCGCTTGCTCATTGGTGCCTGTTGGCCTCACGTGCCGGAAAGGGCACAACCTTAGCGGATGAAATGTAAGCATCCTGTTCGATTGGCGAGAATTCCGGCATGGTCGCAAACAGGATTTCCTGGATCGTATCGATGTCGTACCGGGCAATGGCCTCGCGCAGCTTCGGCACGTTGCCCAGCACGATGTCCCGCGAGAACGAACGGACGCCGGCCTCGAGGATCTTCGGGTGCGCGGTCGGCCGGTAGTCCTCGTCGGAATAGAACAGCGTCTCGTGCAGCTTCTCGCCCTGGCGCAGGCCGGTATAGATGATCGGAATTTCCTTGTAGGGCTGCTTGCCCGCCAGGCGGATCATCTGCTCGGCCAACACCCGGATCGGCACGGGCTCGCCCATGTCCAGGGTGTAGATCGCGCCGTGCGACGCCGAAGCGGCCGCCTGCAGGATCAGCTGGCACGCCTCGGGAATGGTCATGAAATAGCGGCTGACCTCCGGGTCTGTCACCGTGACCGGGCCGCCCTTGAGGATCTGCTCGCGGAACAGCGGCACCACGCTGCCGGCCGACGCCAGCACGTTGCCGAAACGCACGGTCACGAAACGGGTGTGCGTGGACTTCTGGTCCAGGCTCTGGCAGATCATCTCCGCATAGCGCTTGCTGGCGCCCAGCGCATTGACCGGGTCCACCGCCTTGTCGGTCGAGATGAATACAAAGTGCTCGACGTGGGCTTCCAGGCAGGCGCGGGCCACGTTCTCGGTAGCCAGGATGTTGTTGCGCACGGCTTCACGCAGCTGACGCTCCAGCACCGGCACGTGCTTGTAGGCAGCCGCATGGAAGGCGGTGTCGACCGGGTGCAGCGACAGCGCGTGGCGGATCACTGCAGGATCACCACAGTCACCGAGCACCGCTTCGATCTCGACATCAGGGAAGCTGCGGCGCAGCTCGCCCTCGATGGTCAACAGCAGCAGCTCACTGATCTCCAGCAGCACGATACGACCGGCGCCATGGCGCGCGCACTGGCGGCACAACTCGGACCCGATCGAGCCACCGGCACCGGTCACCATCACCGTGCGCCCGCCCAACCAGCCACGGATGAGGTTCCAGTCCGGCATGATCGGCTTGCGGCCGAGCAGATCTTCGATCGCCACTTCCTTCAGCTGCCCCGGCAGCGACTGCCCCTGCAGGATGTCGCTGAGCTTGGGCACCGTGCGGAACGGAATGCCGGTGCTCTCGCAGATGGCCACCACGCGCTGCATGCCGACGGCATCGAGCGAAGGCATGGCAATCACCAGCAGCTTGGCTGCGGTCTCGCGGGCCACTGCCGGTGCATCGTCCAGCGTGCCCAGGATTGGCAGGCTCTGCAGCTTGGCCCCTCGCAGGTGCGGCGCATCATCGAGCAGGCCGACCGGCTCGAAATTGCCGGACCGGCGCAGGTCGCGCACCAGGGTCTCGGCGGCCTGTCCGGCGCCGAGAATCAGCACCCGGCGCGCGCTCGAGTCGGACTGCAGCGACTGATAGTCCTTCCATGCCCGGTACAGCAGGCGTGGGGCGCCCAGCAGTGCCGACAGTGCGAACGGATAGATCACCAGCACCGACATCGGCACGCCGTTGAAGCGCTTCCAGGCCAGCACCAGAACAATGGCGATCAGGCCGATGAAGCTGGCCTTGAAGATGTTCAGCAGGTCGCTGACGCTGGCAAAACGCCACAGGCCGCGATAGAGGCCGATACGCCAGAACACCAGTCCCTGCAGCGCCAGTACCAGCGTGGTGTCCACGTTCCACAAGGGCAATGCAGGAGCGTCGGCCAGAATCGAGTAACGACCTGCGTGCAGCAGCTGCCAACAGGCCCATACCATGAACAAGTCGTGGCAGACGATGGCCGTACGCGGCATCAGGCCGAGGATTCTGTCCCGCCAGGGTGAAGACATAGATCGAGTAATTCCTTATCGGTGGCGCAATCCATTGCGCAGGAGGAGCCACAGCAGGGTCAGCGCGGCAAACCACGCGACCGCTACGACAGCCTCCCACCTCGGCTGCAAATTGGTGCAGATATTGAACACTGTAATACTGAACAGGCCCAAAACAAAGTACATCCCTGTCACCTGGGCATGGCTGGCTCCTGCCTGCACCGCGCGCTGGTAGACATGCTGGGTGTGGGGTTCCATCCAGCGTTGCCCGGAAAGCATGCGCGCCAACAGCGTGAAGCCCGCGTCCACAAGAAATGCAGACAACGGCAGCAACAACAGGATCCAGTTGATGTCGGTGTGCACTGCCGCGACGGCCAGCACCACCGCCACGGCATAGCCGAGGGCGCCACTACCGACATCACCCATGAAGATCCGCGCCTGCGGGAAATTGAATGGCAGAAAACCCAGGCAGGCCAAGCCGAGAACAACGGCCACCAGCGAATAGGGCCAGGGCAGCACTGTCGCAAAGCCGAGCGCAACGATGATGGCCTGGCTGCTGGCAATCCCGTTGATGCCATCCATGAAGTTCCAGATGTTGATCAGCGAGGCGGTGAAGAACAGCACCAGCAGGCTCAACAGCCAGCTACCCCCGTGCATCTTGACCAGCCCTGCCAGCAAGGCAGCGGCGAGGAAATGCACCAGCAAACGGCGCATGGCTGGCAGCGGCCGATGGTCATCCCACCAGCCGATGCCGGCCACCAGCAGCAGGCCAAGGCTGGCAACAGCCAGGCTGGGCGCGGCGTCCGGCCAGAAAAAAGCGGCCACGGCCGCGGCAACCAGCAGACTGATCACGATGGCGATGCCGCCACCGCGAGGGGTGGCGACACTATGGCTGCGGCGCTCGCCGGGCTGATCCAGCAGCTGCCTGCGCAGCGCATACACGCGCGCCGCCCAGGTCAATGCCGCGCTGAGCAGGGCCAGGCCCAGCAGCGCGGCCATCACAAGCCACGGCATGGTTCAGAGCACCGCGTAATTCAACAGCGGCTTGACCGTGCCCCACTCCTTGCAGCTGGGGCATTGCCAATGGTGGGTGCGGGCGCCGAACCCGCAGCGGGTGCAGCGGTAAGCGGGGTTACGCACCAGCAACTGATCGGTGATGTGCTTGAGGTCATGCAGGGTCGCGGTGGAATCTGCGCCCTCGGCCAGGGTGAGGTCGATCAGCGCCGATTCGCCACGCACCGACGGGCGATCCTTGAGCTGGCGGCCGAGGTAGGCGCGGGCAGGTGCAACACCCTCCTGCTCTTCCATCAGGCGGGTCAGCGCCAGCACCGGGGCGATGCCGCGGTAGTGCTCGGTCATCTCGGACAGGAACGCGCGCGCGCCGCCGAGGTCGCCGACCTTGCGGTAGTTTTCCATCAGCGCCGGCAGCACTTCCGGCAGGTACTCCGGATCGTTGCGGGCGGCACGCTCGAAGGCGCGCACGGCCGCCTCGGCGTTGCCTGCATCGGTTTCCAGTCGTCCTTCGATGATGCCGGCACGGACCGACATGGCATCAGCCTGGTAGGCGCGGGCAATGGCCGCCCTCGCCTCTTCCAGCTTGCCAGCGCCACGGAAGCGCTCGGCGAGCTCGCATTCAAACTGCCCGATCAGCTTGCCCATCGGCTCGCCGGTGACATCCTCGAAGCGGGTAGCGTTGTCGATCGCCTTTTCCCAGTCGCGCTCGGCCTGGTAGATGCCGATCAGGTGCTTGAGCGCCTGCGGTGCCCGCTGGTCCAGCTGTGCCAGTTCGGTGAACACGGTTTCGGCACGGTCCAGCAGGCCGGACTTCATGTAGTCCTCGCCCAGTGCCAGCAGCGCCTGCACGCGCTGCGCGTCGCTCAGGTCCTGGCGGTTGACCAGCCCCTGGTGCAGACGGATCGCGCGGTCCACTTCGCCACGGCGACGGAACAGATGGCCCAACGCGACCTGGGTCTCGAAGGTTTCCTTGTCCAGCTCGGCGATGTGCAGGAACAGTTCGATGGCCTTGTCCGGCTGCTCGTTGAGCAAGTAGTTCAGGCCACGGAAATAGGTGCTGGACAGGTGGCTGACCTGGTTGTCACCGTGGCGTTGACCGCCGCGGCGTCCGATCACCCAGCCGGCCAGGGCCGCCAACGGCAGACACAGGAAGAACCAGAACCACTCGGAAACGAATTCCATCGTCGATCAACGTCCATCAAAAGATTGGGAGGGGGCGACCGGCGCCGACGGCGCAGCCGCCGACTTGTTGGCACGTCGCAGCTGGCTGTAGAGCGGAATGACCACGCTTACCAGCACCAGGCCAGCGCCGACCACGACACCAATCAGCAGGGCGGCGATCAGCGCCACACCGACGGACGTGTTCAACTGGGTAAACAGCAGGTTGATCGACATGGCCGTCATGTTGACCGCACCGATGATCAGACCAAGGATCAGAACCGCCAGCAGGACCAGCAGACGAAAAACTTTCATGCGACAGCTCCATTGGCAGGAGGCCGTAGCTTATCCGACTCGTGGTGGGATTCGCACGAAGTCGCGCGACGGATGGCTCAGGCCGGATCTGCGTCCAGCGGCAGCACACTACTGACCCGCTCGCGCAATTCCTTGCCTGGCTTGAAATGAGGGACATGCTTGCCCGGCAGGGCAACCGATTCGCCGGTCTTCGGGTTGCGCCCCAGGCGCGGCGGACGGTAGTGCAGCGAAAAACTGCCAAAGCCGCGGATCTCGATGCGATCGCCGGCCGACAGTGAGCCCCCCATCATTTCCAGCAATGACTTGACCGCCAGATCGACATCATCGGCCTTCAGGTGCGCCTGCCGGCGCGCAAGGATTTCGATCAGTTCGGATTTGGTCATTACCGGCTCACATCAGGGGCATCTCAGCCTGAAACGGCCCGGGCAGTGCCCGGGCCGTCCAGGAAACAACGAACAGCGTAAGGCCGATATTACTCGGACTTGTTGCCGTTCAGCTGTGCACGCAGCAGCGCGCCCAGCTGGGTGGTGCCGCTGGAAGCCGAAGAGGACTGGTATTCCTCCAGCACTTCGCGCATTTCCGCGTCGTCCTTGGCCTTGATCGACAGCTGCAGGGTACGACCCTTGCGATCCATGCCCACGAACTTGGCTTCAACCTTGTCGCCGACCTTCAGGTGCTGGGTCGCGTCGTCAACACGCTCGTTGGCGATGTCGCGAGCTGCAACATAGCCTTCGATGCCGTCGGACAGCTCGATGATCGCGCCCTTGGCGTCGACTTCCTTCACCACGCCTTCGACCTTGGAGCCCTTCGGATTGGTCGCCATGTACTGGCCGAACGGATCCTGCTCCAGCTGCTTGACGCCCAGCGAAATGCGCTCGCGTTCCGGATCGACGGCCAGGACGACTGCGTCCAGGTTGTCGCCCTTCTTGAAGTTGCGAACGATGTCTTCGCCAGTGGTCGCCCAGCTGATGTCGGACAGGTGAACCAGGCCGTCGATGCCGCCGTCCAGGCCGATGAAGATGCCGAAGTCGGTGATCGACTTGATCTGGCCCGACACCTTGTCACCCTTCTTGTGGGTGGCAGCGAAGGTTTCCCACGGATTGGCGGCAACCTGCTTCATGCCCAGCGAGATGCGGCGACGCTCCTCGTCGACGTCCAGGACCATGACTTCAACTTCGTCACCGACCTGCACAACCTTGGACGGGTTGACGTTCTTGTTGGTCCAATCCATCTCGGAAACGTGCACCAGACCTTCGACGCCCGGCTCGATTTCGACGAATGCGCCGTAATCGGTGACGTTGGAGACCTTGCCGAACACGCGGCTGTTGGCCGGGTAACGACGGGCGATGTTATCCCACGGATCTTCGCCCAGCTGCTTCAGGCCCAGCGAAACGCGGTTGCGCTCGCGGTCGAACTTCAGCACGCGCACGTCCAGCTCGTCGCCGACATTGACGACTTCGGACGGATGGCGCACGCGCTTCCATGCCATGTCGGTGATGTGCAGCAGGCCGTCGATGCCGCCCAGGTCCACGAATGCGCCGTAATCGGTCAGGTTCTTGACGACACCCTTCAGGATCGCGCCTTCCTGCAGCTTGTCCATCAGCTGCTCGCGCTCTTCCGAGTGCTCGCTTTCGACGACAGCGCGGCGCGAGACCACGACGTTGTTGCGCTTGCGGTCAAGCTTGATGAGCTTGAATTCCAGCTCCTTGCCTTCCAGGTAGGCCGGATCGCGCACGGGGCGCACATCGACCAGGGAACCCGGCAGGAAGGCGCGGACATCCTTGATGTCCACGGTGAAACCACCCTTGACCTTGCCGCTGATGCGACCGGTGATGGTTTCGTTCTTTTCCAACGCTTCTTCCAGCTCGTCCCACACCATCGCGCGCTTGGCCTTCTCGCGCGACAGGACGGTTTCACCGAAGCCGTTCTCGATCGAGTCGAGGGCGACCTTGACGATGTCGCCTTCGGCAACATCGATTTCGCCAGCGTCGTTACGGAACTGTTCGATCGGCACGATGCCTTCCGACTTCAGCCCGGCGTTGATCACCACGACGTCGCCGCGGACTTCAACAACGGTACCGCTGACGATGGCGCCCGGCTTCAGCTTGGCCAGGTTGGCCTGGCTGGCTTCAAACAGTTCGGCAAATGATTCGGTCATTAGATTTACTCTGTTGGACACATGGGTCGGTTGGCTTCCCTTCAGGGAATGGCTACCGCCCGCCTGTTGGTCGACCCCGGAAATGCAGGTCGTGTGTGGAAGTAGGAAAACCGCCACGCATCATTGCGCGACGGAGCTTTTACAGCACTGCAGATGCGCGACCTCCACCGATGCTGCTGGCAGAGCTCCCGCGCGAACGGATCAGGCAGCCGGAACCGGAAGCAGATCCATCACTCTGGCAACGACATCTTCGATGCCGATGCCTGTGGTGTCGATGAGGACAGCATCGTCTGCCGGCTTCAGGGGCGCCACGGTACGCTGAGCATCACGGGCGTCGCGGGCCATGATCTCGCGCAGGAGGTCTTCAAAGTTAACAGAAACCCCCTTGTCTTTCAACTGCTTATGCCGGCGCTCGGCGCGCTCCTCGGCACTGGCGGTCAGGAAGACCTTGTAGGGGGCGTCCGGGAAGATCACCGTGCCCATGTCGCGGCCGTCGGCGACCAGCCCCGGCTCCATCCTGAATGCGCGCTGGCGCTCCTTCAGGGCGGCCCGGACCTCGGGGATGGCGGCAATCGCCGACGCCAGCGCCCCGGTGGTCTCCAGCCGCAGCTCGTCGGTGGCATCGGTGCCATTGACCAGGACCCGCATGCCATCGCCCTGCTCGACGAACTGGACATGCGTATCAAAGGTACAGCGCACCAGCGCGGAGGCATCGGAGGTGTCGATGTCGGCCCAGCTGGCCGCCACGCCGACCGCGCGGTACAGAGCGCCCGAATCCAGGTAGTGCCAGCCCAACCGGCGCGCCACGATGCGGCTGATGGTACCCTTGCCGGCCCCTGACGGGCCGTCGATGGTCAGGACGGGAACGAGTGGATTCATGGGGGTCCTTGCGCGTGTGAAGGGGGCATTCTAGCCCCTGCCGGACACCCCGTAACGGGCCTTTTGTGCAACCACTTGAAACCATGGGGAAAAGCCCGGTAGAATGGCGGGCTTGAACGAGCGTCCACTGCCGATTGTCTTTCGCATATCGCGGCCACGCTCCACCCGAACAACTACTGTTTACGCCGAGGTATGCCATGAAAGTTCTGTCCTCCCTGAAGTCGGCGAAGGCCCGTCACCGTGACTGCAAGGTCGTGCGTCGTCGTGGCAAGATCTTCGTCATCTGCAAGTCGAACCCGCGTTTCAAGGCGCGTCAGCGCTAAGCCCAACGGTCCTTGTGACCGCGGCTGGCCCCACGCGGGGCCGACCCGATGCAAAAAGCCGCCTTCGGGCGGTTTTTTGTTTATGCGGTTTTTTCCTGCCGTTTTTGCTGTAATCGCTGTTCTTGACCACTGGGGAGTAGATCGAGATGACGCGTTACCTGTGCACCCTGGCCGTACTGGCCACCCTGGCTGCCGCCACTCCGGCGATGGCCGATACCCTGCTTGTCGACCGCGCCCGCGAAAAGCCGGCCGGCGCGCTGCCCGTCCGCGGCCAGAGCATGCAGCAGGTGCAGTCGCAGTTCGGCGCGCCGGCAGAGCAGCTGCAGCCGCGCGGCGGGCAGAAACGGCAATGGCCGACCATCCACCGCTGGGTGTACCCGCAGTTCACCGTCTACTTCGAGAAGCAGAAGGTGATCGACGTGGTGGCAAACCAGGCGGATCCGAACGAAATCGGCCCCAAGCCGCCGATCCGTTGACCCCCATGCCCGCCACCGGCGGGCGCGTGTAGCGAGACCATGAACCAGACCCTTCGTTTTCCTGCCGAATGGGAAGCCCAGAGCGGCGTCCTGATTGCCTGGCCCACCGCCGACACCGACTGGGCCGACCGCCTGGGCCAGGTGGAAGAGACCTACATCGCCCTGGTTGCAGCGATCACCCGCTTCCAGCCGGTGCTGATCTGCGTGGCCGACGATGACGTGGAGACCTACGCCGAAATGCGGTTGCGCTCCAACCGCATCGACATGGACAAGGTCCACTTCACCACCGCCGCCTACGACGACACCTGGCTGCGTGATTCGGGCCCGATCACCCTGCGCCGTGCCGACGGCAGCTTCCAGCTGCTGGACTTCCGCTTCACCGGCTGGGGCGGCAAGTTCGACGCCACCCTGGATGACCAGCTGGTCGGCGCGCTCGACCAGGCCGGCGTGTTCAACGACGCGACGGTGCGCAGCATTCCGTTCGCGCTGGAGGGCGGCGGCATCGAGACCGATGGCGAAGGCACCCTGCTGACCACCTGGAAGTGCCTGCACGAGCGCCATCCCGACCGTGACCGCGACAGCCTGAGCGCCGACCTGGCCGACTGGCTGCAGCAGAAGCGCGTGCTGTGGCTGGATCATGGCTATCTGGAAGGCGACGACACCGACGCCCATATCGACACCCTCGCCCGCTTCGCCTCGGCCGACAGCATCGTCTACCAGGCCTGCGACGACGCCAGCGACTCGCATTACGCCGAGCTGCAGGCGATGGGCACCGAGCTGGCCGCGTTGCGCACCGCTGACGGAAAGCCGTACCGCCTGTTCCCGCTGCCGTGGGCACAGCCGGTGATCGATGAAGGCCGTCGCCTGGCTGCTTCGTATGCCAATTACCTGATCGTCAACGGCGCGGTGCTGATGCCGGCCTATGGCGACCCGGCCGATGACCTGGCCCGCGACGTGCTGGCACAGGCCCACCCTGGCCGCGAGATCGTGCAGGTGCCGTGCCGCTCGCTGATCTGGCAGAACGGCAGCCTGCACTGCATCACCATGCAGCTGCCGGCTGGGCTGTTGAAGGCATAAACCACGCGGTAGCGCCGGGCCATGCCCGGCGAGCGCGGCGGCATCTGGAAAATCCGCCGGGCATGGCCCGGCGCTACCGGTTGCGTGCACCATTCAGCAGCCAACACGCTGTCGTGGCGCATCCGCGTTAACATGCGGGTTTTCCCCCGCAGGATCGCCCCGCATGAACTCGCGCAGCCCCCTTACCGTCGCCCTGATCCAGGAGCGCAACCACGGTGATGCCGCCGCCAACCTGGCGGTGATCGAAGCGCGTGTTGCCGACGCCGCGGCGCAGGGCGCGAAGCTGGTGCTGCTGCAGGAACTGCACAACGGTCCCTACTTCTGCCAGCACGAATCGGTCGATGAATTCGACCTGGCCGAGCCGATTCCGGGCCCGAGCACCGAGCGCTTGGGCGCGCTGGCCAAGAAGCATGGCGTGGTGCTGGTCGGCTCGCTGTTCGAGCGCCGCGCTGCCGGCCTGTACCACAACACCGCCGTGGTCTTCGAGAAGGACGGCACCTTGCTGGGCAAGTACCGCAAGATGCACATTCCCGATGACCCGGGCTTCTACGAGAAGTTCTACTTCACCCCGGGCGATATCGGCTTCAAGCCGATCGACACCTCGGTCGGCCGCCTCGGCGTGCTGGTGTGCTGGGACCAGTGGTACCCGGAAGCAGCGCGCCTGATGGCGCTGGCCGGTGCTGAGCTGCTGCTGTACCCCACCGCGATCGGCTGGGACCCGGATGATGTGCAGGACGAAAAGACCCGCCAGCGCGACGCCTGGGTACTGAGCCACCGTGGCCATGCCGTAGCCAACGGCGTGCCGGTGCTCAGCTGCAACCGCGTCGGCCACGAGGCTTCGCCGCTGGGCGCCTCGGGCATCCAGTTCTGGGGCAACAGCCACGTGCTGGGCCCGCAGGGCGAGTTCCTGGCCGAAGCCGGCACCGACGCGACCATCCTGATGTGCGAGGTCGACCTGCAGCGCAGCGAACACGTGCGCCGCATCTGGCCGTTCCTGCGTGATCGTCGCATCGACGCCTACGGCGACCTGCTCAAGCGCTACATCGACTGACCCGGAGCCCGCGCATGGCCGTACTCATCCGTGATGCCGGCCCTGCCGACATCGCTGCGATCACCGCGATCTACGCGGTGGAAGTGACCGACTTCGTCAATACCTACGAGTACGAGATCCCTGACCAGGCCGAGATGCTGCGCCGCATGCGCGACATCATCGACCGCGGCTTCCCCTACCTGGTGGCCGAGGTCGACGGCCAGGTTGCCGGCTATGCGTATGCCAATACCTACCGCACGCGTATCGCCTACCAGTGGACCGTTGAGAACTCGGTCTACGTCGATGCCCGTTTCCAGGGCCGTGGCGTCGGCACCAGCCTGCTGCAGGCACTGATCGATGCGTGCACCGCGCGCGGTCATCGACAGATGGTGGCGGTGATCGGCGAGCCGACCAACACGGCCTCCATCAAGCTGCACGAACGCTTCGGTTTCCAGCTGGTGGGCGTGTTCCGTGGCCTCGGCCGCAAGCACGGCCGCTGGCTGGACACCGTACAGATGCAGCGCGCGCTCGGCGATGGCGCCGATTCCGCTCCTTCCAATGAATGATTCCATGACCGAAACCCTTCCCGAAACCGGCGACGATCTGTTCGCCGGCCAGCCAGTGCGCGTCGTCGAGCGCGATGGCGTGCGCTACACCCTGCTGGGCACTGCCCACGTCTCCCATGCCAGCGTCGAGGCGGTGGAGAAAGCCATCGACAGCGGACGATTCGATGCGGTGGCCGTCGAGCTGGACCCGCAGCGCCTGCAGGCGCTGAGCGACCCGGACACGCTGGCCAAACTGGACCTGGTGGAAGTGATCCGCAAGGGCCGCGTCGCGTTGTTCGCGGCCAACCTCGCGTTGTCGGCCTACCAGCGCCGACTGGCCGAACAGCTCGGCATCGAGCCGGGCGCGGAACTCAAGCGTGCGGTGGACCTGGCGCGCGAGCGCAACCTGCCGGTGCACCTGATCGACCGCGAAGTCGGCCTGACATTCCGCCGTGCTTCGCAGCGACTGGGCTTCTTCGGCAAGCTGAAGCTGGTCGCCGGGCTTGGCGCCGGCCTGTTCTCGTCCGAGGATGTCGGCGAAGACGAGATCGAGAAGCTGAAGCAGGGCGACATGCTGGAATCGAGCTTCGGCGAGTTCGCCAGCGAGAACCCGGCGTTGTACGAAACGATCATCGGCGAGCGCGACCGCTACATGGCCACGCGCCTGCGCGAAGCGCATGATCCGCAGCAGCGCGAAGTGCTGGCGGTGGTCGGCGCCGGCCATCTGGCCGGCCTGGCGCGTTACCTGGAAACCGATACCGAGGCGCCTGCGCCGTTGCGCGAGCAGCTGGAAGCGGTGCCGAAGAAGCGCAACATCCCGTGGTTCACCCTGGCAATCCTCGCCATCGTGGCCACCGGCATCGGTGTCGGCTTCTATCGTGGTGGACTGGGCGTGGGCACCGAACTGCTGGCGACCTGGGCGATGTATACCGGCGGCCTGGCTGGCCTGGGCTGCCTGGTGGCCGGCAGCCACCCGCTGAGCATCCTCACCGCGATCGTGGTGGCGCCGTTCAAGCCGTTCCGCCTGAGCATCCCCACCGGCGCATTCGCGGCACTGGTGGAAGCGCGCCTGCGCAAGCCGACCTACGAGGATTTCCTCAAGCTGCGTGACGATGCACAGTCGTTGAAGGGCTGGTACCGCAACCGTGTCACCCGCGTGGTGCTGACCTTCATGCTGACCAACCTGGGCAGCATGCTGGGCCTGTGGCTGACCGCGGGCAAGGTGTGGAGCAAGGTGGCGAGCTGATCGCCCTGCCCCGCCGGGCATGGCCCGGCGCTACCGGTAGGTGCCAACTTTGGTTGGCACGTCATTTACATCCACGGCGATGGTAGCGCCGGGCCATGCCCGGCAAAAAAAAGGGGAGACCGCCCCACTACGACCGGTCTCCCCCCACCACAACACGTTTCCGCCCCTCCGGTCGAGCAAGCTCGACCACTACACCTACACCGGGGTTCCCGCCACGACCTCGCGGCCGCGAGCGCGCTGGATCAGCCGCACCACCGCATTGCGCAGGTCATCAAGCACCGCGTAGATCGTCGGCAGGAACAGCAGGCTGACCACGGTAGAGAACGCCAGGCCACCGGCAATCGCACGCGCCATCGGCGAGTACTCCGGCCCGTTGCCGAACATCTGTGTATCGGTCAGCGAGATCGGCACCATCGCCAGGATCGCCGTGCCCATGGTCATCATGATCGGGCGCAGACGCTCGCGTGAGCCCTCCACCAGCGCCTGGGTACGGCCCATCCCGCCCCGGCGCAGATTGTTGATGTGCTCGATCATCACGATGCCGTTGTTCACCACCACGCCCATCAGCACCAGGATGCCGATGAAGGACATGATCCCGAACGAGGTGCCGGTGATCCAGAACAGCCAGAACACGCCGAAGATCGAGAACAGCACGCCGCTCATGATCGCCGCCGGGAACAGCAGCGATTCGAACACTGCGGCCATCACCACGTAGATCATCACCAGCGCGATCAGCAGGTTGAACACCATCTGCTGCATCGCCTCGTTGTCATCGCCGTAGTCGCCGCCATCGAAGGTGAAGCCGTAGCCGGCCGGGAAGTTCATCGGCCTGAGCACTGCTTCCATGGCCTTGCGGCCGTCCGGTGCGGTGATCTTCTCGGCCAGGTTGGCCTTGATGGTCAACGTGGTCTGGCGGTTGGTGCGACCGATCTGGGTCGCTGATGAACCCACATCGACACTGACCAGGCTCAACAGCGGTACGCTGCGGCCATCGCCGGTGCGCACGCTGAAACCGGCCAGGTCTTCAGGGCTGCTCTGTTCGGCACCGGCGAAGCGCACCCATACCGGCACTTCGTTGTCACCACGACGGAACTCGCGCATCGGTGCACCACGCAGCGCCAGGCCAACGAAACTGGCAACCTGCTCGGCATTGAATCCGAACGCCGCTGCACGCTCGCGGTCGACGTGCACTTTCAGCTCGCCGCCCTTCTCGCCGTTGTCGATGCGCACATCGCGCAGCTCGGCGCGCTGCGCCAGCAGCGGCAGCACTTCCTGGCCGATCTCCTGCAGCATCGCGCTGGAGTCGCCGACCAGCTGCACCTGCACGCCTTGGTTGCCGCCACCGCCACCATCACCGCCCTGGTTGCCGACGAAGTAGTCGGTACGCGCGGATTTCGGCAGCCCTTTGCGCAGCTCTTCCTGCAGCGCCTTGATGTCCTTGGCGTACTTCTCGTCCAGGGTGACCACGGTCGAACTGCCTTCCTGTTCGCTGTACCAGGAATAGACCTGCTGCACGTGCAGGCGCTCGCGGTTCTGCTCGATCCAGCCTTCGACGCGGGCCACTTCCTCGGACATCTGCCGGTAGGTGTAGGCGCCCTTCCACATGTAGCCGATGAAGATGTCCTTGCCACCATCGCCACCGAACATGTCGATCTTGGTCAGCTTCATCGGCACCAGGCTGACCAGCACCACCAGCAGGATGCCCAGCAGGCTCCAGCCGCGATGGCGCAGTGACCAGTCCAGCAGCTGCGCGTAGCGGCGCTGCAGGCGCGCGATCACGCCGGTCTGCGAGTGCACCAGCTTCGGCGTGGCCATGCGTGCGGACAGCATCGGGATCAGGCTGACCGCCACCAGCCACGAGGCCAGCAGGGAGACCGAGATGGTGATCGCGATCTGCGCCATGAAGATGCTGATGTTGTTGGTTTCACCAAACAGGTTGGGCACGAACACGATGCAGTGGCACAAGGTGCCGGCGCTGAGCGCGATGGCAACGTTACGGGTGCCGATAATCGAGGCCAGGCGTGGCTGGTCCGGCAGCCGCTCACGTTCCTGGTAGATGCTCTCGACCACCACCACGGCATTGTCGACCAGCATGCCCACGGCCAGCAGCAGGCCCATCATGGTCAGGATGTTGAGCGTGACGCCGGCGAAATACATGAAGCCCAGGGTGATGGTGAAGCAGATCGGAATGGCCAGGGTCACCATCAACGTGGACGGCCAGTGGCGCAGGAAGAAGAACAGCACCGTCACCGACAGGATCAGGCCGACGCCGCCGGCCTCGGCCAGCTCCAGCAGGGACGAGGTCACCGCCTTGCCCTGGTTGTCGATCACCTTGATCTGCACGTCGCGCATCGATGCCTGCGCGCGGATCGCCTCAACCTCGGCAAGCGCGCCGCGCGAGACGTCCACCAGGTTGGCGCTGCGTTCCTTGTAGATGTCCAGGCCGACGGCAGGATTGCCATCCAGACGGCGGCCATAGCTCATGCGCGCCGGCTTCAGCCGCACATCGGCAATGTCACCCAGGCGCAGTCCCTTGGCATTGATCACCAGGTCACGCATTTCCTGCAGGTCGGTGATCTCGCCCACCGGCTGCACGCGCACGCGCTGGCCGTTGTCGTCGATCTGCCCGGCCGAGATCGAGAAATTCAGCGTGCGCAGGCGATCGCTCAGCTCGTTGATGCTCATGCCGTGGGCGTTCAGGCGGTTCGGATCGATCGCGATCTCCACCTCGTTCGGTGGCGCGCCGGTGATCTCGACCCGGGCCACGCCCGGAATCCGCTCGATACGCCGCTTGAATTCGCGGTCGAGCATGTCATAGGCGGTGGTCAGGTCGGTGGTACTGGCCAGGCGCACTTTCAGCACCGGCTGGTCGCTGCTGGACCACTTGAACACGTTGTAGCGCTGCACATCGTCAGGCAGGTCACTGCGGATCGCGTCGATGCGCTCGCGCGCGTCCGAGGCGGCGATGGCGATATCACGATCCCAGTCACTGAACTCAATGAAGATCGACGCAGCTTCGGAGGTCGCCGACGACCGCATGCGCTTGATGCCGGTCATCGTCGCCAACGACTCCTCCACCGGCCGGATGATGGTCCGCTCGACTTCTTCCGGCGTGGAGCCGGTATAGGGAATCTGCACGAACAGGAACGGTGCGGAGATGTCCGGCAGCGCTTCCAGTGGCAGCCGGAACGAGGCGATCAGGCCGACCACCACCAGCGACACGAAACACATGATGGTGGTGACCGGGCGGCGGATGGAGAACTCGGCAACGCTCATGCCGGTTCCTCCGCACCCGACGCACTGCCCTCGGCACCGTGCAGGCCCTCACCGGCATGCTTGCGACCGCGTTCGCGGTAGTAGGCATCGCCGCGGCGGTCCATCAGGTCGTACACCACCGGGATCACCAGCAGGGTCAACAGGGTCGACACCAGCAGGCCACCGATCACGGTGATCGCCATCGGTGCGCGCACTTCGGCGCCCTCGCCCATCGCCACCGCCAGCGGCAGGAAGCCGAACAGCGTGCACAGGGTGGTCATGATGATCGGCCGCAGGCGCGAACGCGCACCTTCCACCAGTGCCTCGTGCTTGGCAACGCCGGCCTCGCGCAGCTGGTTGACCTTGTCGATCAGGATGATCGCGTTCTTGGTGACCAGGCCGACCAGCAGGATCAGGCCGATGAACACCACCACCGAAATCGGCTTGCCGGTCAGCATCAACGCCAGGATCGCGCCGACCAGCGCCAGCGGGATGGTGAACAGGATCACGAACGGATGCAGCAGCGATTCGAACTGCGAGGCCATCACCAGGTAGACCAGGAAGATCGCCAGGCCGAAGGCGAAGATCAGCGACTTCGCCGCCTGTGCCAGTTCCTCGCCCTGGCCGCCGATGTGCAGGCCCACGCCAGCGCCCAGCGGCTGTTCGGACACCATCTGCTGTACTTCGCGCATGGCCGCGCCCAGGTCGATGTCGCGCAGGTTGGCCGAGACCACGGCCACCCGGGTCTGGTCGGCACGATGGATCTCGCTGGGGCCGGTGGTGGCCACCACGTCGGCAACCGCATCCAGGGTGACCGGACGGGTGCTGCCCGGATTGACGATCAACCGGCGGATGCTCTCCACGCTGGCACGATCGGTTTCCTGCGCGCGCACCAGCACGTCGATCTTGCGGTCGCGGAAGCTGTAGCGGGTGGCGACATCGCCGCGCACCTTCTTCACCACCACATCGGCGATCTGCCGCGTGGTCAGGCCCAGTGCACCGGCTCGCTCCTGGTCGAAGCGGATCTGGATTTCCGGGAAGCCCTCTTCCACGGTGGATTTGACGTCGGCGTAGTGCGCGTTGCCGCGCAGCAGCGCCGCCAGGCGCTGGCCCGCCACTTCCAGGGTTGCCATGTCCTGCCCACGCAGTTCGATTTCCAGCGGCGTGGAGAAGCTGAACAACGCCGGCCGCGCGAAGTCCACCTGCGCACCCGGGTGCTGGCCCATGGTGTCGCGCAGGCGCTCGGTGATCTCCGCTTCGGTCTGCGGGTTGCCGCCGCCTTCCATCACGATGGTCAGCTTGCCGATGTTCTCGCCACTCTCGGTCGGGCTGGCATCCAGGCGGGTACCGCTGCCGCTGACACCGTACAGCGATGCCACGCCTTCGCCCTTGCCATGCGCCAACTGCAGCTCACGCACCAGCGCATCGGTCTGCTTCAGCGGCGTGCCGGCCGGCAGCTTGACCGTCATTTCGAAACGGTCCTGCGCCAGCTGCGGGATCAGGTCGGCGCCGAGCATCGGCACCAGCGCCATCGTGCCGACAAACGCTAGCGCAGCCAGGCCCAGCACCTTGCCAGGGTGGGCCAACGCACGCGGCAGCAGCCGCAGGTAGCCACGTTCGGCACCGGCATACGGCTTCATGGCGATGTCACTGGCCTTGCGCATCACCGGGCCGACCACTGCAGCCACGCCACGGCAGAGGCGCACCACCAGCCATGCCAGCGCGTAGAAACTCCAGCGCATCGTCGCCACCACACCACGACGGCCGAGTGCGACCGGCTTCTGCCAGCGGCTCTGCGGTTGCCACGGCTCGGCTGCGGCTTCTTCCGGGAAGGCCAGCGGCGGCCGACCCTTCAGCGAGCTCAGCATCGGAATCAGGGTCATCGACACCAGCAGCGAAATCGCGATGGCGATAGCCACGGTCAACGCCTGGTCGCGGAACAGCTGGCCGGCGATGCCGTCGACGAACACCAGCGGCAGGAACACCGCGATGGTGGTCAGGGTCGAGGCGACCACGGCCATGCTCACTTCACGGGTACCGGCGATCGCCGCCTGCAGGATGCCCAGGCCGCGTTCGCGCGCCTTGGCGATGCTCTCCAGCACCACGATGGAGTCATCCACCACCAGGCCGGTGGCCAGTGCCAGGCCGCCCAGCGACATCACGTTCAAGCTCAGGCCAAGCTGGCCCATGAAGAAGAACGTGGCGATGATCGAGACCGGCAACGACAGGCTGATCACGAACGTGCTCCAGCCGTCGCGCAGGAACAGGAAGATGATCAGGATCGCCAGCAGGCCGCCGATCACCGCGTCCTTCTTGACGTCGGCGATGGCGTGCTCGATGAAGCGCGACTGGTCTTCGATCGTGGTCAGTTCGGCATCGGCCGGGAACGTTGCCTTGATCTGCTCCAGACGCTTGCGCAGCGCTTCGGCGGTGGCCACGGTATTGGCGTCGCCTTCCTTGTAGATCGCCAGTTCGACCGACTCCTTGCCGCCCAGGCGGATGACCGCTTCGCGTTCCTTGTAGCCCTGGCGCACGGTGGCCACGTCCTTCAGGCGCACCGGCACGCCGTTGGCGACCACGCTGGAGGCGCCGCCAGAGGAAGCGCTCTGCGCAGCGGAAGCGGCGGCGACGGCTGCAGCCGAGCCCGTAGAGGCAGCGATGTTGAACATCTGCTGCAGCGCCGAGTCGGCCGCGCTGCCGTTGGCGGACTGGGTGGTGACCAGCAGGTTGCGGATTTCTTCCAGATCGGCGAACTGGTTGACGGTGCGCACCAGGAAGCGCTGCGAGCCCTCCTCCAGGCGGCCGCCGGAAATGTTGATGTTCTCTTCCTTCAACCGCTTGATGACGGTGTCGATCGGCAGGTTGAGCTGGGCCAGTTTCTGCTGGTCGATGTCGACCTGGATCTCGTCTTCCAGGCCACCGCCAACCTTCACCGCCGCCACGCCGGTAACCGGCTCCAGCTTCTTCTTCAGGTCTTCGTCGGCATAGCGACGCAGGCCGGTCAGTTCACGGATCGCTTCTTCGTCGGTCGCAGGCGCGGCCTTGGTCGACAGCACCAGGCGCATGATCGGCTCGGTGGACGGATTGAAGCGCAGCAGCACCGGCGCCTTGGCTTCCAGGGGCAGGTTCAGCGCTTCCATCTTGTCGCGCACTTCCAGGCTGGCCTGGTCCATGTTGGTGCCCCAGGCGAACTCGAGCACCACATCACTCTGGCCGGTACGCGAGACCGACTTCAGCTTGCGCAGGTTCTTGACCACGCCCACGGCTTCTTCGACCGGCTGGGTGATCAGGGTTTCCATTTCCGTCGGCGCCGCACCGGTGTACTCGGTGCGCACGGTCAGCGTCGGATAGCTCAGGTCGGGCAGCAGGTTGACCTTGAGGTTGCCTAGTGCGATCAGGCCGAACAGCAGCAGGGTGACCGTGCACATGGCGATGGTGACGCGGCGGCGGGTGGCGAACTCCACCAGGCCGCCACGCATGCCTGCGGCGGCGCCATCGCTCCCGGGCGAGGCACCGTGGTCGTGGCCGGGCGCGGTCATTGCGTGCTCCCGGCCTTCTCTGCCGGCTTGGCCGAGGCGGTTACGGTCTTCGCCTTGGCCTTCGGATCGGCGATCACCTGCACCGCGGTGCCGTCGCGCAGGGCGACCTTGCCGGCGGTGACGATCTGGTCACCCGCCGCCAGTCCCTCACGGATTTCCACCCACGGCCCTTCGGCGTAGCCAAGCTTGACCGGCACCCGCGCGACCTTGCCCTCGCGCACGCGGAACACTGCCGGCTCACCATCGTCCAGCAGTGCCAGGCGCGGCACCACCAGTGCATCGGCACGCTGGTCGTAGTCGATGCGGATACGACCGAACATGCCCGGCTGCAGCGACTGCGCGGCACCGTCGAAAGCACTGACCACACGGAAGGTACCGCTGCCCGAATCCACCACCGGCGCGATACGGTCCACCACACCAGTGAAGGTCTGGCCCGGCAGCGCATCGGCCGACAGCGTGACCGGCTGGCCCGCACGCAAGGTCGCCAGCTCGCGCTCGGGCACGTTGAGGGTGGCTTCCAGCCGCGAGTTGTCGACAATGCGGAAGATCGGCGTGTTGATCTGCACGAAGTTGCCGGTCTTGATCGATCGCGAGGCGATCACGCCGGAAATCGGTGCGACCACGGTGGTGTAGGACAGTTCCAGCGTGGCCAGGCGGTACTGCGCGCGCACGTTTTCCAGGTCGTAGCGCAGCTGGTCGACATCGGCAGCGCTGACCATCTGCTGGCCGACCAGCTTCTGTGCGCGCTGGTAGTTGTTCTCCAGCTTGCGCATCTGCGCCTCGCTCTGGGCAACGGCCAGGCGTGCGCGGTCCGGATCCAGCCGCACCAGAGGCTGCCCGGCGCTGACCCGCTGCCCTTCCTCGACCAGGACCGCCAGCGCGACGCCCGAGGTCTTGGCGACCACCTGCGATTCGGCGCGCGGCTCCAGTGCCGCCGTTCCGGTGTAGCTGGCGGCCACCGCGCGATGGCTGGCCACGGCCACTTCCACCGGCACCGCGTCGACCTTCTTCTCGTCCTTGGTCTCGGCCGCCTTGGCCTCGTTGTTGGGCCCAGCGGCGCAACCGCTCAGCAGCAGGGAGGTGGAGAGCAGCAGCGCGGCAGCGCAGAGTCCGCTGCGGGGGCCGGGCAGGAAGGTTTGGTGCGACATCGTCAGATCCCTGGAGGATGCGTGGGCAGGTGTGGTAGCAAAGTAATGCACCACTTCACGGCAACACCATATCCCAAAGGTCATGGTGTCTTCACGACGCCGGTCGGGCCGACCCCATTTCAGCTAGATGAAACCTGAGGCTATACTCGGGTCGTTCCGTACCCCACGCCGGAACGACCAGACCCGAATCCCCGGAAAAGACACCATGCGCCCGCAGCCGCTCGCCGCTTGTCTCGCTCTGGCCGTCCTCCTGCCCCTCGGGGCCGCCGCACAGCCCGCACCTGCTCCTGCAGCAACACCCGCCCCGGCACCGGCTCCGGCCCCTGTGCCGGCGGCTGCCACGCCCACCGGCAGTTTCGACAATGGCCGTGTGCTGGCCTACACCTGCCAGGGTTGCCACGGCATCACCGGTTACAAGAACGCCTACCCCAGTTACCGGGTACCGAAGATCGGTGGCCAGACCCAGCAGTACCTGACCCAGGCCCTGACCGAGTACCGCCAGGGCAAGCGCCGGCATCCGACGATGCAGGCGCAGTCGATGAGTTTCAGCGAACAGGAGATCGCCGATCTCGCTGTTTACCTGTCCACCGTCAAGTAAGGCCCGCCCATGTCGAAAGCCGCGCATCCACTGCGTCACGCCATCGCCCTGTCCGTCGCCCTGCTGCTGGCGGCCTGCTCGCAGTCACAGGTGGAGAACAGCGAGAAATCCGCCGGCGATCCCGGCCACGCCAGCGGCGAGCACGGATCGTCCTCCTCCGCGGGCCTGCCTGCCGGGCGTGAAGCCGCCGGCGAGGCCCGCGCCAAGGTCAAGAGCAAGGCCACCAGCCAGAGCTGCATCGATTGCCACGGTGCCGACGGCAATGCGCCGATCGATCCGACCTATCCGAAGCTGGGTGGTCAATACGGCGATTACCTCGCGCATGCGCTGCAGGCCTACCGTGCCGGTGATCGCCAGCATGCGCTGATGACACCGCAGGCGAAGGACCTGAGCGATCAGGACATCGCCGATCTGGCCGCGTACTTCGGCAGCCGGCCGAGCCAGCTGCGGGATCTGCACGGGGTCAAATGACCGCCGGCCCGCCCCAGTGGGTGCGGACCGTTGGCCGGTGGGTGCGGACCGTTGGTTGGTGGGTGCGGACCGTTGGTCCGCACGTATCCGGATATCCACGCATGGCGTGGATCTACTGAATCCGGCCGGCGATCAGCCTTCCAGCTCTTCCCAGCGTGCGTACGCGGCATCCAGTTCAGCCTGCACCTTGGCCAGCTGCTGGGTGTGCGCGGTCACTTCGGCGCTGCTGCGCGTGTAGAACGACGGATCGTTCATTGCCGAGGTAAGCCCTTCGACATCGCCTTCCAGCTTTTCGATCGTCTTCGGCAGCTGTTCCAGCTCACGCGCTTCCTTGTAGGCAAGCTTGCGCTTGGGCGCTGCCGGTTCCGCAGCAGCCGCCGGGGCAGCGACCACCGGCTTGGCGGCAGCAACCACCGCAGGCGCAGCGGCCACGCTGGCCGCGTAACGCTGCCAGTCGCTGTAGCCGCCCACGTACTCGCCGATCACGCCATCGCCTTCCATCACCAGCGTGGAGGTCACCACGTTGTCGATGAAGTCACGATCATGGCTGACCAGCAGCAACGTGCCGTTGTATTCGCCCAGCAGCTCTTCCAGCAGCTCCAGGGTTTCCACGTCCAGATCGTTGGTCGGTTCGTCCATCACCAGCAGGTTGGACGGCTGCGCGAACAGCTTGGCCAGCAGCAGGCGGTTGCGCTCGCCACCGGACAGGCGGGTGATCGGCGCGCGCGCGCGCTCGGGGGTGAACATGAAGTCCTGCAGGTAGGCGTGCACGTGCTTGCGCTTGCCGTTGAACTCGAGGAAATCGCGGCCTTCGGCCACGTTCTCGATCGCGCTCCAGTCTTCGCGCAGCACTGCACGGTACTGGTCGAAGTACGCGACCTGCAGATTCGTGCCGGCGTTGACCTCACCCTGCTGCGGCTGCAGTTCGCCCAGCAGCAGCTTCAACAGCGTGGTCTTGCCACTGCCGTTGGGGCCGATCAGGCCGATGCGGTCGCCACGCAGGATGGTGGTGGAGAAATCGCGGACCATCGTGCGATCGCCGAAGGCGAACGAAATGTCCTTGATGTCGATGACCTTCTTGCCCGAGCTCACGCCCTGGGCCGCTTCCATCTTGACGTTGCCGCTGAGGTCGCGGCGCGCGGAACGCTCGTTGCGCATCGCCTTCAAGCGGCGTACGCGGCCTTCGTCGCGGGTGCGGCGTGCCTTGATGCCCTGGCGGATCCACACTTCTTCCTGCGCCAGCAGCTTGTCGAACCGTGCGTTTTCCTGGGCCTGCGCGTTGAGGCGTTCTTCGCGACGGCGCTCGTAGTTGGCCCAGTCGCCCGGCCAGCTGGTGACCTGGCCGCGGTCGATCTCGACGATGCGGGTGGCCAGCGCACGCAGGAAGCGGCGGTCATGGGTGACGAACACCACGCTGCCGTTCCAGTTCTTGAGGAACATTTCGAGCCAGTCGATGGCTTCGATGTCGAGGTGGTTGGTCGGTTCGTCCAGCAGCAGCAGGTCGGGGCTGGAGACCAGCGCGCGGCCGAGCAGCACGCGGCGCTTCATGCCGCCGGACAGGCGCGCAAACTCCGCGTCGCCATCGAGGTCGAGCTTGGTCAGGGTCTCGCTGACGCGCTGGTCCAGGCCCCAGCCGTTGGCGGCATCGATCTTGGCCTGGACGTTGCCCAGCGCTTCGCCATCGAACACGTCGGCGTGGCTGAGGTGATGGAATTCGGCGAGCCATTGGCCCAGTTCGCCCAGGCCATCGGCGACGACGTCGAACACCGAGCCAGCGGCGCCGTGCGGCACCTCCTGCTCCAGGCGAGTCACGCGCACGCCCTGCTGCACGCGCACTTCACCGTCATCGGGCTTGTGGTCGCCGGACAGCAGCTTGAGCAGGGTCGATTTGCCGGCGCCGTTGCGGCCGATCAGGGCGATACGCTCGCCCGGCTCGATCGACAGTTCGGCTTTTTCCAGCAACAGCGGGCCGCCGACGCTGAAGTCGACGTTTTGCAGAGTAATCAGAGGCATCTGACTATTGTACGGGTTGCCGGGCCTGCCTGGCGGGGTGACGGCCCCCGTAAGGGCGAGCTTGCTTGACGTGCCGCGTGGCAACAATGTCGCCGCGGATCAGGTTGCAGCCTTGATCTTTCTGACCTCAGGGGTCAATGCAAAGCAGTCCCCCAACGGCTCCCCCTCGATCGACCAGTACTCGATCAGATCGCGGTGCTCGTGACGGTCTTCGGAAAGCGCAGCCAGCACGGCGACGATGCTGCGATCCGCCGGTCCAGCGCCAGAAGACAGCAGATCATTGCTCACATCAAGCGCGAGGGTCATCAACTCCTTCCTGGCATCCAGTGGATAGCCCCCTGCGTGATACGCCTGCAGGTATCTGTCCAGCCATGCCAGGGTTCGATACTCCTCCGGAAGCTCGTATGCCCAATCCTGGGTGCATGCGTTGCCAGACGGCAAGCCAAGGTCGCTGCAGAGTCTGTCTATTGCATGCATGTTCCACTCCTGCGGGCCACCGTGCGCGGCAAGGCAGAGGGCCACGACGCGCGAAGCGAAGCATGCAGCATCCCACCCCTGTTTGCTCGAAGACAATGCAGGAGACCGTGAATCCTTCGGCAGTTCAAGGCGGTTCGTGAAGATCAGCCGACAACAGTCGGCCCTATCCCGACACGTCCCCCAACAACGCCTGCAACCCCGGCAACCATCGCTTGCCGGGGTGGCGTACCAGCCACAGCGTGCGGTGCAGGGCCGGCAATGGCGTTTCAAGGATGCGCAGGCGGCCGAGGGCCAAGGGTTCTTCCAGGGCATGGCGCGAGAGGCAGGCCAGGCCGAGGCCGGCGATGGCGGCTTGCTTGATGGCTTCGGTATTGCCCAGCTGCAGGGTCTGGGCGAAGCCGCGCAGATGCGGCAGCAATGCCTGTTCGACAGCCTCGCGGGTGCCTGAGCCGGGTTCGCGCAACAGCCAGCGCGCTGCGCGCAGTTCATCCAGGGACCAGCGCGGGGGCGCATCGGCAGCCGCCACGATCACCAGCGGGTCCTGCTGCCAGGCGGTCACCTGCAGCCCGCGTTCGTGGCATGGGCCTTCGATCAGTCCTGCATCCACGTCCAGCCGTTGAACGGCCGCCACCACGCCTGCGCTGTTGTCGATGCGCAGATCGACCTCGGCCTGCGGTGCCTGCCGCAGCAGCTCGGCGATGCGCGGCGGCAGCAGGTAGTTGCCGGTGGTGGTGCTGGCCGCCAACACCAGCCGCAGCGGCGCGCCTTGGGACGGGTCACCGCCCGCCGCCAATTGCCGCTCCAGATCGGCGGCATTGACCAACAGCGCGCGCGCCGGCTCCAGCAAGGCCCGGCCGTGGCCGTTCAGCGCCAGGCGACGGCCGATGCGGTCGAACAGCGGCGTGCCGAAGTGCGCTTCCAGCTCCTGCAGGGCGGCGCTGCTGGCGGACTGGGAAAGCGCGATGGCTTGGCCTGCGGCGGTGGTGCTGCCCTGGTCGGCGATGGCAACGAAGACCTGCAGCTGGCGGAGCGTCAGGCGCATGTCCGTTACCTGTGTTATGGGTAGGTTTCACCGATATTATTCGTTTTACGGGTCAATCGCATGGATGCAGGCTGTACGCCTCTCTCCCGCACCCCACCCGCCATGAACGCGCCTGCCCTGTCCCCCTGGTCCCTGCCCGCCCTGCGCCAGCGCTGGCAACTGCGCCTGCCCGGCCTGCTGCTGGTCGGCCTGGTGGCGGCGGCGTCGCTGTACCTGGCCGAGCTGCCCTGGCTGCAGGCGCATGGCCTGAGTGCGCTGACCGTCGCCATCGTCGCCGGCATCGTGGTCGGCAACACCGTGTACCCGCGACTGGCCCCCGCCAGCGCGGCGGGCGTGGGCTTCTCCAAGCACTGGCTGCTGCGTGCGGGCATCGTGCTGTACGGCCTGCGGCTGACCTTCCAGGACATCGGCCACGTCGGCGTCGCCGGCGTGCTGATGGACGTGCTGGTGGTGGCGAGCACCTTCGGCCTGGCGTGCTGGCTGGGTGTACGGGTGTTCAGGATGGAGCGCGAGGCCGCCATGCTGATCGGTGCCGGCAGCGCGATCTGCGGTGCAGCGGCGGTGATGGCCGCAGAGCCGGTGGTGCGCGGCCGCGCTGCGCAGGTGACGGTGGCGGTATCGACGGTGGTGGTGTTCGGCACGCTGGCCATGTTCCTGTACCCGGCGCTGTATGCGCTGGTGCAGTCGCACGGCTGGCTGGCAATGGACGCGCGGCAGTACGGCCTGTTCACCGGCGCCACCGTGCATGAAGTGGCACAGGTGGTGGCTGCCGGACGTGCGGTGGGCGAGTCAGCCGCCGATACCGCGGTCATCACCAAGATGGTGCGGGTGATGCTGCTGGCACCGTTCCTGATCGCACTGTCGCTGTGGCTGGCCCGTGGTGGCAAGGCGGCGGCGGACGGTGGCAAGGCCCGGATCGTGGTGCCGTGGTTCGCGTTCGGTTTCGTGGCGGTTGCCGGGCTCAACTCGCTGCATCTGCTGCCGGTGGGTGTGCAGGCCGGGCTGGTGCAGCTGGATACCGTGCTGCTGGCCATGGCGATGGCCGCGCTGGGCCTGACCACCCATGTGTCTGCGCTGCGCCAGGCCGGGTTGAAGCCGCTGCTGCTGGCATCGATCCTGTTCGCCTGGTTGCTGCTGGGTGGCCTGGCGATCCACCAGGGTGTGCTGGCGGTGCAGGGCTGAGGGCAACGTGGATCGTTAGACTTGAGGCATGCCAGTCTCCCCCGCCCTGCTGCAGATCCCGCTGCGCCTGCTGGATGATCGCTATGGGCGGGGCAATGTCGATGAAGCCGAAGACACGCTGGTCGAGATCGTTCAGGCGGTGATGGGCGTGCAGGCAACCTGTTCGTTCGACGTCGACACGCGGCACGCCAACCCGTGGTTCCACCAGCTGCTGCTGGAGCCCGGGGTCGCTGGAAAACCGGCCACCCCGGAGCAGTTGCAGGCGATGGCTGCGCGGCTGGTGGTCATCGGGCTGGGTTGAGGGAACGTTCGGCCAAGGTGCCGACCAAGGTCGCCCGCTACCGGGCGCCCCCACAATCGTGAACGACGGCGGGACCGGGCGCGCGCGCAGGTACAATGCGCCATGACTGATTTCTCGACCCTGCCGCTGAGCCCGGCCCTGCAGCCCGGCCTGGATGCCCTCGGCTACACCACCCTCACGCCGATCCAGGCGCAGAGCCTGCCCGCCATCCTTGATGGCCGCGATGTGATCGCCCAGGCCCCGACCGGCAGCGGCAAGACCGCCGCCTTCGGTCTTGGCCTGCTGCAATCCATCGACCCCAGCCTGATCCGCGTACAGGCGCTGGTGCTGTGCCCCACCCGCGAGCTGGCCGACCAGGTGGCCAAGCAGATCCGCAAGCTGGCCACCGGCATCCCCAACCTGAAGCTGCTGCTGCTGACCGGCGGCACGCCGCTGGGCCCGCAGCTGGCGTCGCTGGAAAGCCACGACCCGCACGTGGTGGTCGGCACGCCCGGCCGCGTGCAGGAACTGGCGCGCAAGCGCGCACTGAATCTGGGCGCCGTGCGCACCCTGGTGCTGGATGAAGCCGACCGCATGCTCGATATGGGCTTCGAGGAACCGATCCGTGAGATCGCCGGCCGTACCCACCGCGATCGCCAGAGCCTGCTGTTCTCGGCAACCTTCCCCGACACCATCCGCGCCATGGCCCGCGACCTGCTGCGCGATGCCGTGGAAGTGACTGTGGAAGGCGCCGACCAGGCCCCGGCCATCCGCCACCTGTTCTGCGAAGTCGAACCGGCACACCGGCAGAAGGCACTGGCCGGCCTGCTGCTGAAGTACACGCCCGAATCGGCCGTGGTGTTCTGCAACACCCGCAAGGACGTGGACGAAGTGGCCAACTCGCTGCAGCAGTTCGGCTTCTCCGCGCTCGCCCTGCATGGCGACATGGAACAGCGCGACCGCGAGGAAGTGCTGCTGCGCCTGGCCAACCGCAGCTGCAACGTGCTGGTTGCCAGCGACGTTGCCGCACGCGGGCTGGATGTGGAAGAACTGGCTGCGGTGATCAACTACGAGCTGCCGACCGACGTCGAGAGCTACCAGCACCGTGTCGGCCGTACCGGTCGTGCCGGCGCCAGTGGCTTGGCGATCAGTCTGGTGGCGGGCCGCGAAAAGAACCGCGCCGACGCCATCGAAGCACAGCGCGGCGAGCCGCTGGATTGGCAGAAGACGCCGCTGGCGACGTCGCGCCCGGCCGAGCTGCCGCAGGCGGCGATGCGCACCCTGCGCATCGATGGCGGCAAGACCGACAAGCTGCGCGCAGGCGACATCCTCGGCGCCCTCACCGGCGATGCCGGCCTGTCGGCCAAGTTCATCGGCAAGATCGCGATCTTCCCGACCCGTTCCTACGTGGCGATCGCCCGCGAGCAGGTCAACAAGGCGGTGGCGAAGCTGGAAGCGGGCAAGATCAAGGGCCGTCGTTTCCGCGTGCGGATGATGTAACGGGCAGGACATCCGCCGGGCATGGCCCGGCGCTACCTGCTTGCCGTGGGTAGCGCCGGGCCATGCCCGGCGACGCAATCAGAACACCAGTTCGGTGTGCAGCGGCAGATCCGCTTCCCAGCGGCCACGGCCGCCCAGGCCGTCCAGTTCGACCAGCACGCCGGCGCCGACCACGTCCACGCCCAGGCGGCGCACCAGCGACAACGCAGCAACCAGCGTACCGCCGGTTGCCAGCACGTCGTCGATGATCGCTACGCGCGCACCGGCGGGCAGCGCGTCGGCATGCACTTCAATGCAGTCGCTGCGGTATTCCAGGGTGTATTCCTCACGCAGCACCTTGCCCGGCAGCTTGCCCGGCTTGCGCACCGGCACGAAGCCCACGCCCAGTTCCAGCGCCATGGCCGCACCGAGGATGAAGCCGCGCGATTCGATGCCGACCACCGCGTCCAGCTTCTGATCGCGCCAGCGATCGGCCATCGCCACAATCGCGCCACGGAAGTCCTCGCTGTGAGCGAGCAGCGGCATGATGTCCTTGAACAGGATGCCCGGCTTCGGGAAATCAGCGATGTCGCGCAGGCGTGAGGCCCAGGCGGGGACGGCCACGGTGGCGTCGGTCATTGCAGCTACCAGCTTGTATGGCGGCATAGGGTAACCGGTTCGCCCGTGCCCTGCCCGTTCCCGGCACCACTGCGCCGCTGCGTTCCACCGATGGCGCCGTGGGGCATCACGCCAAAATCGCACACGCGTGCGATAATCGCCCTAACCGGTCATTCACCCAGCCTGCGTCATAAGCAGGCCGACGCCTGCCCGCTGTCACGGCCCGCAGCCGCCCGGGATGCCGTTGGCCCCCGCCACGCCTGGCGCGCGCGGGGCTTTCCCCGCCTCCGCGCGGGTTTTTCGCAATGAGGTTCATGCAACGTGGACGAGACGACGAGAGTTCCGGCCCTGTGCCGTGTGCTGGTGGTCCTGCTCGGCATCCTGGTGACCCTGTTCGGCCTGGCTCTGCTGGTCGGCGGTGTACGCCTGGTGCAGCTGGGGGGCAGTTGGTATTTCCTGCTGATGGGTGCGGTGTCGGCGGTAGCCGGCGTACTGCTGGCGATGCGCCGGCCGAACGGTGCGCTGCTGTACGGCCTGGCCTTCCTGGCCACGCTGTTGTGGGCACTGGTGGATGCCGGCTGGAATTTCTGGCCGCTGGTGTCGCGGCTGGTGATGCCGGCGGTGCTGGCCCTTCTGGTCGCCCTGGCGTGGCCGGTGCTGCGCCGCAGCCGAGGCCAGGTTGCCGGTCGCGGCGCCTATGGCGTGGCCGCCGTGCTGCTGGTTGGCCTGCTGGGCACTGCGGTGTCGGCGTTCCAGCCGCGCCCGGTACAGACCGCGCAGGGCACCACGCCGCCGGTGGTGCCGGTGGCCAAGGGCGCTGAACAGCGCGACTGGATGCACTGGGGCAACACCACCGCCGGCACCCGCTTTGCCGCGCTGGACCAGATCACCCCGGCCAACGTGAAGGAACTGCAGGTTGCCTGGACGGCGCGCACCGGCGATGTGCCGGAAAGCAACGGTTTCGGTGCCGAGGACCAGAACACCCCGCTGCAGATCGGCGACACCCTGTTCCTGTGCACCCCGCACAACCAGGTGATCGCCATCGATGCCGATTCCGGCAAGCAGCGCTGGGCCTTCGACCCCAAGGCCACCGCGCCGAACTGGCAACGCTGCCGCGGTCTGGGCTATTTCGACGCAACCACCGCACCGTCTGCGGCAGATGCAGCCGCTCCGGCACCTGCGCCGCTGCCGGCCGCCGAAACGGCCAGCACGGGCCCGGCGCTGTGCGAGAAGCGCATCCTGATGACCTCCATCGATGCGCGCTTGTTCGCGCTGGATGCGAAGACCGGCGCGCTGTGCCCGGACTTCGGCAGCAACGGCGTGGTCGACCTGAAGGCCGGCATGGGCGAGATCAAGCCGGGCTTCTACACCCTCACCGCCGCACCGTTGGTGGCCGGCGAACTGATCGTGGTCGGTGGCCGCGTGGCCGACAACATCGAAGTGGGTGAGCCGTCCGGCGTGGTGCGTGCCTACAACGTGCGCACCGGCGCGCTGGCCTGGGTCTGGGATCTTTCCAGGGAAACCCCGGACGTGCCGCTGGATCCGTCGATCCACTACACGCGCGCCACGCCGAACGTGTGGACCTCGATGGCCTACGACCCGCAGCTGGGCCTGGTCTACCTGCCCACCGGCAACACCACGCCTGACCAGTGGGCCGGCGAGCGCACCCCGCAGGATGACAAGTACAGTTCGGCGGTGGTTGCGCTGGACGTGGCCACCGGCAAGGAGCGCTGGGTCTACCAGACCGTGCACCACGATCTGTGGGACTACGACCTGCCCGCGCAGCCGACCCTGACCGACGTGCCCGACGGCAAGGGCGGCACGCTGCCGGCCCTGCTGCAGATCACCAAGGCCGGGCAGATCTTCATGCTCAATCGCCAGACCGGCGTGCCGATCAGCGAAGTGCGCAACATCCCCGCGCCGCAGGGCAATGCGCAGGGCGAACGCTATGCCGCCACCCAGCCGCTGTCGGTGGGCCTGCCGCAGATCGGCGCGCAGACGCTGACCGAGTCGGACATGTGGGGCGCCACCCCGATCGACCAGATGCTGTGCCGCATCCAGTTCAAGCAGTTCCGCTACGACGGCATGTACACGCCGCCGGGCGAAGACCTCGCGCTGCAGTGGCCCGGTTCGCTGGGTGGCATGAACTGGGGCAGCGCCTCGGTCGACCCCACCACCGGCTACCTGTTCGTCAATGACATGCGCCTGGGCCTGTGGACCAAGCTGATCCCGCGCGCGCAGATGACCAGCGGCGACGGTGGCGTGGAAATGGGTGCGGCCTCGCAGACCGGCACGCCGTACGGCTCGCTGCGCGACCGCTTCCTGTCCAAGCTGGGCATTCCCTGCCAGAAACCGCCGTTCGGCACGATGTCGGCGATCAACCTGGCCACCCGCCAGCTGGTCTGGCAGGTGCCGGTGGGCACGGTGAAGGACACCGGGCCGATGGGCATCAAGATGGGCCTGCCGATTCCGATCGGCATGCCGACCCTGGGCGGTTCGCTGGCCACACAGTCGGGCCTGCTGTTCTTCGCCGGTACGCAGGATTACTACCTTCGCGCCTATGACAGCCGCACCGGCGAGGAAGTGTGGAAGGCTCGAATGCCGGTTGGCAGCCAGGGCACGCCGATGACCTACGTGTCGCCGAAGACCGGTCGCCAGTACGTGGTGATTTCCGCCGGTGGCGCACGCCAGTCACCGGACCGTGGCGACTACGTGATCGCCTACGCGCTGCCCGAGCGCAAGTGACCGGCGCCACGCGGCGCAGCCTCGCAGGCTGCGCCGCGTGGGTACCGGTTGCTGGTTCGAGCCCTTACCATGCGAGGTCGAACCCGATGAAAGCTGCTGCCATGCCTGCCGTTCCTCCCAGCCGTCGACCCAAGCGCCCCCCTGCCCCACCGCAGGATCGTGGCCTGGCCCATGAGCTGATGCAGCAGATCCAGGACAACCAGGGCGATCCGGACTTCATGACGTCGCTCGGCCGCGGCCTGGCCGTGCTGAGCGTATTCTCGCAGCACCCGCGCGAAGTAACGATGTCACAGATCAGCAGCGATACCGGCATTTCCCGTGCAGCGGTACGGCGCGTGCTGTACACGCTGGAAAAGCTCGGCTACGTGGGTGAACAGGGCCGTGGCTTCGTGCTGCTGCCGCGCGTGCTGGGCATGGGCGGCGCCTATGTCGCGTCGTCGTCGATGACCGCTGCTGCACAACCGGTGCTGGATGCCCTGCGCGATGCCGTGCACGAATCCTGCTCGCTGGGCGTGCTCGATGGCGATGACATCCTGTACGTGGCGCGCGCGGAAACCGTACGCATCATGTCGATCGGCCTGCGCGCAGGCAGCCGCCTGCCGGCCTACTGCACCTCGATGGGCCGCGTGCTGCTGGCCTCGTTGCCGCGCGACACGCTGGAAGGCTACCTGGAACGCAACCCGCTGCGGCCGCGCACTGAACGCACGGTCACCCGCATGGATGACTTCCTCGACCTGCTGGAAAAGGTGCGCCGCGAAGGCGCGTCGCTGGTCGACCAGGAACTGGAGATCGGCCTGCGCTCGATCGCCGTGCCGGTTCGTTCGCGCAGCGGCGATGTCGTGGCCGCGCTGAACATCGGCACCCAGGCGGGCCGTATCGGCCTGGGCGTGATGCAGACCCAGCTGTTGCCGCGCCTGCGCGAAGCCGCACAGCGGCTGGGCACGTTGTTGAATTGAGGTGCAGCCGCCGGGCATGGCCCGGCGCTTCCGGGACCGCGCGCTGGTAGCGCCGGGCCATGCCCGGCGGATGTTCGGCGTCAGCGCTCTGCGGCCTGCTCTTCCAGGATCGGCTTGGCCAGCGCGAACGCATGGTTGGCCGCGGGCACGCCACAGTAGATCGCGGCCTGCAGCAGCGCTTCCTTGATCTCCTCCGGCGTCACGCCGTTGTTGCGGGCGGCACGGATATGCAGCTTGAACTCCTCGTCATGGCCCAGCGCCACCATCATCACGATGGTCAGCAGCGAGCGCGTATGCCGCGGCAGGCCCTCGCGCGTCCACACCGTGCCCCACGCCGTGCGCGTGATGAATTCCTGGAATTCGGTGGTGAACTCGGTGCGCGCCTGCAGCGAGCGTTCGACGTGTGCCTCGCCCAGTACCTGGCGGCGCACCGCAAGGCCGGCTTCGTAGCGTTCCTGTTCGTCCATCGTGGTCTACCTGTTGTGCGGGATCAGTGCTGCGCCGAAAGATGCGCGGCCAGTGCGGAGGTGAACGCCTGCGGCGATTCCAGGTTGCAGATGTGGCGGCCCGGCACGGCGGCATGGTGGCCATGGGCCACGCCGTCGGCGATTGCCTGCAGCTCGGCCGGAGCGCACACCGGGTCGTCATTTCCGGCAATGGCCAGCAGCGGCACGCCAATGCGGCCCAGCGCATCACGGAAGTCGGCCGTGCCCACGGCGTTGCAGCAGCCGGCATAGCCAGCCACGCTGGTGGCGAGGAAGCGCTGCAGGATGTCTTCCACCTGGCTGGCATGGGTCTGCGCGAAAGCGGCGGTGAACCAGCGTTCGCGGGTGCCATCGACCAGCGGCAACAGGCCATCGTGCTGGACCTGGGCGATGCGCGCCTGCCAGCCGTCCAGCGTGCCGATCTTCGCTGCGGTGGCAGCCACCGTGAGCGTGCGCAGGCGATTGCCAGCATGCACGCCCAGCCACTGCCCGGTCAGGCCACCGATCGACAGCCCGCAGAAATGGCTGCGCGTGATGCCGAGGTGGTCCCACAGCGCCAGCACATCAGCGCCCAGTTCGGCCACGCTGTACAGCCCCGGCGGCGTGCTGGACTGGCCATGGCCGCGACGGTCATAGCGCAGGATGCGGTACTGCGAGGCGAGTGCATCCACCTGCGGCTGCCACATGCCCAGGTCGGTACCCAGCGAATTGCAGAAGGTCAGCCACTGCCCGTCGGCGCGGCCCTCGGTCTGGTAGTGCAGGCGATGCTGCGGAAGGTCGAGGAATGGCATGCGTGCTCCAGCGTTGAACGTAGGATCAGCCGCGCGCGAGCACGCGGTCGATCCAGGTATCGGCCATGCCGCGCCAGCTGTCTGCGGCGAACAGGGCATCCAGTTGTGCGGCGGAAAGCTGCGCGGTGACTTCGGGCATCTGCCCCAGCACCACGCGCAGGTGCTGCGATTGCGCAAGCGCCTGCCTGGCCGCTTGTTCCACCAGGGCATGCGCGGCGGGCTTGCCGATGCGCTCGCCCAGGGTGACCGCAACGGCTTCGGCGTAAAGCAGGCCGCCGTGACTGTCCAGGTGCCGGCGCATGCGCTCGCGGTCCAGCTGCAGGCCCTGCACCACCACATCCACCTGGGCCAGGCTGCCCGCACACAGACGCACGATCTCCGGCACGGTGTCCCATTCGGCGTGCCATTGGCCTGCTGCGCGCTCGTGCGGCTGCGGCATGGCAGTGAGCAGCGTGGACAGCAGGCCCGGCACGCGCGTGGCGGCGGCAATGGCGGCCACGCAACCCACCGGATTGCGCTTGTGCGGCATTGCCGAGGAACCGCCCTTGCCCTCGCCCGCCGGCTCGAAGGCTTCGGCCACCTCGGACTGCATCAGCAGCACGATGTCGGTGGCGATCTTGCCGAGGCTGCCGGTCAGCAGTGCGAACACGCTGCCGAACTCGGCAATGCGGTCACGCGCGGTGTGCCAGGGCAACGCCGGCAGCGGCAACTGCAGCTCGGCAGCCAGGGCTTCGGCCACGTCCAGCCCGCGCGTCTGCAGCGAGGCCAGGGTGCCGGCGGCACCGCCGAACTGCAGCACCAGCGTGTCTGCGGCCAACGCATCCAGCCTGCGCTGGCTGCGCTGCAGGGCGTCCAGCCAACCGGCCGCCTTCAGGCCAAAGGTCACCGGCACTGCTTGTTGCAGCAGCGTGCGTCCGGGCAGCCCGGTGCCGCGCTCGGCCTCGGCCAGCCGCGCCAGCGCCATGCACAGCACGCGCAGGCGCGCCTGCACCTGGCTGACTGCCGCGCGCAGCTGCAGCACCGCGCCGGTATCGATGATGTCCTGGCTGGTGGCGCCCCAGTGCACCCAGCGCGCGGCCTCGGCATCGTTCGCCTTGACCTGCGCGGTGAGTGCCTTGACCAGTGGAATGGCCGGATTGCCAGCCAGTGCGGTGGCTGCCGACAGCGCCGGCAACGAATACAGATCGGCGCTGCAGGCCGCTTCGATCGGTGCCAGCGCGGCTGCGGGAATCACCCCGCACTGCACCTGCGCGCGCGCCAGAGCGCGTTCGACATCGAGCATCGCCTGCAGGCGTGCTTCATCGCGGAACACGGCGTCGACGGCGGGGTCGCCGAACAGACCGCCCAGCAGCGTTGGGAAGTGGCTCATCGGTGCAGTCCATCCTGGGTAATCACAGCTTACCCGCGCCCGCCGCACGCGGGCGTGGAGTGGCCGGAAGGCGCGTCGGGCGCGCCGCGATCAGTATGCGAAGAACACCGTCTCGTCCGGGCCCTGCATGCGCACGTCCCAGTGGTACAGGCCCTTGCCCTGCGCCTGTGCGACCAGGGTGTGGCGGCGTTCGGCCGGCACCAGCGCGAGGATGCCGTCCTCGGCGTTGCTGGCTTCGTCACTGAAGTAGATGCGTGCACGGGTGGCCTGCAGCAGGCCGCGCATGAACACCAGCACCACCAGGTGCGGCGCCTGCGGCTCGCCACGCAGGCCCGGCACGCGGCCCGGCTTGACGGTGGTGAAGGCGAAGCGACCCTGGTCGTCGGTGGGCACCCGGCCCCAGCCATCGAAGGCCGGGTCGTGGTCCTCACGGCGCGGGTCTTCGCCATGGGCATAGATGCCCTGCGCGTCGGCCTGCCAGATTTCCAGCACGGCATCGGACACCGGCACGCCATTGCCATCGAACACCTGGCCCTGCACTTCCACGCGCTCACCCTGCGCGGTGGCCGGGGCGATGTCGGTGCGGTACAGCGGTTCCAGGCCCAGGCGGTAGTACGGGCCCACGGTCTGCCATGGAGTGGATTGGAAACTCATGGTGTTACTCCCAGACGGTCATCTTGCGACCGCGCAGCACGATGTCGAAACGGTAGCCCAGCGCGAATTCGTTGGCGGTGTTTTCCCAATCGAACGAGGACACCATGCGCTCCCGCGCCTTGGCGTCGTCCACGCAGTTGTAGATCGGATCGAACGCCAGCAGCGGATCATTGGGGAAATACATCTGCGTGACCAGGCGCTGGCCGATGCCTTCGCCATGAAGCGAGAAGTGGATGTGTGCCGGGCGCCAGGCGTTGTAGTGATTGCGCCACGGGTACGCGCCCGGCTTGATGGTGGTGAAGCGGTAGCGGCCTTCGCTGTCGGTCAGCACCTGGCCGGTGCCCTTGAAGTTCGGATCCAGCGGCGCGTCGTGCTGGTCGCCCTTGTGCAGGTAACGGCCGGCGGCGTTGCACTGCCATACCTCCACCACGGTGTTGCGCACCGGGCGACCGTTCTCGTCCAGCACGCGGCCGCTGACGATGATGCGCTCACCCTGCGGCTGGCCGGGGAAGCCGGCGGTCAGGTCGGCGGCATGCTCACCGAGGGTGATGCGGTTGATGCTCGGGCCGGTCACTTCCGAGAGCGTCACCGGGATCGCGATCGGGTCGGTTCCCGGGCCACGCAGCGCGGTGGAGGCATAGGGCAGGTGGATGCGCGGCGGCTGGCTGCCGGGGTACGGCTTGCGGTAGCCGCGCAGTGGGGTGGGATCGCTCATGGCGTACTCCTGTTGGCGAGCGGCCCGGAAGCCGCAGCTGTCTTGAGATTACGGAATCAGGGGATGGTTCACACGCGCTCGATGGCCAGGGCCACGCCCTGCCCCACGCCGATGCACATCGTGGCCAGGCCACGGCGGCCACCGCTGGCCTCCAGCTGGCGCAGCAGGGTCAGCGCCAGGCGCGCGCCGCTCATGCCCAGCGGGTGGCCCAGCGCGATGGCACCGCCGTTGGGGTTCACGTGCGCGGCATCGTCGGCCAGGCCCAGCTGGCGCATGCAGGCCAGCCCCTGCGAGGCGAAGGCCTCGTTCAGTTCGATGGCATCGAAATCGGCGATGGCCAGGCCCAGCCGTGCCATCAGCTTCTGGCTGGCCGGCACCGGGCCCATGCCCATGATCGCCGGCTCCACGCCGGCACTGGCAAAGCCGAGGATGCGCGCGCGCGGGGTCAGGCCCAGCGCCTGTACCTCCGCACCGGAGGCCAGCAGCAGCGCGGCCGCACCATCGTTGATGCCCGAGGCGTTGCCGGCGGTCACCGTGCCCGGCTGGCGGAACAGCGGCTTCAGCTTGGCCAGTGCTTCGGCGGTGGTATCGCCGCGCGGGTGTTCATCGCGCTCGACGGTCACGGTTTCGCCGCGTTTGCGGCCCGGTACGTCCACCGCCACGATCTCGCCGTCGAAGAAGCCGCGCGCCTGCGCGGCGGCCGTTCGCTGCTGGCTGCGCAGGGCGAACGCATCCTGGTCCTCGCGGCTGACGCCGTAGCGCTCAGCCACGTTCTCGGCGGTCTGGCCCATGGTCTCCACGCCGTGCAGTTCACGCAGTCGCGGGTTGATGAAGCGCCAGCCCATGGTGGTGTCTTCGATCTGCTGGTCACGGGCGAACGGCGAGGTTGCCTTGCCCATCACGAACGGCGCGCGCGACATCGATTCGACGCCGCCGGCAATGGCCAGGCCGAGCTCGCCGGCAGCAATGCCACGGGCCACGGTGCCGATCGCATCCAGGCCCGAACCGCACAGGCGGTTGATCGTGCTGCCGGGCACGCTCACCGGCAGGCCGGCCAGCAGCAGGCTCATGCGGGCGACGTTGCGGTTGTCCTCACCGGCCTGGTTGGCGCAGCCCAGGTAGACGTCCTCCACCAGCGCCGGGTCCAGCTGCGGGTGGCGCGCCAGCAGTGCCTTCAGCGGAATCGCGCCGAGGTCGTCGGCGCGCACACCGGACAACGCGCCGCCGTAGCGGCCGATCGGGGTGCGGATGCCATCGACGATGTAGGTCTCGTGCAGCGGCATTTCAGACTCCCTCGGCCAGTGCCAGCGGCAGGCCGGTCAGTTCACGCAGTTGATCGATGTCCACGCCCTCGACCATTTCCAGCACGGTCGCGCCGTCGGCGCCGAGGTCGAACACCGCCACATCGGTATACACGCGCGACACGCAGCGCAGGCCGGTCAGCGGATAGCTGCATTCGGCCACCAACTTGCTTTCACCCTGCTTGGTGAACAGGTCCATCATCACGAACACCTGCTTGGCCCCGATGGCCAGGTCCATTGCACCGCCCACGGCGGGAATCGCATCGGAGGCGCCGGTGCTCCAGTTGGCCAGGTCACCGTGCGCCGAGACCTGGAAGGCACCGAGCACGCAGATGTCGAGGTGGCCGCCACGCATCATCGCGAACGAATCGGCGTGGTGGAAATAGCAGCCACCGGTCAGCAGGGTAACCGGCTGCTTGCCGGCATTGATCAGGTCCGGGTCTTCCTGGCCGGGCGCCGGCGCCGGGCCCATGCCCAGCAGGCCGTTTTCAGACTGCAGCAGTATCTCCTTGTCCGCCGGCAGGAAGTTGGCCACCGTGGTCGGCAGGCCGATGCCCAGGTTGACGTAGGCCCCTTCGGGAATATCGCGCGCCACGCGCGCGGCCATCTGTTCGCGGCTGAGCTTGTTCATGCCTGCACTCCTTCTGCGGCCACCGGCACCACGCGCTGCACGAAGATGCCGGGGGTCACCACGGCCTCCGGGTCCAGTTCGCCCAGCGGCACAACCTCACGCACCTGCACGATGGTGCAGCGTGCGGCCATCGCCATCAGCGGGCCGAAGTTGCGTGCAGTCCGGCGATACACCAGGTTGCCCCAGCGATCGCCGCGGTCGGCCTTGATCAGCGCGAAATCGGCATGCAGCGGGTACTCGAGCACGTAGTGGCGACCGTCGATCTCGCGCGTTTCCTTGCCCTGGGCCAGCTCGGTGCCATAACCGGTGGGCGTGAAGACCGCGCCCAGCCCGGAACCTGCCGCATGGATGCGCGCGGCCAGGTTGCCCTGCGGCACCAGCTCCAGTTCGATCTCGCCGGCGCGGTAGGCCGCGTCGAAGTGCTGCGAATCGGCCTGGCGCGGGAAGGAGCAGACGATGCGGCGCACGCGCTTGTGCTTGATCAGCGCAGCCAGGCCGGTATCGCCGTTGCCGGCATTGTTGTTGATGATGGTCAGCTCGCGCGCACCCTGTGCAATGAGCGCATCGATCAGCTCGTCGGGCATGCCGGCAGTGCCAAAGCCGCCGATCATCACGGTCGCGCCATCATGGATATCGGCCACCGCTGCTTCCACGCTGGCTACGCTCTTGTCGATCACTGCATTGCTCCTTGCCCTGCCTGCCGGCGGTCATCACCGCCACGCTGCAGGGCCACTGCGAAGGGAAAACATGACCCGGACATGGTCGCCATGGCACGTCACCCGGTCAATGCGATATTCGGCCATTCGATTCGATAATCGCACATTGAGTGATGTGCTCCGGCCATCGGTTCAACGCCGGTTCTGACCCACGCCCACGCGCAGGCCGAGGCACGCCCATGCCGCCAGCAGCAGCGGCGCAGCGCACAGCACGTACAACGAGGACGGCTGCCAGCCACCATCGACCAGAACACCCACCGTGAGTGGCGAGAGGATCGCACCGACCCGGCCGATGCCGATGGCCCAGCCCAGGCCGGTGGTCCGCACTTCGGCGGCGAACACCACCGGCGCGGCCGCATACAGGCCGGCCATCGCTGCGAACAGTGCCGCACCGATCACGAAGGCCAGCGGGAAGGCCACGCCCAGCTGCGTGCTGAAGGCCGCAAAGCCCAGCATCGAAACCATCGCCAGCAGCAGCGCGCCGGCCGTCAGCCTGGACAGCGACCAGCGCGAGGCCAGCCAGCCGAACAGGCTGCCGCCAACGATGCCGCCCAGGTTCAACAGCACGCCACCGGTGATGCCCTGCTGCGCCGACACGCCGGCCGAGACCAGCAGCTTCGGCGTCCAGCTCAGCACGAAATAAAACGCGAACATGTGCAGGAAGAACGCCAGCGCGATCAGCAGCGCGACGCGGCGCAGGTCACCCACGAACAGCGCGGCATAACCCTGGCGCTGGCCGTCGCGCACCGGCGCTGGCGGCAGCGCCTGCAGCTCTGGCATGCGCATGCGCGAGAGCAGCGCGTTCAGGCGTGGCAAGGCATTGGCCGGGCGACGCGCGACCAGGAAATCCAGCGATTCGGGCAGGCATTTGAGCACCAGCGGAATGCACAGCAGCGATGCCGCTGCGCCGACCAGGAACACGCTGTGCCAGGCCCAGTGCTCCAGCATCCACGCAGCCAGCAGACCGCCAGCGGTCGCACCGATCGGGTAGCCGGTGGCCTGCAGCGCGACTGCGGTGCTGCGCCACTTGGCGTTGGCGTACTCGGCGGTGATCACCCCCACACCGGCCAGCATGCCGCCGATGCCGATGCCGGTGTACACGCGCAGCGCACCCAGCTGCCAGGCGTCGGCGGCCAGCGCGGACAGCGCCATGCCACTGGTGAGGATCAGCAGGCAGCAGACGATCATCGGCCGCCGCCCCCAGCGGTCGGCCAGCGGTGCCAGCAGGAACGAACCCAGCGCCATGCCGACCAGGCCGGCACTGAGCATCAGCCCCAGTACCTTGCCCGACAGCGCCCAGTCCGCCGAAACATGCGGCGCGGTGAAGGCCATGACCATCACATCGAAGCCATCAAGCATGTTCAACAGCACGCAGATGGCGATGGCGGTCCACTGGAAGGGACTCATCCGTTCAAGGACAAGCGACGGTGCGGCGGCGGAGGCGTGGCTCATGGTGCGGTTTCCTGCAACAGCGTGGTGCGGTGGAACGTCCGGCGGGGAAGGTCTCAGTGACCGGCCTGGCTGGATGCATGAATGACCTGCAGGACGTCCTGGAGGCGCTCAACCTCGACCTGGCCTGGCGCCGACGGGGTGCCGATCATGCCGAAGGTCAGGGCCTGGCCGAAGGTTTCTCCGGCCAGGCGCGAAACCACGCCGGTGCCGCCCATCGACATGGTCAGCAGCGGCTTGTCGCTCTGCTGGCGTACCTGCCAGGTGGCATCGAGCAAGGCCAGCACATCGCCAGCGTCGCGCGGCATCACCGCGATCTTCAGCACGTCCGCGCCAAGGGCCTGCTGCTTGAGCAGGCGTGCGACGATTTCCTCGCGCGGTGGCGTGGCGTGGAAGTCATGGCTGGACATCACCACTTTCACGCCAGCCTTGTGGGCCTGCGCCACCAGCGCCTGCACCACCTTCGGATCGCGGAACATCTCCACGTCGATCAGCTGGGCGACACCACCGCGCAGCAGCGCAGCGTAGAGCTTGCCGTAGTCGGCATCGCTGATCGGCTTGGCGCCCCCTTCGGCCTTCGTGCGGAAGGTCACGATGGCCGGCTTGCCCCCCAGCGTGGCCTGGATGCGCTTGCCCAGCGCGACCAGCGCCTTGCCATCGGTGGCGATGTCCAGGTAGTCGATGCGCCACTCGGCGATGTCGGTGGATCTGCTGGCGGCGATCGCCGCGGCCTGCTGCAGAGCGACATCCGCGGTGGCACCGGTAATCGGTACGATGGTGCGCGGGCTGCCCTCGCCGATGCGTAGTTGGCCGACCTGCAGCACCGCCGGTGGCGGCGCGGCCAGGGCCAGCAAGGGGGAGGAGGCGAGCACGCCGGCGAGGACAACGGAAGCGAGCGGAATTTTCATCGCGGTCACCACAGCATGGAAGGAGCGCGCGGCCATCAGAAGGTCACCTTGGCCTGGACACCCACGGCCCAGGCGTTGTCGGTACCGCTGTAATTGAACGTGCCCGGGTTGACGATGTACTGCACGTCCGGGCGGATCATCAGCCAGGGGTTCACCTGGAAGCTGTAGGACAGCTCGAACAGCTCCTCGGCCTGGCTGAGGTTGTACAGCGGCGAATCGGTGGGCACGCCCCCGGCGGCCAACGTGGCGCGCCGCGCATCGACCAGGCGGTCATTGATGTCAGCGCCGACGTAGCCCAGCGCGATGCTGTCCTGCGCACGCGCGCCGATGCCCTGGTAGACGCCGCCCAGCGCGTACCAGCGCTTGATCTGCGCGGTATCGGTGTCGGACACCATGTACTGCGCGAAGGCGGTCAGGCCGCGGCTCGGGTCGGCCGATTCCTGGGTCAGGCGCTGTTCGGCCAGCACGTAGGCGCCGTGGCGCCCGGTGGTCGGCGAGGTATCGAGGCCGCGCCTGTCCACGCGCGACGTGTCGTAGTAGCCACCGAACTTGTAGACGCCGGCGTAGCGGCTGCCCTTGGCCGGCGTCCAGGTCACCTCCACCGGAAACAGCGAGCCGGTGGTGCCCGAAACGAACGGACGGAATGCGTTGCGTTCGATGTTGCCGCCCAGGTTCGGGTTGACCTGGAACCAACCCGTGCGCACGTTCACCGCCGGGCTGATCTGCTGGGCGAACTCACCGCCCCAGCGTGCCATCGGATAGTTGTACCAGCCGCTGTTGCCGGACATCGCCAGCGGGTGGGCGCAGAATGCGGCGTTGACGAAGTGGGTCAGCAGGCTGTGCAGGCCGAACTGGTTGCCCATCGCGTAGTACCCCAGCTTGTAGTACGACCGGCCCGCATTGAAGGTCTGGTCGTAGCTCAGCTCGGTCAGCCGCGTGTACTGGCCGCCATACGCCTCCTGGATCGGGAAGCGGTTGCCGACGAAGTCCACCGAGGTGCTGCGGCCACGACGATCGTTGAGGGTGAAGTGGAACGCACCGCCGTCCCAGCCGGCCAGCTTGCCCATGTCCAGGTCCACGCCCACCCGCACCTGCTGCGCATAGCGCGCGCCGGTTTCGCCGTAGCCACCATCGACCACGCCCATGGCCTCGCCCACGTAGTCGCCGCGGAAGGCAACGCCGCGCTCGAACAGTTCGGTGCGGGTGCCGCCCCAGTCGCCGGTAAGCGTCTTGCCTTCGTAGCGGTTGCTGGACTGCGCGCTGGCCACGGCTGGCAGCACCAGGGCGGCCAGCAGGCCCAGGGAAACAGGTTTCGCAGGATTCATGATCGCGGTCTCGTGGAGGTGATCAGCGCAGCGACAGCGGCGCACTCAGCGGGGAGGTGGCGCCCTGCGCCGAGGTAACCGTGGCGGTCAGGCTGCCGGCAGCGGCAGCGTCGGTCCCTGCACCGAGCGGGAAGGTGAAGCTGCCCTGCCCCTGCGCGTCGGTACGTGCTTCCACACTGCCCAGCACCCACTCGGCCTCGCTGCCGGTGGCGGCCCGGTTGCCGAACACTTCCACCTGGTAGCGGGCATCAGGCACGCCCTGGAGACGACCCGTCAGCTGGCGCTGCGCACCCTTGCCCTGCACTGCGGTCAGCTGCGGCGCGGCCTGGCCGAGATTCGGCAGTGGCTGGCAGCCAGCCTGGCCGGCAGCGGTGCAGATGCGCGCACGCTTGGACGCATCGTTGTCCACGCCACGGCCACGGGAGCCGACGAAGCTGGCGTGCTCCAGGCCCGGCACACCGAACACGATGGCGCCACGCGGCTGGCCCTTCACACAGGCGCCGCCGGCTTCGCAGCGCTCGATCGGCAGGCCGTTGCCGTAGATGCGGTTGCCGGTGAAGCGGTTCGGCGCACTGACCGGCTGCGGGCGCACGCCGATGCCGATGCCATTGCCGGTGATGGTGTTGCCGTCGACCACGTTGCCGCTGCCGGTGATGCTCAGGCCCAGCGAATTGCCGGTGAAGGTGTTTGCCGCGATGTAGTTGCGGTTGCCCCAGTTGATCTGCAGGCCATCGGAGTAATCGACGAAGCGGTTGTGGACCACGCTGTTGTCGTTGCCCCACAGGATCTCGATGCCCTGCGAGGGTTCCGGGTTGGCCCTGGTGGATTGGAACAGGTTGTCGGCCACCAGGTTCCAGGCCGCGCCGCGGGTCAACTCCAGGCCGTCGCCGTTATCGAGGAATACGTTGCGCACGATGCGGTTGTGCACGGTGGTGGTGGCGGTGGACTGGCCCTTGCCGTCATCACCGGTGAGCATGATGCCGGCACCGCCCTTGTTGGCGACGATGCGGTTGTCATGGATCTCGTTGTGGCTGGAGCGGTTGACCAGCACGCCGATGCAGAAATTGCGGATCTCCAGGCCGGCCAGCTCCACGCCCTGGGTATCGCGCAGGACCAGGCCCGGCAGCGTGGTGGTGCGCACGTTGGTGCCGGACTGGCCCGGCTCGGCGCCTGGGCAGGCATCGGTACCGGTGCCGGTGACGTAGGCCGAGCCATCGATGGCGACGTACTGGCCATCGCGTTCCCAGGACGTGCCGATGATCTGCACCGGCCCCTTGATCTCCGGCAGCGGCGTGGCCGGCGTGATGACGTAAGGCGCAGCGCCAACGGCCGCGATCTCGATGCGGTAGCGACCCGGCGCCGCATTGGCAGTGGTGATCGCCCAGCGCAGCGAGCCGGCGTTGGCGTCGTCGGCGTAGCGGTCCACACGCAGCACCTGCAGTGCCTCGCGCGGCGGTTCGGCCTGGTAGGCCAGCGCCAGCGACGGCAGCACGGCAAGCAGGGACAGGGAAACAATGGACAGACGACGGCGCATGCGATCACTCCGCGCAGAGGAAGGAAAATCCGGCGGCCTTCCCCCTGCACCTGGCATCAGCACCGGACCGGCTGCTGCCCTCGCCCCGCCAGGGGTGGATCGCTTGGACTGCTATGAAACTGCGGAAATGAAAGTAGGTTTATCGCACTGCACCATTCAAGTGCGGTAATCGACTGAGTGTGCGAATATCGCACTGAATGGGTACTACCATCGTTGTAGGCGAGGTGTTTGCAGGGCTTGCAGCCCTGCACCTGCTTGGAGCCAGAGCAACGTCGAGGTCAAGGGAGGCTCGGGTTTTCTGCTGGCTGGGCGGGGCGGTGCGGGTGGGCAGGACACGCCGTCAACCCATCCTTGGGGGCTCGTAGGCGCCATCCATGGCGCCTGCGGTCCTGCCCACCCACACCGCCCCACCCCTCGACAATTTCCGGATGACGGCTGGTCCATCCACGCTTCGCGTGGATCACATCTGGTTGAAATCGAATATTTCGAATTGAAATCGAAAACATCCGCGCATGGCGTGGCGCTACTGGCCACCGGGGGTTTACGGCGTCCCCGCATACACACAGTGCCCCGCCATCCCACAGGATGCCCGCTGTTGCTGTTGCTCCGGCCTCGGCGGGTGCAGGGCGCAGCCCTGCAAAAGAAAACCCTACGAACTGCAGGAAAGCATCGAACAGCCTGCGCGGTCGTCAGCCCACGCCGGCCGCTTGCCGGCGTAATGCTCCAGCCCCGCGCGTTCGGTGTACGGATCACGCAGTACGTCCTGCAGGGCATGCACACCGCCCAGATCGCCCTGCTCGGCGCGGTCGATCGCTTCCTGTGCCAGCCAGTTGCGCAGCACATACAGTGGATTGGCCGCGCCCATCTTGGCGACACGCTCGGCTGCCGGCAGCGGATCGGCACGCAGCCGCGCCGCGTACTCCTGCAACCACTGCTGCAGAGGTTCCTGCACCGCGTGCTGGCGCTCGGCGTCGTAGAAGACCTCGGCCAATACGCTTGCATCGGGTGCGTTGGCATCGATGCGCATCAACGCACGCCATGCCAGGGTCATGTCCATGCCGCCGTCCTGCATCAGCTGCTGCCAGCGCTGGTAAAGCTGCAGATCGGCATCATCGGCCGCGGCCAGCCCCAGCTTGGCCGCAACATCGCGACGGGTGCAGGCGACAAAGGTCGCCTGGTAAGCGGCCAGCCCTGCCTGCAGCGGCTGCACGTCGGCGAACAACGGCGACAGCGCCTGCGCAAGCCGGTTGAGATTCCAGTACGCCACCTGCGGCTGGGTGCCGAAACGATAGCGGCGTCCTTGCGCATCGGTGGTGTTCGGGGTCCAGTCCGGGTCGAAGTCTTCGACCCAGCCATAGGGGCCATAGTCCAGCGTCACGCCGAGCACGGAGAGGTTGTCGGTGTTCATCACCCCATGCACGAAGCCCACGCGCATCCAGTGCGCGATCATCTCTGCGGTACGCACGGCGATCTGTGCGAACCAGTCGCCATACAGCGCTTCGCCCTGCCCCGTCAGTTCCGGGAAATCGCGGGCGATGCACGCCTCGACCAGTTGCTTCAGCAGTGCGGTCTCGCCACGTGAAGCAGGCAGTTCAAACGAACCAAAGCGCAGGAACGAGGGCGATACCCGGCAGACGATCGCGCCGGGCTCCGCGCGCGGATGACCGTCGTAGAACATGTCGCGCACCACGTCTTCGCCGGTGCCGACCAGCGACAGGGCGCGCGTGGTCGGCACACCCAGGTGATGCATGGCCTCGCTGCACAGGAATTCACGGATCGACGAGCGCAGCACCGCACGGCCGTCGGCGCCGCGCGAATACGGCGTTGGCCCGGCCCCCTTCAGCTGAAGCTCCCAGTGCCGGCCATCGGGGGCGATCACCTCGCCCAGCGAGATGGCGCGGCCATCACCGAGCTGACCGGCCCAATGGCCGAACTGATGGCCCCCATAGTTGGCCGCCCACGGCTGCATGCCCGCGTACAACGCGTTGCCGCCGAACACCTCGGCGAAGCCTTCGTCATCGACCTGCGCAGGATCGAACCCCAGCATCCCGGCAACCTCCGGCGACCACGCCAGCAGCACCGGCGCTGCGACAGGCGTCGGCATCACCGACGACCAGGCCGCACCCAGCACTTCGCGCCGGCGCGGACCGGACTCGGGATCGCCCGGCAGCAGATTCAGCAGGCGGTTGTCGAACTGGGGGGCAGTGGTATGCATGGGCAAAGCATGGGGGCGGCGACGGCCATCCTCAATCGCCGCGCAAGGCCTGCAATGCCCCGCCGTGCGCCTCGGCGCGCCGGTAGGCCGGACGCTCACCGATGCGCTTGAGGAAGCCACGCAACGCCGGCTTGTCGTCCAGCCCGCCGCCGCGTGCGGCCGCCGCCTGGATCGGGAAGCTCATCTGGATGTCCGCAGCGGTGAAGCGTTCGCCTGCAAACCACGGGCTTTCGGCCAGGCGCCGTTCCATCCAGTCCAGATGCAGGCGTCGCTGCGGGCCGATGAAACCGCGCTCGGCCTTGTCGGCGATGCTGCGGGCGATCGGCCGCGCGAAGAACGGCATCGGCGCGCTGCGGATGCGGCTGATCACCAGGGTCAGCAGCATCGGCGGCATGGCCGAACCTTCGGCATAGTGCAGCCAGTAGCGGTAATCGATGCGCTCTTTGCCTTCGGCCGGTACCGGCGACGGCGACAGCTGGCGATGCACGTCGTAGCGGTCAACCAGGTAGTCGAGGATGGCGCCGGATTCGGCCAGGATGAGCTCGCCATCCTGCAGCACCGGCGCCTTGCCCAGCGGATGCACCTGGCGCAGTTCCGGCGGCGCCAGCAGGGTCTTCGGGTCGCGCGGGTAGCGGCGCAGTTCGTAGTCCAGCCCCAGCTCTTCCAGCATCCACAGCACGCGAAGCGAACGGGAATTTTCCAGATGATGGACGATGCGCATGGGCGGCTTCCGCAGAAAGGTGCCCGATGGTAGCGCGGCCTGGTGCACGCAGGTGTCTGCTACCCTGCCCGGCCGTGGAAGGCCTGCCAGCATGGACACCCCGCCGTTCGATGCACTGCTTGGTTACCTCGGGCAATCCGAGGACCACAACTGGACGCAGTACATCTGCGAACACGTCGCCAAGGGCGTCCTGCGCAGATTCGAAGCGCATGATTGGCAGCGCCTGCAGAAGATGATCGCAGCGCAGCCCGCGTTCTGGCAGCAACGCTGCACCGACGCGCTGGGTGAATGCATGAGGCCCGAAGCCTTGCCGCTGCTGTTCAGTCAGCTCCATTCCAGCGATGACGACAGCCGGATACTGGCGGCCTATCACCTGCAATGGATGGAAGTGCCGGTGGGTCCGGAGGTGGTTGATGTCCTGCGCGAGATCCTGTCGCGCATTCCGGCAGCCGAACGCGCCGAGTACCAGGAAATAACCCAGCTGCTGGAGCGGGCGCTGGCTGCGGGTTGAACCCGTCGTGCGACGCAAACGAAAAACGCCGGGAGCTTTCGCTCCCGGCGTTCTGGCTACCAAACGGTAGCAGACGGATTAGACCGCCTGCACCTGGTCAGCCTGCATACCCTTCTGGCCCTGGACGGCGACGAAGGTAACCTTCTGGCCTTCCTGCAGGGTCTTGAAGCCGGTGCCCTGGATCGCGCGGAAATGCACGAACAGGTCCGGGCCGCTTTCCGGGGTGATGAAGCCGAAGCCCTTGGCGTCGTTGAACCACTTGACAGTGCCGGTCTGACGATCAGACATATTTACTAACTCCTGAAACACATGTTGAAAAAAATCGCAGCCACCGGGTATCGGGGCCGAGACTGAGTTGCAGGCGTTGGTAAAGCGGATCGATGAGCGGATCGTGAGATCAACTGCACCAGGCCACGATTCACGGTGACCCTAGCAAACACAGTGGGCCAGACGATACGCGTGTTTTGAGCAAAAAGCGATAGCCATGATATTCAGCGTCAAATGGCCCGCCCCTAGACAGGGCAAGGGGTTGCACCAGATCGAGGCTAAACCCGGGTCCCCATTCAGGTTTTTCCTACCCTACACTGGGTAAATGACTGAAGCTGAAACCCGAGCTGAACCCCTGCTCCCCCGCATCTGGGTGGACGCAGACGCCTGCCCTGTTGTCATCCGCGACATCCTGTTCCGCGCAGCTGAACGGGTCGGCGTGGAGCTGACCCTGGTCGCCAACCAGTGGATCCGCACCCCGCCTTCGCGCTGGCTGCGCTCCATCCAGGTCCCGCAGGGACTGGATGTGGCTGACAGCGCCATTGTCGAACGGATGGCTGCCGGCGACCTGGTGGTCACCCAGGACATCCCCTTGGCGGCCCTGGTGCTGGAGAAGAAGGGCGTGGCCCTGAACCCGCGCGGCCAGCTGTACACCCCCAACAACATGGCCGAGCGGCTGTCGATGCGCAATTTCATGGAAGAACTGCGTGGCGCCGGCGTCCAGACCGGCGGGCCACCGCCGCTCGGCGCGCGTGACCGCCAGTTGTTCGCTGCCGAGCTGGACCGCTGGCTGGCGCGACGCCCGGGCAGGTGAATCCGGCTGTGCGTCAGCCGGGAACGCACAAGGTGCGCGCGCTGCGGAAGCTGCGTCGCTGGCCTGTCAACGGATCATCGAAGGCCAACACCTGCGCCAGCAGCTGCAACGGCGGCTCGGCCGCACCCTCTGGCCGCACGTGCAGCTGCGGATAGAGCTCGTCCCCCAGGATCGGCGCCCCGAGCGCGGCCATATGGACGCGCAGCTGATGCTTGCGCCCGGATTCGGGCGCAAGCCGGTAGCGCCAGACCGGACCGTGCGCCTCAATGACCTCGACACGTGTCAGCGCATTCGGCTCGCCGGGAACTTCAGCCATACGGAAGAACGGTTCCCCCGGCTGCAGCCGGCTATGCCGCTCCAGCGGAAACCGCAGGTCCGGCATGGCCGGCGCCAGCGCCTCGTAGGTCTTCTCGATGCGGCGCTCACGAAACAGCCTCTGGTACGCGTCGCGCGTTTGCGCCTGGGTGGAAAACAGCACGAGGCCGGCCGTCAGCCGGTCCAGCCGGTGCAACGGCACCAGGTCGACGTTGCCGGTCCGCTCGACCAGGCGCGCCAGCAGGGTCTGGCGCACGAATGCGCCGGCCGGCGCAGTCGGCAGGAAGTGCGGCTTGTCGGCCACCAGCAGGTGCGCGTCGTGATGCAGGATGTTCTCTTCGAAGGGAATCACCGGCTCATCGGCCACTTCACGGAAGTAGCGTATCTCCAGTCCCACCTGCCACGGCATGTCCGGTGCCAGCGCCCTGCCCTGTGCGTCCTGTATCCGCCCGCGTGCGAAGCGACTCTCCCATTGCAGCCGGTCGATGCGCGGGAAGCGCGCGCACAGGCCGTCCAGCAGGGAATTCCAGTCACCGGGCGGCAGCTGCAGTCGGCTGGGCGTGGTCATGGCGCGATCGGGGCGCCATCGCTCTGCAGACGGCGCGGACGTGAAAGGGACATACGACAGGACACGCCAGAAGCATCAGGGCGGCCAGCGTGCCACCGATCATGCCCTGCCGACACCCCCATACCGGACACCCCCGGGGCAAACCTCTATCATTGACGGTCTTTACCCCTCTGGATCTTCATGGCCCTCACCGCCACCATCCGCAAGGCCGAACTGCAGATCAGCGACATGGATCGCGGCTACTACGCGACCCACAACCTGACCCTGGCCCAGCATCCGTCCGAAACCGACGAACGCCTGATGGTGCGCCTGCTCGCCTTCGCGCTGAACGCTGGCGATCGCCTGGAATTCGGTCGCGGCCTGAGCACCGACGACGAGCCGGACCTGTGGGAACACGACTACACCGGCGACATCCTGCAGTGGATCGACCTCGGCCATCCGGACGAGTCGCGCATCCGCAAGGCCAGCAACCGCAGCCGGCAGGTGCAGGTGGTCAACTACGGCGGCAATGCATCGGACATCTGGTGGCAGAAGCAGGGCAAGGGCCTGGCCCGCTTCGACAACCTGTCGGTGGTCGACCTGGACGGCGGCTTCGTCGATCTGTGGGGCCAGCAGATCCAGCGTGCGATGCGCTGGAGCGTGCTGATCCAGGACGCCGAAGTGCAGCTGCTCAACGATCAGATGCAGCTGGACGTGATCCCCAACTGGCGAAAGCGCGCCAAGGCATGAGCACGATCCGCTGCGACGTACTGGTGATCGGTGCCGGCGCTGCCGGGCTGATGACCGCGATCACGGCGGGCCAGCGAGGCCGGCATGTGCAGGTGATCGACCACGCCAACAAGATCGGCAAGAAGATCCTGATGTCCGGCGGTGGCCGCTGCAACTTCACCAACACCGGCACCACCCCGGCCAACTTCCTGTCGGCCAATCCGCATTTCTGCAAGTCGGCGCTGGCGCGTTACTCGCCGTACCACTTCATCGACATGGTCGAGCGCCACGGCATCGCCTATCACGAGAAGGAACTGGGCCAGCTGTTCTGCGATGTCTCGTCCAAGCAGATCGTGAAGATGCTGGTGGACGAATGCCAGCAGGCCGGCGTGCAGATCCGCACGCAGTGCAGCGTGGAGCGCATCGAGCACGGCACTGACGGCTTCCGCGTGCACACCACGCACGGCCTGTTCCATTGCGCCTCGCTGGTGGTCGCCACCGGCGGCCTGTCCATTCCCAGCCTGGGTGCAACCGGGTTCGGCTATGAGATCGCGCGCCAGTTCGGCCACCAGGTGCTGCCCACCCGCGCCGGCCTGGTGCCGTTGACCCTCAGCGGCACCCACCAGGAGCGCCTGGCCGAGCTCAGCGGCGTCGCCCTGCCGGTCGAGGCCAGCAGCAACGGCACCCGCTTCCGCAACTTCATGCTGCTGACCCATCGTGGCGTCAGTGGCCCGGCCATCCTGCAGATTTCCTCGTTCTGGCAGCCCGGCGACGCGCTGTCGCTGGATCTGCTGCCCGGCCAGGATGCCGCCGAATGGCTGCGCCAGATGAAACGCGAACGCCCCGCCGCGGAACTGCGCACGGTGCTGGGCGATGTGCTGCCCAAGCGGCTGGCGCAGCGCCTGTGCGAGCACTGGCTGCCCGACCGCCCGGTACGCCAGCTGGACGAGCCGGACCTGCGCAAGGCCGCACAGGTGCTTTCAGCGTTCCCAATGGTGGCCAGCGGCACCGAGGGCTACCGCACCGCCGAAGTCACCCTGGGCGGCGTCGATACCAACGAGGTCTCTTCCTCGACGCTGGAATCCAAGCGCGTACCCGGCCTGCATTTCGTCGGCGAGGTGCTGGACGTGACCGGCTGGCTGGGCGGCTACAACTTCCAGTGGGCCTGGGCCAGCGGGCACGCGGCCGGCGGCGTGGTGTGAACCGCATCGCCGTTCCATGCACGCAACCGTTGCGCGCATGGACGCGCCGCCACGCATCGTGTATCTAGATTTGCAGATTGGGGAGCAGTGCATGCAGAACGCGAACGACATCACCATCCGCCTGCTGATCGTCGATGACAGCGGCGAGAACGCCGAAGCCATCGTCAGCACCCTGCGCAACAGCGGCATCGCCGTGCGCCCATGGCGCCCGCAGGACTCGGCCGAGCTGTCGCAGGTGCTGGCCAGCCAGGCGATCGACCTGGTGCTGGCTGCGCCCTCGCAGAGCATTCCGCTGCCACTGGTGGCCCAGCACATCGCCGCCAGCGGCAAGGACATCCCGCTGGTGCTGCTGGCCGAACGCATCGACGAGGACGAACTGGTACAGGCCAGCAGCAACGGAGTGCGCGCCCTCGCCCTGCGCCAGCGCGCCGAACACCTGCTGGCGGTGGTCCGCGACCAGTGGGTCGACCTGCAGGCGCGCCGCGGCCTGCGCCGGATCGAAGCGCAGATGCGCGAGACCGAGCGTCGCTGCGACGCGCTGATCGCCTCTTCGCGCGAGCCGATTGCCTATGTCCACGAAGGCATGCATATCCGCGCCAACGATGCCTACCTGGAAATGTTCGGTTACGAGGATTTCGAGGAGGTCGAAGGCATCTCGCTGCTGGACATGGTTGCCGCCCAGCACGTGGATGATTTCAAGCAGCTGCTGAAGTCACTCAGCCGCGGCGAAGCACCGCCGCCGCAGTACCAGCTGGATGCCCGCCACCAGGACGGCAGCGCCTTCCCGGCGACGATGGAATTCACCGCAGCCACCTACGAGGGCGAATCCTGCCTGCAGGTGGTGTTCCGCCGGCGCATGGAATTCGACCCGGAGCTGGCGCGCGAGGTCGAGGACCTGCGCCAGCGCGACCAGGTCACCGGCCTGCTCAACCGCCCCACCTTCATGCTGCAGGTCGAGGACGCGGTTGCCCAGGCCGGGCGCAGCGAAGGCCAGTTCGGCCTGCTGATGGTCGAGCCGGACCATTACGCGCGCCTGCTCCCGGATATCGGACTGGCCTCGGCCGACGCCCTGATCGGCGCCCTCGCCGCCCTGCTGGCCGACGTTGTTGGCGACGATGCGCAGCTGGCCCGTTTCGGCGAACACAGTTTCGCCGTACTGCAGTCCGGCCCCTATGCGCAGACCGTGGCACTGGCCGAGCGCATCCGCGAAGCCTACGCCGCACACGTCTTCAGCATCGGCGCGCGCTCGGCCACGGTGACCGTCAGCATTGGCGGGGTGCAGGTGGGCGAGAAGATCGCCAGCATCGGCCAGGTGCTGGCGCGCGCCAGCGAATGCACGCAGGCCGCAGCCGCCCTCGGCAATACCTGCCGCATCTTCGACCCGGCCGCTGTTGATCGCGTGGAGGAAGAGCGCGTGCAGCGCTGGGTCGCACGTATCCGCGAAGCCCTGGCAGGCGATGGCTTCCAGTTGCATTACCAGCCGGTGCTGAACCTTCAGGGCGAGTCGCTGGAGCTGTATGAAGCCTACCTGCGGCTGGAACACAACGGAGAACTGCTGAGCCCGACCGCCTTCCTCGGCATTGCCGAAGAACATGGCCTGCTGGCGGACATCAACTGCTGGGTCGTGTCGCAGGCAATCGCGGTGCTGGGCGCGCGTGCCCGCGAGGGTCATCCCACCCAGGTGCTGGTGAAGGTCACGCCGGAATCGTTCGATGATCCGAAGATGATCGCCACGCTGCGCCAGCAGCTGCAGGCGCACGGCGTGCCGGGCGAACGCCTGTGGCTGCATGCACCGGAATCGAAGGTGTTCACCCACCTGCGCAGTGCCCAGCAGTTCCTGGCGGAAGTGGCACCGCTCGGCTGCCGGATCGGCCTGGAGCAGTTCGGCTCGGGCCTGGACTCGTTCCAGCTGCTGGCCCACTTCCAGCCGCAGTTCCTCAAGCTTGATCGCGGCTTCACCAGCGACCTGGCCGCCACCCGCGAGAACATCGACCGGGTCAGCCAGATAACCGCACGCGCGCAGGAAGCGGGCATCCGCACCATCGCCGAGTTCGTCAGCGACGCCAACTCGATGACACTGCTGTTCAGTGCCGGCGTGGACTACGTGCAGGGCGATTTCGTCGGCCCGGCAGCGCCGGCGATGAACTTCGAGTTCGGCTGACACCTCATCGGTAGCGCCGGGCCATGCCCGGCGGGTGGCCTGCAGACCGCTGCGCTCGCCGGGCATGGCCCGGCGCTACCCATGAAGAAGGCCGGCTTGCGCCGGCCTTTTCCGCTGATCAGGTCAGATCGACCAGGTTGTCGATCTTCACGTCCGGGTTGACGTCGGCTTCGTAGTCGACGCCTTCGACACCGAAACCGAACAGGCGCAGGAAATCGGCCTTGTAGCCGGCCAGGTCACTGATCTCGTACAGGTTCTCGTTGGTCACCTGCGGCCACAGCGCCAGCACCTTGCCCTGCACGTCAGCGGCCATTTCCTTGTAGTCGGCGCGCAGGCGGCCTTCCTCATCGATCAGCGCAACGGTATGGCCATCGCCATCGACCAGGTCGTGGCGCAGTCGATCGACCGCCACGCCATCGGCCTTGGCGCCGTACAGGATGTCGTACAGCACGTCGAGCTGCTCGATGCAGCCTTCGTGGGTGCCCTTTTCCTTCATCACCTTGAACAGCAGCGACAGGTACAGCGGCATGGTCGGAATGGCCGAGCTGGCCTGGGTCACCACCGCCTTCAACACCGACACGCGCGCATCGCCGCCGATCCTGGCCAGCTTCTCGCGCAGCCCCAGCACCTTGTCGTCCAGATCCTTCTTGGCAGCACCGATGGAGCCGTTCCAGTAGATCGCCTGGGTGATCTCTTCGCCCACATAGGTGAAGGCCGTGGTGGTGCAGCCGTTGGCCAGCACGCCGGCATCGGCCAGCGCGTCGATCCACATCTGCCAGTCCTCGCCGCCCATCACCGCGACGGTGCCGGCGATTTCTTCCGGGGTAGCCGGCTGCAGGTGGGTTTCGGTCAGCACTTCCTTGTCGGTATCCAGGCCGCGCAGGGTGATCGGCTCGCCGATCGGCTTCAGCGTGGAGCTGATGATCTCGCCGGTCTTGGGATGCTTGCGGCGCGGTGCAGCCAGGCTGTAGACCACCTGGTCGACCTGGCCGAGATCGGCCTTGATCATCTCGATGGTCTTGGCCTTCACCTCATCGGAGAACGCATCGCCGTTGATGCTCTTGGCATACAGACCCGCTTCGTCGGCGTACTTGTGGAACGCCGCCGAGTTGTACCAGCCCGCCGTGCCCGGCTTGGTTTCACTGCCCGGGCGCTCGAAGAAGATGCCCAGGGTTGCCGCGCTACTGCCGAAGGCGGCAGTGATGCGCGCGGCCAGGCCGTAGCCGGTCGAGGCGCCGATCACCAGCACGCGCTTGGGGCCGTTCTGGATCGGCGGGCGCGCACGGATGTAGTCGATCTGCTGCTTGACGGCGGCGTCGCAGCCGGTCGGGTGGGTGGTGACGCAGATGAAGCCGCGGACGCGCGGTTTGATGACCATGAAGACCTCGGGTTGGCAGGTGCGGCGCGCGGGGCGCTCAGCAGGAATACGTGGCGCGCGCGTGCGCGCGAACCGCAGGATCGTAGTGCGCGGGGGAAGATTGCACAACCGACGGCGGCGTAGGGTGGAGTTTGTTCTGCAGGGTTGCACCCTGCACCCGCAGAGGCAACGTCGACGGCAGAAGCCGGGTTCCTGTGGATTGGCGGGGTGGGTCCGGTTGAGGGGGACGCTGCAAGTACGTCCATGTAAGCTCGGTCGCCGCATCCATGCGGCTCACGCCCCCTCAACCGGACCCACCCCGCCTTCGACAGTTACCCGCGATCTGTTGGAACAGCGTCCGGCCCTGGTAGGTGTCGACCTTGGTCGACACGGATGAGTTCATTCGATATCTCACAGATGTGTCGACCAAGGTCGACGCCTACCAACAGCCGCAGGAATCTGTCGGGGGTGGGGCCATGTGGGTTGGCAGGACCGTTGGCGCCATGGATGGCGCCATCGAGCCCCCATGGACGGGTTTACGGCGTGTCCTGCCAACCCACATGGCCCCGGCCAGCCAGCAGAAAGCCAGCTCCGCTTTGGACGTTGACGTTGCTCTTGCCTCTGCGGGTGCAGGGCGCAGCCCTGCCAACAAAAAACCCCGCTTGCGCGGGGTTCTCTGTGTACTGCGTGCAGCAGAGGCTTACGGACGGCGCGCCAGGGCCTCGACGTCCTTGGCCTTGGGCAGCAGGTCCTGCTTGGTCACGCGCAGCGCGCCGACCGTCAACATCGGCACCGCCACCAGGATCGAGGACAGCACCACGATCACCGCACCGATCATGTGCGTCTCGGCCAGGCCTTCCATCGAGCTGCCGCCGTACAGGTACAGGGCCAGTGCGGACAGGAAGAACATCACCGCGGTGATCACCGTACGCGACAGCGTCTGGTTGATCGAACGGTTCAGCACTTCCATCGGCTCCACGCGCAGGCTGCGGAAGTTTTCGCGGACGCGGTCGAACACCACGATGATGTCGTTGATCGCAAAGCCCATCACCGACAGCAGGCCGGCCAGCACGGTCAGGTCGAACTCACGGCCCAGCAGCGACACGTAGGCCACCGTCACGATCAGGTCGAACATCGCCACGATGCTCGCGGTGACCGCGAACTTCCATTCGAAACGCACCGCGATGTAGATCAGGAAGCCGGCCAGCATGAAGATGGTGGCATACAGGCCATTCATCGCCAGGTCCTTGCCGATCTGCGGGCCAACGAACTCGTTGCGCAGCACGGTGGCCTGGTTGTCAGCCGAAGAGACCGCCTTGACCACGGCCGCGGCAGTCGCCTTGTCCTCGGCCGAAGCGCCGCCGGTACCCGGAGCGTGCTCACCGTGCGGGGCCAGGCGGATCAGCAGGTCGGTGTTGCCACCGACGCTCTGTACCTGGGCGCCGTCGAAGCCGTTCTGCTCAAGTTTGCTGCGGACGTCCTCGACATCCACCGCGTGTTCGAAGCGGGCTTCGATCAGGGTGCCGCCGGTGAAGTCCAGAGCGTAGTTGAAGCCCTTGAAGCCGATGATGCCGATCGAGGCCAGGAACACGATGATCGTGACGACCATCGCGACATGGCGCCAGCGCATGAAGTCGATCTTGGTATCGTTCGGGAGGATGTGCAGCGGAAACAGTTTCATGTGCGTGTCGTCCCGTCAGATGGCCACGTTCTGGAGCTTCTTGCGACGGCCGTAGATCAGCGTCGCCAGTGCACGCGATACGGTGATCGCGGTGAACATGGAAGCGAAAATACCGATGATCATGGTCAGCGCGAAGCCCTTCAGCGGACCGGTACCGAATGCGAACAGCGCCACACCGACGATCAGGCCGGTCAGGTTGGCGTCGAGGATGGTGCCCGACGCGCGCTCGTAACCGGTCACGATCGCGGTCTTGCCCGGCACGCCGGCACGCAGTTCTTCACGGATACGCTCGTTGATCAGCACGTTGGCGTCGACCGACAGACCGACCGACAACGCCAGGCCGGCGAAGCCCGGCAGGGTCATGGTCGCGCCGAACAGCGACATCACCGCCACCACGATCAGCAGGTTGAACAGCATCGCGATCGAAGTAATGAGGCCGAACATGCGGTAGTAGATGGTGAAGAACACCAAGGTGAACATGAACGCGTAGACCACCGCGGTGATGCCGTTCTTGACGTTCTCCGCGCCCAGGCTCGGGCCGACCACGCGCTCTTCGACGAAGTCCATCGGCGCAGCCAGCGAGCCCGACTTCAGCAGCTTGGCCAGGTCCTCGGCTTCCTTCTTCTGCAGACCGGTGGTCTGGAAGTTCTTGCCGAACACGCCGTTGATGTTGGCCACCGAGATCACTTCCTCGTTGACCTTGAAGCCACGCACTTCCTCACCGTCGACGACGGTCACGGTCGGCACGCGCTCGGTGTAGACCACCGCCATCGGCTTGTTCACGTTCGCGCTGGTGAAGTCGAACATGCGCTGGCCACCGACGTTGTTCAGCGTCACGCTGACTGCCGGGGTGCCGCTGGTGGAGTCGGTCACCGCCTGCGCGGCCACCATCTGGTCACCGGTGACGATCACGCGCTTGTTCAGCAGCACCGGACCGCCGTTGTCACGGCGCTGGTAGACCTTCGCTTCCGGCGGAATACGACCCGACGCGATGGCGTCCTGCGCGTTGCCTTCCACCACGGCCCGGTATTCCAGGGTGGCGGTGGCACCGATCATGCGCTTGGCTTCGGCCGTGTCCTGCACGCCCGGCAGCTGCACCACCACGCGATCAGCACCCTGGCGCTGGATGATCGGCTCGGACACGCCGAGCTGGTTCACGCGGTTGCGCAGGGTGTTGATGTTCTGCTCGATGGCGCCGTTGGCGATCTGCGTGATTTCCGCTTCCGGAATGGAGACCGTGATGCGGTTGCCACTGACGTCATAGCCGAGGGTCGGCTGCGCCTTGGCCAGCGCGGCGCGGGCACGGGTACCGGCGTCTTCGCCGGCCGAGGGGCTCAGGTTGGCGACGATGGTGTTGTCGGCACGACGCTCGACCGACTGGTAGGCGATGCGCGCATCACGCAGGGTGCTGCGCACGTCCTCGGTGTAGGCGTCCAGGCGCTTGTCCAGCGCGGCTTTCTGGTCGACCTGCAGCACGAAGTGCACGCCGCCCTGCAGGTCCAGGCCCAGCACCATCGGGCGGCCGCCGAGCTTGGCCAGCCAGTCCGGCACGGTCGAGGCCAGGTTCAGGGCAACCGTGTAGTTCTCGCCCACGCTGTCACGCAGCGCATCGCTGGCGGCAGACTGCGACTTCAGGTCCGACAGGCGGACGATCAGGCTGTCCCCTTCCTTCTCTGCACCGATCGTGGTGACACCGGCCTTTTTCAGGTCGGCCAGCACACGGTCGCGCAGCGCATCGTCGATCTGCCCGCCACGGTTGGCGGTGATCTGGATGGCCGGGTCCTTCTGGTAGATGTTGGGCAGTGCGTACAGCGTGCTGAGCGCCAGTACGATCACGATGACGACGTACTTCCAGCGTGGAAATTCGAGCATTGCTTGGGTCCCGCGCGGCGCCATCCCCGGCGCCGCGGTTGTGCTTCAGAAAGGGAGTGGCTTACTTGGCCGAATCCAGGGTGCCGGTCGGCAGCACGCTGCCGACAGCGCCCTTCTGCACGCGGATGCGCACGTTCTCGGCCACTTCGACGGTGACGAAGTTGTCGCCGATATCGGTGACCTTGCCGGCGATGCCGCCGTTGGTCAGCACTTCGTCGCCGCGCTTGATCTTCTCCAGCATGGCCTTGTGCTCCTTCTGCCGCTTCATCTGCGGGCGGATCATCAGGAAGTACATGATGGCGATCAGGATGATCGGGAACAGCAGCGTGGTCAGGCCCATGCCCTGCGGTTGGCCGCCAGCGGCCTGGGCGTGGGCGGCGGGAATCAGGAAGGCAAGCAGGTTCATCGTTGGTCCTTTGGTTGGGCGGCGCTTCGGCCGTTTCACGGGCACGAGGTGTCGACCGCGGATCTGGGTCAGCCTTGAAGTATGCCACGGCCCCGGGCGTTCGTCCTTGGGCCGTTTGGCAGGGTGCTGCGGGTTTACAGGGGCGGCGCTACCGCCCCGCGTGCTGCGTAGAAGGACTCGCGGAAGGCCAGGAAGGTTCCCGCCTCGATGGCTGCACGGATGTCGGCCATCAGTTTTTCGTAATAGAAGAGGTTGTGCTGGGTGCCCAGCATCGGCGCCAGCATCTCGTTGCAGCGGTCCAGATGGCGCAGGTACGAGCGGGTATAGCCGCCGGCACAGGCCACGCAGCCACAGCCCGGCTCGATCGGGTCCATGTCCCGCGCGTACTGCGAATTGCGGATGCGGACGGTGCCAAACGAGGTGAAATAGTGGCCGTTGCGCGCATTGCGGGTCGGCATCACGCAATCGAACATGTCCACGCCACGGGCGACACCCTCGACCAGGTCTTCAGGGCGGCCAACGCCCATCAGGTAGCGCGGACGGTCGGCCGGCAGCTCCGGATCCAGATGGTCGAGCATGGCGTTGCGCTCGTCTTCCGGCTCGCCCACGGCCAGGCCGCCAATGGCATAGCCGTCGAAGCCGATCCCCTGCAGGGCCTCGGCCGAACGGCTGCGCAGGTCGGTATGCACCCCGCCCTGGACAATGCCGAACAGGGCCGCATCGTTGCCCAGTTCGTCATGCGCGTTGCGGCTGCGCTGGGCCCAGCGCAGGCTCAGTTCCATCGACCGGCGGGCGACGTCCTCGGTGGCCGGGTACGGCGTGCACTCGTCGAAGATCATCACCACGTCCGAATCGAGCACCTTCTGGATCTTCATGCTCTCCTCCGGGCCCAGGAACACCCGGGCACCGTCGGTCGGCGAGGCGAAGGTCACGCCCTGCTCGGTGATCTTACGGCGGTGAGCCAGCGAGAACACCTGGAAGCCGCCGGAGTCGGTCAGGATCGGGCCATCCCAGCGGCAGAAGCCGTGCAGGCCGCCGTGGTCGGCGATGATGTCCAGGCCCGGCCGCAGGTACAGGTGGAAGGTGTTGCCGAGGATGATCTCGGCGCCCAGCGCACGCACCTGGTCCGGCAGGATCCCCTTGACCGAGCCATAGGTCCCCACCGGCATGAAGGCCGGCGTTTCCACCGTGCCACGCGGGAAGGTCAGGCGGCCACGGCGGGCGCGGCCATCACGGGTCTGGAGCTGGAACTGCAATCGGGACATGGAGCGGTCGTTCGGGCAAATAGTCGCCCATTGTCTCCCAAAACCGCCCTTCCTGCTCCGGTGGCGCCGGGCCATGCCCGGCGGATGACCCGCAACTGCTGCCCACCGGGCATGGCCCGGCGCTACCCACCTCGCCCCTACCCCGCCTGCGGGAACAGCAGCATCGCGTCGCCGTAGCTGAAGAACCGGTAGCGCTGCTCGATCGCGTGCTGGTAAGCCTCGAACACGCGCCCCTTGCCGGCAAACGCCGAGATCATCATCAGCAGCGTGCTTTCGGGCAGGTGGAAATTGGTCACCATCGCGTCGACGCTGCGGATCCGGTAGCCGGGGGTGATGAAGATCTGCGTTTCGCCCGCGAACGGCAGCAGCTCGCCCTCACGCATCGCGCTTTCCAGCGCGCGCACCACCGTCGTGCCGACGCCGATCACCCGGCCACCGGCCGCACGCGTGCGTCGCACCTGCTGCACCAGCTCGGCACCGACGTTCAGCCACTCGCGGTGCATGACGTGGTCCTTCAGGTCGTCGGCGCGCACCGGCTGGAACGTGCCTGCGCCCACGTGCAGGGTGACGTGGCCGAAATCCACGCCTTTGTCCTTCAGTGCTGCCAGCAGCGCCTCATCGAAGTGCAGGCCGGCGGTCGGTGCCGCCACGGCGCCCACTTCGCGCGCGAACACGGTCTGGTAGCGCTCGCGGTCGTCCACACCGGGCTCGCGCTGGATGTAGGGCGGCAACGGCAGCCGGCCGGCGTGCAGCAGCCACTGCTCCAGCGATTCCGGCACATGGAACTGCAGCACGTAGAACTCGCCGTCGCGCCCCAGCACTTCGGCTTCGCCACCGGCATCCAGGGCGATGCGGCTGCCGGCCTTCGGCGACTTGCTGGCACCGACCTGGGCCCGCGCCTGCTGGCCGCCGAGCAGGCGCTCGATCAGGATTTCCACGCGGCCACCGCTGGCCTTCTGCCCGAACAGGCGCGCCGGAATCACCCGGGTGTCGTTGAACACCAGCAGATCGCCCGGTTGCAGCAGCGATGGCAGGTCGCGCACCTGCAGGTCGGTGAAGGCAGCCGGCGCCGGCGGCACCAGCAGCAGGCGGCTCGCCGAGCGTTCGGCCAAGGGGGCCTGGGCGATCAGTTCGGCCGGCAGTTCGTAATGGAAATCGGACTTCTTCAAGGCAGTGGACGGCAACAGGTCGACAATGGCGCGCATTGTACGTCCAGCGTCTGCGAGCCGGCACGAGCGAGGCCGAACGTCGCGCAAAATGCTGCTATGCAGCAGTCTTTTGCGGGGTTATCGCGCAAAAAAACAAGTGCTAGCATCGACGAGGAAGTCCGCTGCACGAGCCCGCCCCAAGCGCGCGTGAAGACGCGCGTTTTGCTTTTGAAGGCCCGTGCGACCCAACGTTTCAGGAGATCTGCAATGAGCTTCATCGAACGCCTCGCCCCCCTCCGCGCCCAGCCCGGCACCCGCCTCACCAACGGCCTGGATGACGCAACCCTGACCACCCTCGCCGCCAACCATCCGCAGCTGGTCGCCGCGGTCGATGCCGCTGCTGCCGAATTCGCGCGCGTGCAGGCTGAGCTGGGGCCGCTGCTGGCACAGGATGAGCAGGCGCAGATCGATGCCATGCAGGACGGCTTCGTCAATTTCTACGCCGATGATGCGGTGACCCCGTACGTGGCGCTGGCCGCGCGTGGTCCGTGGGTGGTCACCCTGAAAGGCGCGGTGCTGTACGACGCCGGCGGCTACGGCATGCTGGGCTTCGGCCACACCCCGGACGCCGTCATGGAGGCGATGTCACGGCCGCAGGTGATGGCCAACATCATGACCCCCAGCCTGTCCCAGCAGCGCTTCATCACCGCGCTGCGGGCCGAGATCGGCCACCGTCGTGGCGGCTGCCCGTTCACGCGCTTCATGTGCCTGAATTCCGGCTCTGAAGCGGTTGGCCTGGCCGCGCGCATCGCCGACGTCAACGCCAAGCTGCAGACCGACCCGGGTGCCCGCCATGCCGGTGCGGCAATCAAGCGCGTAGTCATCAAGGGCAGCTTCCACGGCCGCACCGACCGACCGGCGCTGTATTCCGATTCCAGCCGCAAGACCTACATGCAGCATCTGGCCAGCTACCGTGGCGAGGAGTCGGTGATCACCGTCGCCCCGTACGACGAGGCCGGCCTGCGCAAGGTGTTCGAGGATGCCGCGCACAACAACTGGTTCATCGAAGCGGTGTTCCTGGAGCCGGTGATGGGCGAAGGTGACCCGGGCCGCTCCGTGCCGCCGGCGTTCTATGCGCTGGCCCGCGAACTGACCCGCGCCCACGGCAGCCTGCTGCTGCTGGACTCGATCCAGGCCGGCCTGCGCGCCCATGGCGTGCTGTCGGTGGTCGACTATCCGGGCTTCGAAGGCCTGGACGCGCCGGACATGGAAACCTACTCCAAGGCACTGAACGCCGCGCAGTATCCGCTGTCGGTGCTGGCCGTGACCGAGCACGCCGCGCAGCTGTACCGCAAGGGCATCTACGGCAACACCATGACCAGCAACCCGCGTGCGCTGGACGTGGCCTGCGCCACCCTGGCCCAGTTGACCCCGCAGGTCCGCGCCAACATCGCTGAGCGCGGTGCCGAGGCCGTGCGCAAGCTGGAGCAGCTGAAGAACGAACTGGGCGGCCTGATCACCAAGGTGCAGGGCACCGGCCTGCTGTTCTCCTGCGAACTGGCCCCGCAGTTCAAGTGCTATGGCGCCAATTCCACCGAGGAATGGCTGCGCCAGCACGGCATCAACGTGATCCATGGTGGCGAGAACTCGCTGCGCTTCACCCCGCACTTCGGCATGGACAGCAGCGAGCTGGACCTCCTGGTAGGCATGGTGGGCCGTGCGCTGCGTGAAGGGCCGCGCCGCGAACAGGCGGCCGCTGCGTAATCCCAGACCCTCGTAGAGCCGGGCGCTGCCCGGCTGAAGGGCTGGCCCTGATCTGAACGAAATATCGCCGGGCAAAGCCCGGCGCTACAGAGAACAACGGCAAAGCCTCATAATTGCCCGGACACCCCGCCCTGCGACCGGCTTCACTGGTTGACCGCGGGGCGTTTTCGTTTCCGGCCAAGACAGGAAGATCCATGAAGTCGATCTGTGTGTACTGCGGTTCCAACGCTGGCAGCAAGCCGGTCTACACCGAACGCGCCATCGCGCTGGGCGATCGCATCGCCCGCGACGGCATGCGCCTGGTGTACGGCGGCGGCAATGTCGGCCTGATGGGTACCGTGGCCAATGCCGTGCTCGCCGCCGGCGGTGAGGTCACCGGCGTGATTCCGCGCCAGCTGGCCGACTGGGAAGTGGCCCATCGCGGCCTGACCGAACTGGAGATCGTCGGTTCGATGCATGAGCGCAAGTCGCGCATGTTCGATCTGTCCGATGGCTTCGTCGCCCTGCCCGGCGGCTTCGGCACCATGGAAGAGATCTTCGAGATGCTGACCTGGCGCCAGCTCGGCATCGGCAACAAGCCCTGCGCGTTCCTTGATGTGGACGGCTTCTATGCGCCGCTGATCGGCATGATCGATCGCATGGTGGAAGAGCGCTTCCTGCACCCCGAGCAGCGCCAGGACCTGTGGTACGGCTCGGACATCGAGGAGATGCTGGCCTGGATGAAGAACTACCAGCCGGCCCAGGCCTCGAAGTGGATCGACGAGAAGCGCCGCGCGGCGCTGCGTTGAGGACTACGTGCGCGGTGGCTCAGGCTGCCGCGCGCGTCCACGGTGCCGGCCGGCCCAGCAGGTAGCCCTGGCCGTAGTCGCAGCCGAGCTCGAACAGCGTGGCACGCTGCGCCTCGGTCTCGATGCCTTCGCCGATCGTCTCGATGCCCAGCGTGCGTGCCAGTGACAGCACGCCTTCGACCAGCGCGCGCGTGCTCTGTGCCTCCGGGCCGTGCAGGCCGGCAATGAAGCTCTGGTCGATCTTCAACGTGCTGATCGGGAAACGGTGCAGGTAGGACAGCGCCGAGAAACCCGTGCCGAAATCATCCAGCTGCACCTGGATGCCGCGTTCACGCAGGCCCTTCAGGATGCGCAGCGTGTGTGGACCGTCATCGAGCAGCGCCACCTCGGTGATCTCCAGGCGCAGCCGCCGCGGGTCCGCGTTGCTCGCCTCCAGCAGGCCATACAGGCGCCCGCTGAACTCGGCGGAGCGGAAATGCCGCGGCGACACGTTGACCGACACATAGCCACGCCCACCATCGGCAAGGCCGGCGATGACCTGCTCGTAGATCAACCAGTCGACCTGTTCGATCAGGCCGCTTTCCTCGCCCAGTTCCAGGAACGCGCCTGGCAGCAGCAGGCCACGGCGCTCGTGCTTCCAGCGCAGCAGGGCCTCGTGGCCGACCACCTCGCCGTCGGAGAGGCGCACGATCGGCTGGTAGAACGGCACGAAATCACGGTTGTTGATCGCCCGCCGCAGGTCGGCCTCGAGATCCAGGCTGCGCAGCGCCTGCTCGCGCATTTCCTCATCGAAGATCGAGCAGCGGTCGTGGCCCTGGGCCTTGGCCCGGTACATCGCCGCATCGGCGTCGCGCAGCAGTTCCTCGCCGGTGCGATAGCGCGGGTTCCACAAGGCGATGCCCAGGCTGCCGGAGGGGAACAGCTCGCGACCGGCGATCCACATCGATTCCTGCAGCGCCAGCAACAGCCGCTGGCCGAAATCCAGCGCCTGCGCCAGGCCCTCCGGACAGTGCAGCAGCACGGCGAACTCATCACCGCCCAGGCGCGCCACCACATCATTGTCGCCGGCCATGGACACGATGCGCTTGGCTACTTCCACCAGCATGCGATCGCCGGCGGCGTGACCGATGCTGTCGTTGACCAGCTTGAAGCGGTCAAGGTCCAGGAACAGCACCGCGAACACCGGGCCGCCTTCGCGCCGGGCCAGCGCCAGCGCATCCTGCAGCCTGTCCAGCAGGTGCAGGCGATTGGGCAGTCCGGTCAGCGCGTCGTGCATCGCCTGGTGGGTCAGTCGCTGCTCGGCGCGCAGGCGCTCGCCGATCTGGCCCAGCAGTTTTTCGTTCACCTCGCCCAGCTCGCGGGTGCGCTCCTCCACCCGCTTTTCCAGCTCGGCATGCGCCGAGCGCAGTCGTTGCTGGTCGCGCTGGCGCGCAAGACCGGTGCCGATGTTCTGCGCAACGAAGATCAGCAGTCGCTGGTCATGCACGCTGAAGGCGATCTGCTCGGTGTAACTCTGCACCACGATCGCACCGACCACTTCGTCGTCGCGCAGCAACGGCACGCCGAGCCAGCACTGCGAACGTGCGCCGGATTCGCGCACCTCGCCGGTTTCCAGCAGCGCATCGATCTGCTCACGCGAGGCCAGCAATGGCCGACGATGGCGGACCACATACTCGGTCAGGCCGCGACTGAACGCGCGTGGTGCACGACTCGCGTTGTGCTCGTCGACCGAATAGACGAAATCCAGCCCATCGCCCTCGGCATTGACCAGCGCGATATAGAAATTGCGCGCATCCAGCAAGCGCCCGACCACGCCGTGTACCTGCCCGTAGAACTGCGCCAGGCTGTCGGCCGACATCGCCATTTCGGCGATGTTGTACAGCGCGGTCTGCAACTGCTCGGCGCGGCGGCGCTCGGCCACTTCATCCTGCAGGCTGAGATTGGCGCGCTGCAGTTCCTGCGTGCGCCGTTCCACCTGCTGCTCCAGCCGCACCTGCGCCTGGCGGCGGTCCATGGCGGTCTGCACGTGCTGGGCGACAAAACCCAGCAGGGCCCGTTCGGCCTCGCCGTAGCGGTCGGCATGCTCGTAGCTCTGCACCACGATCGCACCACACACGCGGCCATCGCGCAGCATCGGCACGCCCAGCCAGTCCAGGCTCTCCGGGCCGCGCTGCGGGTCGTGCTCCTGGTCTACCCGCGCCAGCAGTTCGCGCGAAGGCCCGCTCAACGGCCGGCCATGCCGCAGCAGCGCCACTGTCAGGCTGCGCGGCATCTGGTCGATGTCGTAGCCCTGGGCAGGATCGGCGACGAAATCATCGACCTGGTCGGCGAAGTACAGGAAGCGGATCTGCCGGCGGGCATCGTCATACTCGACGATGTAGCAGTTCTGCGCGTACATCAGCGTGCCCAGCACGCCATGCACGTGGCGCAGCATCTCGCTCATTTCCAGGTCGGCACCGGCCAGGTCGGCAATCTGGAACAGGGCCTGCTGCAACCGCTCAGCTTCTTCCAGCGCCTTGATCTGCCCCGCCTGGCGGCCCCGCTGCAGGGCCAGCTCCATGGCCTGCCGGGCCAGCCCCCACCAGGCCGGGGAAGGCGTCGCGCCGCGTACCGACAGCAGCAGCCGGGCGCCGTCGTATTCCCAGCCGTGGCGGCCTTCAGCATGGTCGGCCAGCGGCTGCCAGATGTCCTCCTCGCCACCGCCGATCGGCCAACCGCCCTGCCCGCTGCCGAGCTGCGGATCGTCCCAGCCGACGCGCACGATCGCCGTTTCCGGCAACAGCGCATGCAGCGCGCGCACCAGCGCTGCGCTCAGCACAGGCTCGTTGTTTGACGCTTCCAGCGCGCGGTCGGCTTCGGTGGACAAATGACGTTCTCTTGGCGCCGCCTGAGCGCCGCCTCCCCTGAATTACCGAGCATAACGCGCCACCCGGGGGGCAATGGAAGCCCGGCAACCCCGAAACGTGCCCTCGGGCGTTTTTCCTTTCGATCCCCTCCCGGTTCCTGCCGTGACTGTCGCCCTGTCCCACCCCATCGCTGGCTATGCGCCACCGCCTGCAGGGCTTACCCTGTACGGCGTGGATGCCAGCGCCCTGCCAACCGATGAAGCCTTGATGCTGGCCTGGGCCGCCGGTGAAGTGCACGCGTTCGAAAGCCTGTATGCCCGTCATCGCAAGCGCCTGTTCGGCTTCCTGCTGCGGCAGCTGCGCGACACCGCGCTGGCCGAGGAGATGTTCCAGGACGTCTGGCAGCGGGTGATCAGCGCGCGTGCAGGCTGGCAGGCCGATGCCGCCTTCAGCACCTGGCTGTTCCGCATCGCCCACAACCGCCTGAACGACCATTGGCGCGCCGCCCGCCATCGCCCCCCTGCACCGGCCGATGCCGATCTGCGCTTGGCCGCGCTGGAAGATGGGCAGACACCGGAAGCGGAATTGTCCGAATTCGAGCAACGTCGCCGCATCCAGCTGGCGATGGAAGAACTGCCCGCAGAACAGCGCGAAGTGCTGCAGCTGCGGCTGGAACAGGAACTGAGCCTGGAGGAGATCGGCCAGATCACCGGCGTTGGCCGGGAAACCGTGAAATCGCGGCTGCGCTATGCGATGGACAAGCTGCGTGCGGGACTGAACGCATGAACCGAGACGATGCACTGACGCCGGAAGAACGCGAACTGGCACGCCTGCTTGGGCGCCGCACCGAACAGGGCCCTCCGCCGGCACTGGACGCGGCGATCCTCGCCGCTGCGCGTGCGGCCGTGGAGACGCCAGCACGCGAGGCGGCCCCAGCGCCGGTGGCACCGCGCACGCTGCGCCCGCGCCGCCGCTGGCCGGCCGTATTCGGCGTGGCCGCATCGGCGGTGTTCGCCGTTGGCATCGCCTGGCAGATGCGTCCAGAGCCGCCCTCGGCCCCTGCCGAGGCAGTTGCCACCGCGCCGGCTGCACAGGAAATGGCGGCCGATGCGAGCGCCGAAGGCACGGCCTACGACAGCGCGGCCGCCGATGTCGCGGCCACCGAAGCCGCACCGGTACCTGCACCGGCCGCAGCACCGGCACCTGCGGCGGCCAAGACAGCACCGGCACCGGCACCGACCATCGCGGAGGTGGTGAAACCCGCGCCTGCCGCACCCCGGCAGGCACCTGCTCCGATGATGGCGCCGGCACCGCCACCTGCGCCTGCAGCCGACACAGCGTTTGCGCCGCCTCCGATGCCAGCGGCAGCGCCCCCCGCGGCCGAAGCCTATTCGGCACCTGCGCCTGCGGCCCCTGCCGCGACGATGAGGGCGCGCAAGGCCACTGCGGCGGCGGCCGAATCAATGTCCTCCGCACAGGCCACGGCCGAAGACCGCGTCGCGCTCACCGCGGCCAAGCAGGACGCGGCCGGCAGAACCGCGCCTGGCGTCATGCGCCGCGCAAGCGACGCGAACCTCAGCGCGGACGCGGTACAGGCCGAAGTGCAGGCCGATGCCCGGCTGCCACGCCGGCAATGGCTGCAGAAGATCCGCGAGCGCCGCGACGCCGGCCAGCGCGACCTGGCCCGGGCGAGCCTGGAGCGTTATCTGCAGACCTATCCAGAGGCGCGCCTGCCAAAGGATGTGCGACCGTTGCTGGACGACTGAGGCACGTCGGCGGCAAGCCCGTAGAATGAAGGGAATGCCCGACACCCTCGCCCAACCGGTCAACCACACCCTGGACGTCAAGCACAGCCGCTTCATCGCGCATGCCGCGCCGATCGAGAGCGCGTCTGCGGCGATGGCATTTCTGCAGGACGTATCGGTAGCCGATGCGACCCACAACTGCTGGGCCTACCGGCACGGCCAGGACTATCGCTCCAGCGATGACGGCGAGCCCGCCGGCACCGCGGGCCGCCCGATCCTGGCCGCCATCGATGGCCAGGGATTCGACCGGGTGATGGTGGTGGTCACCCGCTGGTTCGGCGGCATCAAGCTGGGCGCCGGTGGCCTGGTCCGGGCTTACGGCGGCGCCGCTGCCGAATGCCTGCGCACCGCGCCGCGCCTGCCACTGGTGGCGATGGCGCGGCTGCAGCTGGTGGCTGGATTCGAGGACCTGGGCGCGCTGCATGCGGCCCTGCCGGCCCACGCGGCCGAAAAGCGCGATGAACAGTTCGATGCCAATGGCGTGAGATTGCGGGTGGAATTGCCCGCAGAGCAGGTCGACGCATTGAAAATCCGCCTGCGCGACGCCACCCGTGATCGTATCCGTATCCAAGATGACCGCCTCGATGACTGACAAGGACGCACCGGCGACCGACCCGGCCTCCCCGCCGCTGCGCCGCCTCGGCAGCCTGCGCACACTGTGGCCGTTCGTGCGCCGCCACAGCGGATTGTTCAGCGCCTGGCTGCTGGCCCTGGCCGTTTCTTCAGCGGCGACCCTGAGCCTGCCGCCGGCGGTGAAGCAGATGATCGACCACGGCTTCAGCAGCGGTGGCCAGATCAACCGTGCCTTTGCGCTGCTGATGCTGGTCGCTGTGGTGCTGGCGTTGGCGACGGCGGCGCGCTTCTACTTTGTTTCGCTGCTCGGCGAGAAGGTCGTGGCGGATCTGCGCAGCCGGCTGTACGCGCACCTGATCCAGCTCGGCGCCGGCTTCCACGACCGCAGCCGCAGCGGCGAGCTGGTTTCGCGCCTGACCGCCGACAGCGAACTGCTGCGCAGCGTGGTCGGCTCGACCATGTCCGTGGCGCTGCGCAGCAGTGTCACCGTGGTCGGCAGCCTGGCGATGCTGTTTGTCACCAGTCCGCGGCTGGCCGCCTGGTCGCTGCTCGGCATCCCGCTGGCAGTGCTGCCGATCATCATCGGCGCGCGCAAGCTGCGTACCATCGCGCGCAGCAGCCAGGACCGCATTGCCGATGCCAACAGCCTGGCCAGCGAAACGCTGGGCGCGGTGCGCACCGTGCAAGCGCATGCGCGCGAGCCCTATGAACGCGGCCGTTTCGACCATGCGCTGGGCGATGCGATCCGTGCCGCGCGCCGGCGCATCGGCGCGCAGTCGCTGGTGACCGCCAGCGCCATCCTGCTGGTGTTCGGTGCGATTGTCGGGGTGTTGTGGCTGGGCGCGCACGACGTCATCGACGGGCGGCTCAGCGCCGGTACGTTGGGCCAGTTCGTGCTGTACGCACTGATCGGTGGTGGTTCGGTCGGTGCGCTGGCCGAAGTGTGGAACGAACTGCAGCGCGCATCCGGCGGCATGGGCCGCATCGGCGAGCTGCTGCAGGAAGACATCGAGATCCGTGCGCCGGCCAAGCCGCGTGCGCTGCCACAGCCGCTGCGTGGCGAGATCCGTTTCGACGACGTGGTGTTCAACTACCCGCAGCGACCGGACCAGCCCGCGCTGGACCATTTCAACCTGCACGTGCGGCCGGGTGAAACCGTCGCCCTGGTCGGCCCGTCAGGCGCCGGCAAGAGCACGGTGCTGTCGTTGCTGCTGCGCTTCCACGATCCGGCAAGCGGCCGCATCTGCGTGGACGGCATCGATGTGCGCGAGGTCGATCCGGCCGAGCTTCGCGCGCAGCTGGCGCTGGTGCCGCAGCAACCGACATTGTTCGCCTCCAGTGCGCGCGACAACATCCGCTATGGTCGGCTGGAGGCCAGTGACGCCGAGGTGGAGGACGCAGCCCGTGCCGCCGAGGCCGACGCCTTCCTGCGTGCGCTGCCAGAGGGCTACGACAGCGAACTGGGCGAGCGCGGTGCCCGCCTGTCCGGTGGCCAGCAGCAGCGCGTGGCGATCGCCCGTGCCTTGCTGAAGGACGCACCGATCCTGCTGCTCGACGAAGCCACCAGCGCGCTGGATGCACAGAGCGAACATGGCGTGCAGCAGGCGCTGGAACGCTTGATGGCGGGGCGCACCACGGTGGTCATCGCCCATCGGCTGGCGACCGTGCTGAAGGCCGACCGCATCGTGGTGATGGACCATGGCCGTATCGTGGCCGAAGGCACGCATACGCAGCTGCTGGCTGAAGGCGGCCTGTATGCGGAGCTTGCACGCCTGCAGTTCATCGATTGATGACGGCCGGCTAACACCGGCCGGATCACTCTGGTGGCGTAGCGAAGAACCACTGAAGGAGGCCAGGCATGTCGTTCCGTCAGTTCCCCGCTGTCGACAGCAATGGCGAAAGCCACATCATCATCGAGTTCAAGCCCGAGGCCAGCGGCAGTGGGCATGGCTCCGAAGCGACGCCGCGTTATGAGCTTGATGACGGACGCCAGCTGGTACGCAACGGCCGCGAGTTCACCACCAGCGGCGGCGAGGTCAGGTTGTCGATCTAGCGATCCACCGCAGAGCCGGGCATGCCCCGGCTCTACTGCTGTTCCGGCCAGAAAAAAGGTTGGTCATTTTTTGACCAACCATCTTGACAGCCTTGCACGCCAAGGCCTGCCGCCGGTTATCCACATGTTTGCGCAGAAGCCATCCACACGCCCTGTGGATGAATGGCGTTACGCCAGCACCCGGCCGATCCCGCTGGCATCCACTTCGGCCGCGGCTGCCGCGATAGCCCCTGGCTCACTCCCGGCCACGAAACCGATGCGGAAATGCACTTCGCCAGCAGGCGTGCGCGAGGAGTGGATAGAGGCGAGGCTGATGCCATGCTGCTCGAACACGTTCAGCAGCTCACGCAACGAACCGGCGCGGTCTTCAGGCAGATGCACCGACAGTGCATTGCGCTCCGTCAGGTCGGCCAGCAGATAGCCGACGCGCTCGAAGGTGTAGTTGCCCGCAGCCAGGGCCTGATCGCCGAAGGCACTCCTGTTGGCCTCCAGCAGGTGATCGCGGAACGCACCCCGCGCAGCATCGTCGCCCTGCCCGACCTGCACCTGCAGCGTCTGCAGCTGGCCGATCAGGCGTTGCAGCATCGGCGCCACATAAGGATTGCCGAACTGGATGTCTTCGTAGATCGCCGGATTCAACGACAGGATGCGCGAGATGATCGCGGTATCCAGTTCGAACGAGGCCGATCGATACGGCAGCATCGCCGCCAGCGTGCCCAGCTGCGGCTGGTACTCGCGCAGCACACCTGCCTGGGCCAAGTGGGTCGCATGCACCATCGCCTGCACCAGCGCCATCATCTGGTCATGGTGCTGCGGGGTGGCACGCACGCATTCGGCCTGCAGTGCCAGGCACAACGCGTCCACCCAGGGCCGCCAGTGCTGCAGTCGCGCCTCGCAGACCACCATCACCCGGCCCTTCAGGGTCGGCGCCTTGGGCGGCGCCGTCATCGGATGCAGGCCCACCACTTCGGCGCACGAGGCCAGCATCGCCTGCACCGGCGCTTCCTTCACCGAGGTCACATCCAGCCACAAGCGTTCCTGCTCGCGGCCCGCCGACAGGCGCGCGTACTCGGCGATCAACGTGGACGTGTGCCGGATCGGTGCGGAGAACACCAACACGTCGGCCTGTTCCAGCAACTGCTCCGGCGCATGCGAACCCGGATCGGCCGGATCGTGGCCGATCACGCGCACCTGCATGTGCTGTTCGAAGAACCGGGTCAGCCAGCGTCCATAGGCGCCGGCACTGCCGACGATGCCGACCGTGCGCGGCGTGCGTTCGTGCAGATCGCTCATGCCAGCCGTTCGGCGCGGAAGCGCATGCCGTCGGCCAGTGCCGCCGGTGCGGCCGCGATCACGTCGAACTCTTCGAAGCCGTGGGCCAGGGTGGCCTCCAGCGCCGCATGGGTGCCGGCGATGGCCCGCGAGATGGCCATCTGCATCGGCTCACCACGCAGCAGGAAGGACACCATCAGCGACATCAGCACATCGCCGGTGCCTGCCACATCCACAGGCAGCAGCGGCGAGGTCCAGCGCCAGGTTTCCTCGCGCCCCACAGCCAGCGTCACCAGCTCGCCCGGATTGCCGCCGACGCTGTGTGCCAGCACCCACTGCGGCCCCCGTGCCAGCAGCGCGCGCGAAGCAGCAATGGCATCGGCTTCGGCCAGCGCCGGCATGCCGGTCAGGCGACCGAGTTCGAAGGCATTCGGGGTAACCAGCCATGCATGCGGCAGCAGGCGCTCAGCGAAGATCGCTTCCAGTCCCGGCTCCACGTAGGGACCGGTGTGGGTATCGCCGATCACCGGGTCCAGGCAGTAGCGCAGCTGCGGACATGCCGGCAGGATCTCGTCCAGCCAATCAGCAAAGGCCGCACCGTTGGCAGCGCTGCCGAAGTAACCGGAGACCAGCATCTTCGCCCGCTGCGGAAGACCCCGTTCATGCGTGCCGAGCAGCAGATCGGCGAACCAGTCGCTGGGCAGCACACGGCCACGGGTGGTCTCGTAGAACGGCGCATTGCTCAGCAGCGTGGTCGGGATCGAGGCCACGCGCACGCCGAGCGCACGCATCGGGGGCAGCGCGGCGCTGTTGCCGGCATGGCCGTAGACCAGTTGTGATTGGACCGAAATGACATCGATCGGCGAAGGGCCGTCGGGCCGCTGGCGGCGGCCGTGGACCAGGTGGTTGTCGAGGGATTCGCTCATGCCCGCATTCTACGCCCAAGGGGGTTTTCGGCAGGGCTGCGCCCTGCACCTGCAGAGGCAACAGCCACAGCCAAAGCCGAGGCAACAGCAACAGCCGGCTCTGGCTATTCTCTGGTTTGGCGGGGCGGCATGGGGCTGCAGGACACGCCGTAAACCCATCCATGGGGGCTCGATGGCGCCATCCATGGCGCCAACGGTCCTGCAGCCCCATACCGCCCCGCCCTCGACAGTTTCCCGGTGACGGATGGTGATGGAGCCACGACATGCGTGGATGAATCTCCATCGGAATCGAATATTTCGAATTCGAATCGAAGAGCATCCACGACGTGTCGACCAAGGTCGACACCCACCAACAGCAAGTCATGCCATCCCGACAGATTGCAGAAATCTGTCGAAGGCGGGGTGGATCCGGTTGCGGGGGCGTGAGCGCCATGGATGGCGCGACCGAGCTTACAGGGACGTACTTGCAGCGTCCCCCGCAACCGGACCCACCCCGCCTACCCACAGGGAACCTGCTTTTGCTTCGGCCGTTGCCTTGGCTTGAAGCATCTGCAGGTGCAGGGCGCAGCCCTGCCGAAGAACACCCCTCAGTGCGCAGCAGGCCTGGACGGCGGCAGCCAGGCCGCGACGATGCCCAGCAACGGCAGGAACGCGGTCAGCTGGTAGACGAATTCGATGCTGGTCTTGTCAGCCAGCAGACCGAGCACCGCTGCGCCGAGGCCGCCCATGCCGAAGGCAAAGCCAAAGAACAACCCGGACACCATGCCGATCCGGTGCGGCATCATTTCCTGCGCATAGACCACGATCGCGGAGAAGGCCGAAGACAGCACGAAGCCGATCAGCACCGCCAGCACCGTCGTCCACAGCAGGTCGGCATGCGGCAGCATCAGCGCGAACGGTGCCACGCCCAGGATCGAGGCCCAGATGATCGGCTTGCGACCGATACGATCGCCCAGCGGACCGCCGAAGAATCCACCCGCGGCGGACGCCACCAGGAAGGCGAACAGATGCAGCTGCGCCTGCGCCACCGGAATGCCGAAATGATGCATCAGGTAGAAGGTGAAGTAGCTGCCGATGCTGGCCATGTAGAAGTACTTGCTGAAGATCAGCACCAGCAGGATGGCCAGCACCCGGGCGATCATGCGCGGCGGATGGCGCGCGGCAGTCACACCGTGTGCTGCTGGCCGGGGCACGCCCAGATGCAGCGAGTACCAGCGACCGACATAGGTCAGCAGGGCAATGCCGATCAACGCTGCACCGGCAAACCACGATGCGGCATGCTGGCCATAGGGCACGATCACCGCTGCGGCGATCAGCGGCCCCAGCGCCGTGCCGAAGTTGCCTCCCACCTGGAATACCGACTGCGCCAGGCCATGACGGCCGCCGGAGGCGAGGCGTGCGATGCGCGAGGCTTCCGGATGGAAGATGGCCGAACCGATACCGACCAGCGCGGCGGCCAGCAGCACCATCGCGTAGTTGGGCGCAAAGCCGAGCAGCAGCATGCCGCACAAGGTCGAGGCCATGCCGATCGGCAGCGAGTACGGGGCCGGCCGGCGGTCGGTGGCAAGGCCGACCAGCGGCTGGAAGATCGAGGCGGTGAGCTGGTAGGTCAGCGTGATCAGGCCGATCTGGGTGAAGCTGAGATTGAAGCCGCCCTTGATCACCGGATAGATGGCCAGGATCAGCGACTGCATCATGTCGTTGACCATGTGCGAGCTGGAGATTGCCGCCAGCACTCCGGGCGATACGGGGCGGGCGGATACGGCGGGAGAAGCCAGAGTCGACATTGCGCACGGTCAGGATGGGGGCGAGCCGTGCATGCTACGGTGGGCATCCGCTCCCTTCTGCCGCGTTCTGGTCATGGCCTATCGCAAAAAGGACACCCCCTGCCCCATCCGCGAAACCGCGCCGTGGAACGAGGTGCCGGTGCATCGCCCGGTCACCTGCCGCGCACGCGACTACCGCGCCGGCACCCACATCGCGGCGCACAAGCACCGGCGGCACCAGCTGGTCTATTCCATGTCCGGGCTGATGGTGGTGCGCTCGGAGGTCGGCCGCTGGGTGGTGCCCTCCACCCGCGCCATCTGGATGCCGGCGGGCATGGCGCATGCGGTCGACTGCATCGCCGAGGTGCACATGCGCAGCCTGTACATCGAACCGTCATTCGCCCCGCAGCTCCCCGCCGAGCCCTTCGCCGTGCAGGTGGCCCCCCTGCTGCGCGAACTGCTGCAGGCAGCCATCCTGATCGACGGGCCGCATGAAGAAGACAGCCGCGATGGCCGCGTGGTGCGGCTGATGCTCGACGAACTGCGCCGCATGGACGTACTGCCGTTGCACCTGCCCGAGCCCGTCGACCCGCGCCTGCACAGGATCTGCCAGCACATCCAGAAACATCCCGGCGACGAGGCGACCCTGCAGGACTGGGCGCAGGCGTTGGCGATCGACGTGAAAACCATCCAGCGCCACTTCGCCAGCGAACTGGGCATGACCTTCGGCCAGTGGCGGCAGCAGGCGCGCCTGCTGGCCGCGATGGAACGGCTGGCCCGCGGCGAGAAGGTGATCGATGTGGCGCTGGCGATGGGCTACGACAGCCCCAGTGCATTCACCAGCATGTTCAAGCGCCAGCTGGGGCAGACGCCGGCGGCATTCTTCCGTTGATCCGTTGCACCGCGTCCACGCATGGCGCGGATCTGCTGCGCCGGAAACGAAAACGCCGGGCATGGCCCGGCGCTGTCGTTCAACATTTCCCTCAAGGGATCAGGACGTCATCCGATCCCAGAAGCCCTTGACGCCGTCGATGAAGGTCGCCGACTTCGGCGAATGCTTGCGCGCATCCTCGCCGTTGAAGGTGGCTTCGAACTGCTCCAGCAGTTTGCGCTGGTCGCTGGTGAGGTTGACCGGCGTCTCCACTACCACGCGGCAGTACAGGTCACCCTCGCTGCGGCTGCGCACCGACCGCACGCCCTTGCCGCGCAGGCGGAACAGCTTGCCGGTCTGCGTCTCGGCCGGGATACGGATTTCCGCTTCACCACCGAGGGTGGCCACGCGCACGGTATCGCCCAGTGCGGCCTGCGAAATGCGGATCGGCACTTCGCAGTGCAGGTCGTCGCCGTCGCGCTGGAAGATGTGGTGCTCGCGCACGCGCACTTCCACGTACAGATCGCCCGGTGGCGTCCCCGCAGGGCCGGCCTCGCCCTCACCCGCCAGGCGGATGCGGTCGCCGGTATCCACGCCCGCCGGCACCTTCACCGACAGCACCTTGTCTTCTTCGACACGGCCGTTGCCGTGGCAGGTCTTGCAGGGCTTGGCGATGATCTGGCCACGGCCACCACAGTTGTGGCAGGCCTGCTGCATGGCGAAGATGCCGCGCTGGATGCGCACCTGGCCACGACCATGGCAGACATTGCAGGTCTCGACCTTGCCGTCCTCCGAGCCGCTGCCATCGCAGTCGCCGCATTCGGCCAGGGTCGGAATCTCGATGCGGCGCTCGACGCCACGCACCGCTTCTTCCAGGTCCAGCTCCATCACGTAACCGATGTCGGCGCCGCGACGCGCCTGGCGCGGGCCACCACCGCCGGCACCACCAAAGATGTTGCCGAAGATGTCGCCAAAGATATCGTTCATGTCCGGGCCGCCCGGACCACCGCCACCACCGCCCATGCCGTGTTCGAACGCGGCATGGCCATGGCTGTCGTACATGCGGCGCTTGTTGCCGTCGGACAGGACTTCGTAGGCTTCCTTGCACTCCTTGAAGGAGGCTTCGGCCGCCGCATCACCCGGGTTGCGGTCCGGGTGGAACTTCATCGCGCAACGGCGGTAGGACTTCTTCAGTTCTTCGTCGGTGGCGGTGCGGGCAACGCCCAGCACTTCGTAGTAATCGCGCTTGCTCATATCGTGGATCGCATTCCGGAAAGTCGGGATTCGTCAAAGCGGAAGAGCGGAACCAGGTCCGCTCTTGCGTCGGGCGCCCCGACACGCCAGAGGGCGGTCAGGACCCTGGTACGACAACGGGACGCTGGCAACCAGCGTCCCGTGTCGGTCCGGATCAGGACTTCTTGTCGTCCTTGACTTCGGTGAACTCGGCGTCCACCACGTCATCCTGCGCCTTGCCCGCATTGCCGGCGTCGGCACCCGGGGCGGCACCGCCCTGGTCGGCCGAAGCCGCAGCGAACAGCGACTGGCCAGCTTCTTCCAGCACCTTCGACTTGGCTTCGATCTGCGCCTTGTCGTCACCCTTCATCGCGGTTTCCAGATCGGCCAGGGCCGCTTCCACCTTGCCGATCACTTCGCCACCAACCTTGCTGCCGTGCTCGGTGATCGCGCTGCGGGTGCCGTGGATCAGGGCATCGGCCTGGTTGCGGGCCTGCACCAGCTCCTGGAACTTCTTGTCTTCTTCGCGGTTGGCTTCCGCGTCGGCGACCATGCGTGCGATCTCTTCCTCGGACAGACCCGAACCGGCCTTGATCTCGACCTTCTGTTCCTTGTTGGTCTTCTTGTCCTTGGCCGACACGTGCAGGATGCCGTTGGCGTCGATGTCGAAGGACACTTCCACCTGCGGCAGGCCGCGCGGGGCCGGCTCGATGCCGGACAGGTCGAACTTGGCCAGCGACTTGTTGAAGCGGGCCTGTTCGCGCTCACCCTGCAGCACGTGCACGGTCACGGCCGACTGGTTGTCCTCGGCGGTGGAGAACACCTGCGAGGCCTTGGTCGGGATGGTGGTGTTCTTTTCGATGATCTTGGTGAACACACCGCCCATGGTTTCGATGCCCAGCGACAGCGGGGTCACGTCCAGCAGCAGCACATCCTTGACGTCGCCGCCAAGCACGCCGCCCTGGATCGCAGCACCCAGTGCCACGGCTTCGTCCGGGTTGACGTCCTTGCGCGGTTCCTTGCCGAAGAACTCGGTGACAGCCTGCTGCACCTTCGGCATGCGGGTCTGGCCGCCGACCAGGATCACTTCGCTGATGTCGCTCGAACGCAGGCCGGCGTCATTCAACGCAACGCGGCACGGCTCGATCGACTTCCTGATCAGCTCTTCCACCAGCGATTCCAGCTTGGCGCGGGTCAGCTTGATGTTCAGGTGCTTCGGACCCGACGCGTCAGCGGTGACGTACGGCAGGTTCACTTCAGTCTGCTGGGCGCTGGACAGCTCGATCTTGGCGCGCTCGGCAGCATCCTTCAGGCGCTGCAGGGCCAGCGGATCCTTACGCAGGTCGATGCCCTGGTCCTTGTTGAACTCTTCAACCAGATACTCGATGACGCGGTTGTCGAAGTCTTCGCCACCCAGGAAGGTGTCGCCGTTGGTGGCCAGCACTTCGAACTGCTTCTCGCCGTCGACATTGGCGATCTCGATCACCGAGACGTCGAAGGTGCCGCCGCCCAGGTCGTAGACAACGATCTTGCGATCCTTGTTGTCGCCCTTGTCCAGGCCATAGGCCAGCGCGGCCGCGGTCGGCTCGTTGATGATGCGCTTGACGTCCAGGCCGGCGATGCGGCCAGCGTCCTTGGTTGCCTGGCGCTGGCTGTCGTTGAAGTAGGCCGGCACGGTGATGACCGCTTCGGTGACCTTCTCACCGAGGAAGTCCTCGGCGGTCTTCTTCATCTTCTCCAGCACCTTGGCCGAGATTTCCTGCGGTGCCATCTTCTTGGCATCGCTGGTGGCCACCCAGGCATCACCATTGTCATGGGCCAGGATGCTGTACGGGACGTGCGCGATGTCCTTCTGCACTTCGGCGTCGGTGAACTTGCGGCCGATCAGGCGCTTCACCGCGTAGAAGGTGTTCTTCGGGTTGGTCACGGCCTGGCGCTTGGCCGAGGCACCGACCAGGACTTCGCCGTCCTTGGTGTAGGCGACGATCGACGGGGTGGTGCGATCGCCTTCCGAATTTTCGATGACGCGGGCCTTGCCGCCGTCCATGATCGCCACGCACGAGTTGGTGGTGCCGAGGTCGATACCAATGATCTTGCCCATGGGGGAGACTCCTTGAAGGATGTTGTTTTTGTCAGTCCGGCCGTTCGGCCGGTGGATGAATGGGATGTGGGGGAGGCTCGTGGAACATTCAAGCCATCCCCCGAACGCTGTGTTTCCGTTCGCCCAACACGTTCAGCGTCGGTCGTGCCGATGCCCCGGTCGCGGCGGGAAAACCCGCGCCAGGCCAGGCCCGGCGCCCGCGGTCAATCGGCGGCAACCACCACCAGCGCCGGCCGCAGCAGGCGCTCGTTGAGCAGGTAGCCCTTCTGGAACACGGTCACCACGCTGCCCGGGGCGGCGCCGGGGGCAGCGACCTGGCTGATCGCCTGGTGGTGTTCCGGGTTGAACGGCTGCCCGGTCGGGTCCAGCAGCACCAGGCCGTTGTCACCAGCGACCTTCAGCAGCTGCTTGTAGGTCAGCTCCAGGCCCTCGCGAAGCGGATGGGCATCGTCGCCGGCGGCCTTGAGGCCGGCATCGAGGCTGTCGAATACCGGCAGCAGTTCGCCCAGCAGCTTCTCGTTGGCGAACTTGCGCGCCTGTTCGATGTCGCGGGCCACGCGCTTGCGCTGGTTGTCGAGGTCGGCGCGCTCACGCAGCGCTTCGGCCTTGACCTGCTCCACTTCGGCACGGAGCTGTTCGATCTGTTCGTTGACGCCCTCGGCGGCAGCTGCGTCGGCGGCGGCCTGCTGGGCGGCGATGTCTGGCTGATCTTGATTCATGTCTGGGTCCCTGGCGGTCACTCTCCGCCTCCACCCACCCTAGTGTGGGCGGGATGCTGCGTTTCAAGCGTCCGATGCACCCGGAGTTCGCCCGCCCGGCGAAAAGGCCGCGCCGAGCACATCGGCGGTGGCCTGGACCAGCGGAATCATGCGGTCGTACGCCATCCGCTTCGGCCCGATCACGCCCAGCACGCCCAGTACCTGGCCGTTGGCGGTGTACGGCGCGGTGACCAGCGAGACGCCCTGCAGGGGTACCACGCCGGTTTCCTCGCCGATGAAGATGCGCACGCCGGGGGCCTGGATGGTCCGCTCCAGCAGCTGCAGGATCTCGCGCTTGCTGGAAAACAGCTCGAACAGCTCGCGCAGGCGCTCCAGGTCGGACAGGTCCTGCACCCCCATCAGACGCGTCTGGCCGGCCACCAGCATGTCGTCGGCCGGCGGCTGCAGGGCCTGCTCGGCCAGCTCGACGCTGTGCGCCAGCACCTGTTCCAGCTCGGAACGGGCGTCGCGCAGCTCCAGCAACAGGCGGGTACGGATCTCGGCCAGGGGCAGCCCGGCAAAGTGGGCATTGAGGTAGTTGGCCACCTGCTCCAGCTGCCCCGGTGCGAAGTCCTGGCGGGTCTCGATCACCCGGTTCTGCACTTCATTGTCGGCAAACACCAGGATCGCCAGCACCCGGCGCCCGTCCAGCGCCACGAAATCGATCTGGCGGAAGGCGAACTGCTCGCGGCGCGGCGCGCTGACCACGCCAACGAAGTGGCTCATCGCCGACAGCAGCTCCGACGCACTGCCGAGCAGCGCCTGGGTACTGCCGCCTCCGGCCAGCTCCTGACGCAGTCGGGCCAGCTCCCCTTCGCCCGGCGGCTGCATCTGCAACAGGCTGTCGACGAACACCCGGTAGCCATGCGCGGTCGGAATCCGGCCCGCCGACGTATGCGGCGAGGCCAGCAGGCCCAGGTCTTCCAGGTCACCGAGGATGTTGCGGATGGTGGCCGGACTGACCTCCAGGCCGGCCACGCGCGCCAGCGTCTGCGAACCCACGGGCTCGCCATCCTGGATGTAGCGCGCGATCAGCGTGCGCAGCAGGTGCCGCGCGCGCGGGGCAAGTTGGTCGGGAGAACCGTGCATGGAATCAACCTGTGAGACAGGGACATTAGATAATGGCGACGCATCCCCTTGGCAAGTCATTGGACGACCCCGCCGCGCGTGCTAGCGTTGCGCGGCTGCAGACACCCCCTTACCCATGCTCAGACATCTTTCAATCAAGGATTTCGCCGTCGTCCGCGCCACCGAACTGGAGTTCGGGCCGGGCATGACCGTGGTTTCAGGCGAGACCGGCGCGGGCAAATCGCTGATGGTCGACGCCTTGGGCTTCCTGTCTGGCCTGCGCGCTGACAGCGGCGTGGTCCGCCATGGCGCGGCCCGGGCCGAACTGTCGGCCGAATTCGCGCTGGACCAGCTGCAGGCCGCCCGCCAGTGGCTGGCCAGCAATGAGCTGGACGATGAAGACCAATGCCAGCTGCGCCGCGTGATCCGCGCCGACGGCGGCTCGCGCTCGTGGATCAACGGCCGCCCGGTCACCCTGGCGCAGCTGGCCGACCTCGCCGGCCTGCTGGTGGAGATCCATGGCCAGCATGAGCAGCAGGCCCTGCTGACGCGCCCGTCGCAGCTGGCCCTGCTGGACGCCTATGCCCGCAACGAAAGCGAACGCCGCCAGGTGCGCCGCGCTGCCGCCACCTGGCAGGCGCTGGTCGATGAATCCCTGGCACTTTCGCAACAGGGCGACGTGAGTGACCGCATCGGCTTCCTCGAACATCAGCTGCGCGAACTGGACCGTGAGGATCTGGAGCCGGAGTCGATCACCGCGCTCGGCGCCAGCCATCGCCGTCAGGCGCATGCCAGCGCCCTGTTGGCCGCCTGCCAGGCAGCTTCGGACCAGCTCAACGGCGACGAAGGCCACTCGGCGCTGGATCAGCTGCAGCAGGTGCGGCATGAACTGGCCAGGGTGGCCGAACATGACCCGCGGCTGGGCGACGTCGATGCCCTGATCGACAGCGCCTCCATCCAGCTGCACGAGGCGCTGGCCCTGCTCGACCGGGTGCATGACGACCTGGACGCCGATCCGGACCAGTTCGAGGAGAACGAGCGCCGCCTCGGCCGCCTGCACGACCTGGCCCGCAAGCACCGCGTGCCGATGGATGAGCTGGGTGCGCAGCGTGAGCGCATGCACGCCGAAGTGGAACAGCTGCGCGGCGCCGACGAGCGCCTGCAGCGTCTGGCCGGCGAAATTGAAAAGGCCGCAGCGGCCTGGCGTGTCGAGGCTGCAGCACTGACCACCAGCCGTCGCACCGCTGCTGCCGAGCTGTCGGCCACCACTACCGGCATCATCGCCGAGCTGGGCATGGGCGGCGGCCAGTTCCTGATCGAGCTGGAGCCGCAGGACAACGGCAAGCCGGACCCGCAGGGCGCCGAGCGCGTCGAGTTCCTGGTGGCTGCCAATGCCGGCCAGCCACCGCGTGCGCTGCGCAAGGTCGCTTCCGGTGGCGAGCTGTCACGTATTTCGCTGGCCATCGAAGTGGCCGCGCTCGACCTGGATGCAGTGCCGACCATGGTGTTCGACGAAGTCGACTCCGGCATCGGTGGCGCGGTGGCCGATATCGTCGGCCAGAAGCTGCGCGCCCTCGGCGAAAAGCGCCAGGTCCTGTGCGTGACCCATCTGCCGCAGGTCGCCTCCAAGGGCCACGCCCATTACCGGGTCAGCAAGGCACCGGTGGAAGGCATGACCCAGAGCGCGGTGGAGAAGCTCGACGCAAAGGCCCGCGAGGAAGAGCTGGCGCGCATGCTGGGTGGCGTGGAAGTGAGCAAGGAAGCCCGCGCCGCCGCGCGCAAGCTGCTGCAGGTATAGGCCCCTGCACGCCTGTTGGCGCGCGTGAATCGCGGGCATTCATCCACGCATGGCGTGGATCTACTGCAGGCCTGACGCCTGGTAGTGCCGGCCGCTGGCCGGCAACCCGACGCACGTGGACGAAGACCTGGTAGTGCCGGCCGCTGGCCGGCAACCCAACGCACGTGGACGAAGGTCATGACGCTGCCGGCCGGCGGCCGGCGCTACCCCCGCGGCTGCGTCAAATCAACGTTCTCCACCAGGAAATCAAGGAACGCGCGCACCCGAAGCGGCAGGTAGCCCCCCTGCCCCAGGAACACCGCGTGCACCTCTTCCAGGTCGCCCGGGTTGGCGTCCTCCAGCACCGGCAGCAACCGGCCTGCCGCGATGTCGGCCTGCACCTGGAACGCCGCCAGCCGGGCCAGGCCCAGCCCACCCAGCACCAGCTGACGCAGCGCGTCGCCATTGCTGGCGCGCGCATTTCCGCTCGGCAGTACCCGCTGCTGCTGACCATCCTGCAGCAGCGGCCAGCCCTGCACCGACCGTGCATGGCCGATATCCAACCGGTTGTGCGCCAGCAGCGCATCGGCATTGGCCGGCAGTCCGTGTCGTGCCGCATAGGCCGGTGCCGCCACGATCATCATCCGCGTCGCCCCCAGCCGGCGCGCGACCAAGCTGGAACTCTTCAACGGACCGGCCCGCACCGCCACGTCCGTGCGCTGCTCCAGCAGATCGATCACCTCGTCGGTCAGCGTCAGGTCCACACCGACCTGCGGATGACGCTGCAGGAATTCCGGTAGCAGCGGCAGCAGGAAATGCTGGCCGAACGGCACGTTGGCATTGACCCGCAGCCGCCCGCGCGGCTCGGCGTGGGCGCTGGCACAGCGTTCGGCCTCTTCCAGATCGGCCAGCACCCGCAGGCCGCGCTCATAGAACGCGCAGCCCTCCGGGGTCAGCTGCAACTGGCGGGTGGAGCGCTGCAGCAGACGCGTGCCCAGCCGTTGTTCCAGCCGCGCAACCAGCTTGCTGACCGCCGACGGCGTCATCTCCAGGCTGCGGGCGGCGGCGGAAAAGCCGCCGGTTTCGATCACCCGTACGAACACTTCCAGTTCGCCGGATCGGTTGATGTCGGTGCGTGCCATGCCAATGAATTAGATTCACAGATGATTGTCCATGCGCAGTCTAGTTCACAGATAACCCTGGACGCACCATGACCGTCCCTCCCACCAGGTCATCTCGATGAATCGCCTGAGCCAACTGACCGCTACCGCCCTGCTTGCCCTGTCCGGCGCCGCCGCCGCGTCACCTGCCCCGCACTGGGTCGCCAGCTGGCAAGCCAGCCCGCAGCCGGTGTGGGGCGGCGATTTCCTGTTTCCTACCCTCATTCCCGGCCAACTGCAGGACCAGACCTTCCGCCAGAGCGCTCGCATCAGTCTGGGCGGGTCGCGCCTGCGGATCCGCCTGAGCAATGCCTACGGCACCCAACCTTTGCGGATCGGCGCTGCCAGCATCGCCGCCCATACGGGGGACACGCCGCAGCCGCTGCGCTTCGACGGCCAGCCCGGGGTCGTGATTGCGCCCGGGCAGGACCGCCTGAGCGATCCGCTCCCCCTTCCCACCGCTGATCGGCAGGCGGTGCAGGTCAGCGTTTACCTGCCCGACCGCACGCCGCTGCAGACCTTCCATTGGGAAGGGCGGCAGACCAGTTGGATTGCGCCGGGCGACCAGCATCAACGGCCCGCGCTGCGGGACGCCAGCAGCACCACGGCCCGCCTGCTCCTGTCGGCTATCGACGTCGAGGCCCCGGCCATCGCGCGCAGCGTGGTGGTGATCGGCGATTCAATCACCGATGGCGCCACCGCCAGCCTCGACCAGGACCAGCGCTGGACCGATCACCTCGCCGCGCGGCTGGCACCAGAAGGTGTAGCGGTGGTCAATGCCGGCATATCCGGCGGTCGCCTGCTGCGCGATGGCATGGGCGAATCGGCCCGCAAGCGTTTCCAGCGTGACGTGCTCGACCAGCCCGGTGTCGCCAGTGTGATCGTGCTGATCGGCATCAACGACATCAGCTGGCCGGGCACGGCCTTTGCCCGCGCGCAGGCCCGGCCCAGCCTGGCCGAGCTGCAGTCCGGCTACCGCGACCTGGCCCAGCGCGCCCACGCACGCGGCCTGCGCATCCTCGGCGCGACCCTGACCCCGTTTGCCGGCGCCCTGCCCGACACCCCGTTGGACGACTACTACGCCGCGGACAAGGACGCCCTGCGCCAGCAGCTCAACGCCTGGCTGCGCACGGACAGCCCGTTCGACGCGGTGATCGACCTCGACGCGGCCCTGCGCGATCCGGCCGATCCCTCACGGATGGCGGCTGCCTACGACTCCGGCGACCACCTGCACCCGGGCGATGCGGGGAACCGGGCGATGGCCGAGGCGGTGGATCTGGACGTCCTGATTGGGCCATCCACGCAGGGCGTGGATCTACCGCGACGCTGAGGCCAGACAAACAAAAACCCCGGGCATGCCCGGGGTTTCGTCGCAATCAGCTGGCTGCGGGGCTTACTTGCGCTTCTTGCGCACGTACAGCACCAGCGAGTGTTCTTCCAGCTCGTAGCCGTGATCGGCCGCGATCTTGCGCTGCAGGTCTTCGATCTCGGTGCTTTCGAACTCGATGATCTTGCCGCTGTCCACATCGACCATGTGGTCGTGGTGGCCGCCGCGGTCGAGTTCGTAGACGGCCTGGCCGCCTTCGAAATTGTGCTTGAGCACGAGGCCGGCAGCCTCGAACTGGGTCAGCACCCGGTACACCGTGGCCAGGCCGATCTCGTCGCCATGCTCCAGCAGCTGGCGGTAGATGTCTTCGGCGGTCATGTGGTGCTGGGCATTGCGCTGCTCGAGCAGCGCCAGGATCCGCATCCGCGGATGGGTCACCTTCAGGCCGACTTTACGCAGGTCGTGGGTTTCCATAGGTCTCCGTTCATTGGCGATTTAGCGCCAGCTGCCTCGGATTGGGTCGCGGTGGCACGCCGGGAGTGTATCATCGGATTGATTTCCCCAACCGCCAGTCCCGATGCGCAATCTCCTGTTGGTCGCCGCCGTCGCCTTGTCCACCACCGGGTGCGGCATCATCTACAAGCAACCCATCTACCAGGGCAACCTGATCCGGGAAGATGCCGTTGCCAAACTGCAGGTCGGGCAGAGCAAGCAGCAGGTCACTGCCCTGCTGGGCACCCCGTCGGTGCCGGATCCGTTCCACGCCCAGCGTTGGGACTACACCTCGACCGAGCGCGTGAACCGCCTGGGCCGTACCGACGTGAAGAATTTCGTCGTGTACTTCGAAAATGATGTGGTCACCCGCTGGGAAGGCGATTACTTCCCGGCCAACGACAAGGCCCTTGCCCAGCAGACCGTGCGCCAGTTCGGCCGCAATCTGCCGAAGGACAAGAAGAAGAAGGGCGGCCGCTGAGCCACCCTGCCCGTCCTCCGGACGGGCCTTGGGGATCAACCGCCGCGCGCGCGTCGCCGGCGGTTGTCCTTCGGGTCGGCCTGCAGGCCACGCAGCAGCTCCACGCGATCACCATCCAGCAGCACCTGATGCGGCTGCGCCAGTACGCCATACACGGCGGCGGCAGGACAGTCGGCACTGCCTTCGAGCCGGGCCGCTGCCACGGCATCAGCCACGGTCGCCCCCTCCTCCAGCTGCAGCCGGCGCGACAGCACCTGGTGTGGCCAGGCCAGCACGACCTCGACCTCGATCATCGTTCAGCCCTCGTCGGCGACGCGGACGAAATCGTTGACCATGCGATCGGCCAATCCCTGGAAGCCGATGGCCAGCGCCGGACCCAGCAGGCGTGAACTCGGCTCGAAGTCCAGGGTGAGGGTGACCTTGCAGGCATCTTCCGCCAGGGCGTGGAATTCCCAGCGGCCGTGCAGTTGCTTGAACGGCCCCTCGCGCAGCTGCATGTCGATGCTGTGCGGGCGTTGCAGGGTGTTTTCGGTCTGGAACCAGGTGCTGAACGAACCCAGGCCCAGGTCCAGGCGAGCGACCAGCCGGTCTTCGCCCTGCTCGAGGATGCGGGCGTCGGAGCACCAGCGGAAGCGGCGCGGATAGGCCTGGACGTCGTTGACCAGATCGAACATGCGCGCGGCCGAATGTTCGACCAGGGCACTGCGGCGGATAGTAGGCATGAATACAGGACGCTTCGGCAATCGACCGGGCGGGCCCGAATCGGAGACAATACGGAAATGAGCAAGAACACCGGCAAGGATAAAGCAAAGAGCGCGACGGCCAACAAGACCATCGCGTTGAACAAGCGTGCCCGTCACGAGTACCACATCGAAGACCGCTTCGAAGCCGGCCTGGCCCTGCAGGGCTGGGAAGTGAAGTCGATCCGCGCTGGCCGCGGCAACATCGTCGACGCCTACGCCTATGTGAAGGACGGCGAGATCTTCCTGATCGGCGCGCAGATCACCCCGCTGATCCAGGCCTCCACCCACGTGGTGGCCAACGACCGGCGCGAGCGCAAGCTGCTGCTGCACCGGAGCGAGATCGACAAGCTGGTTGGCAAGGTCGAGCGTGATGGCTACACGATCGTGCCCACCGCCATGTACTGGAGCAAGAACAAGATCAAGCTGGAAGTGGCGCTGGCCAAGGGCAAGCAGACCCACGACAAGCGCGATGCCGCCAAGGATCGTGACTGGGCGATCGAGAAGCAGCGGGTGATGCGTCGCGGCAACCGCGACGCCTGATGGAGCGCGCCGACGCTGCTGCGACGGCCAATGCTGAAGACGCGCGCGAGCTGTGCGCGCGGTTGTCTGCGTTCAACCGCGCCAGCAGCGGTTTCAACTTCGAAGACGTGCCGGTCCGGCTGGTCTGGCGCGATGTACAAGGTGAACTGCGCGGCGGACTGCTTGCCGATGTCTGCGCAGGTTGGCTGCAGGTGCATGTCCTGTGGGTCGACCCGGAACTTCGCGGGCGTGGCATCGGCCAGCGCCTGTTGGCGGATGCCGAGGCCCAGGCCCGTGACGTTGGTGCGTGCGGGGTGATGCTCGACACCTTCGACTGGCAGGCCGAACACTTCTACCTGCGACAGGGCTATGAAGTGTTCGGGCGGCTCCCCGACTGCCCGCCGGGCCACGAGCGGATCTATCTGCGCAAGGTGCTGCCAGTCCTTTAGCCCACGGCACCTCCGTCGGCTTTCGAAGGACTGCGCCAGACTGCCCCAGCGCGAGGCGTCGCCCACCGTTACGGGCAACGACTCAACCCGCCAGCATGCCCTGCCCGCGCAGACGCGGTGACAGCGCCGCGTGCATCACCGCCAGGTGCATCACCACCGACAGCTCCGGGGCATGGCGATCATCACCGGCACGCCACTGCTGCGCCAGCCGCGCGGCGTCGACGGGCAGCAGGGCCAGCAACTGGGCGTCGTCCAGCGCGTCGGCGGAGGCCTGCAGCTGCCGCGCCAGTTGCCGCGACTGCCACACGTGCACGCCAATACTGAGACTGGCCAGCGACATCAGGGTCAGGGCCAGGCCATGCTCGAACCACTGTGACAGTACATCCGGACCCCACAGGAGTGCGGCCAGTACCGCCAGGGCCGGCAGCCGCCAGCCCAGCCAATGGAAGCGGCCACGCCGAGGCCAATGCACCACCACCGCACTGGCGATCAGCGCGGCTGCAGCCGTGGCCGGCAACTCGGTTGCCCAGGTTGCAGCCAACAACACCGCCAGCACCGCCCAGACCCAGCCGGGCGGCAGTGCCCGCCGCTGGTAATCGGCCCCTACCGGGCCAACCAGCTGACGCAGGCTGCGCTGTTGCATTGCTTCGGTCACCGGCCGTCTCCGTATCTGTCCTGGCTGGAATGGTCGTAGCCAGTGTGTCGCAAATTCGTGCCCACGACGTTAGCAATCCGCTATGACGGACGCTCTACAACATGTTGCGGATTGACGTGGCGACCGGGCTGACGCCTGCCATTCACGCCGCGCGGAGATCCTTGCTGAGGAACACGCGACTGGTCCCCGGCGGATCGCACGGGACCTGGCCGAATACGGTCCAGCCATGCTTCACATAGAAGTCCGGCGCTTGAAAGCTGATGGTGTAGAGCACGGCGGAACGGCAGCCGCGCCGGCGTGCTTCCTCTTCGGCAGCGGCAAGCATCTGCGACCCCAGGCCATTACCCCGGTGTGCGGGCGGCAGGTAGAACAGGTCGATGAACAACAGGCCCAGCGAGGTGCGCCCGCTCAAGCCACCCACCACTTCGCCGCTGGCCGGATCGGTGGCCAGCACGGCCAAGGTGCGTCGATCGGCATGGCCGGCCGCCTGCAGATTGAACTGATCCAGGCCATCGGCAATCAGCTCCAGTGCTCGCGGGCTGGGGGCGTCGGTCACGGCGATTTCGAGCTGCATGCGGTCCATTCCCTGGGCGACTATCGGAACCACCGATGCTAGCAAGCGACCTGCGGAAGCGGGTGACTGTTCAGGTTTTTTGGCGTAGCATGCGCAGCGTTGGGCAGGCACTGACCGTGGCGACACGGAACAGGCCTCGTACCTTGCAGAACTTGAAGAAACCGGGGGTGCATTGGTTTCGACGGGGGTTGTGAAGTCGCCTGGCGCATGCCGAGGGGGTAGCTTTCCTCGTAAATCCAGCTGCAAAACTCTAGTTGCCAACGACGACAACTACGCTCCGGTCGCTCTCGCAGCCTAAAAACTGCGGTGCGTGACCTTCTGCCGACTTAGGCGGAGCCTCGAAACTGCTTGTGTCCATGCTCGCAGCGTAGAGTCATTATCATGGAATCGCGCTGGGCGGCTGCCTGTCAGTCCGGCACAAGAACACAACAGGCTGGTTCCCGGGTGCGCTTTGCACACCGTGCTGCTCGGGGATGAGATTCAACGGTGAGCTAAGCATGTAGTGCTGGGGATGGAGTGCCTTCGGACGGCGGTTCAATTCCGCCCACCTCCACCATTTGTACCGCCCTTCGGGGCACGAAAAGCCAGATCTCCCGTCGATTGGGGTCTGGCTTTTTTGTTGGCCGCATCAGGTCCAGAACCGCTGCCTCGACAAGGAGAAGCACCGTGGCGTTGATGAACAGCTCCGAATGCAACTGCAAGGCACGCAGCGATACGGCGATCTGCCCGACCTGCGATGCAGCTGCCCCACCGGCCACTCAGCAGCCAATCGACGCTGTCTATGCGGCACCGGTATCGCAATCTGCGCCTATCACCAGGAACCGGGCCATCTACATCCTGCTCGCCTTGTTCCTGGGCATTTTCGGCGTCCACAACTTCCATGCCGGTTACCACGGACGCGCGGTCTGCCAACTACTGATCACGCTGTTGTTGGGCTGGCTCTTGATCGGCGTGCTGTTCACCGGCCTATGGGCACTGGTGGAAATGATCACAGTGGAAACCGACGCCTCTGGCGTGCAGATGGTGTAGTCCTTGGCTACGGGAGGGACTGCCATGGATCTCCACAGAATCGACGTTGTCTCCTGGCTCGACCAGATCCTGGATCAGGATCCGGCAACCTTCGAAGACGCCTACTGGGGTCTTCGCCCGGCTGCGGCCATTGCGGTGCCGCACCTGCTTGCCCGGCTGCCGGCCGTGGATGATGGTTACTCGCGCGGAAAGCTGCTGGAACTGCTCGGCGAATCAGGCGACAGCACGGTCAGCCCGACCCTGCGGGCTGAGCTGCAGCATCCGTTGGAAGAGGTCCGCCAGTGGGCGCAACTGGCCTTAGATGCCCTTGATCGGGGAATTCCTTGGCAGCCCAGCGAGGGGGCCTAGCCGACAACGCTGCCCTGCCCCACACTTCAGCCTGTCTTCCCGGACTTGGTGCCGGCGCCTACGCTGCTCCGCGACATACAGAAGGATCTGCAATGAACAAGCCGCTTATCGCCCTGATGCTGGGACTGCCCTTGACAACCGCCGCTGTTGCCGCACCTCCGGCAACCAGCACCACCGCGCTGGAAACTCTGCTGGCCTGCAAGGCGGGTTCCGATTTCACTGAAGCGCAGGTGGAGCAGGCATTCCATGCCGCCGGCCTGAGCCGCGACCCCGGCAGCGTGTTCGAGCCCAAGGGCAAGCCGGTGGCGCTGTTCGGAGGCACCGTAGCCAGCGCGGATGTGAGCATTTCCAAGCCCTACAAGAGCCTGCACGTGTATCTGCAGGGCGTCGATCACCAGCGTTTGGCCCGATCCTGGGGAGTGACGACGGTCAACGACGCGGCCGAAACCGAAGCGCCTTCCTACCTCAAGAAGATTGATGCCACGCACACGCTGCATGTGGGTGCCGGTGACGACTACGAAGGTTATTCGGCTGCGGTGACCTGCCTGATCGAGGGATGATCTGCGGGGAGACCGGCTGACAGGCGGGGTTCGCCGGGCACGGTCCGGCGCTGCCGCAGGCCTGCTTCCGCGTTGACACGCCTGCCGCTAGAGTGGCGCCAGCGCAGGGAGTTCACATGGAAAGAACAGGCATCGGCGTCATCCGCTCCACCTTCGTCCTCATTGCCCTGCTCGCCCTGAGCGGGTGCGCGACGCTGCGCCAGTTCGGCCCATCGGTGCAGGTGGGCACGGTCACGCCAGGACAGTACATCGCGCTCAAGCGCGGTGACATCCTCACCAGCGGCAAGCTCAGCGCAGCCACCATGGAGACCCTGCGCGTGGCCGGCCTGGACGAGGGCGACTGTGCCAAGCCCGGCCTGCCCTGCATCGAGGCGATGGAGGGCAGCATCGTCGTCCGCGAGGAGGACAAGCGCTCGGCGCTGGCCGAACTTTGGGTGCAGTACGCGATGACGATGCCGGCGCCGAAGCGCGAGTCGGCGTCGGTGGCCCGCAGCAAGGCCGCGACCGCCCCGCCTGACCCGACCTTCCAGCCGCGCCTGGATGCGTGGATGCAGATCGCGCGGCAATCCTATGCATATCTGTTCTTCACCGAACGCACCGCCAACCAGCGTGGCTTCGAAGACCGCCAGACCCAGGTGCGCGACTACTACAACCTGGCTGTGCAGGAATCAGCCGTGCTGCTGTTCGAAGCCTATTCGAGCAAGCAGGTGCGCAACGACAACGGGCGGTTCCAGCTGGGACGCTGGACCTTCGTGCTCGCGCCTGCCGACGATGGCCCGGCAGCGGACACCCGCGAGCCGCTGGAACTGGTACCGGCCGCATCGATGTCCTTCACCGGCACCCTGCGCAGCGTGCATCGCCGCGACGGCTTCGGCGCCGAACTGGTGGCGGTGATGGCAGACCCGGCCAGCACCGGGCTGGCGGCCGCCGCCGCTGGTACCGCAACGAAGGCCGAGCGCGACTGGAGCGAGATGCCGTCGCCGTCGATGACCGTGCTGCTGCGTTTTTCCGGCAACAACCTGTGGGAAGTGCTGCACGACGACGAGCCGGAACTGGAGATCCACGACCCGTACCAGGTAGCGGTGGTGGAACTGCACGGCGAGCAGGTGCCACTGGCGGCGAACTTCACCGCCGGGTACGCGCTGTGGCTGGCCCGCTCCAACTTCAGCCGGCAATCGCTGCGTACGCTGTTCGGCGGCAAGGGCGGCATCGACAAGCCGCATCTGTTCATGATGCAGCCGTACGATCCGGACCGCCGCGTGGTGCTGATGATCCATGGCCTGGCCAGCAGCCCGGAGGCGTGGGTCAACGTGGCCAACGAACTGATGCGTGACGATGAGATCCGCGGCGACTTCCAGATCTGGCAGTTCTACTACCCGACCAACATGCCGATCGCCCTCAGCCACGATGAGATCCGGCGGATCCTGCACGAGGCACTGCAGCACTTCGACCCAACCGGCAAGGCGCTGGCATCGCACGACATGGTGGTGGTCGCGCACAGCATGGGCGGGGTGATTTCGCGGCTGATGGTGTCCTCCTCCGGTGACCATCTGGTCGACACCCTGCTGGCGACCGCGCAGATGACCCCGGCGCAGCGCGAACTGCTGCGTACGAAGGGCGCGCCGGTGCTGACATTCCAGCCGGAACCGGAAATCTCGCGGGTGGTGTTCATCGCTACCCCCCATCGCGGCACCGATGTTGCCGGCACGCGCCTGGGGCGCTGGCTCGGCCGCTTCGTGCGCCTGCCGCTGACCGTGCTGGAGGATGTCGCGACGTTGGCAAACGACGGCAAGGTCGAGCGCAACGACGACAAGCACGGCTACCAGATGAACAGCATCCAGAACCTGGACAAGGACGATGCCTTCGTCAAGGCCGTGGCCGATCTGCCGATATCGCCGAAGGTGCGTTACCACTCGATCATCGCGCGCACCCAGGCTGAAGGTCCGCTGGAAAAGACCGACGATGGACTGGTTCCCTACTGGAGCTCGCATCTGCCGAAGGCCGTCTCGGAAAAGGTGATCGTGTCCGGTCACAGCGTGCAGGAAGCCACGCCGGCCATCGTCGAACTCCGCCGCATCCTGCATGAGGACATGGAGGCTCATCCTCTGCCGGCAAAGTAGCGCACGACTTACAGCAACCATGGCCCGTGCTTTCCCGACCGGGCCACCGACAACGAGGCAATGGAATGCATATCTCAACACTGGTCGAGCTGCTCGGCAGCAAGGGCTCGGATGCTCATCTGCAGGCATGGTTCGCGCAGCACGGTATCGGCAAGCCCCCGACCACGATCAGCGCGAACCAGGGGCAGAAATCGGTCAAGGACAAGCTCCACGACATGGAGTTCTATTTCGCCTTCGACATCATCAACGATCGCTTCTATCCGCCCACCGTCGGAGCGCGTGGCAGCCTGCTGAGCCACTTCAAGTCCGCCACCCTGTTCAGTCGCCGGCCCAAGGGCAATCCGCCAAAGCCCGAAGGCTTCTGGGACGGATACGTGCAGCCATCAGCCACGCTCCAGGACTGCCTGGCGTACTTCAACGGCCGGTTGGAAGAATTCGGCGACACCGCCTACTTTGAAAAGCCGCTTACCGGGGACGTCGACATCAAGCTCTGGTTCTGCAAGCGCAGGCAGCGCGTGGACACCATCCAGCTCAATCTGCATGAGGACCGCGAGTTCATCGGCCATCATGATTTCGACCCTGGCAATGAACACAACACCACCCCGCAGGCGGCAACGCTGGTACTGAAGTGGCTGTTCGATCGCCGGCACCTGCGGGTGCCGCAGGCACTCTACGAGGCCGGGTTGGAGGATGATCACCAAGCGATCCTGCGCTTTGCCGAGCAACATCTTGGCAACCACGTCTGGGCAGGCCAGCTTCACGATTCACCTGCGCTGCGCAGCGTGCTGGCCCACACCAGGACCACCCGCCCCCTGCAACTGGACAACGGCAGCCCGCTGCACCTGTTCGACAAGTGGCTGTACCTGAAGGCAGGCGGAGCATGGGAACGGCATCAGGCCCTCTACAACGACGACACACTGGCGGACTGGAGTGCGAGCGTGGATGCGTTCGAACGCGCGGTGGTGCTTGATGCCGCGCAGCGACAGGCGTTTCTGGCAATGCTGGACGACGCCTACCAGCGGGTTCAGCAAGCGCACCCTGCCTGATCGCATTGGGGGAAATCCCTCATCGTGCGTACGCATCGCTCTGGCTAAGGTGACCACTCTCTTCCGCAGGAGGTCCGCATGAACACGTCAGAGCCCAGCCGTCAGCCCAGCCCAGATCCGGCCGAGCGCGATGCGTTTTTCCCGTCGCCGTACTCGCTGTCCCAGTTCACTTCGGCAACCACCGATCTGTCCGGCGCGGACTATCCCGATGCCCGCCGTGACGGACGCTGGAAAGTGCTGATGATCGCCGCCGACGAACGTTATCTGCCGACCGCCAACGGCCACCTGTTCTCGACCGGCAACCATCCGGTGGAGACGCTGCTGCCGATGTATCACCTGCACAAGGCCGGTTTCGGGATCGACGTGGCGACGCTGTCGGGCAACCCGGTGAAGTTTGAATGGTGGGCGTTCCCACGCGAAGACCGCGAGATCGGCGGCCTGTACGAACGCTACGAATCCCGCTTCCGCCAGCCTCTGCACCTGGACGAGGTGGCGAGGGCACTCGATGCCGGTTCGGACTACGCCGCGGTGTTCATTCCCGGCGGTCACGGTGCGTTGATCGGCCTGCCGGAAAGCCGCGCGGTGAAGGCCACCCTGCAGTGGGCGGTGGACAATCAACGTCACATCATCACCCTCTGTCACGGCCCTGCCGCGCTGCTGGCGGCCGGCGTGGATGAAGCCGGTGGCGGTTCATTGTTCCGCGGGCATCGGATCTGCGCCTTCCCCGATGCGATGGACCGGCAGACCCCGGATATCGGCTACATGCCTGGTCAACTGCCGTGGTTCTTCGGTGAGCGCCTGGCCCAGCAGGGCGTGCAGATCGTCAACGAGGGCATCGATGGCAGCGTGATGCAGGACCGCCTGCTGTTGACCGGCGACAGCCCGCTGGCGGGCAATGCGCTGGGCAAGCTGGCTGCGCGCACCCTGCTGGATGCGTTGGCCGCACGCTGACCGGCATGGATACCGTCGTGCAGTCATTGCTGGTGCTGGAACGTGCACGTTCGCTGGCAGCCATCGGTACCGTACTGCGCGGCGTCGGCGCGCCGCTGGGTTATGACCGCACGCTGATGTTCGCTACCGGCACCGATCTGGACCGAGGCGCGCAGCGCCTGTACTGGATCGATGGCGATTGGTTCGGCGAGGGCGCCAGCAGTGGCGTGGCGCACTACCTGCATGCGTGCCCGGTCAATCGCCATGTGCTGGACAGCGATGCGCCGTTCTTCTGGAGCAAGCAGCAGGGCGTGCGCGGCGAGCGCTACCAGGTCGTGCGGCAACCGCGCGGCGAAGGACTGCACGGCCTGCAGGTGCCGGTGTTCGGTGTGACCGGCCTGGAAGGGGCAGTCAGCTGGGGAGGACGCACGATCGACGCATCTCCATCGGCACGGTTGCTGCTGGAGCTGATTGGCACCGCCGCCTTCCGTATGGCGCATCGGCTGTCTGTCGCCCCGGCGGTTGTGCCTGCCGGCACCCTCAGCGCCCGCGAGCGTGAGGTCCTGCGCTGGGTTGCCGCTGGTCGTCGCCAGGCCGATATTGCTGCGACTTTGGGGCTGTCCACACGCACGGTGGAAAACCACCTGCGCAGAGCACGCCAGCGGCTGGGCGTGGCGACCACGGCGCAGGCAGTGCGCGCGGCCAGCCGGCGCGGTGAGATCGGGGACTGAGCGCAGGCGCGGCACTTCCGGCTACTGCGGTCGCATGTTAAACAGGCCAGGCGCATGTGCGCGATTGCAGAAAGCAAGGATGATGCTTATGAAACTGCAACTGGCCTCGATGGCCGCATTGATGTTGGCAGTGGGCAGTGTGGTACCGGCAAGCAGCCACGCGGCCGGGTCTCCCGGATCGACGACCGATTGCGTGCCCGTAAGACTGGGGCCAAACCTTGTGCATCAACGCTGCACAGTTACCCGCACGCTGGCAGATGGCACCGTTTTCACGTCGGTGTACTGGATCGACCAGAACGGCCAGTGGTACCTCCCGGCAGACTGAACTGCATTGGACACCGACTACGACTACAAGGAGTGTGATCGATGATGCTGCACAAGAAACTGTTCGCGTGTTCATTCGGTGCCGTGCTGGCGCTTGCCGCGCTGGTGCCTTCAGCACCGGCAAATGCCGCCGAAGAGGTCGGCCTGCAGGAAGAGTGCGTGCCCTTCCGGGCCGGCTTCGGCATCCACCAGCGTTGCACGCTGTACGTGGTCTATGACGATGGCACCCGCGTGGCCAGCGACCACTACAACCGCGACGAGAACGGGATGATGTACGACCCCTGATCGCCCAGCGGTATCAGCCGGGCGGTCGCACGCCGTCCGCCCGGCCCTTGCAGCCGCCCATCCCGGCATACCGCTGCCCTTGCCTTCCATGGCATCCTCCATGAAACCGCTTTCATGGAATGGAGGGATTCCACGATGTTGTCTCGCTTCCGCACGTCCGCGCTCTGCGCACTCCTGGCTTTTGCACTGCCCGCCGCCACCTGGGCAGCCTCGCCCGCGCCGTTGAAGGTGATGTCCTTCAACGTACGCACCCCTGCCGACACCGACCCTGGCAAGCGCTGGGAAGACCGCCGCGATGCCATGGTCAAGGTGATCCAGCAGGCGCATCCGGCGGTGATCGGCACCCAGGAGCTGGTGCTGGAGCAGGCCAATTACCTGGCCGAACACCTGCCCGACTATCGCTGGTTCGGCGAAGGCCGCCGCGGTGGCAGTGGCGACGAACACATGGGCGTGTTCTACGACAGCAAGGTGCTGGCGGTGGAAGAGTCAGGCAACTTCTGGCTGTCCGATACGCCCGAGGTCGCAGGCAGCATCAGCTGGGGCAACCTGTTCCCGCGCATGGTCACCTGGGCCGTGTTCCGCCGCCTGGATGATGGCCGCCGCTTCTACTTCATGAACACCCACCTGCCCTACCGCGACGAGGACGAGCCGCGCCGGATCAAGGGAGCCGAACTGATTGCCACGCGCGTGGCCGCGCTGCGTTCCGACCTGCCGGTGGTACTGACCGGTGATTTCAACAGCGAGCCCGGCGGCGGCACCTATCAGGCCTTCACCAGGGTGCTTCAGGACACCCGTCGCCAGGTCAAGTCGCCGCAGGGTCCGCGCCTGACCTTCCACAACTTCACAGGAACGGCGACCGCCGAGCTGGACTGGGTGCTGGTACGTGGCTTCCACGCGCGCAGCTTCCTGACCGATGATCGCCGCATCGACGGCGTACTGCCCTCCGACCACTTCCCGCTGGTGGTTGAGCTGGACTGGCCGAAACACTGAGCAATGCGGCGACCCTCGCTACGGCGACGGTCGCTTGCCCAGCAGGCGGTACAGCGCCTGGTGCTGGTCGCGCGCCTGGCAGATGCGTGCGCCGACGGCAAGGAACACCGCAATGCCGACAAGGCCAACACCCAGCATTGAATCGGGCAGGCGCACGAAGCCGATCACCGCGGCCATCGCTGCCAGTACCAGCAACACCACCACGCCGACCGACAGCCCGGCCCCCGGCAGGCCGGGATCACCGAGCAGCGTCCGTTGCGCCGATTGCTTCTGTTCGCCCATGTCCTGTGCTCCCGTGGTTTTTCCCCACTAGTTACACGGCGGGCGGCACTTCCGGCAGAGTCAGAAACGTCACAGCGGCGAGAACGTCCACGGCGGCCCACGCGCTACCCTGCCAGCATCCTCGTTGAGCGGAGACAACGCATGACCCATCGCAGCCGACTGGCCGGGTTCATCATCGATTGCCAGGACACGCCCGCCGCAGACAGCGCGCGCTTCTGGGCCGCAGCGCTGGGCCTGCAGGCCGAGCCCGCCCGTGCTGAAGGCGACGCAGAGTATGCCGATCTGACGGGCGCGCCGGCGGGATTGAACGTGGAGGTGCAGCGGGTCGATCACCCGTCGCGGGTGCATCTGGATATCGAAAGCGACGACATCGACGCCGAAGCCGAAAGGCTGGAAAAACTCGGTGCCCGCCGGGTCGGTTTCGTCAAACGCTGGTGGGTGATGGAAGCGCCCACCGGTCATCGATTCTGCATCGTGCGCATGCGTGATCACGATGCTCCGGCCAACCACTGGCCATGATGAAAAAAGGGACGGAAGCAGATGCTTCCGTCCCCTGTCGATCAGCGCGCCTGCGCCACGCTCGGCGCCTGCGGTGACTGGCCCCAGCCACCGAGTGCCTTGTACACACCCACCACACTGACATTGACCTCTGATTCGGCGGCCGCCAGTGCATCATCGGCCACCAGCTGCGTGCGCTGCGCGTCCAGCAGGGTCAGGAAGTCCTCCGACCCTTCGCGGTAGCGGATCTGCGCCAGCGATTCGGCACGCCGCGCCGCCTGCGCCTGCTCGACCACGATGGCCAACCGTGCCTGCTGCTTGGAGTAGCGGGTCAACGCGTTTTCGGTGTCCTCCAGCGCCAGCAGCACCGCCTGTTCGTACTGCGCGGCCACGCCCTCGGCCTCGGCCTTGCTGGCACGCAGGCGTGCCTTGACCGTACCGAAGTCGAATGCCGCCCAGCTCAACGACGGGGTCAGCGACCAGGCCTTGTTGTTGCCGTTGACCAGGCCACTGGCATCGCCGCCAAGGAAGCCGACGAAGCCGGACAGCGACAACCGCGGGAACAGATCGGCCGTGGCCACGCCGACACGCGCGGTGGCGGCAGCCAGGCGACGCTCGGCCACGCGCACGTCGGCACGCTGGCGCAGCAGTTCGCGGGTGTCACCCAGCGGCAGTGCCTTGGCAAACGCCGGCACTTCGTGCGGCGCCAGCATGGCGGTCAGCACTTCCGGGCGCTGGCCAAGCAGGACAGCCAACCGGTTGCGCGACTGCGTCTCGGCCACTTCCAACAGGGGGATGTCGGCCTCAATGGCCTTCAACCGTGCGCGGCTGCTCTGCACGTCCAGCTCGCTGCCGGCACCCAGTTCCCAGCGCGCCTCGGTCAGCCGCTGCGTATCGCGCAGGTTGACCAGGGTGCGCTGGGCCACCGCGATGCGCTTCTGGGTGCCACGCAGTTCGAAGTAGTTGCGTGCCACTTCGGCAGCGATCAGCACCTGCGCGTCGGCAAGGTTGGCCTGCTCGGCGTCCAGGTCGGCACGCGCAGCCTCTGCAGCTCGGCGCTTGCGGCCGAACAGATCCAGCTCCCAGCCCGCATCGAAGCCGAGCTGGTAGCTTTCACTGAACACCCGCTGCCCACCCAGCTGCGGATCGGGTTGCTTGCGGCGGTCGTAGCTGCCGCCAGCGGTAACGTGTGGCGCCTGGTCGAAGCGGCTCTCGACAAACACGGCACGGGCCTGGCTGACACGGGCGACAGCCACGCGCAGGTCCAGGTTGTCCGACAGCGCGCCGTGCACCAGTTCTTCAAGCACCGGGTCATCGAACTGCGCCCACCAGCTGGCCACCGGCGAGGTGGTGCTGAAGACCGGCTGCTGTGCACCCTGCAGGACGACGGGCTCCTGCACCGGTGCCTTGTAGTTGGGGCCGACGCTGACACAGCCCGCCAGCACCAGGCTGGAGACGGCCATCGCCAGGGTGCGGATCACCATGGCAGCACCTCGCCCAGGTAGGTGAAGCTGCCGCTGGCGCCAGACTCGCCGATCAGCGCCATCTGCACGCTGGAACGCGCGCCCTCGGCGATTTCGATCTCGCCGTTGCCACCGTTCATATCGGTTTTCACGTAACCGGGGTGCACGGTGTTGACCTTGATCGGCGTACTGCGCAGTTCATGGGCCAGGGCCAGGGTCCAGCTGTTCACCGCGGCCTTGGACGCGTTGTAGGCCGGGATCTTGAAGTCGTAGATGCCCGAGGTCGGATCGGCATGCAGGGTCTGCGAGCCGAGCATGCTGGAGACGTTGACGATGCGGCCGGACTTGGCCTGCTTGATCAGCGGCAGGAAGGCCTGGGTCACCGCCACCAGCGCATACACGTTGGTCTCGAACGTGCGACGCCAGGTGTCCAGCGACTGCTCCGACGGCAGTTGCGCTGGGTTCTCGATCATGATGCCGGCGTTGTTGACGAGGATGTCCAGACGACCATGGCGCTGACGCACCTGCTCGACCGCCTCGGCGATGCTGGCGCCATCATTGACGTCCAGCTGCAGCGCTTCCACCGGCAGGCCCTCGGCCTGCAGCTTCAACGCCAGTTCCACTGCGGTTTCGCGCTTGCGCCCGGCCAGCAGCGTGTGCACGCCGGCCTGTGCCAGCTGGCGCACGGTTTCCAGGCCGATGCCGCGGGTTGCGCCGGTGACCAGCGCGATCTTGTTCTGATGGGTGTTCATGGATTCGTTGCCTTGGTAGGGGGAAGCGGGCGCCGGTGATTGCCGGCGCCGCTGTTTTCCATGTCAGTGATGGATGGTCGGCTCGCCGTGCTGCACCAGCTGGCCACCACCGTTGCGGGTGACGAACTTGCGCAGTGCCACGTAGAACACCGGGGTCAGGAACAGGCCGAACAGGGTCACGCCCAGCATGCCGGCGAACACCGTGATGCCGGTCACCGAGCGCACTTCGGCGCCAGCGCCATGCGACAGCACCAGCGGCACGGTGCCGGCGATGAAGGCGATGGAGGTCATCACGATCGGGCGCAGACGCAGGCGGCAGGCTTCCAGTGCCGCTTCGACGATGCCCTTGCCGCCCATTTCCAGCTCTCTGGCGAACTCGACGATCAGGATCGCGTTCTTGCACGCCAGGCCCATCAGCACCACCAGGCCGACCTGCACGAACACGTTGTTGTCGCCGCCGGTCATCCACACGCCGAACAGCGCGGACAGCAGGGTCATCGGCACGATCAGGATCACCGCCAGCGGCAGCGACCAGCTTTCGTACAGCGCGGCCAGCACCAGGAAGGCCAGCATGATCGCCACCGGGAACACGATGAAGGCCGCCTTGCCCTGGGTCGCCTGCTGGTAGCTCAGGTCGGTCCATTCGGTAGCCATGCCCACCGGCAGCACCTTGGCGGCGATGGCGGTGAGGTTGTTCATCGCTTCGGCCGAGGACAGCACACGCGGGTCGGCTTCACCGGCCAGGTCAGCGGCCGGGTAGCCGTTGAAGCGCAGCACCGGGTCCGGACCGTAGGTTTCCTTGACGGTGACCATCGAGCCGATCGGCACCATCTCGCCACGGTCGTTGCGGGTCCGCAGCTTGCCGATGTCTTCGACGCTGTCACGGAACTGGCCATCGGCCTGCGCGATCACCTGCCAGGTACGTCCGAACTGGTTGAAGTCGTTGACGTAGGCCGAACCCAGGTAGGTCTGCAGCGTATCGAACAACTCGGTCAGCTGTACGCCCTGGGCCTTCGCCTTGACACGGTCCACCTCGGCATCCAGCTGCGGCACGTTGGCCTGGTAGCTGGTGATCGGGAAGGCCATGCCCGGGGTCTGTGCAACCGCACCCTGCATCGACTGCACCGCGTTCTGCAATGCGCCATAGCCGAGGTTGCCACGGTCCTGGATGAACATCTGGTAGCCGTTGCCGTTACCGAGGCCGAGGATCGGCGGCGGCATCATGGCGAAGGCGAACCCTTCCTGCAGGCCTGCGATCTTCTGGTTGATCTCCGCATTGATCTGCGCCGCGGTGCGGCCATGGCGCTCACTGAACGGCTTGAGCGGAATGAACGCAACACCGGTGTTGGGCGTGTTGGTGAACTGCAGGGCATTCAGGCCCGGGAACGAAATGGTGTGAGCCACACCGTCGGTTTCCTGGGCGATCTTGGCGACCTTGCGCAGCATTTCATCGGTACGCGCGATCGACGAACCCTCCGGCAGCTTCACGCCGGCGATCAGGTACAGCTTGTCCTGGGTCGGAATGAAGCCCGGCGGCACCAGCTTGAAGATGAAGCCGGTACCGACCAGCAGCACCGCATACACCACGAACACCGCACCACGACGACCGAGGATCTTCGACACGCCACGCTCGTACTTTTCAGAGCTGGACTTGAAGAAGCGGTTGAACGGACGGAACACCCAGCCGAACAGACGGTCGATGATGCGGGTCGGGGCATCCTTCGGCGCGCCATGCGGCTTGAGCAGGCGGGCCGCCAGGGCCGGCGACAGGGTCAGCGAGTTGATCGCCGAGATCACCGTGGAGATGGCGATGGTGACCGCGAACTGCTTGTAGAACTGACCGGTGACGCCCGACAGGAACGCCATCGGCACGAACACCGCACACAGCACCAGCGCGATGGCGATGATCGGCCCGGACACTTCGCGCATCGCCTGATGCGCAGCGGCCAGCGGGGTCAAGCCTTCTTCGATGTTGCGCTCAACGTTTTCCACCACCACGATCGCGTCATCGACCACGATGCCGATCGCCAGCACCAGGCCGAACAGGCTCAGCGTGTTGATCGAGAAGCCCAGCAGGTACAGCGCGCCGAACGTACCGACGATCGACACCGGCACCGCGATGAGCGGGATGATCGAAGCACGCCAGGTCTGCAGGAACAGGATCACCACCAGCACCACCAGCGCGATGGCTTCCAGCAGGGTGGAGACCACGGCCTTGATCGAGTCGCGCACGAAGATGGTGGTGTCATACACCGCTTCGTACTTCACGTCGGCCGGCATGGTCTTCTGCATTTCGTCCATGCTGGCCATCACCGCATCGCGGATCTCCAGCGCATTGGCGCCGGGGGCCTGGAAGATACCGATACCCACCGCGTTCTTGCCGTCCAGCTGCGAGCGCAGCGTGTAGTCACCGGCACCCAGTTCGACCCGGGCCACGTCCGCCAGCCGCACCACTTCACCGTCGGTGCCGCTCTTGAGCACGATGTCGCCGAACTCCTGCTCGCTGCGCAGGCGGCCCTGGGCATTGATCAGGGTCAGGAACTGGCTGTTGGGCATCGGCTCGGCGCCGAGCTGGCCGGCCGAGACCTGCACGTTCTGCTCGCGCATGGCGCGCACCACGTCGCTGGCGGTCAGGCCGCGCGCGGCCACCTTGTCCGGGTCCAGCCAGGCGCGCATGGCGTAGTCACCACCGCCGAAGATCTGTGCGTCGCCCACGCCCTGGATACGTGCCAGCGCATCCTTGACGTGCAGGCGGGCGTAGTTGCGCAGGTACAGGGTGTCGTACTTGCCGTTGGGCGAGGTCAGGTGCACCACCATCAGGAAGGTGGGCGACTGCTTCTGGGTGGTCACGCCTTGCCGGCGCACGTCCTCGGGCAGTCGCGCCTGGGCCTGGGCGACACGGTTCTGCACCTTCACCGCCGCTTCGTCCGGGTCGGTGCCCGGGCGGAAGGTGATGGTCATCTGCAGCACGCCGTCGGAACCGGCCACCGACTTGAGGTAGATCATGCCCTCAACGCCGTTGATGGCCTCCTCCAGCGGGGTGGCCACGGTTTCGGCGATCACCTTCGGGTTGGCGCCCGGGTAGACCGTGCGTACGACCACCGACGGCGGCACCACTTCGGGGTACTCACCAATGGGCAGCATCGGAATCGAGATCAGGCCTGCGGCGAAGATCACGATCGACAGCACCGCCGCGAAGATCGGCCTGTCGATGAAGAAACGGGAAAAGTCCATGGAAGAATTCCTGGAAAAGGCCGTCGGCGGGCAACAGCCGCCCTGCCCCTCGCCAATCTGGCGAAGGCAGTGACGGCTGCCGCTGGCACCGGCAGCTAAGCGGGGACGCGGATCAGGAGCCGGCGGATCAGTGGTTCAGTGCGGCAGTTGCATCGCGACCCGGCGCCGGCGCAGCGGTGGGCTGCATCGCCACCGCCTTCGCCTGCACCGGCATACCGGGCATGAAGACCTTCTGCACGCCATCGATGATCACCTTGTCACCGGCGGCCAGGCCCTGCTCGACGATGCGCAGGCCTTCGGCGGTGCGGCCGAGGCGGATGTCACGGCGCTGGGCCTTGCCATCCTTGTCGACCACATAGACGTACTTGCGGTCCTGGTCGGTCAGCACGGCCTTGTCGTCGATCAGCATGGCCTGGAACTGGCCGCTGCCGAGCAGCTGCACGCGGGCGAACAGGCCCGGGGTGAACTGGCGATCGGCGTTGTCCAGCAGTGCGCGGACGCGGATGGTGCCGGTGCTGCGGGTCACCTGGTTGTCGAGGAAGTCGACCTTGCCCGAGTGCGGGTAGCCTTCTTCACCGGACAGGCCGATCTTCACCGGCAGCTCGCTGTCGCGCTCGCTCGGGCGCTCGCCCTTGCGTGCCATCTGCGCGTAGCGCAGGAAGGTGCTTTCGTCGGCATCGAAGTACACGAACACCGTATCCAGCGAGACCAGCGTGGTCAGCACGCTGGCGCTGTCGCCGGCGGTGACCAGGTTGCCGGCGGTGACCATCGCCCGGCCGGCACGGCCGTCGATCGGCGCACGCACCTTGGTGAACTCCAGGTTGAGGCGGGCGGCATCCACCGCGGCCTGCGCAGCCTGCACCGCCGCACCGGACTGGTCGGCGGCCGCACGACGCTGTTCGGCGGTCTCGGTGGAAATCGCCTGCTGTTCGGCCAGGCGCTTGGCACGCTCGGACTCGCTGCGGGCCAGCACCGCCTGGGTGCGCGCACGGGCCAGTTCGGCGTTGGCGCGATCGTACTCGGCCTGGTAGCTGCGGGCATCGATGGTGAACAGGACAGCGCCCTTCTTCACTTCTTCGCCTTCAACGTAGTTGACCTTGTCGATGTAGCCGGACACGCGCGGGCGCAGCTCGACGCTCTGCACGGCCTCGACGCGACCGCTGAATTCATCCCACTGGCTGACCTGCTTGAGCAGCACGGGGGCAGCTGAGACCTGCGGCGGGGGCGGCGCGCCGGCTTCTTCGGCATGGCCACCGCTGCAGGCCGCCAGGACGGCGGCAGCGAGGATCGACACGCCAGCCATCGCGATGCGATGACCGAAACGATGTGGAGTGGTATTGGGGGAAGTCATGGCATGCATCCGTACGGAGGGGTGGTACAGCTATTTGAGAATTGCTATCAACTTTCGGCGGCGTATCCTGCGACCTCAACCAAAGTCGAGGTCAAGCAACGCCTGCGGTGTCGCGCCACAGCGGCGGTATTTCCAGGTGCAGCAGGCCGCGTGGCAGTTCGGCATCACTGCTGTCGCAACGGACGATTGCGCGGTTGTCGCGGCACCCGTCGAGCAGGGACACCACGCGGCGACCGACCAGCAGTGAACTCGGCCATTCAATACAGGCGTTGGCAGCGTTGGCCGGCGTGCAGACCGGACTGCACACTTCCAGCATCTGCGCGCGTACGCCTACGGCCTGCGCTTCCTGGTGTACCACCTGCGCGTACATGCGCAGCGCGGCGGTGGTGATCGAGGTCTCGCCATAGCCTGCCCAGGGCTTGAGCCCGGCCGGGCTGCCGATCATCACGTAGCGGCGGGCGTGCACGTTGTCCTGCAGCAGCGGCAGCAGGTGGTGCACTGCGTGCACATGCGGCATCAGGTCCGCCTGCAATGCCGCCGACAGGGCGTCACCGCCACGCTCGACCACGCGGCCACGGTTGTACGGGCCGCCCATCGCGGCAACCACCGCTGCCAGCGGGCGCGGGCGCTGCGCCACGCGTTCGGCCAGCGCACGTGCCGAACTGTCGTCGCTGAGCGAGCCCAGCATCGTCTGCAGGCCCGGCTCATCAGCGAACTGCTCGTGCAACGCCGCCAGGCGGCCGGGATCGCGGCCGACCACCAGCACGGGGCTGCCGGCCTCCAGCAATGCGCCGACCACACCCTGGCCCACGGCACCGGTGCCGCCGAGAACCAGGACCTCGGGCGTCAGAATCCCATTCACGGGACATTTCCTCCCAAATCCGGGATAGTCCCGATTCGGCGCAGTCGGTCACCCTTGTGCGAGGCAAGGTGCAAGGCACCGCCACGCTGCTGACGCATGGGTGCGGTAAACTCCCGAAAATCCTTGTTAACCAAGGAGCTGGGACGGGATTCAACGGTCATTGCCAGGTCCAGGGCGTTCTGGCCGGCAATCCGGAAGCGGGCAAGAATGTTGCGCAGGCTCATGGCGGACGGGCTCCAATTAGCGAATGGCGCCACGATAGACCTCAAACCCCTACTTGATTAGTCCTGATTAAGGGGAATAATCATCCCGTCCCCGGTCCAATCGTTCTGTCACGATTGCCCCATCCCCGACGTCCAGGATCCCTGACCATGTCCCACGATCTCAACGAGACGCTGATCTTCGTCAAAGTGGTCGAGCAAGGCAGCTTCATCGCGGCTGCCAAATCGCTCGGCCTGCCCAAGACCACGGTCAGCCGCAAAGTGCAGGAACTTGAGACGCGCCTGGGTGCGCGCCTGCTGCACCGGACCACGCGCCGCCTCGGCCTCACCGAAGCCGGTTCGATCTATCACGAGCATTGCCAGCGCATCGCGCGCGAACTTGAAGAAGCCGAAAGCGCGGTCAGCCAGCTGCAGTCCGGTCCACGCGGATGGTTGCGCTTCACCGTGCCCTATTCGATCGGCATCACCTGGATCGCACCGCTGCTGGGCCAGTTCCATGCGCAGTACCCGGAAATCCGCCTGGACATGCACATGGGCAACGAGAAGCTGGACCTGATCGCCGGTGAGGCCGATCTTGCCCTGCGCGTAGGTGCCCTGCCCGATTCCAACCTGGTGGCGCGCAAGCTCGGCAGCCTGCGCACGCAGGTGTTCGCCAGCCCGGCCTACATCGAGCGCTACGGCGAGCCGCTGCATCCGGAAGAGCTGCAGTTCCACCGCATCCTGGCCATGCGCAAGCCGTACCACACCGGCAATTCGCCACGCTTCACCTGGCAGCTGGGCGAGAACGGTGGTGAGCTGCGCGACTTCCCGGTGACGCCGCTGATGACGGCCAACGACATGTCTGCGCTGAATGGCGCGCTGGTGTGTGGCGAAGGTCTGCTGCTGACCGGCGACGTGATGGCCAAGCCGTTCGTCGAGTCGGGCATGGTGCGCCGGGTTCTGGCCGGCTGGACCGGCCCGGAAGTGGATTTCAACGCGGTGTTCGCCGGTGGCCGGCTGGTGTCGCCGAAGGTGCGCGCGTTCGTCGATTTCCTGGTGGAGAAGCTCAACTTCGATGCCAACTACATGCTGGCGCAGTGCCCCGGTGCGAAGCTGGCGCGGCAGCAGCAGGAACAGGAAGAAGCGGCGCTGGCGAGCAGCGGCAAGCGGATCCTGGAGAAGGTGGCTGCTTCGGCGGCGTAAGCTGCAGCGATGCCGCCTGTACCCTGCCCCTGGGTCGCCTCTGGTAGATGCCGACCTTGGTCGGCGCGGCTTTCCACATGGGCTATCGGCGTGCCGAGCACACTCGGCACCTACAGAAAATGCCGCCTGCTAGGGCGGCATTTTCGTTCCGGCTGCGCCGGAACAGCAATAACGCTGCGCGTTATTGCTTGAGAGGAATCACGCGGATCTCGACGCGGCGGTTCTTGGCACGGCCGGCATCGGTGCTGTTGTCAGCGATCGGGTAGGCCTTGCCCGCGCCCAGGGTTTCGATGCGCACGCTCTGCACGCCCTGGCCGATCAGGTACTGCGCCACCGAATCAGCACGCTCCTTGGACAGGCGGTTGTTGACCGCGTCGCTGCCGATGCTGTCGGTGTGGCCGACCACTTCGATCATGGTCTGGTTGTAGTCACGCAGGGTGCCGGCAACGCCATTGAGCGAGCCGTAGAACTGCGGCTTCAGTGCCGACTTGCCGAAGTCGAAGGTGATGCCGTCGGGCAGGTTCAGCATGATGTTGTCGCCCTGGCGCTCGACGTCGATGCCGGTGTTGGCGGTGCGCTCGCGCAGCGCGCGCTCCTGGCGATCCTGGTACTGGCCCACCGCGGCGCCACTGAGTGCGCCGATGCCCGCGCCGATCAGCGCATGCTGGCGACGCTCGGTCGCGCTGTCGCCGGACAGCAGGCCCGCGGCCACGCCGATGGCGGTACCGATCAGGGCATTGCGACCGGTGCGGTTCTGCTGCTCGGTCGGGTTGCCGTACGGATCACTCTGCACATAGGAGCCGCCGGTGGCGCAGGCCGACAGGACGGCCGCACTCATCAGGGCCAGTGCGACGTTGCGGGTGGTGTTGCGGATCATGGTGTTCTCCTTGGTTTCCGGTCGGGCCGGCGGCTTGCGGGCGGCAACGAGGATAAACAGCCGGACGCGATGTCGGGATGATGATCACACCGGTCGACAGGGACGTGTTCAGCTAGCTGTCTGGACCGCTCAGCCAGCGCTTTACCCCGCCGCCGACTGACGGTAGGCGGCCAGAGCGGCATCCCGGCCAGCCGCCAGGTCCACCAGCGGCGTGCGCGGGTAGCCGGGCGAGAGTTCGGCCAACAGCTGCGGGTGCTGCCATGGAGCGAACCGTGCCTTCACCGGCAGCGCCGCCAGCTCAGGCACCCAGCGGCTGATGTAGCGCGCCTGTGGATCGAATTTCTCGGCCTGTGTAACCGGATTGAATACCCGGAAATAGGGAGCCGCGTCGGCACCGGTGCCGGCCACCCACTGCCACCCCATCGTGTTGTTGGCCAGGTCCGCATCCACCAGCGTGTCCCAGAACCAGCGCGCGCCGTGCAGCCAATGCGCACGCAGGTGCTTGCACAGGTAGCTGGCAACGATCATCCGCACCCGGTTGTGCATGTAGCCGGTATGCCAGAGCTCGCGCAGGCCAGCATCAACGATGGGCACACCGGTGTTGCCGCGCTGCCAGTCGTGCAGCTGGGCAGCACTGGGGTTGGACCACGGGAAGCGATCGAAGCGTGGATTGAGGTTGTCGGTGGGCGTGTTCGGGAAGTGGTGCAGCAGGTGGTAGGCGAAATCACGCCAACCGAGCTGGCGCAGGTAGCCGTCGATGTCGGCATCGGTGCCGGCACTGCGCAGGCCTTCCAGCGCGTGGGCGATGCGCCACGGCGCGATTTCGCCGAAATGCAGGTGCGGCGACAGCCGCGAGGTACCGACCCGATCCGGCAGGTCGCGCTGCTCGCGATAGCCGCGCAGCGCACCATCCTCGAACACGGACAACGCCTCGAGCGCACCGGTCTCGCCCGGCTGCCAGTGTTCCCAGAACCCGGTATCCCAGTGAAGCGTGGGCGCCAGCTGCAGCGTATCCAGCGCAAGGCTGTCGACCGTGTGCGCCGGCAGCGTCTCCGGTGTGGCCCGCAAGGCGGGCAAACGCCAGTGGCTGAGTACGTTGCGCCAGTACGGAGTGAATACCTTGTAGGGCTGCCCCTGCTGGGTGGCGATGTCCCAGGGCTCGAACAGCAGGCTGCCGTTGCTGCTCTGCGCATCGATGCCCTGCTCGCGCAGCGTGCGTTTGATGGCGGCATCGCGCGGTTGCGTCGCCGGTTCGTACTTGCGGTTCCAGTACACCGCTTCAGCGCCGGTCTGCTCGATCAACGCCTGCAGGGCCGGCAGGCTGTCACCGGCACGCAGCACCAGCGATGAACCCCGTGCACGCAGGCCGGCATCCAGCGCTGCCAGCGAACGATGGCGCCATGCATTGGAGGCCGCGCCCGGCGCCCACTCGCCCTCTTCGTGCGGCGCGTGGATGTACACCGGCACCACATCGTGGCCCGCTTCCAGCGCCGCCTGCAGCGCCGGATTGTCCTGCAACCGCAGGTCCCGACGGAACCATACCAACGCTACCGACACGTGCACTGCCTCTCAGTTGCTGGGCGGCCATGATAGCCAGTGACGGTGAAGGCGATGCGTGCGACCGGCTCTGCTAGGCTGCGCGCTCTTCCGCTTCCGCCCGGCCCACGTCATGGATGATCTTCGCGCCACGTTTGCCCGCTTCGGCCCCCTGCAGCCGCAATCCGCCGACGCGTGGCAGGGGCCGTTCCCGCTGCCGGACGTGCTGGCCGGATTCTACGCACGCGTCGGCCCGTTCGGCGAGGTATTCAATCCTGCAAAAGGCCCCTGCGGCATCACCATTCCAGGCCTTGAGGTGTGGATACCGCCCTTGCAGCGCCTGTGGGCCTACCAGGCAGGCTATCGCTGGAACGGCAACGATGGCGAACCGATCAGCGACTGGCCGGCGCAGTGGCTGGTGATCGCCGACCGTGGCGCCGATCCCCTCATCCTCGACATCGACGATGGTCGCGTACTGTTCGCCCGTCATGGCGCGGGCCACTGGGACGCCGATGACTTCACCGCCGACGTGCCGACCCTGATGTCCGCGTTGGCTGCGGCCGGCAGCGTTTACCTCGATGCCGACGAGGATCTGTACAGCGATGACGATGATGGCGGGATCCGTCCGGTTCATCGCGACGCGGCGTTGCGCGCTGTCGCTGTGGTGCTGGGCAGCACGGATGAAGCAGAACTGTTCCTGGACGCGATGCAGTAGAGCCACGCCATGCGCGGATGGTGCACGGAAAGGTTCAATCCACGCGTGGCATGGATCCACTTCTGGACTGCTGCATCGCTTCGCTGATCACCCGTCCGTCGTTCTTTCCTGCGGCACCTGCTCCGGCTGAGCGGCCAGGAACGGGTGCAGTACGGTATCGGCAGCAACCACCGCGCCCACCACCAGCAGCAGGGCAACGGCAATGGCAGCCATCGGAACGAGGCGCGGGCGCGTGCTCATCGGTCGTTCCTCACTCCCAGCACCGGTCGGTGCGGCCCTTGGCGGTCTGGGCACGCGCGCAGTCACGCGGCGCGATCCGTCCCTCCTGCTGCTCCACCCGTTGCTTGCCGCCATTGTCATCGCGCTTCAGCTCGAAGGCGTCGTACAGGCGCCCGGTCACCGTGCGGGCCTCGTAGCGAAGGCGCTGCGGATCGATGCGCAACACCTGGAACAGCTGAGTATCTTCGCCCACAGGGTCCATCGTCCTGCGTGCTTCGTCCGACAGGCGGTACTGTTTCGGTCCAGCCACTGTCACAACGTACTGCGGTGTTGCCGCCTGCCCTTCGCCGCGACGGCCGTAGGTATGGTCATGCCCCTGCAGTACCAGATCCACCTTGTGACGGCGCACCACCGGCAGCAGCACCTTGCGCAGGGCAGCATTCTCGCGGCCCTCGCGCGGCGAATAGAACGGCTGGTGCAGCAGCACGATCGTCCACGGCTGCCGGTTGCCGGCCAGCACCTTGTCCAACCACTGTGCCTGCGCCTTGGCGGTACCCAGATCCAGCGCCGAGGTGCCATCGACCACGGCCACGCGCACGCCCTGTGCGTCGAACCAGTAGCTGGTACCCGCCGCCGCGCTGGCACCGTTGCCCGGCAGGGCGAAGGTCACCGGCCAATGGCGGCCCAGCACACGGCGCTCCTGTGGCGTGTCCTCGAATTCCTCGAAGTACTCGTGGTTGCCGATCGCCGGCGCCACCAGCGTCTCCTGTGCCAGCCAGCTGGTGGCGGCGAACCATTCGCCCCATTCGCTGTCGTCCATGTTGTCGCCACCGCTGACCAGGTCGCCGGCAAACAGACTGATCCGTGCATCCGGCGCGGCCTTCTGTGCAGCCCGCACCACGCGGCTTACATGGCTGACGTTCTTGTTCTGGGTATCGCCGAAATACAGCAGGGTCAGCGGCTGGTCGGCAGCGGCCAGCGTACGCAGCTGGTTCCACGCGCTCCAGCTGCCATTGCCCTGTACGCGGTAGACATACAGGGTGTCCGGCTGCAAACCATCGATGTCGGCGCGATGATGATGCGAAAAGCCGTTCTCGGTCTGCAGCACCTGGGTCTTCGCGCGCACCTGGACGATGCCCTCGATGGCCGGCGAATCGTCGGCCCGTGCGATTTCCAGCAGCGGCGACTGCACGCTGCCATCGGTGCGCCAGGCCACTGCGAAGCCGTGGCTGGGGTCGACCGATGGAGAGGCAACGATGCGGTCCGGCACCGGTGTGGCCGCGTAGTAGCGGCTGCCCGACGGCACCTGCGTATTGGGCTCGGCCGCAGCCATCGCCATCGATGGCAATGCCAGCAGCAGCCCGATCGCAAGCAAGCGCACCAAACGCGCGCTCACGAGCCACACTCCAGCGGCAGGGCCAACTGCTTGGCGATGCTCTCCCAGTCGAAGGCCACCACACCCTGGTCATCGTGCACCGCATACAGGGCACCGTGCGGGAACCGTGGCGTCGGCTGCTGCATCATCCAGATGCCATCGGTGTTGGCTACGGTATTGCCCTGGAACGCACCCACCGGCTTCAGCGTATGGCGGTCGAACAGATGGAACACGCTGCGCTGCTTGCCCTGCTCGGTGGTGATCCACCAGCCGTCCTTGCCGCAGGTGCGCAGCATCACGCCTTCGGCCTGCGCCTTGAACACGTCGCGGCCGAAGGTGGTGCCGGTGAAGCGCCCCGCCAGGGTGTAGACCTTGAATTCGCTGGCGTAGCTTTCGTCCTCTTCGGCGATCAGCAGGCGATCATTGGCCGGATCCCCCCAGATCGATTCGACCACACGCAACGCGCCGGCTTCGCTGGTATCACCGATGCTGGCCGACAGTGTTGCCTGCACCTTCGTGCCATCGCGGGACACGTGGTACTGGCGCACGCGCTTGTCCAGCTCAGCCAGCGGCGGCAGGATGTCCTTGCCCTGTGCGTCCTCGCCGTTGTCCCAGGAGTCGGTGACGTAGACGCTGTAGCCATCGGCACGGCGGTCCACCCACAGGCCGTAGGGCTTGCGCAGATCGTCGGCACCGAAGGTGGCCAACGGAGTGAAGTCCGGCAGCGAAAGCACCTGCACACGGTGGTTGTCGCGCTCGACGATCCACAGCAGGTCATCGATCACCGCGATGCCGTTGGGACGATCGAACTGGCCCAGGCCGGTGCCGGTGCTGCCGACGTCGCGCAGGTGCTGGCCGTTGCTGCCATCGTAGACCACCAGCTTGTCGGTGGCCTTGGCCGTGGCGATCAGCCAGGTCTTGCCATCCGGGGTCTGCCAGGACGCGGGCGAATCGATGTTGTCGGCCGGGGTCATCAGGGTCAGGAAGGCCTCGGCGATGGTCGCCACGTTGCGCTCGACCGGTGCCACAGCGCCGGTCGCTGCAGCCGCTGCCGGCGCCTTGTCCGCGGCCGGCGTGCAGCCGGCGGCAAGAACGGCTGCCAGCGAGGCCGCCATCAGGGTCATGCAACGCGCCATCACAGGGCCACCTTCAGGCCCACGGCGTAGGTGCGGCCATACTCTTCCATCTGCAGGGTGCGCGAGCGCGTGCCCTGGTACAGCTCCAACGGCTTGTCCAGCAGGTTCTGCGCTTCAAAGTACACGCTCACGTTCGCGTTGAACTTGTAGTCCAGCGAGAAGTCGAGCTGGGTGTTGGGCGCGACGTAGATGTCGAACGCACGGCCCTTGCCGATGCTGTCCAGGTACTCGCTGCGGTACACCGCCGCCAGACGGGTGCTCAGGCCGTACTTTTCATAGCCGATGTGGGCGCTGTAAACGTGCTTGGAGGCACGCGGCAGGGTGAAATCCTCACCGGCGCGATCCTCGATGCCAGCGTCGAATCCGGTATCCAGCCAGGTGCCGCTGGCGCCCACCAGCAGGCCGTCCAGGCCGGCGGGCAGGAAGGCCAGCTGCTGCTGCCAGTTCAGCTCCGCACCACGCACGGTGGCTTTGCGGCCATTGATCGGCTGGGTCACGTCGAAACCACCATAGGCCGGATCATTGGTGCGCACCGTCTCGACGATATAGCCGTCGATGGACTTGTGGAACAGACCGAGCGAAACGATGCCGGTGCTGCCGAGGTACTTCTCCACCGACAGGTCGATGTTCTTCGACTCGTACGGGTCCAGCTCAGGATTGCCCAGGCGCACTTCCTCGTCGCCGCGGCTGTAGCCGACGCGCGGCGAGATATCGCCGAAGGACGGGCGCGAAACGGTCTTGTTGGCCGAGGCGCGCAGCACCCAGTCATCGGCCGCGTCATAGCGCAGGTGCAGGCCCGGCAGTACGTTGGTATAGCTGCTGTTGGCCACGCGCGGGGTTACGGTGTAGCTGCGGCCGTTGGCCGCCACATCGACCTGGTTGCCTTCGGCCCTGAAGCGCGTGTTCTCCACACGCACGCCACCGATGATGCGCAGCGCACCGACATCCCAGGTCCCCATGGCGTAGCTGGCGAAGATGTCTTCACTGGCGGTGTAGTCCTCTTCCAGCGAGGTCATCGCGTTGGCGCCGGCATCCTGCGGGCGAGCACTGAACTGGCCACGGTTGGCCGCCCAGTACGCGCGCATCGCGTCCGAATCCATGCCGTCACCCAGGGTGCCGTGGCGGTGATCCGGGGAGCCGGTGGTCCAGCTGGACAGGGCAACCTTCGGGCCGACGCGCAGTTCGCTTTCGTCGACGTTGACGTCGCGGTCGCGCCAGCGCCCCAGCAGGCCGAACTTGATGCTGCCGCTGTCGCCGTCGAAGCGGACGTTGACCTGTGCGCTTTGCTCCTTGTCGTTCACCTGCTTGGGTGAAATCACGAAGCGGTCGAACGCGTAGTTCGCGTTGTCCAGCCACTGCGGATTGTCGAAGCTGTAGCTGGGCATTCGACTGCTCTGGTCCAGCGTACCGTTGAAGGCCTTGCCGTTGAGCTTGAAGCGCGCCTCCATTTCATCGTTCACCCGCTCTTCGGTGCGGGTGAAACCAACCTTGTAATCGACCACGGCGTTGGTCAGCGTGTTCTCGCCGCCCAGGCTGGCCGCAAAGGTGTTCTCTTCCTTGGTGCGGTAGCGCATGCGCTTGTCGATGGAATCCTTCGGCATGCCGTCCAACCGGTACTGGTCGGTACCGGTCTTCACCATCTTCGCGTCATCGAAGTTGAAGATCACCCGCTGGCGGGTTTCGGCATCATCGAACTGGCTGTACAGCGCACGCAGGTAGTACTTGCTGTCCTCGTTCGGGCGCCAGTCCAGGTTGAGGTTGGCGCCGATGCGCTTGCGCTCGATTTCGTACTTGCGGTGCTGCAGGTTGATCGCGGTGACGTCGCCCGGTGCGGCATCGTCTTCGCCGTCGTACTCCACTTCGGTGTTGTCCGATTCGAACGTGCGCTTCTGGTAGTTCACGCCCAGCGCGACGCCGAAGGTGTCGTTGAACACTTCGCTGTAGTTGAAGGCCGCCTTCGGGCTGGTTTCGCCGGACAGCTGCTGGTGGCTGGCTTCGATCTTGCCACGCAGGCTGCGGCCGTCACGATCGAAGGCCGAGGCCGATTCAACCAGGATCGCGCCACCGATGGCGTCGCCCGGCATGTCCGGGGTGGGCGACTTGACCACGCGCAGGCGCTCGGTCGAATCGGACGGAATCACATCCAGCGGCGCCGCGCGGCTGGAATCTTCCGGGGTGCCGATGGCGATGCCGTCGACGCTGACGCTGTTGAGGTTGGCATCCAGGCCACGCACCACCACGAACCGGCCTTCACCCTGGTCGCGGGTCACGCTGATGCCCGGCAGGCGCTGCAGCGACTCGGCCACGTTCTTGTCCGGGTACTGGCCCAGTGCGTCTGAAGACACGGCGTCTTCGATGGCATCGCTGCTGCGCTTCAGGTCGACGGCGCGTACCTGCGATTCCAGCTGTGCACGCACTTCGATGCGCTCCAGATCGGTCGCTGCGGCGGCACCCCCTGCCACGGCAGCGGCAGCGTTTTCGGCCGCCAGCACCGACGGGCTGGCCGTCACCAGCAGCGAGAGGCTGATTGCCAGGCCCAACGTATTCTTCTTCTGCACAGCTATCCCCAACGGTGTAAAGATTGGGTCAGCACGGTATGTCCGGCAGGTTGCATGGGCATGACACCGGTGAAGCCTGGCCTGCCGGACCCGGCTCGGCACCACCGCGCATTCCGCTTAAAATGGGGGCCTCCCCTTCTGCCAGACCCTCCCATGAAGATCGTCGAAGTGCGCCACCCGCTGGTGCAGCACAAGATCGGCCTGATGCGCAACGCCGCGCTCAGCACCAAGGATTTCCGCGAACTGGCCAACGAACTGGGCACGCTGCTGGCCTACGAGGCCACCGCCGACCTGGAAACCGAGCCGCACACCCTGCCGGGCTGGTCCGGCCCGGTCACCGTGCAGCGCATCGCCGGCGCCAAGATCACCGTGGTGCCGATCCTGCGCGCCGGCCTGGGCATGCTCAGCGGCGTGCTGTCGCTGATTCCGGCCGCCCGTGTCAGCGTGGTCGGCCTGCAGCGCGATGAGGAAACCCTGCAGCCGGTGCCCTACTTCGAGCGCCTGACCGGCCGCCTGGAAGAGCGCGACGCGCTGATCCTCGACCCGATGCTGGCCACCGGCGGCACCCTGATCGCCACCATCGACATGCTCAAGCGCGCCGGCGCCCGCCGGATCAAGGGCATCTTCCTGGTTGCCGCGCCGGAGGGCATCGAAGCGGTGAAGGCCGTGCACCCGGACGTGGAGATCTACACCGCCGCGATCGACGCGCAGCTCAATGACAAGGGCTACATCCTGCCGGGCCTGGGTGATGCCGGCGACCGCATCTTCGGTACCCGCGTGGGCTGAGATCGACCGGGTCGGAGCGCTTTCGAAAGGAAGTGCTCCACCTGCTCCAGGCACCTTCACGCCGGCTTTGCGGCAACGGGCGAATGCTCCGCGCACCCGCCCTGCCCTGGAGCCACCATGAAAGCCTCTTTGCTGCTCGCCGCCGCCCTGCTGGTCGGCCTACCGTTTGCCGCCAACGCAGCCACCCCACAGCAGCAGCGCATGGCCGACTGTTCGGCAAAGAACAAAGGGCTGAAAGGCGACGCCTACAAGTCCGCGCAGAGCGCATGCCTGAGTTCGCACGCAGCCGCACCGGCAACCCCTGCCACGCCGCAGGAGCGCATGAAGAAGTGCAACGCAGACGCCGCCACCCAAAAGCTCGCCGGCGACGCCCGCAAGACCTTCATGAGCAGCTGCCTCAAGGCATCGTAAAAACAGCGAAGAAAGGCCCCATCCACGCATGGCGTGGATCTACTGACAGTCATTTGGAACCTGTCCGTCGAATGGGGTCAGAGCCCGTTGCACAGCAACGGGATCCGACCCCGAAAGATCCAACGGGTGTCCCATCCGTCACCGGAAATCTGTCGAAGGCGGGGCGGTGTCGGATTGCGGGGTGTCAGCCGCATGGATGCGGCTGCCAAGCCTACAAGGACGTACTTGCGGCGTCCCCGCAATCCGACACCGCCCCGCCACCCCACGGATAGCCCGCTGTTGCTGTTGAGGTTGCCGGCCAGCGGCCGGCACTACAGCAGGTGCAGGGCGCAGCCCTGCCGGCCAACCTCACCCCAGCGCGCGCGCCTTCAGTTCGCCCTGCTCATGCAGCGTCACGAAACGTCCCTTCTCATCCCGCCCGACCTGCGCCAGCGCCACCTGCGGATCATGGGTGAAGAACAGATGCACGTTGCGCGCCAGCTTGTCTTCCAGGAACTGTCGCTTCTCGTCGATCAGCAGCTCGGCGTTGCGGTCGTACCCCATGGTGATCGGCACGTGCACCCACGAGCGACCCGGAATCAGATCGGCGCAGAACACCACGCCGCCATGCGCCCCCTCGCCTGCGCGTGCCTGCCCGACGATCTCGGCCAGCATCAGCCCCGGCGTGTGCCCGTCGCTGTAACTGAAACGCACGCTGTGGCCCAGCACCTTCGAATACTCGCCGTCCACCACTTCCAGGCGGCCACTGGCCTGCAGCAGGCCCGGCAGTTCTGGAATGAAGCTGGCGCGATCGCGCGGGTGCGGCTGCAGCGCGCGCTGCCAATGCTGCGCCCCGACCACGTACGTCGCATTGGGGAACAGCAGTTCCGGTTCACGGCCTTCGTGCCACGCGGCCAACAGGCCGCCGGCATGGTCGAAGTGCAGATGGCTGAGCACCACCACGTCGATGTCTTCGTGCTCGAAGCCGGCTTCGCGCAGCGAATCGATCAGCACATGCTGGCTTTCCTGCACGCCATAGCGCTCGCGCATGCGCGGCTCGAAGAACGCACCGATGCCGGTTTCGAACAGCACCGTCTTGCCTTCCAGCGGGCTCGCCAACAACGCACGACAGGCCAGCTCGATGCGGTTGAGCTCATCCGGTGCTGCCCACTTTTCCCACAACGCGCGCGGCGCGTTGCCGAACATTGCACCGCCATCCAGGCGTTGGGTATTACCGCGGATCGACCATAGTTTCATGACGCAATTATCGGTGGCCGCTCGTTAAATAATCGCTAGTGGGAAAATGAAAAACCCCGCCGTTGCGGGCGGGGTTCCCAGGTTTGCGTCCGCCGGGCATGGCCCGGCGCTGCCGCCGGATCAGGGAGCCGGCTCAATCTGGGCACTGCCGACCGGGTTGCGCGGGTCACTGCCGCCAAACAGTTTGTTGGCCTTGCGGTCCCACTCCACCGTCTGCAGGTTGCCCCACACGTGGCTGGAGCCGCGGCCGCCGGCAGCGACCTCGCCCGGCAGGTCGATCTTGTGGCCCATCGCCTGCAGCTGCTTGATGGTGCCAGCGTCGAAAGCATTGCTTTCCGCTTCGATCAGGTCCGGCAGCCACTGGTGGTGGTAGCGCGGCAGCGCGGCGACCTGCTGCGCATCCAGGCCAGCGTCGTAGCCCAGGATACCCAGCAGCACCATGGTGATGATGCGGCTGCCACCGGGCGTGCCCAGCACGATCACCTTGTCGTCGTTTTCCATGAAGGTGGGCGTCATCGAGCTGAGCATGCGCTTGCCCGGCTTCGGCGCGTTGGCCGCGTAGCCCATCACGCCAAAGGCATTGGGCGTTCCCGGCTTCAGCGCGAAGTCGTCCATCTCGTTGTTCAGCAGCACGCCGGTGCCCTTCGGAATCAACCCCGAGCCGTACAGCAGGTTGACGGTCTGGGTGGCACCGACACGGTTGCCATCACGGTCGATGATCGAGAAGTGGGTGGTCTCGTCATCCTCCAGCGGCGTCGGGTTGCCCGACAGCAGGTCGCTGGGGGTCGCCTTTTCCGGGTGGATGGTTGCGCGCAGGCCCTGCGCGTAATCCTTGCTGGCCAGCACCTTCTGCGGGATCTGCACGAAATCCGGATCGCCGAGGAAGAAGGTGCGGTCACGGTAGGCACGACGCATCGACTCGACCACCAGATGGGTGCGGTGCGCGGCATCCATCTGCTTGATGTCCCAGCCTTCCAGGATCTGCAGCATGCTGGCCAGGGCGATGCCACCGGAGGACGGCGGCGGTGCGGTGGTGATCTTCCAGCCGTTGTAGTTGAAGACGATCGGCGCACGCTGCTTGACGCGGTAGCCGGCAAGCTCTTCGGCGGTCCACTTGCCGCCCGCCTGCTTCACGCCGGCCAGCAGCAGCTTGCCGGTCTGGCCTTTGTAGAAGCCGTCGAAGCCACCGGCCGCCAGGCGCTCCAGGGTCTGCGCCAGTTCCGGCTGCTTGAACAGGTCACCGGTGGCGATCGGCTTGCCATTGCGCAGGTAGACCTCGCGCGTACCGGGATAACGCTCCATCACTTCACGGCGCGAGGCATAGCCCTTGGCCATGCGGTCGTACACCGGGAAGCCTTCACGCGCGATGCGGATCGCCGGCTGCAACGATGCCGCCAGCGGCAGCTTGCCGTGCTTGGCCGACAGTTCGACCAGCGCCGCCGGCAGGCCCGGAATGCCGGCAGACCACGGGCCGTTGACCGAGCGGTCGCGGTCCAGGTCACCCTTCTTGTCGAGGAAGGCCTGCGGCGTGGCCGCGGCCGGCGCGGTCTCGCGCGCGTCCAGCATCACGTCCTTGCCGGTAGCCGCATCATGCAGCAGGAAGAAGCCGCCGCCACCAAGACCGGAGCTGATCGGCTCGACCACTGCCAGTGTGGAGGACACCGCCACCGCCGCGTCGAAGGCGTTGCCGCCCTGGGCCAGGATGTCGACACCGGCCTGGGTGGCCAGGGCGTGACCGCTGGCGATGGCCGCGCCATCGGGGCGCTCGGCACGGACCGGGGCATCAGCCCAGGCGACGGAACTCAGCAGCAGGCCGAGCAGCAACAGGGGGCGGGCGAACGACTTCATTCGGATGGGGGCTCCGCATAGAGTTCGGGATGATCGTGCTGCAGTTGGCGCAACTTGGCCAGCAGCTCGATTTCGGTTTCGACGATGTCCGGATCGGGGTCGATGCATTCGACCGGGCAGACGACCACGCACTGCGGTTCGTCGAAATGGCCCACGCACTCGGTACAGCGGGCGGGGTCGATCACGTAGATGGTTTCACCCATCGTGATGGCCTGGTTCGGGCAGGCCGGCTCGCATACGTCGCAGTTGACGCAGAGCTCATTGATTTTCAGCGACATGGCGATACTCCACGCCCGCGCCTTGGGACAAGGACCGGCCTGCGCGGGCGCGCGGGCCGGTCAGGTCATCAGCGGCGCCCATCGCAGGGCGCCGCCCGGGCCGTGCCGAAGCACGACCGCCTCGGCTCGGTCTTACTTGGCTTCGACGAAAATGTACTCGGCACCGGTCGGCTGGACCACGGCCTGCACGCGGGCGTTGTCGGCGGACTGGCCGATGAAGACGACGCGCACGCCCTTCATCGAATCCGGCGAGACATCCTTGAACACGGTCTGGATCATGTCAGCCATCTTGCCCGAGGCCGACGAACCGAAGGCCAGCATGTTGCCCGGCTGCACGCCACGGGCCACGGCCTGGGTCGCGCTTTCGGTCTGGCGCTCGTACTTGGCCTGGAAGTCCGGATCCGATTCCGGCGACAGGTAGTACAGGAACGGGCTGTTGGTGATGTTGCCCATGTTCTGGATGGCCACTTCCTGCAGGTACTTCTTCCAGCCTGCGTCGTCTTCCTTGGCCGGCGCGACCAGCGCCTGCTTGGCTTCGTCGACCGGAGCGGCTTCTTCCTTCTTGCAGGCGGTGAAAGCCAGGGCAAACGAAGCGATCAGCATCGCGCGCATGGTGTTGTTCATGGGTTTCCTCCCGGAATGTTGCGTGTTGGTGTGCGTAATGGAATGCGTGGTGCTACAGGATCTACTGCTGGCCAGGGCTTACGACTGGGCCGACTTCGCTTCGCGGACCTTGCGCAGCGCCTCGAGCACGGCGGCCGGCACGAAGCCGGACACATCGCCACCCAGGCGTGCGATCTCGCGGACCAGCGAGGACGAGATGAAGCTGTGCTGCTCGGCGGGGGTCAGGAACAGGGTCTCGACCTCCGGAATCAGGTGGCGGTTCATGCTCGCCATCTGGAATTCGTACTCGAAGTCGGACACCGCGCGCAGCCCGCGCAGCAGCACACCGCCCTGCACCGAACGCACAAAATGGGCCAGCAGCGTATCGAAGCCGATGACCTCGACGTTGCTGTGGTGGCCCAGGGCGCCACGCGCCAGCTGCACGCGCTGTTCCAGCGGCAGGGCCGGTCCCTTCGAGGGGCTCTGCGCCACGCCCACCACGACCTTTTCAAACAGCGGCGCGGCCCGGCTCACCAGGTCGATATGACCATTGGTGATGGGGTCGAACGTGCCGGGATAGACGGCGATGCGGCGGTTGGCCACGGTCATGGGCGGTAGCAGATGTTCAGATGAGGTCAAAGTGTAGCAGCGGCGCGGCGGTACAGGGCAAAGCGCACCTCGCGGGTGCCGCCATCGCGGTGCAGCAGCCATTCCGGGGGCAGCACCGGCACGTGGCTGGCCGGCGATTCCAGGTACAGCCAGGCATCGGCGGCCAGGTGCCGCGGCAGCTGGGCCAGCACGTCCTGCCACAGGCCATCGGCGAACGGCGGGTCGATGAACACCAGATCCGCCTGCTGTGCCGGCGCGGCCTGCAGCCAGCGCAGTGCATCGGCCTGAGCGACCGTCACGACGTCACCCGCCTGCAGTCTGGTCACCGCCGCCGACAGGTTGCGCGCGAGCTGCGGGTCGCGCTCGACCAGGGTGGCATGCGCGGCCCCCCGCGAGACCGCCTCCAGCCCAAGCGCGCCGCTGCCGGCGAACAGGTCCAGCACGCGCGCCCCGCCCAGCTTGGGCATCAACCAGTTGAACAGGGTCTCACGCACGCGGTCGCTGCTGGGCCGCAGGCCCGGCAGGGTCGGAACCGGCAGTCGGGTATTGCGCCAGCGCCCACCGATGATGCGCACCTGGCCTTCGTTGCCACCGCGGCCGCTCACAAGCGCCCCTGGCGAGGTTCATTCGAGAATTTCAGCATGAGCGGGATTGTAGTTCGGCCGGGCTGCGCCCGGCACCCGCAGAGGCCGAAGCAACGGCCGAAGCAACGTCAAAAGCTGGCTTCCTGCGGGTTGGCGGGGTGGGTCCGGTTGCGGGGGCCGCCGTAAATCCGTCCATGGAGGCTCGGTCGCGCCATCCATGGCGCTCACGCCCCCGCAACCGGACCCACCCCGCCTTCGACCG